>JAXGMU010000005.1:0-33177 GCA_040768485.1 Bacteroidales bacterium
GAAAATTTCAAACTTCATCCACGACCGGATGTTTGCTTATTGCTCAACAGGGAGAACAAAATCGAAGTGAATCCTGTAATATTTGGTTAAACCTCTAAAATTCAATACAATGGATGAAGATTTGAAAGCATTGGTCCGCCGCGAACTGGTCCTGGACCTGATCAAATGTGATATGAACCAGGAGCAGATGGAAAATTATCTGAAGTCCCCCCTGGAGCAATTGCCCTCCGAGTGGCTCAAAGGTAAGGGAGAGGGAACATCCGACAAGGTCATGGATGCATACCTGGACGAAAAATTTCCCAAAGAGGCGTCCGAATTATGAGTGAACGATATAAGTCATGGCATGGTGATCTATTGCGGATCACCAGCGTTCACCCAAACGCTTTGATGGACAAATTAAAGCAGCGCTGCCGGCCACCGAAGCTAAATTTGGAGAAACCGAAGCAGGAACCGATGCCATGGTGGACACGTAACGGAAAACCTGGTGGGTAAAATAATTGCAACATAGTATCTGCAATGCCAGTACATAATAAACATATTGTCAATGAGCGCCGGCAGCAGGTTTCTAAACTCTACCTGGAAGGCTGGCCACAGTATAAAATTGCTGATGAAGTAAAGGTCTCCCAGTCCCAGATCTCACGGGACCTGAAATATCTCTCCCAGCAGTGGCAGCAATCCTCTATGATCAACATCGACCGAATCAAAGCCAGGGAGCTGGCAAAGATCGACGAGCTTGAGAGAAGGTATTATGAGGGGTGGAACAGATCCATCCAGGTGCAAAAGGTCAAAAAGGAGCGTGAAATGGCCTCAGGAGACGGAAAGATCACAAGAGAAACCTCCATTGAGAGAAAAAAACTGGTCGGTGATTACCATTTCCTGGACGGGATCCTGAAGTGCATCCACCGAAGGTCGGAACTGCTCGGTCTGGATATGCCGAGTAAACAATCCATCGATATCAGTATGGAGAAAATCCTCGAACAAGCTCCCGGCGAGGTAGTTGACCTGCTTTATGAAAAAATAATTTCAATGCAAAACAATGACTGATAAAGAATTAAAGCAATTTTATAAGCGCCAATGCATTCTGTCCATCATGGAAGCAAAGCAGGGCAAACCACCGCGAATTGTCGGAGTTTCGTATCAAAATGATGAAACTGGAGAATACCTGGTTTCCCGCAACGGGAAGGCTGAATCAATCACCCCGGAGGAATTTGAAAAATTGTCAGCTGACGGCCGGATGATCTTTGGCCATAAAGTTGTGTCGGATGAACAGGCATAGGATGGACCCTACAGAGATGAAGCGGCAAGCCATAAAAGATCTTGCTGCCGGAAAGAAAACCAGATCTCAGGTGATAACCGAGAGCTTTTCACCCTTGGTCTTCATGTGCCGGGATGGAGGATACCTCGTTCACAGAGAAGGCGATCTAACCGATCGCGGAGTCCCGATTCGGCAATACTATTCCGCAGCCGAATTTGAGAAAATTCGCCCGCTTTTCGGGGCAATTCTTTTTTTACCCGAACGAGATCCAGAATGAGCACACCACGATTATCCGAATACATCGGCCAGCGGTACGATCGATGGATGGACTATATCCGGTACCAGGCAAACAGGGCCGGGATCCCGGAAGATTCAGAGGATATCCTCCATACAGTCATCCTGAGTCTGCTCGAAAAGGATCCACGGGAGATCGATAGGCTTCTCTCCCGGAGGAAAAGGTCATACTCACATGCAGACCAGGTTTACACGGAACTGGATTTTTACGTGCTCCGGATGCTCCAGCTCAATGCCCACAGTCCGACATCTCCCTGGCGCTTCAAAAATAAAATGCCACCTCTGGATGAAAACATATCCTTCAGTCCCTCAAACTTTGGTTTCCGGGATCCCGAGGAGGAGGATCCGGAACAATACCTTGAAGAGGCGGAATATGAGGATCCTGATCAGGAGAGCGAAAAAGATCCGATGGAGTTTCAGCTGGAGCGGTGGAGGAAATTGCGGGAGGTACTGGAGGATCTCAACCTGTCGGACCGGGATAAGGAGCTTTTCACCTGGAAGGTATTTGCTGATAATCCCCTCAGTGCATGGCCAGGACGGGAAGATTACACTACCGTATGCAACAAATTTAACGAGGTAAAGGAGCTGGTAACGTATTCAGCATGTATGCATAATAACGACCAGGTGACCAGGCTGGCTCTCAGGTTATTAAAAGCCGTCATACATGAACGGAATGAGGAGCTCAGAAATAAGGATCTCCGGATCCGGAAATTCACAAAGGTATTTCTCTCTGTAAGGCCCGTCCTGCAAGGGGTAGCGTGATTATTTAATCTATTTAACATTACAAGAATGAAAGAACAAATTGTATTTCTAGGAAAAGAATTCGAAGAGTATTACCAGAGAGTGTCAAAAGCCTGGATTGATTTTATTAAAGCAGCCCAGGATGCACCGAAGCATGCGCGTGTTCATGTCGAATTCTTGCGTGAGCATGGCAGATCATCTAATCGTAAGTTTGATATTTCCATCAAGTACCCGCTTGTTGGCGATTCAGACAATTTCAGAGAGGTTACAGATCCTTTGAAAGTCAGCGAAACAGAGTAATTATATATTCAACAATTAGAGTTAACAGGGCTCCTATTATTAAAAATAATATTGAGGTCCAGACTTTAAATCTCCTATCTTTGGTTTTCTGATGGCCGATTTCTTTATGTTTTTTCTCAATCGCGCGAAATCCCCCTTCATTTACATAAGTTATTCCATTATTGGTTAGCCATCCCATTAAAACCTGCCCCCCCCTCTGCTTCCTCTAATTCAACCAAACCTTTTGCCTCCAAATATTTTAAGATTGGTCTCAGTTTTGGATCTGATATTCTTCCGCCAGCCAGAGTATCACCATTTGATGGCAAGAAAGAAAGGACCATATCTAATTCGTCAGGTGAGTACATTATCCAGCCTGCTTTTCATGGGAAGAAGTTGTCAGCGGAAATTTCGGATTTTTTTGATATTGAGCAAAGAATATCTTCACAAAATCCCAGATTCGAATCTTGATAGGATTGCATTTCTACCCCTGGATCCCTTGCAAACAAAGGAATCTTAAAAAGTGGGGGTCAAAATTGGGGGCAATCAGGATCCTAACCCATTTGTAAATATTGAAAAGTGAATCCCTCAGATGATCTTGATTAATCCGTTTTTGTCCGGCTTCCCGTAGCCCGGATGTGAAGTGACCAGCATTTCCCCGATAACAATTTCATCCATGTTTGGATTTCCCCACCGGGCCCTCTCATATTGGACGAGCTCCTGCCATTCTGATTCTGTCATGTGAACCTCGTCAGGATAGCAAAACTCCTGAAACAATTTATCCTGGAGTTCTCTTATGCGTTCGAGATCCTTTGTCATGGTTTAAAAACCGCCTCCCGGTGAAGAGAGGCGGCGCGTCATTGATCAAAATGCTTTACAATAAGATACGTTTTAAATCGTCGCCCGGAGATCTTCCCCAGGTCAGGGAGAGAATGTGTTCTTTACGTGAATAAAGGTACGGAAAAATCAGGTAATTTTCTGAGCCTCTTTGATTCTATCACATAACCAAACCGGAAGGGCGCGGCAGGGACGGGGGACCCTTCCATGATCAGTTCCGCTTGAAATAATCCCGACAAGCTCTCCTCTTTCGTTCACAACAGGACTCCCCGATGTTCCACCCTCAATAGGCTGCTCAAATTCAACCCAGAGAAATTTGCTTCCCGATTCGAATACTTGAGCCATGCCTTTTATCCACTCTCCTTTGTGGTTGTAGATGAACACCACAAATTTGGTATCGCTATCATAGCGATCAAAACATACAGGAACCGGGTCCATCTCTTCATACCAGCACATGAAATCAATTCCGTTTTCATCCTGGCCATCGGGTTCGCTTAGTGCTGCAATATCGCTTAAGGGTTCAACTGCCGCCGGCGAAGCCAATAATTCCCGTCCCTCCGTTTTGATCTTCTGCCAGTAATAATCTCCCAACACCATTTCACCTGTAAGTCTGTATGCCACACAATGACCCGCAGTAAGAATATATTCCCCCGGGACCAGTACTCCCCGGCCAAATTCATCCTCCTTATCTTCGAGAATTATCGTTAATGTGGCTTTTTCAACCCGGGAGCGTTGCTCAGGGGTGAGCTCTTTAACCAGTTTTTTCTCCCGCTCATGTTTTGTAATCTTCACATTTGCGGTGATTCTCTCCGTCTCTGGTTCTGTAATATTAACCTTGAGTTTTTTTGTCTTTAACTCTTTTTTCATAGTTCTGCTGTCTTGGTTGAAAAATCAATTCCGAGAATAACACCGCCACCAGATATTCTGTACATTCCTAAAGTAGGATCCTCCGCTGATCGAACTTGGACCTTCAAATTTCTGAAGCTCCTTACGGAGGTGTTTTATATGATCGATCAGTCCATAAATGATATTATCCTTTCGGCTGCAATCCGGACATAGTTGAACTTGGTTTTCTTTTCTCTGTTCCATTGCTTTGCTGTTAATAGTTGGTTAATAACTTAATCCACCGCCGTCAGCGATTCGGCGAACCTGATATCAGACTTCAGCTTAGCATCCAGGGCCTCCCAGGTTTTCCGTGCTTCCGGATCCTCAGTACCAGCAAAGGCCTCTTTCAGATTTCGCCGGTGCTGCTTCATTTCCTTCACCCCGCCCAGGAGATCCCGGACCCGGTTGATGTCCCGCCAGCGCTTTATGTCCTCAACTTCACTGGGGGAGAGGTCGGTCAAATCTCCTTTCTCCGGCTTTCTCGTCAGAGTTTCATACTTCGGGAGGTCCACATAAGTATTATGACGTTTACGGATCTTGGCAATAACCTCAACAAGATCGATCAGGAGTGTTTCATCCAGGGTGTCATTCATGATGTCATCAATGGGCTCGCCTGAATTGTGGTAAGGGATCATGCTTGCTGCGTACCGAAAACATTTTTTTAAATGTTCCGGGAAGCAATCCTGCTGCCACAAAGCAAATTCAGAAATTGCCTCTTTGATTTCGTCGTACTCCTCCTGGGTAATGAGATTCGAGGACGCTGCTTTTTCTTGTGTTGTTTCCATGGTTACTATGCTTTAAGTTAATAAAAGAGAGGCGGTCCCGTCAACAATTCCAAGCGCGTTGGAAAGTACCGGACTTGCACCGGCAGGCCGCCTCCGTTTTTTAAATCGTGCATAGCTGCACTCAGAATTGTTGACATTTCAAAGATGGAGAAAAAAAGAATACGAGTCAATACCCAGCTGTTACGCATTATATTATAACTTTGCATTAAACACGAAATCAAATGAGTAAGTCACTGGGAAATGTTCAAAAAAAGCTGCTGAGATACTTCGGCGACCTCCCCCAGGGCGGAGGAAAGCTGCAGTATTACGACACCAGGCAAAAAGCATGGATCAATCTCCTGGATAAATTCAAATCAGAAATGTGGCCGGCCATCTACGGTCCTGATCGGCACCGGTACCAGGTGAAAAGAACCGGCCGGGAGAAGCGGCTTTACGAAGGATCCGGATATCACCCTTCCCGGTATCAAACTGAGATCATCCCCGGGAAAAACAATCCCACCGGCATGAGTCATGAGCAGTTCAAAAAGGCCCAGAACCGGATCCGGGTTACATTACATGTGGCCATATATGGTTTGCTGCGCCGTGGGTTGCTCCGAAGCTCCCCCGCATTCGATCCGGAGGCCAGGCACCAGGACTTCTTTGAATTGTATGTCACTGAGGAGGGAAAACGGCTTATTTTGTGATGCATCCGAAAAACGGCTTCACCAGGGGCTCGTATTCGGGCGATCTCATTCCAGGTAATGGTGCAGCACCCCTGAAAATCAAGTTATTCGGACCAGGAAAAACCACTAGGCCGAAAATTCGGCTGAGTAAGCAGAGGAAAAAATATCCCTGGGGCTCACCTGGGAACAGATCACGGCAAGGCTACCGGAATCTGCCCGGAAGGATTCAAGTGATATCCGAAAATCGGATAGCATAAAATGTTAATCAAAGCATGCTAATAATCGACCAGGTGAAATCCGCATCAAAGGATGTGCATATTCATACCTAAATCATGAAAAAAGGGCAACCAGCTTCCCGGTCACCCTCTTAGGTCAAATATCTCCGCTATGGCAGCGGTGATAAGGCAAAGATAAGCATTTCCCGGGAGAATTCCACCATCAAAATATTGACCCCTTTATTGACCCCATGAAATGAAAAAGCCCCGTATTTATTGAGATACAGGGCTATTTATGCGGTCTGGACGGGACTCGAACCCGCGACCTCCGGCGTGACAGGCCGGCATTCTAACCAAACTGAACTACCAGACCGTATTATCTATTGATGACGATATCATAAGAACGTGCGCTGGTGAAATGCGTGCCAAAAATAGATCAAATTTTTCACCCGGCAAAAGAAAAATCTAAAATTCGCAAATCGTTACACAACTGCGATGAGTGAGGTTCCATCGCGAACCTCCACTTACTTCTGAATAAACAACTTCTGCGTCCCGGAACCGGCGCCGGTGATCAGCTGCATCACATAGATCCCCGCAGGCAGCGAGCCGGACAGGTGTCCCGAAGGGGACAGCTCCGCACGGTGCTCCCCGGCGGAGGCAGGAAGCTCGTGCCATTGTGCCGCCAGGATCCCGTTCATGTGATAGAGCCTTGCCAGTACGGGGGATGGCCTTTCCAGGCGGTACTCCAGGTGAAAGCAGCCTGACACCGGGGAGTAAAATGCCCTGAACGGAATGCCGGGTGCCGGCACCTCTTCCAGGGCAGTGATGAAATCCTGGAAGGTGCCTTCATATAACCTGCATGCGCCGCTTCCAGTTCCGAACCACACGGAGCCATCCAGGTCGAAACCGATGTCGTGGACCGTGTCGTTCAATAGCCCTTCAGCCGTGGTATAGGAGGTCCATATTCCCTCCCGCAGGTGAGAGACACCCCCGCAGGTACCGAACCAGAGTGAGCCGTCGGGATCTTCGGCGATGGAGAGCACATCATCATCCACCAGTCCGTCGCTGGTGGTGAGCAATCCCCAGTTTGCCTTGGCAAAATACCCCGTGTGGGTTTCCACGCCCACATCGGTCCCGAAATACTGCATGGCAATCCCTTTCACCTTGACGCACCGGATGTCCTCGGAGTACGGAGTGATCCCGTACCCTCCCGACCAGCTGGAAGCCCCGGTGATCCCGTCCACATCAGAGATAAACCTGCCGATGCCCCCGCTCTGAGCCGCATAAAGCGTATCATTGTACATCTCCAGCTGCCGGACGGGAGCATTCACCATGCTGTTGTAGTACCGGAGGAAAATGATCGAATCCATGATCCCTTCGTGGAACCAGGTGATCCCGCCGGACGATCCGAAGAACTTCCCGTGGCGGGAATCCACGGCAATATCCGACACATCATTGTCCAGCAGACCGTCCCCGGTGGTGTAGGATACGGAGCCGGTCACGCCGCTTTCATCGTAATGCAGCAGCGAAACGCCGCCATCCGTGGCTACCCAGAGCCCGGGCCCTCCTTCGGTCTCTTCGAAGGTGATCGCGTTGACCCGGTTTCCGGGAAGGTGATCCGCATCGGTATAATAACGCCGGGTGAGCCCGTCATAGCGGAGGAGACCCCGGCTGGTGCCCAGCCACTTCACCCCGTGGCTGTCCACAAAGACGGCCCGCACCACATATGGCCCCTCACCGAAGGGTTCCATGCTCCGCCTGTCCTGGTTGCGGGTGGTCACGGCCAGTCCCGATAACAGGATCACCATCAATAAATTCCGGAACACCTTCATGCCGCATCACTGTTTATGGATCACCAGCGTATGGTTCCCGCCTCCGGCACTGAGCCGGATGAGATAAGATCCCGCGGACAGATCTGCAAGATCGAGTGTCATCGTTCCCGCTCCTCCTGCCAGCCTGGCCTGCTGCCGGATCAGGCACCGGGTCCCTGCCATATTGTATACCTGGATCAATCCCTCGCCGGTATAGCCCGAGGCCAGGTTCATGTCCAGGTACAGGAGATCGCTGGCAGGATTGGGATAAGCACGGAATCCTGCCACTTCCGTTTCACGGGGGATCCCGGTGATGTTGGTGGTCACTTTGAATGCCACGCTGGCATCAAATTCCCCGTCAGAGGCGGTAACGGTCACATCCGCTTCTCCGGTATACGAGGCGGAAGCATTGACGATCAGTGCGTTCTCAGTAACACCGAAGGTGAGGGATACCTCTTCGCATTCCACGGCATATGTGAGTGCGTCCCCGTCCGGATCGCTGAACACATCCTCCAGGTTGTCATGGACGACCAGGTCGGTATTCAGCTCCGTGATTTCATAATCTGCAATGGATCCGCTGACTTCCACTGCATGGTTCACGGTTGAACCGGAACTGGTCAGCCGTATCCTGCCGAACCCGTCTGCATTTTCCCAGTGGCTGTTGTACTCCTCCTGGGGGACCCAGACCGATCCGAAGAAATTGTCCCTGGTCCCGTCCGGCGCATCGTTGTCGCAGTAAGCCAGGCTCAGCCCGATCTCCTTGTCTCCGGTGAGAGAAACCCTCGAGGCCTCGGGATCTGAGGGATCATAGGTGTCGCCGTAGACCGCCATAGAGAATTCGTAACAGTATTTGTTCCCTGTTTTTTTCATGGCGAGTTCGGGGAAGTGGCTTGCGTAATCCGTGATGGTCCAGTTACCGCTCAGGTCGCATGCGTGGAAGGAGGTGGTGATCTCTCCTTCGGCCGGCGCATTCACCGCCAGGTGATAGGCGAAGGCATTCTCATCCAGCGTATGGGCGCCCCCGGAGGCATCTGCATCGAGGAAGACCTCCAGGATATCCAAATTGTAATACCCGTCGTTGGGAAACACATACCCATCCACAAAGGCATCATCGGTGATCTCCGCGTAGAGATATACCAGGTTCTGGGAGGCTGACCAGCTCGCCTTGAACCGTCCGAAAAAGTCAGTGGAGTCGATTTCCAGTCCCCAGGGGATCCAGGTCTGGTCGATCTCATACCACTGAGCCTCTTCCCAGCATGCATCCGACGCATCCCCGTCGATCACCGGGACGGCTTCCGTTTCCAGTGCGTTCACCGCATTTTTGACCAGTGATTTGGGACCTATCAGTTCGATCCCGTAATCATACCCCAGGTTCCTGGAATATTGTTTGTCCGCCGCATTGTTCCAGTGTTCGTGCACACCCATGCTTCCCATGGGGGTGCCGTCCCCTTCCGGATCATAGATGAATCCGGCGGGCCAGTTCCTTGAATCCGCTGCCTGGTGAAGGTAGTCATCCACCGCGCCGTACCAGGGGCGGTCCTTCCCCGGTTCACTGGGATTATCGAACTCGGTCTTCAGCAGGTCGAAGCAGACCGACTCCAGTGCCACGGCATCCTGGGACGCCAGGATGGAATTGGGCCAGTCCCCGTTGAAAGGCGCCGAGTTCCATTTCACAGGTTTTTCCGTGGCCTCGGGTCCGCCCCACAATCCCTCCACGATAAAGAGCACCGTATTCGCCCCGAGTCTCTCATGCCCCATGATATCGGTCAGCACCCGGTAGACTCTGTATTCGGTCCGCGCCGGATTCAGCACATCGTTGTCGATATAACAGACAAGTCCGTCGTGAAGGTGCCATGCCCCGGCATCGCCGCGGGTATGGGAACCGAAATGGTTCTTCGCCGTCAGTGTGATCCCAGCCCTGGCGTGGGCCTTCAGGGCGGCCAGGTTGACCAGGTAGTCCGCATTCACCATTTCGGCGTAGAGGTAGTCGGTCCCGGCCCCGGTCATTACCGTAGCCTTATCTGACCATTTGATGGCCCCTTCGGTGGTCTTGGTGATCAGGGTTCTTCCCAGATCGGAATGTTGCCGGTCCACATACTTCACATCAGGAAACAGGTAAGCCATCTCATCGTAGACATCCTGGAAAATATGGGACATGGGGTCCCCGATGTATATGTTCTCCTGCGGGACGCCGAAATCGTTGATCAGCTGGTCCAGCACACTGATGGCCATGCCAGGCGTGGTTTCCGCGATCCCGTAGCTGCCCTGGTTCCAGGGGTTCTCGATCCTGGTCAGATCGGAGTTGGTTTGCCAGCTGGCCGTCCCCTGGTTGATCTTGATGAAGATGGTCTGGCCTTCCTGGTAGGAAACCTCTCCCAGCCCCTTTCTTTTGTTGAAATCGATGAACAGCTTGTCCCAGGCTGCTCCCGGACTGTATGTTCCGGTGAGCTTCATCACAATGTTGTCCATCATCCGTTTGATCACCGACAAATCGTTGTTAGACAGCATGAAAAAACCGTCCTCTCCGCGGACCGGATCGTTAAAGGTGTTGGTGCAATCCTCATCGGTGGCATCCCGGTCCCACTCCCAGACCACCCTGCCGGGGAAGATCCCCAACTCTTCGCCCATGGGAATGTTGGGGGGGAAATCGGAAGGATCCGATTTTGCTGCCGATGCCACGGCCCTTTCCGGGAAGAGGTTGGAAGAAAATGCGAACAGCACCAGCGCCCCGGCGAAGGCAACCGCCGCCATGATGTACCTGGTCCTCCTCAAAAAGTAGCGGGAACGTTTGAACAGCATGGCCGAACCTGCCAGCGACAGCAGGTAGAGCACAAAACTGGACATGAACGGGGCCGCGACCCGCATGCAGGGATAGCCGGCCCTGGTCGGTTTCGGGATCACCCGGACAAGGAACCAGATGGTGGAAGCGATGCCGATGATAAAAAAGGTGATCCGGTAGGGGATCTTCATTTTCCTGAGCCGTGCGTAGAGGTTCAGGAATCTGTCAGGTACTTTTGTTTTATTTTTCATCCGGTTATCTGTTGTTTTGTTTTATGTCGTTTCTATTTTTTCGTTGTCAGGGAGCATCCGGGATCAGTTTCCGAACAGATACCTGATCCACTCGGCCACCCTGTCCGGCCACGTGGAGAGATGGCCCTTCCCCACTGCCAGGGAGTAGCCGTGTCCGCCGCAGGGATAAATGTGCAGAGAGGCGGTGACCCCGTTTTTCTGAAGCGCCTTATAGTAGGTGATACTGTTCTCCACGGGCACGGCGCGATCGTCCCCCGAATGAACCAGGATGGCCGGGGGTGTGCCGGCTGTAACCTGGCGCTCATTGGAATAATGCACGGCCAGCGCCTCCTCAGGCTCTTCACCAAGCAGCGCCCGCCTGGATCCGCCATGGGTGATCTCCGGGTCCATGGAAATGACCGGGTAGATGAGTATGGAAAAATCGGGCCTGCAGCTCATCCGCTCCACCGGATCGGCGGCATCCGCATCACCCGCATCGTAATGGGTGGACAGGGTGGATGCCAGGTGTCCCCCCGCGGAGAAACCCATGATCCCGATCTTTTCCGGATCCACGTTCCACCGTGCGGCATGGTACCTCACCAGCCGCACCGCCCTGGAGGCATCCAGCAGGGAGGAGAGGTGGGGGACCAGGTTGGATTCCGTTCCCGGCAGCCTGTATTTCAGCACGAACGCAGCGATGCCGCGGGAGCTCAGCCATCTGGCCACATCGCTCCCTTCCCAGTCGTAGGCCAGCCGCACGTACCCACCGCCCGGACAGATCACCACGGCCTCGCCGGTGGCATTTTTTCTGGAGGGCAGAAAAACAGCCAGATCGGGGTACCGGACATGGCTGACCCGCACGATATCTGTGGTGTCATAGAGGGTCTGCAGGCCGGCTTCCCTGTAATTGGGCGGCTCGCAGTCCCACAGGGGGATGATCACGTTCTGCGGCAAAGCGCTCAGGCACAATCCGATGATCAACGCAGAAAGCAAGATCCGTTTCATCTTTCCCAGGTCTCTGTGTAGGGTAATTGTCCTTTTAAAATTTCTAAAATTAACAATTTGCAGGAAAAACCCGCCACAGGAGGTGCAAATCTCAGAAATGTGCAGGGGATGAGTATCTCAGATAATGAGATCCAGGATGTCTCCTTCGGATAGGAAGAGCGGCCCGGGAAATGAGATGTGATACATGCCATCCTTCAATGTTACCCTGGCATCCACACTCCGGCCGTTGATCTGGACCATCTGTTTTGTTGTTCGCATGAATTGTACCGAGCCGGCCCTGGTTTCCCGGCCGGATTCCTGAACCGGAGCCGGCTCTTCGATCCGCAGGGATGAGATCGTCATGGTGCCGCTGTTCACCTGGATGGAGATTCGGTCCCCGTTTTTCATATAATGGGCGGTCCCGTTCCCGTGGGAGAAAAAGAGGGTATATTCCGGCTGAGAAAGCTTCGGGCTGAAGCTGTATTGACCTTCTGAGATTCCCAGTCCCAGGTAGGCGTGAAGGATGGACCAGGCGGACATGGGCCTGTAATAGTGCCCCCCGAACTCCTGGTGGTCCCAGTAGAGTCCCGAATTGCGGTACCGGTCATCCACCGTCCGGATCACCTCCTCCCCTTCCATGACAAATCCTTCATAGATCAGCAAGGAGGCAAAGGCCAGCTCCACCCCCGACCAGCATGTATTGGCCTGGTCCACCCACAGATCGGTCTCATGGATGGGATAAAGCCCTGGGTAAGAGGGCCAGGTGCAGTTCCTCAATCCGAATCCCGGACGGTAGGAAGCTTCAAGGATGGCCCGGAGGGCTGAATGTACTTTTTCCCGGTCAAACAGATACCCAAGGTCGCTCTGGTGGGCCACCCACTGGCCGATCAGCTGATCGGTCAGGATTCCTTCGTCCGCGCCCTTCGATCCCTGGTAGTCGTTTGACAGCCTGTAGTATTCCCCGTTCCACAGCTTATTATCCATCAGTTCCCTGCCCTGCTGCAGGATTTGTTCGGCAAGCCGGCCGGTTTCGCGGTCCCCCACAACCGCAGCCGCCCTGCTGACCGAGGCCATGGCGGCCAGCCACTGTGACTGGAGATAGGAGGCCAGTCCGTACATGGGAAAATTATCATAGCTGCACATGATCCCTTCCATGTCCGGCATCATATCCCCGTCTTTGTCCCGCTCGCGGAGGATATACTGAATGCCCTTTTTGACGGATGGCCACATTTCCTCCAGGTAATCCCGGTCGCCCGTCCAGAAGTAATCCCTCAATACAATCTGAATATAATTGGGAACCAGGTCGATCCGGTGAAATACCCCCCAGGTCCCGTCGTGCTCCATTTCCACATCAGGCTGCAGTCCGTGGTGTATTTCCCCGTCGCCGCTCTGGAGCCGCCGGTAGGCATGCATCATATTCTTCTGCAGTTCGGGGAAAAGAGCAATGGCACTTACGGAGCCGTACAGGGCCACATCGATGGTCCCGAAGGGTCCCCATGGCTGGTCCCGGCTCATTCCTTCACGGATGGCCAGGGTTCCTTTTTCAGTGAATACAGAGCTGGTAATGAAAGTATTGAAGTGGGAATTGACCTGGTGCAGCACGTAATCCGGAAGGCTGCTGTTGAAAAAATCACGGTGGAAGCGACGGGTTCTCTCAGTCAATATGTCCTGTTGGTCCACCAGGTACATGCCCACCTGTTCAGAGGAGCTGAAAAAATTGTTGTAGTAATGACCCTGGATCCCGGTCCGGTCCACATTGATCACATAATCGGCTCCTCCGACCTCGTGGTTCCCTTCCATACCACCGTAACTGTTGGGGAAATACCAGCTGAACACAAAGGAGTGGCTGAAGGACTGGCCGGGCTGCAGGCAATGGTCCACCCCGATGGAACTGAAGCATCGCTGGTTATTGTTGCCCGAACTCCTGGCAACGGTCCTACCGTCCACATCCATGTTCCGGTTTTGTGTATCGTTGATGTCGTCAAAGCGGTCGGAGACCAGCAGTTTTTCATAATAGGGATGTTTGTGTTCCCACCCCAGGTAATAGCTCGAACGATTTGAGAGGGAGAAAAAACCCATCTCCCCCATGGAAGAATGTGCCGGGTCCATGCCTTCGCATGTCATGGAGTATCCCTTGTAATCCTTACCCTGGTAAACATGCGTTATAAAATGCTTGTCCAGCACATCGTAACCCACCAGGTTCCGCAGGGTGGCGATCAGGAAAACCTTCACTTCCCTGTCGCCGGTGGCCTCCACGGTAAAATTGAAGTATGCTCCCGGAAGGGAGGAATTTTTTGCATCATGGGGGATGAAAGGTGAGAATACTTCCAGGTGGATGTCAAAAGGCATGTCCGGATCGGTGAAGGTAAGCCCGGAGAATGGGAAGGATGCGCTGTAATCGATCCTTTCCACAGCCGACATCCATGGATAGTAGTAATCGATGCCCTTCAGGGCGCCTTCAGAAAGGCTGTTGTTCAGCTGAAGCAGTTTGATCCCGGGCTGTTCTCCCTCTACCTGGTAGCGTACAAGGAAAAACAAAAGCGACTGGTCCTCGTCGTTTCCCGGGTAACTCTTTAAAACAAAAGGTTCGCCGGTCCCCTGCGGCCAGTTGTTCATGATGGTCCAGTTGTAAAACTGACCATCTTTCCTCAGTTCCGCATAACCGGTCCCCAGTCCCCCGATGGCAATCCCGCTGCGGACCCTGTCACTCCTGGTATGGGTTTCAACCACACCGTAATCAGACCGGACCTGGGAAGTCAGCGGCTGCCCCGTGATGAAATAGAGCATCATGTATCCCGTCAGCAACACCAGCCTGCTGATATAACCGGCTCTTGTCCTTTCCCTGTGAATTTGAATCATGAGGGCGAATCTAGGGATTCGGTGTGTCGGATGGGTTCGTTATATTACCTGATAGGTACGGTATTTTGCGGGAGGCAGATGCTATAAAATAACAAACAGGAACAGCCCGATCAAAAACACCAGCAATACGAGAAGCAATATCTCGATCCCCTGCGGACCAGTGTTCTTCCTGAATGCCGACATCCCCTTCCTGTGTAAAGATAAATTTACATTGTTGAAGGGATCACGGGGTATACTCCCTTATCGAATGGGTACAACAGATTGTCAGAAATCCTGCCGGTGGATTGCACCGCCTATTTCATATACTCTTTGGGAGCCATGGAAAACATTTCGCTGAAGCAGGTGGAGAAATATTTGGGATTATTGAATCCCACCGCATAGGCAACTTCCGAAATATTGTAATGCCCCTGCTTGAGGAGCCTGGCAGCTACTTTCAGCCGGATGGACCTGACAAATATATTCACCGTCATTCCGGTCAGGGTCTTGAGCTTTTTGTAAAGGTTCCCCTTGCTCATGCCCAGCTCGCAGGCAATCCTGTCCCCCGAGAGTTCCGTATCATCGATATTGTCCTCCACCAGTTTCACAAATTTTTCCAGGAAGCCCTGGTCGATCTGGTTGATCCTGATATTCTCGGGAATATAATTGCTCGCGCTGAAGAACTTCTGAGCCATTTGTTTCCTGCTTTCCAGGATGTTCCTGATCTTGAGCTTCAGCACTTCCGCGTCGAAAGGTTTGGTGATATAGTCATCTGCTCCCAGCTCGAATCCGGTGATTTCATTCTCCTTGCCCGTTTTTGCAGTGAGCAATATTACAGGTATATGACTGGTAAGCTCATCATTTTTAAGCTGTTGGCAAAACTCGAGTCCGTCCATCCCCGGCATCATGACGTCGCTGAGGACCAGGTCAGGCAGGTTTAACCTTGAAATTTCGAGTCCTTCCTCACCATCCTGTGCCAGAAGTACATGATAGCTCTCACTCAATTCATTGTAAAGGTACTTCTGCATGTCAAGGTTATCTTCCACCACCAGGATCCTGAAAATGTCCTCTCCCACCAGCGGCCTGTCGTGATGGTCATCGATATAATAATCATACGTCTCGATCATGGAGTTGATGTATTCCCTGGAGTAGTCACCTCCGGCTTCTTCCATAATCTCTCCGGGTTTGTAACATTCACGGGATACGGGAATAAGCACCTTGAAAGTGGTTCCGCTCTGTCCGTCGCTCTGAACGCGGATCTCACCACAATGCCTCTCGACCAGATCCCGTGAAAGTGAGAGCCCTATCCCGGAACTGATCATCCCGGAACGGTGCCTGTTCGTAATCTGATGGAACCGGTCAAAAATATGGGGAATATGCTCCGCCGGAATACCGGGACCGGTGTCGGAAACGGTGATCTGGACCATCTCCTGTCCTTTGTCGACCGTGGTCTCCGTTTCCAGCACGACCTGTCCGCGTTTCGGCGTATGTTTGAAGGCATTGGAGAGCAGGTTGTAAAAGATCTTTTCGATCTTATCCGCATCAAAATAGATCTCCAGCCCGGACAAACCGGTCCTAAACTGAAAATCGATTTCCTTCTTCTCCGCGTAGGGCATGAAAAGTTCATAAATGCCCCTCAGGTAAGCGATCAGATCATCCCGGGCCACTTCCAGCTTCAGGTTCCCGGTCTCCGCCCTCCGGATCTCCAGGAGCTGGTTGATCAGCTTGAACAGCCTGCGCTCGTTCCTGTAAATGAGCTCAAGCTCTCGCCTGATCTTTGGAGTGTCGCCAAAGTCATTCTGCTGCATCAGTTTTTCAGTGGGACCCATGATCAGGGTCAGGGGTGTTCTGAATTCATGTGAAATGTTGGTGAAGAACTTGAGTTTCAGCTGGTCCGACTCATGAAGCCGTTCGGCCATGAGCTGGATCTCGTTCTTCTGCTCCTCCAGTACTTTGTTCTGCTCACTCAGGTTGTCGCGCTGGCGCTCGATCTTCTCGCTCTGCCTGACAATCTTCTCCTGTTTTTGTTCCAGCAGGGTGTTGGCCTCTTTCAGGTCCCTGGTACGTTCCTCCACTTCCTTTTCAAGGGCTTTTTTCTGGTTGGTCAGCAATTGCGTGCGCACCTGGAGAATGCCGAGGAAGATCAGCATGATGGCAGCCACGATCGTCATCTTGAACCAGAAAGTTTGCCAGAATGGAGGTATCATTTCGATGGTGATCAGGGTTGGGGACCTGGACCAGTTGCCGTCGCTGTCGGTCCCCATGATCTTCAGGGTATAGGTTCCGCTGGGGATATTGGTGTAGCTGATGATCCGCTGGCCCGCATCCACCTCATTCCAGTCCTCCTCGAAGCCTTCCAGCATATAGCGGTATTTCAACTTGTTGGGTGCGATGAAGTCCAGCGAGGCAAATTCAAACGAAAGGAAACGGTCCCTGTGGGTGAGCCGGATCTCCCCTGCATACTGAATGGATTTGTCCAGTACCACCCTTCCGTTGAGGGTGTCACCCGGAAGTACGTGGATTCCCGAGAGTTTAAAACTGGTCACAACCACAGGTGCATCATAATGGGGATTCTCCTGGATCTCCTCGGGCAGGAAATAATTGATCCCGTTGGTCCCGCCGAAATACATCACCCCGTCCCGGTTCTTGAAAAATGCACCTTCGTTGAATTCATTGCCCACCAGTCCGTCCTCCGAGGTATAGATACTTATCTTTTCCGTGACCGGATCAAACTGGACCAGTCCCCTGTTTGTGCTGAGCCAGAGATTGCCCACCCTGTCCTCCAGGATCCCGTGCACTGCGTTGCTGGGCATTCCGTCGCTCATGTTATAGGCGGTGAAGGTCCCGTTCTTTTTGTCTAATTTATTCAGTCCCCCGTTGTTGGTCCCGATCCAGAGAATATCCTCCCCATGGATCTCGGGCTCCAGGATACATTTCACCCGGTTGTTGGAGATGGATGCGGGGTCTGAAGGATCATGAACGAAATGGCTGAACCGGCCCGTACGTGCATCGAACCTGTTCAGCCCCCCATTCAGGGTACCCAGCCAGAGGACGGAATCGGAATCCTCATAAATGTACTGGATATGGCCATCATTTGTTCCGCCGCTGTTGCCGTGGGACACGACCGGGAAATATTCAAAAGAGCGTCCGTCGTCCCGAAGTCGGCACAGGCCATACTCGGTGGCACCAAAATAGACCTGGTTGTCCCTCGCTACGCAGATGGACCTGAGTGACCAGGGCAGGAATGAATCCGGGTCATTTACGTTCTGGTGAAAACAGAGGAAGCGTCCCCGCTCCGGGTCATAGAGGCTTACCTTGTAATCGAAGGATCCCAGCCACAGTTTACCGTCAGGGGCCTCCTTGATGACACCGATCAGGCTGGCCGGCAAACGGTCTGAATATTCCCAGGTCAGGTCCTTTTTCAGATTGTATGCATTGCCAAAACCCTTCCATGAACCATCCTTCAGATTGATCAAATTCAATTCGGTCTTGGTGCCGATATAAAGCTCCCTCTTGTCATTTTCATAGATGGAATAGACTTCATCATCACTGATATACAGTCCGCGTTCGGGGTAACTGTCTATCGATTTGAACTTCTTGGCATTCAAATCCACCCTGAAGATCCCGTCCTTTTCCGAACCGATCCACAGAATCCCGGTTCTGCTGATATGGAGAAACTGTACTTTCTTGCCCCTGAAGGAGTAGGGGCTCCTCTCATTCACAATGAATGTCTCCAGTGTCCGAAGATCCGGATGCAGTCTGAAGAGGGACTGTTTCACATTGGAGTCGGATCCTGCCCAGACATATCCGTGCATGTCCTCCAGGAGGTGGAATATTTTCACGTTCCTGGTCTCCTCGATCAGCACCGCACGGTAACTGCCGCCGCTTTCGGTGATCCGGTACAGACCGCTGATGGAGGCCACCAGCATTTCACCGGAAACAGTCCGGATGATGGAAAAAATGCTGGGTTCGTAATTGGGATTCAGCGGTTCCTCATTGAGCAGTGTAACCTTCATGCTGTCCGTGAACACATGCTCAATGATGTGCAGTCCCCCCAGCAGTGTCCCCACCCATACCCTGCCATCATTATCCGGGTACACGCAGGTGACGATGCTGTCATTGAGGATCCCTTCAGGGCCCGTTAAATGATTCAGCCTGTCAATCCTTCCCGTGGCAGGATGATACCGGTTCAGGCCATTGTATGTGGCAATCCATAAATAGCCTTCCCCGTCGCCCGCAATGCTGATGATCCTGTCGTCACTGAGGCTGCCCGGATCTTCCGGATCATGACGGATGGCACGGAAGGTATCCTTCTCCCGGTCGTAGCGGTTGAGCCCCCGGTCCGTCCCTATCCAGAGCGTTCCATCGGGATCCTCATAGAAAACAGAGTACGCGAGGGTCTGTCCGGACGGATATGTATCGCTTGAAATGCTGCCTTGTTCCGTTGAATCGGGCCTGTACCGGAAAAAGGTTTCCGTGTAGGGATCAAACCGTTCGAGTCCTGCGCCCAGGTACCAGATCCAGAGCTGGTTATGGTGATCGATGAACAAATCATGCACCCAGCTGTCGGAGGGGGACCTGCTTCCCGAACCCTTGAAATAGGTTTTGAACTCATAGCCATCGTAACGGTTCAGGCCGTCCTGTGTTCCGAACCACAGGAATCCCAGACTGTCCTCAGCCACAGCTGAAACCAGGCTGTGGGAGAGACCGTCCTCGTTCCCGATGTTGTGAAATCTGATCTCGGGATTCTGTCCCCTGACAGTCAAAGAAAAGATCCCGGCCAGGCACACACAAAATATCGGCAGCATCTTCATATCCGATCATCCCTTCCTTCCAGCCCAAATTTATGAATTTCCTGAAAAGGAAGGAAGGAATCCCCGGCTGATCACAGCAATACCATGCTGGTGCAGGCCCGGCAAGAGGTCTGGTTCATTCTTTTATAAACTTCCTGTGGACCGTTCCCCCGTCTCCGATGATGCACAGACCGTATATACCCTGTGGAAGAGCGGTAAGACCAAGTTCCAGGGACGATCCCGCATAGTTCCTGGTGATGCACCTCCGGCCGGTTGCATCGGTGATCACGATCAATCCCGTGTGACCGGGTAAATGATCCAGGTACAGGTATTCTGAAGCAGGATTGGGGAAGATCGTAAAACGGTTTCCCTCATGGCTCTCCAGTCCTGTTCCGCAATTGGTCCCCTGGTTGGAAATGGTGATGGTGACCTGGTCGTACACCGCCGGATCGTCCCAGGCCATCGCTTTCAGGGTCACGGTCCCGTTCCCGTCGCAGGTCCCCGATCCCTGCACTTCGAATCCGTAGGACTTTAATCCGTATATCACGCGGACTCCGGAGGTATCCATCTCCCACTTCACCGCATCGGAAAAGGCACTGTCGGGTTCCACCCTGGCCAGGAATATTTTCTTCTCACGGCCGCTGATATCAAAGATCTCTGTGTTATAAGCATAAATGCTCACCGCGGTGGCCGGGGTGTACAAAAAATATCCGGCAGGCAGCGGATCTGCCTGAAGGTCTTCGCCCCCGAATGTGATGACAACCATGCTGTACCGGGGTACCTCCACCAGCATCCCGTCCGATATGGTGACGTCGGAGGAATCGATCACTGCTTCCCTGGCGCTGAAGTGCTGCCCGGTGATCACATATTTTTTGGCTGCACCGGCGGCCTCCGGCTGGAAATCGCCGGGAAGATCCAGCTGGACGGTGAAATCATGCCCGAAATCACGGCTGAACAAAAGAAAGGTATACCGCCCGTTTTCTGTATAGGCATGGCATCCCACCGGCCTGAAGGGTTTCTCGGCACCCGGGGATGTCCTGATGGTGGCGCTGGTTTCCAGCCCGGTTTTCAGAATATGCCCCTTGCAGAACCTGTTGAAATAAGCTGCGGTATGGAACAGGGGGGTCTTCTTGTAATCCTGCGCTGGGATCACCATCTTCCATTGTCCCCCCGTCAGGTGGAAGAGCGTGGGTATAACTCCCCCGGTCTCCGTCACCGCTGCGTAATACCCAGTCTGCACAATGGCCTGGCCCAGGCGTCCGTAATAATTGCTGCTGGTCATGTTGGCCTCGTACATATACGTGGGCTTGATCTCCTTGCTGGCTTTCACGGTTTCCCGCATGGTCTCCACCAGCCCTTCCAGGTTGCGGTGTACCGCCACATATCCGTTCTTGTAGTAATCCAGCTCACTTTCACCCGGATCTATTTCGGGGGAGTAATTCAGGTTTCCCCCCAGGTAGCCGCTGACAGCCAGCCAGTCCACTTCACCGGTATCGCCGGTCATCAGCCTTTCATTCAGGCCGTAGCTGTCATCCGGGTGCGGATTCCGACCGCTGTACACCAGGAAGATCTTCTCCGGGTCGTAATATTCCGATGATTTCAGGAGCCGTGTCATCTCCCGGCACCACTCCCCGTAAACCGTATAATCCGATCCGATCTGGGCATCGTGGGCCGTCGCGCCCCACACTTCGTTCCCGAATTCGAATACAAGTCCCCTGCTCCCTTCCAGCAGGGAGCCGGTGTACCCCTCGGCGGCCCTGATGGACCCGTACTCCGAATCGGCAGGTCCGGCCAGATATTCCAGGAAACGGACAAAGGTCTCCGGATCGGTCATCCAGTCCGTGCTGTTCTCCACCCCGCAGGTGATGACGGAATAGGCACCCACCTGGTTGCAGAAATTCATGAACCTGCCGAAGGTCATGTTTTTTCCTGTTCCGATAAAATCGCTGAAGTTCAAAGGATTGGCAGTCAACGCGCCCCACCGGACCGCAGCCGCTCTCAGGTCCCTGATCAGCTCCACCTGTTTCGGATCATCCAGGAAATCCCCCGAAACATAGTCCACATTGACTCCCAGTCCGTCATTCCTTCCCACCACCTCCATGGTCACCTTCATTCTGGCTTTTTTATCGGTCAGGGAAATGTCATAGGGATCGAATGCAGTGGTGGTTACCACCAGGGGATCGCTTTTTGGGGATACATTATAGCCGGCATCCACCGCTTCCAGTGTTACCGTGTACCCCGTTTCCGGGGCAAGTCCCCCCACCAGAACCTCTTCCGCATAGATCAGATCCTCCGTATTGTACAGCGCATCATCCAGGTACAGGTTGTAGCCCCTGATCTCGGTTTCTCCGTCCTCAGCCTCATTCCAGCCCAGCCGGAAGGAAATATCCGAAATAACCGTGGCCTGGATCCCGCCGGGCGAAGCAGGGGGTATCCAGTCCTCCAGATAAGTGGTGGTCAGCACCGTGTTGCTGAGCGCGGATTCATTCCCTGCCACATCCAGGGAAGTGACCACCGCCCCGTACCTGGTTCCGGTCTGCAGGCCGGTTACCTGGTACCCGGTCTCCCTCACGGGAACATCATTGACCAGACGGCCGTTCAGGTAAAGTTTGTACCCGTAGACGTTGCGGTCGTCCGTTGCCCCTTCCCACCGGTAACGGATATCAGTCAGTCCCGTATTGACCAGTTCCAGGTTCCCCGGGGCGGAAGGTTTCACATTGTCATACACATGGGCCAGGTACTGTCCGGGGATATACTGCTTTGAGATTCCAGGCCCTTCCCAGAGCATCCCCCCCATGAGGGTGTGGATGTTCCAGTGGGTTCCGTAAATGGCATACACTTTCCCTGCCTCCAGGGATACCTGTACCGATTTCCACTCCTTGTTACCGGATGAGGTCCCGATCCCGTCACTGGAATGCAGGATCACCGAAGCATGGTCAAAGTTCTCATCCTGGCTGAGCCCGATACAGCACTGGTCGCCCGCCACCATGTAGAAATAATAATCCCCCGTCGCCGGGGGGGTCAGGTACCCCTTGAACAGGGCTGTGAAAAAATCTGTCCCCGTACATGGCGGGGAAGTCTGGCAGTCGGAATAGACACTCAGTTTCAGGGAAACGAGGTCGATGTCGTCATAGGGAGCCTCCCCGCTTTGGGCGATCATGCTGAAGGCCGGATTGGCCTTCAGGGGCACGAATTGCTGCCAGAAGACAATGTCATGGATCTCAAATCTGATCCCGGGATTCCGGTAGGGGCCCACGGTGACCCGGAAGGATGCCGTGTCGGTCCCGTCCGGATCCTCCGCCACCACCTGAACGATTACCGAACCCATCACACCCTGTTCCGTCACGTGGATCACGGCAAATGGATGACCGGTGGTATGGGAGGTTGAATCCACCCGGAGGATGGCTGGATCCGATGAGGTCGCCTGAAACAGGAAATCCTGGTCCGCTCCTTCTTCACCGTCATCCACATCGGGGAGCAGCAGGAAATCCTGGCCGGAACCCGCGAAAAGGGTATCATCCGGAGGGGTGCCGATGGCCGGTAAATGCTGTGCCCGGAGGCCCAGTCCGCACATGGCCATGCAGAGTAGCAACAGGGGTATCTTTTTCATGATGGTAACTTTTTATCGGTTTTAACGGAGGATCACGATCTTCATCGAGGTGCTTGTTGCACCTTTCTCAAACAGGAGCACATAGATGCCGCTGCGGTCCACCCTGGCCTGTTCCCCCCTGCAGGGCAGCAACACCCGATGTTCTCCCGCCCCGTCCGGCAGCCGGTCCCACCGTCCCACCAGGGTGCCGTTCATGGAATAAAGGCGGGCAACAGCTTTTCCCGGGCGGTCCAGCCGGTAGACAAGATGAACGGCATCTTCACCCGGCTGATACCAGGCTGTCACGGTCCTTTCCCGGGCTTGCCTGTCTGGTACTTTCAGGTAAAAGTCGCCGAATTCAGAATCCTTCAGCCTGCAGATCCCGCGGTGGGTGGCAAACCACACCGAACCGTCCATGTCCAGGGCCATGTCGTATACGGTATCGCTCACCAGGCCGTCCGCGGTGGTGTAAGAGGTCCACTGGTCATTGTACAGATGAGAGACACCCCCGCGGGTGCCGAACCACATCCCTCCATCGGTGTCTTCCATCATGGAGATGACGAAATTGTCCACCAGTCCTTCCTCCGTGGTATAGAGGAACCAGTTATCCTTCGCCAGGTGGCCCACATGCTTCTCAGCTCCCCGGTCGGTCCCGAACCACTGGTGGCCATGTGAGTCCACCAGGATGCTCCTGATGTTCCCGGAAAGCGGCGTGATGCCGTATTCGCTGGTCCACCTGGAAGCGCCGGTAATCCCGTCCACCCCCGACACAAACCTGCCGATCCCCCCGTCCGCTCCCACATAGAGGGTGTCATGGAACAGGCAGAGCACATTGACCGGGGCGTTCACCATGCTCTGGACATAATCTTCATAGGTAAGGTAATCCATCGTCCCCTCCCCAAGCCAGGTGATGCCCGATGCGGAACCAAAGTATTTGCGGTGGCGGGAATCCACGGCGATGTCCGATATGGCTTCATCCAGCAGTCCGTCGGAAGTGGAATAGCTGGTGGAACCGGTGATCCCGTCCACATCGAAGGCAACCACGGATACGCCTTTTTCGGTGGCCACCCACAGTTCGGATCCGTACTCCGATGCCTCAAAGGTCAGCGCATTGACGTGGTTCCCAATCAGATGATCGGCTTCTGTATAATAGACCCACGTCAGGTCATCATACCTGTAAAGCCCCCTGCTGGTCCCGAACCATTTGACTCCGTCGCTGTCGATATAGACCGCCCTGACCCGGAAAGGGTCGCCGGGTTCCGATTCCATCCGTACGGCATCCAGGTTCCGTGCCGTGACGGAAAGGCCCAGCAAAAAGCAGAAAAAGATCAAAAACCGCAATATTCTCATCAGGTAACCGGTTTAATGCTGTTTGTTCACGAGGATGGCTCGGTGAAACGAGTCTCCCTTCACAACGACCAGGAATGCCCCCTCCGGCTGGTCCGAAAGGTCCAGGCGGACGGTCTGCGACGGACCGGCGAAACGACCGGGACGCACCGAAGTCACCCGCTGTCCCCCCATGTTATACAGTTCGATGACCATGGACCCGGAATTCCCGGGGATCCTTTCCAGCGCTATTTGCAGCACACTGCTGAAGGGATTGGGATAACACCGCACAAGCCCGTTCCCGGATTCCCTGTCACCGATACCGGTCAAATCGCCCGAAACACCGAACACATCCGATGCCTGGAACTCTCCGTCGGATGCAACCACCTCCACCTGGACTTCTCCTTTGTAACCCGGCGCGGCATTCACCGTGAGCACATGGTCCGCCGTGGAGAAGGTCAGCAGCGGTTCGTCGCAGTTGACGGTATACTGCAGCATGTCCCCGTCGGGGTCAAAGAACACTTCCCGGAGGTTGCCGTGGATCACCAGGTCGGTCTCGGCCTGGGTGATCTCAAAATCGGGGATGGAGCCTGCAAGCTCCACCGCATGGTTTATGGTGGTTCCCTCCTTCACCAGCCTGACGGTCCCGTATCCGTCTGCATTCATCCAATGGTCGTTGTAGGCTTCGCGGGGGACCCACACCGAGCCGAAGAAATTGTCCCTTTCGCCGTCCGGCTGGTCATTGTCGCAGTAAGCCATGCTCATTCCCATCTCCTTTCCGCCGGTGAGAGCCACCCGGGAAGCTTCGGGACCGGAATGGTCATAGGTGTCGTCATACACCTTCAGGGAAAACTCGTACCGGTAGATATTCTCAGTCTTTTTCATGGCCAGTTCCGGGAAATGGTCCGCATAATCGATGGTGATGCGGTCCGCCCAGCTGGTCCCGTCAATATCACATGCCACAAATACCGTATTCGTTTCTCCCTCGGCGGGGGCATCCACCGCCAGGTGGTAAGAAAAGGCATTTTCGCTGTTTTCGCCCAGTTCCGGGTTGTCATCAAACACATGCAACCCGCCCGAATGGTCCTCATCCAGGAACACCTCCACGATATCGAAATCGGGATACCCCGGATCGGGAAATTCATACCCGTCCACGAACACATCGTCTGTGATCTCCACGTAGTAATAGAGCAGGTTTTCCGTTTCCGACCAGCTTACCTTGAACCTGCCTGAGAAATCGGCAGAATCGATGCTTTCACCCCAGTTGATCCAGGTCTGGTCGATGTGGTACCAGATGGCTTCCTGCCAGCATGCATCGGATGCTTCCCCGTCGATCACCGGGGCCATACCGGCCTCCCTGGCCATCACCGCCAGCTCCACCAGCGAAGCATCTGTGGATACCAGCTCGATCCCCGTGTCGTACCCCAGGTTCCTGGAATATTGCCTGTCAGCCGCATTGTTCCAGTGTTCGTGAACACCCAGGCTCCCGATGGGGATTCCGTCCCCCTCCGGATCATAGACAATACCCTCCGGCCAAAACCTGGAGTCGGCTGCCTGGTGCAGGTAGTCATCCACCGCTCCCATCCAGGGACGGGCTTTTCCGGGCAGCACAGGATTGATGAATTCATTGCGCAGGAAATCGAAGCCCACCGACTCCAGTGCCACCTGGTCCTGAGAGGCAAAAAGCGAATTGGGCCAGTCCCCGTTGAAAGGCGCAGAGTTCCATTTTACAGGTTTTTCCACGGCTTCGGTACCGCCCCACAACCCGTCCACCAGGAAAAGGACCGTATTGCCGCCCAGTTTTTCATGACCCATCACATCGGTGAGGACCCGGTACATCCCGTATTCGGTGCGCACGGGCTGGTCGTTTTCCGGCGCCACCAGTCCCGGGTGCAGGTGTTCCGCACCGGGCCGGGTATGTGATCCGAAATGATTTTTGGTTGTCATGGTAATTCCCGCCCTTGCGTGGGCTTTCAGGGCCGCAACATTGATCAGGTATTCCGCGTTCTCCATTTCTGCAAAGAGCCAGTCAACTCCTGCATTCTTCATGATTTCTCCCTTGTCGGACCATTCAATCGCCGGATTGGCCGAAGCGGTCAGGATCGTCCTCCCGATATCCGCATGGTTGGGATCCTGATCCACATATTTCACAAGGGGGAAGGCGGCCACCATCTGGTCATAATTGAATTTGTAAATATGTGCGATGGGATCCCCCACGTAAATATCTTCCTGGGCCACACCCGCCTCATTCACCAGCTGGTCCAGCAGGCTGATCACCACAGCCGGGGAGGTCTCGGCCATCCCGTAGTATTGCTCCGTCCAGCTAAGCACCTTGAAGGAGAGGTCGTCATCGGGTCCTTCATTGGTCAGCCAGCCGGCACCTCCCTGGTTGATCTTGATGAAGATCTTCTCTCCGGGCTGGTATGAGACCCCTCCCCTCTCCTTTTTCCTGTTGAAATAGGTAAAGAGACTGTCCCAGGCGGTGGCCACCCTGCAGGTCCCCGTCAGTTTCAGCACCACATCCTCCAGCATGCCGTCGATCACCTCCTGGTTGTTGTTCTTTGCAAGGAAATACCCGTCCTCCCCACGCACAGGGTCATTCATCACATTGGTGCAGTTCTCGTCGGTGGCATCGGAATTCCAGGCCCAGACCACCCGGCCGGGAAAGATTCCCGTACCTTCCCCCACGGGCATGTTGGCGATGAAATCCTCCGGTTCGGTCCCATCCGCAGCACTGGCATTGAATGTGAACAAGTTGCCGGACACAGCCAGTACCACCAGGGCGGTAAGAAATGCCCCTCCGGCAAGCAGGTACCGTGAACGGTAAAAGAACCTGCGTGCACGCTTGAAAAGCATTACAGAAGCGGTCAGGGACATCAGGTACAGTACAAAACTGGACATGAAGGGGGCCGCGATCCTCATGCAGGGATAACCGGCGCGGGATGGCTTCGGGATCACCCGCACCAGGAACCAGATGGTGGAGGCAATGCCGATGAAGAAAAAAGTGATCCGGTAGCGTATATTTCCTTTGGTTTTCATGGGCAGAATGTTTATGATTGAATCCCCTCGCGGCAAGCCGCATCACAATACGTGGTAAAAATGCTCATTTGAGCCGTCAGACAGGTTCAATAAAGGTCAAAAAGGGTTCCCTATTTTCTCCACCCGTCTCCGGTGCCTCCGGCACAATCGGCCGGATACCTCTCCACGGTAAGATCCAGCGTAAGTCCGGCCAGCCGGCCCCTGGGCGTGACCCGGTATGCCACACCCCCGGGCAGATGCACATGCAGGACCAGCCGGTCCCCTTCCACCTTCCAGTCCACTCCAACCATCCCTGCCGGGTGGGGGACGGTTCCCCGGGCCCAGGAAAGGGTCTCCGACTGGGGAGCGATCTCGATCAGCGAAGGGTCGAATTCCCGTCCGAAACCCATTTGTACCCCCAGTACCTCGGTGGAGAGAAAAAAAGTGGGATGACCGCTCCAGGCATGACTGGCGGTCCCCTGACCCCCCCCCTCTCCACTCCCGATATCAAAATTCTCCCAGGAAGTGTCGTTTCCCTGGTGGATCATCCGTGACCAGTACCGGAGCATGAAGCGTTCCGCAAGGGCAGCGTGACCGGTCCTGTATAAAGCGGCAAAGAGATAAAAGCTCCCGTAGGGAGTGATCTTCCGGTTGCGGGTCTCCTCCCCTATATCGCGCAGTTCCCTGTCCAGGAATGCGATCAGGGAGTCCTCCCTGGTTTCGGGACTGATCCCGAACAGAAGCGGGTGTATACTGGATATGGGGTAATGATGGTCGATGGCAGTGCCTTCCCTGAACCCGTCCCGGTAGGCCCCCTTCCCCCTATCCCAGAAAAGGTCGTTGATGACATCATCCAGCCTATCCGCCTCGCCGCTGAATTTCACCGCATCTTCTTCCAGGTCCAACGCATCCGCCAGGTCCGCCATGCACCTGAAACTTTCCGAAAGCAGTGCCTGGAAAGCGGTAAGGTCGGCCGACTTGTTAATTTTTGTCCACTCGATGAATACCCTGCCCGCGGAATAATATCCTTTCGCGTTCCGTTCCCCGGAAATATGCTGCATCAGCGCGCGGTAACCGGGATAAAGTGCCCGTACAAGGTCCAGATCACGCGTAACCTGGTAGTACCAGTGCAGTTCAAGCAGGGTGATCAGGATAAAATCGTTCAGCCCTTCCTTCCTGTCCCCGTACATCGTCCCGTGGTACATGTCCCGGAACAGCAGCAGTGATTGCTTCATCAGGCGGCTGTCGCCCGATGTGGCCAGGGTGATGGCGTACTCGGGCAATGCATCACCGGCATAGAGTCCCCTTTCCCTGAAAGGGGTGTCTGTATAGGAATCCTCGGCACAGACCCGGAGGGTCCTCCATCCCAGCTCCCAGATCCTGTCGAGCATGGGATTGGAGCAGGAGAAACTTCCCCTCTTCTCAAAAGGATACACCTGGCGGATGATCCCGGTCTTTTCCAGCCTGCACGGAGATCCTCCCGGATCCACATGTACCTGGAGATACCTTGCCCCGTAGGGCTTGAAGGTCTCATAGCGGTTCGGCCCTTCCCCGGTGATGAACCGGGCTGCCGCATTCACCTGCAGGCGTTTGTAGAGGAAAGGCATTCCCAGGCTGTTCAGGTCTTCCGACCATCCCAGATCCACCACCGTCCCTTCGGCAGCATCCATCTGGAAGAAAAATCTTCCCAGCTGCTTTCCACCCAGGTCGAACACCAGGGTCACAGGGCCGGAGATCTCCAGATCCGTCACCTGGAAGTCATTGGGCTTCAGATTCCTTTCAAGGTCCGGTTTTCTCCATACCATGTCACGGGCGGGATTGGGCCCCCTGGTGTCCAGCGCACGTGTTGTCCAGCCGAACGTTTTCCCGGACACAATGCGGGCGTCATCCCCGGGGGAGATCTTTTCCGGATCAAAGATCTCTTCATCTTCAGGAAAGGGGCCTGCGGTAAGCATGGCCGGTCCCTGGTCCGGCGATTTCACGGGAGAAAACCGCAATCCCGCCTCTTCAGGGACGGCCATGTAATAATCCCAGCCTCCCCAGATGGCCACATAACTGATGAACAGAAAGTTCCATCCCTGCCTGAAAGAGAACACCCGGTTCTGCCTGACCGGGTTCCCGGGATCCCTGCCTGAAACCTCCGGGGGACCTTCTCCGTTCAGGTAGTATTCACCCCACCAGAGCCCCATCTCCACTTCCTGTTCCCGTGGCGAATACACATAGGTGCATGCATACATCTGCCAGCCGCTTCCGTACAGGCTGTTGGTCTCATCGGGAGTTTTAATGAAAAATGAATAGACGGTCTCCTCCGCGGACGGCTCATAGATCCCCAGCAGCTTTACTGGGACCACCTCCTCCCGGGTAAGTGGGGGGATAATCCTGGGGCTAAGACTGCCCCAGTGGCCCTGGTTTTCAATTTCCACCGGACCTTCCCATTGTGAATCATCGAAATCCGCTGTTTTCCACCTGCCGGGTTCCTCCCGTGCGTCGAAGATCTCCATGGGTCCGCAGGCAAAGGAGAAACGGAGTGCATCCTGCCGGAAAGCACCGGAAGCGAACATTTTCCACTGCCCCGGAGTATCCAGGGAAACGGATCCCGTTCCGGTACGCACCTCCCCCCATGCGATGAGTCCCCCGATACTCAGCGGTACCTGGAAAGTCTCCGTGCCGTTGGAAAGTACCTCCGCCGCGATCACATTCCTGCCTTCCTGCAGATACCCCGACAGATCGTAGCTGTCGTACCGGGGATTCCGAAGATAGAACCTGGAAGGACCAAAATTGACGTGGGTTCCGTTCACATACAGGTGGTACCTGGAATCCGCAAAAAGATGGATCACAGCCGAATCCACCGAACCGGTATCCGCAATATGGAAGGTCCGCCGGAACAGCACCGTCTGCTGCCGCCCGCTGCCCGCAGCATCCTTCCAGATGAAGCGGGGCCCGTTCCCCGCATTCCCTTCAGGCGAAGACAGCTGGCCCCGCGCAAGCGGGATCGTCAGGAAAACCAGAACCCAGGCGGCCAGGATCCGGGCAGCCGGGATCCGGGCAGCCGGCATCAAAAAACCTTCACAGTTACATGTCATACTATTTCCAGAGTTCTTCATTTTCAAAGATCCTTTGTAATTCGCTGCCCGGTTCATCCCCCACATCACGGGGCTCGCAGAACCAGATCAGTTTTCCCGTGGTATCCAGCCCGGAAGGCACGTATGCAGCCTCCGGATGGGTATCCATAAACCACTCCAGCATCAGTCCCCGGAGACTGTCCGCCACCTGCCAGTGCACTTTGCTGTAGGCCAGGTTCGTGGTTTCCCCCGGATCCTTTTCCAGGTCATAAAGTCTTTGCATCACACCCGAAGGACCCTTTCCTGTGGCATATCCCAGCCCCAGGTCCCTTTTCCCCGTGGTGAAAATAAACTTCCATTTTTCCGTGGCCGCCATGGCTTTGTTGTCCTCCAGGTATTCGGCAAAGGCCACCCTGCCGGACATATTTGCCTTTCTTTGGATCAGTGGAAGCAGGTTCTCTCCCTGCAATGCATCATGGGAAGGGACCCCCAGCATTCCGAACAGCGTGGGTGCCAGGTCCACCAGTTCCACCACCTCATGGAGCCGTTCGCCGGGATTGATCCCCGGGCCTTTCAGGACCAGTGGGGATTTGATGGATTCTTCCCACATGGTATGTTTTTCAAACCTTCCGTGCTCATTGAGCAGGTATCCCTGATCGGAGGTATACACCACCACCGTATTTTCATCCAGTCCCAGCTCATCCAGTGCATCCAGGATCATCCCCACATTCTTGTCCATATACTCCACCGAAGTGTAATAGGAGGCGATGATCCCCCTTCGCTCTTCGTGGGTCAGGTCCCTGAAAATCTCCGGGATCCACCGTTCATCTTCGGGGGTGCCTTCCGGCAGAGGTAGACTGTCGGGATCGTACCTCCCGGCATACTCCACCGGAAAGCTGAAGGGGGCATGGGGCTCGTGAAAGGCAACCCAGAGAAAGAAACGCTCCCCTGCATGGGAACGGATGAAATCCACGGCCCGGCCTGCCAGGAATGTACCCTGACTGTCCTCATCATATAATGCCACCGGCAGCATCTGCGCATTTTTCTGCCATGCGGTATTGTTCCGGTGAGACACATTCTCCCTGGTGGCCACATGCGCGGGTACCTGCCGGGGAGGATGCTGCTCCAGGTGACGGCTCCAGTGACCCGCATCAATAAGGGTGTCAAAACCATAACCGGGACTGTGTTCCCTGTAATCAGTGTAGATCCAGTCATTGAAGTGGGTTTTTCCGATGATGGCTGTGGCGAATCCCTGCCCCTGCAGGTGCTCGGCCATGGTGTAGTTCTGTTCGTCATTGAACGGAGTGAACAGCAGGTTGACCCCTGTGGCATGGGGATATTTTCCCGTGAGGATCGATTGCCTGGAAGCCGAACAGATGGGGGCACCGGCATAAGCCCTGCTGAACAGGACCCCTTCGGAGGCGATCCGGTCAATATGGGGGGTTCGTATGTGGGGATTGCCATAACAACCTGTGACACGATGGGTGTGGTCGTCCGAAATAATCACCACCACATTCCTGGCCACCGCCTCTTCCCTGGCAGCTTCCCTGCAGGAAAACACTCCCGCTGACCACAGGATCATCAACAGGATTCCCGGCATGCTTGGTATCAATTTTTTCATGCAGCTTCAATTTGTCAGAATTCCACCTCGACCCGGTTCACGGCGGGACGGATCCCGTTGATCACCAGGTAGCGCGATTGCTGGATGGTTTCAGTCCGGTGCTCCGCAGGTTCACCGTTGACCCGCACCTGCGAAGGAGCAGAGCCCGGGGGCAGCAGCAGGCGGATGTCCGTCTGTTCCATGCTCCCCGTAAACTCGATGCTGATCCCCCCGCCCGTATGATGATACCTGTATGTGATGTACCCTCCCGAGGCCGGGTAGGTGATGGTGACCGAGGCCTCATTTTCTCCCGCCGCATCCCACCGGGGAGCAAGCAGGGCGTGGCTGAATGCCGCACCCCTGTCCTGTACTCCGCAGAGCCCTTCCACCAGCGCATACACAACAGCTGCAGCTCCCCAGTTATCCGGGATGCCGGCAGAGATGAAATCGGGTCTGAAGTAGACCGGGTGGTCGGAGAGGGTTACCCCCAGCACCATCCACCTGGTCTGGTCGCCCGCACTGCGGAAGGTGATCGATTCGATCTGTTTCTCCGGATGCGGATTGTTCAGCCCGTAGAGGCAAACGCCCACATTCCGGCTGAAACGGTTCTCCCCCCGCCAGGCAATCCGCATCTGCGGGGTCTGCGTCCTGTCCTGTGGTGCGGCGGGATACCACCAGTTGGAGATCTTACCCGGGCCCATGTGGTCGAGGTGGCCTGAGCCATCCGCATAGTCCAGACTGATGCTGCCGGCGTAATAGTTCTTCCCGGTGGTATGCAGGAGGTAGACAGATGCGGCTCTGCGACCCACTTTCAGCACTGCATCGTCCGCATATGGCCCGGTGCCGGAAAGACCCAGGCAAGCTTTCCTTCCGTTCTGCGCCGGGTCGATAATGGTGAAAGGCACCTCGTGAAAGACCTGCTTCCCAACCGGGAACTGGTGCAGGTCGTTCTCCCCCTCGCCGGTCCACCCGGCCACCCCCTCCACCGTACTGCCCCGGAAATCCGTGTTGGCCAGCTCCTTCAGCGACAGGGGCGTGTAATTAGGTTCCGGCGGGGGCGGCATGGCACCCCGGTAGGTGCAGTGCAGGTACCCCCCTGTCTTTTCCGACAGGTCCAGCAACCGGTCCAGGATATCCACCCCGTAGGATTCGAAGCCGTGCTCAAAAGCTCCGTGTGCCAGCTCCCCGGCCACGATGGAG
>JAXGMU010000005.1:33187-55790 GCA_040768485.1 Bacteroidales bacterium
CCGTTCATATAGGACCATACGGTATTGTGTCCCCCGTACCCCTTTCCGAAGGGCGGATAAATGGTATACCATTCGCCCGGGGAGGTGGAAGGCATCTTTTCCCGGATGCCCAGGTAAGTCCGGATGATGGAGATAGCCCGGTCGTGACCGATCATCCGGTTGAGGGAGTATGCATTGGACAGGGAAACCTGGACCGACTCATCCACGCCCAGGTCCCTCACAATGCCCCGGTCCTCTGGAACATGATGGGTGTAGAATTTCCCGTTCCAGGAAAGCGCATCCAGCCTTTCCCCGATCCCCCTGCCGGTTTCCCGGACCCGGGCGGCTTCCTCTTCCCTTCCGACATGTTCCAGCATCTCTGCCAGGTACATGCAGGAAGCAAACATGCCTGTATTGTCGCCGAACATCACCCCGAACCGGGTGTGGGGCAGCCTGATCACCATGGGATCGCCGGTGTTGTCCGGTCCCGCCGATATTTCAGCATCCTCATCATTCTGGAAATCCCAGGTGTCAATGGTGTAACCCCGTTTGAGCAGCCGGTACTTCTCCGACCACCTGTATGGATCCGTGGTGCTGTATTCCAGGGCCTTCAGGGCGGGATCAAGCATGCTTTCCATCCAGGTATCGTCCCCGCATGCCTTCCAGGTATAATAAAGCCCTTCGATAAACAAATACTCCACATCGTTTTCCACCGGGATTCTCCTGAATTCCTGCATGCCTTCATCCACCACCCTGACAAAATCGCCATAATCGAACCGCTGCTCCCAGTAATCCCCTTCCGGGGGACGCTTGTTGTAATTGTCCCAGATCATCCCATCCCCGCGCTGGCTGTCCGCATACAATTCAATTCCTGTTTTCAGTTCATGATAGAAATATTTCATCCCCTTCAGGGTATGCACATGATCCCTCAGCCAGCCCACAAAACTGTGGTAGTACTTCCCGTTGAACCTGACCACGCTGGCCTCCCGTTCCCATTCATTGGTCATGGTGAAGTAGAGGTTTTCCAGCAACCTGCGGTATTTGTCCCCGGAATCCCTGATGGAAGTGGCTGTTTGGACCCTGAAGGTGGCAAAGTCGGCAGGCCGGCCCTGATCATCCAGCAAAATAACCAGCTGGTTGCCGGGCCACCCGCCGGTCCTGAACCTGATTCGATCCTCCACCATGTTTCTGTAATACTCCCGGCCCTTTCCGTCGAACACTACCAGGGTCCCGGGAACGGACGATTCCATCTGAAGTTCATCCAGGGGACCGAATGCTGCCGCTGACGGATCCGGATCGATCCTTATCAGCATTCCGTTCCCTGCCGGGGCCGATTCGCGCAGCCAGTTCACCGCGGCGGACCCGGCGAGGGTCCCGGCGGCACCCATCCCTCCCAGGAGGGTGAATTTGCGGAGGAAATCCCTCCTGTTCTCGTTGATCTTCTTCTGTGCGGACATCTTGTATTTGTTTTACGATTCTGGCGATGGTTTGATCAGAAGCACACCCTGGTCCGCCGGATAGGGAAACAGCAGCGGGGTTTGTGCGTTGAGTGATTCCCGGCTATCCATCCGCATACCGGAGTGGATGTTCAGCCAGGTGACCGTGTATTGTCCTCCGGGAACGGCAGGATAGAGGGTCACTCCCCGGCAGTTTTCCAGGTAAACGATGCTGGTGCCATCCCCGTTGTGAAGCCCGAACTGGATCAGATCAGTTGCTTCGGCCGTGACCAGTGTATCGGAAAATTCCATTTCATGGAAGGGAACTTCTTTCATGGTGCGGGCCAGGATGGATAGCTTTTCCCTGAAACCGCTGCCTCCCCAGCCCGGATTGGAAGGAGGAACAGGCCAGTCGCCCTGCTCATGTCCCGCGGTAAACGAATAATCCAGGTTGTTGTACAGGCCCCCTCCGGAAAGGATGAACCTCCAGGCCTGGGTGATGTAAAGCAGGTCCTCCTGGGGCATGAACCCGGTCTCGTCCAGTCCGATCACCCCCTGCAGGCCGGCATTCAGCAGCACCGCATCCGGATCGGCATAATGAAAATTGAAGATGGAGATCCCGGCCGGGGGATCCTGGATATCATACTGAAAATTACTGATATTCTGCGCGATAAGATGTTTTTTCTTCATACGGGATTCCTCATCCCTGATCACGCCGGCCACCCATGCCTGCCATTGGGCGGACACACCATTGGCCACCTCCACGCGCTTCTGCCAGGAACGGTTATAAACGTCCTCATCGTCACGATGAAGGAAATTCACCAGGTTGGGATGATCGGCCCATGGCTCATTCTGTATCTCGTAGAAAATATTGTCATATGTATTCAGTTCCCGGACCATTTTCCGGATAAATTTTTCCTGACAGGTTTTGAGGTCCCCGTTAAACAGGGTATGCACGCGTTCCGGATCCATATCCCCCGCCCCGTTCACATTGTTGCGCACATTGAAAGGCAGAAGCTCCCAGGCGCTCTGGTGATAGATGGAGGAGAACAGGGTCACTTCCACCATGATACCAAGCGCTTCAGCCCGGGAAACAAAATCATGGAGCCTTTTGAAATAAACGGGATTGAACTGGTCCAGGTCGTACTTTCCGTTATCCGGCACCCAGGGAGAAAGGTACCTGCCCGGCCGGGGGGCCAGCGTGTTCTCCCGGATCCCGAAAATATTGTCCACCGGTTCGATGTAGGTTCCCGTGAAGATGCGGGTATAGTTGAATCCTTCCCCTGCCAGTGTTTCCAGGTAGGCCATCTCATCGAAGTCCATGTTCACCAGGGCCCCGTAATGCTCGGCCGACGTGACCAGGATCACCGGCTTCCCCCGGTATTCCAGGTACCGGTCATTGCCGGGGTACAGCCTCAGCGTTCCGGCCTCATCCTGCCGGTCCTCCTCCCGGCGCTCCTCCCCGGAACTCCCCTTTTTGCTGCCGGTTTCCCCGCAGGCGACCAGGCACATCAGCGCAAGGATAAGTACTTGAATGGAATGTGGTTTCATGAGACTACTTTTTTTTGATCAGGTAAATCAGGTGTTTCCGGTCGCTCAGGAGGGAGAGTATGTTCCCGTGCGATGGAACGGTTTCTTCGCTCCATTGCCCGGTGAGGATCTCCAGGCGGCTGACTGTGAATCGCCCGGCGGGTGACAGCAGGTCCAGTTCCACCTCCCCGGGATCGGTGAAATAGACCAGGTATTCCCTGCCCGGGACGGCCCGGCAGTAGGCTTCGTTCACCCCGCGGTCTCCCAGCAGCTCATTGTGGGGAGCCGCTTCGAAAAAACTCATCCTGTCTGTTGCCATGCGGAGACTGTGGATCACCGACCGGGCGGTATCACCCAGGCCGAGTCCCGTAGGGGGCCTGTGGAACCGCACCGCCGCCGATCCGAAAAGCACGCTCCGGACAAAACTCTCGATCCCGTTGTGGGTGCCTCCCCCGTGCCTGCCCTGCCAGCTTCCGTAGGTCTTCACATTGTTCACCGGCCTCAGGTTCCCGGCACGCCTGAGCCTTTCGATCTGGCTGAGCCCGTTGTCCCACTGGTTCTCCCCCCGCTGGTGATTGTTCTGGGAAATTTCCACGAATGAGTAGATCTCGGGATGATCAAAGGTCTCCCGGTGCGAAATATGATCCAGATCGTGGGGATCCCACATTTCTGTCACGTGGATCTTTTTTCCCGCTTCAGATGCTCTTTTACGGATGTATTCAGACCAGAACCTGCCCCAGTCGGCTGTCACGGATGTCTCATTGTCAATGCAGTACAGTACATTATCATAGGGAAGGGAACAGGAAAGCAGCCTGTCCACGAAGCGCTGCTGACAGGCCAGCACGGGCATGTTGTTGTGCTGGGAGGGAACCGACCAGAAAAACGGGTTCCCGCACCAGGTGGGATGGGAATCCACCCTGACCGGGAGCCGGGTCCTTTCCGCAGAATAGTTGATGTTGCAAGCCGGATTGAACGGGTTTACCAGCCAGTTTTCCCTGTAGAAATCAAAGGTGGCCCAGATCTCCACCTGCACCATGATCTCCCTTTCGCAGGCAAGCTCCAGCAACCTTTGAAAGCGCTCCCAGTACTCCTCGTTCCACCGGTCCAGGTCGTACAGTCCCGTGTCCGGATCCTTCCCGAAGGCCCACACATTGCCGCTGTCCCTGCTGGACATGGTATTCCTGACGTAATTGCCCCCGGCGGAGGAAAGCAGGTCCAACTGTCCTTCCAGTCCCCCCACCTGGAACAGGTTGTCCTCGTCCGATCCCCCCAGCAAAAGGACGGGCTTGCCCCCGTATTCCCAGTACTGGGGATAATCCTCGCTGATATCGATCCCTTCCTCCTTCGGGGGAAGGTCCCGGCTGGTGCAGCCGGCCAGGAAAAGGACGAACAGCAGCAGGAAAATACGATTTCTCATGGGATGATTGTGGTCTGGATTCGCCTGTTCGAACATGATCAACCATAAAAATACACCGCATATTTCACAAATTGGTTATCTATTTTCACCAATGCTTCATGAGGGTTTGAAAATTTGGGGATGTGATGTAATTTGCATGGTAAGACAACATCATACCCACACTGAACCATACCCAGCCAGAATGAATACAACACTTTCGGACACCGGAAAGCGAAAAATCCCGCTGACTATGCTCACCATCCTCCGGGTGGCCATCGGATGGCACTTTCTCTACGAGGGACTTGTCAAGCTGTTTGATCCGGAATGGACCGCGGCGGGATATCTGGAAAGCGCCACCGGTCCACTGGCCGGTCTCTACCACGACCTGGCCGCGAACGAATCGCTGCTTGCGGTGATCAATGCGGTGAATATCGGGGGACTGATCCTCATCGGGCTGGGACTTTTCCTGGGACTGTTCACCAGGGTCGCCCAGCTGGCGGGAATCGTCCTGCTGCTGCTCTACTACCTTTCCCACCCTCCAGTTTTCTCCGAGCCGGGATTCTTCCGAGAAGGATCCTATTTTGTGATCAGCAAGGACTTCCTGGAGATGGTTGCGCTGGTGGTCCTCATGTTCTTTCCCACGGGACAGTTCCTGGGCCTGGATGGCCTGATGAAGCTTGCCCCGGGGAAAAAGATGCACCGGATGGACCATGGTCAGCCCGGCACGGAGGAGACCCGGGCCGATGCGGGCCGGATCAGAAGAAGGGAAGTGCTGAAACACCTGGCCACGGTCCCTTTCCTGGGAGCCGTGGTATACGGGGCGCTGGTCCGCAGGCGGATGGAGAGCCTGGAAGAGCAGAACCTGGTGGATGCTTCCTCGGGCGCCACCCGGCGGTTCGTCCAGCAGATCATGGCCGGTTCGGACCGGGCAACCCTGGAGGAACTGAAGGGAAAGCTGTTCACCGACGAGACCTCTCAGCTCACGGGAACAATCCCCCAGGGGCAGCTGGGCAACATCAGCTGCTCGAAACTGATCCTGGGCGGGAACCTGCTCAGCGGCTACGTGCATTCCAGGGACCTGATCTATGTCTCTTCCCTGGTGCTCCATTACCACCAGAAGGAACGGATCTTCAGGACCCTGATGCTGGCCGAGCAGTCAGGCGTGAACACCCTGCTCTCCAACCCGGTGGTGATGCCGCTCATGGAAGAATACTGGAAGGAGGGCTACGGGAAGATCCAGTTCATCACCGACTGTGCGGGACTGGATTATTCCAACGGGGTCAGGCCCATGGATTTCCAGGCCTATATGGACCTGGTGAAGGATGCCATCGACCGGGGTGCGGATTCATGCTATATCCAGGGGGAGACCACCGATTACTATATTGAGAACAACCAGGCTGACAGGATCGTGAAGGTGATGGACATGATCCGCAGCAACGGGCTCTCCGTGGGCATCGGGGCCCACCGGATCGGGACCATCAAGAAATGCGTGGAACTGGGGATCGAGCATGATTTCTGGATGAAGACCCTCCATACCCATGACTACTGGTCTGCCAAACACCCCACCTGGCATGACAACATATACTGTTACGATCCCGGGGAGACCGTCCGGTTCATGGAGACCCTGGAAAAGCCGTGGGTCGCCTTCAAGACCCTGGCTGCCGGGTCCATCAAACCGGCGGATGCCTTTCCCTATGCATTCAGCCGGGGGGCGGATTTCATCTGCGTGGGGATGTATGATTTCCAGATCATTGAAGATGTGAACACCACCCTGGCCGCGCTGGAGAACGTGAAGGAGAGGAAGCGCCCCTGGCGGGCTTGATGCATCTGCCTCCCGGCAGGTTCCGGGCGGTATTCACTCCGAATTGAAATAGTGTTCCCCCCTGCTGCGTCTCATTTCCCTGCTCATCTGCTCCACGGTGGCCGCCTGCTCCGGGTCTTCCGAGATGTTCACATTTTCCCCGGGATCAGTCGCGTGGTCATAGAGCATCCGGGCATAGGCACTGTCATGGTCGTTCACCCATTCCGTATAGAAATAATGGTCCCGGATGGTGGTGATCCCGTCGAACCACCGGGATACGGCCACCCCGTCCCCCGTTGCCTGCCGGTCGTACAGCATTTCCGCGAGACTCTGCCCCTGCAGGTGGTCCGGGAGTTCCAGTCCCGCCAGTTCGCAGAGCGTGGGATAGATATCCACGAACTCCACGATCCCGGCATATGAATCCATCTGTCCCGATCCGGGCACTTTCAATATCAGCGGGGCATGGAGGGAAGTCTCGTAGTTGCAGTGCTTGCACCACAGACCGTGCTCCCTGAGGTTCCAGCCGTGATCCCCCCACAGGACCACGATGGTGTTCCGCTCCAGGTCCAGCCTCTCCAGTTCCTCCAGGATCTTTCCGATCTGGGCATCCGTGTAGCTGACACAGGCGTAATATCCGTGGATCAGCATCCTGGCCATGCTGTCCGTCAGCGGACCCTCCGGCGGTATCCCCGCATATGCCCTCAGCTCCCCCCAGTTGTGCAGCGATTCCGGGGGCGCATTCTCCGGGGGCTCATCATTCTCCGGCAGGCTGATCTTTCCGTCGTAGGGCGCCCAGTACTTTTCAGGGGCGTTGAAAGGGAGATGGGGCTTCAGGAATCCGGCCGCCAGGAAGAACGGCCGGTCCATCCGGCTGAGCCTCTGGAGGTCCCTTTTTACTTTCTCGGCCGTTTTCCCATCCTTATAGGCGGTATCGGGCAGCACGGCCCTTTCGAAGGGGGGACCCCTGAACCGGTCGGATGTGTCCGCCAGAATGTTCTCCCGGATGGCGTAGTCCCTCCATGAATGACTGCCGGAGCGGGGCGTCCACACTTCGTCCCAGCTCTGCATGGCATCGTCCGCATGGTGGAAGACCTTGCTGTTGCTGATGGTATAATACCCGTTCTCCCTGAAATGCTGCGGAAGGGTGGTGATCCGGGGGGCATCCTCATCTGCCCGGGTATAGTAATGAAGGAACCTGTGGCGGGCGGGACGGAGCCCGGTCATCAGGCTGGCCCGGGATGCCCCGCAGACCGGGATATTGCAGTAGGCCCGCTCGAACATGGTGCCTTCGGCTGCCAGGCGGTCGATGTGGGGGGAGCGGATCCGCTCCGCCCCGTAACATCCCAGCTCGGGACGGAGGTCATCCACCGCAATGAACAGGATGTTCGGGATTTCCGGAACCCGGTCCTTCCCGGCCCTCTGGCTGCATGAGAGCGTAAGTGCAGGTATGAACGCCAGGAGAAAAAGGTGTTGGAAATTTTTCATGGTAAGCGTCATTTTGGGGTCATCTCATTGATCGGCTAACAGCACCACCTCATCGATCACCAGGACCCAGTCATTTCCCCGTCCCGTTTCCCCGGGAGGATCGAACTGCCGTATGCGGCCGGTGTCATACAGACCCATCTCCATGATGGATCCGTCCCGGGGATTGAACCAGCTGCAGTGCACCTTCCCCGATGAGATCCGGTCCAGGTGCACCCTGATCTCCTTTCCTGTGGGGATGTAGATCATCCACCAGTGATCGCCGGAACATGCCTCCAGGTGTCCTGTGGGATCATGGAGGTTTCCGGCCAGGATGGAGTGGTCCGGTCGGCGGCTGTTAAAATCCCTGGAAAGGATCAGCTCTTTCAGGTATCTCATCTGGAAGGCACCGGGTTCATCCAGGGCTTCATGCCACTGCTTCGGGTTATACAGCGTCAGGGGTGGATGGGGATTCTCCTTCTTGTACATCTGCCAGACGTGGTGGCATCCATAGGTGTGCCCGCACGCTCCTGCGAAGACCGACCAGTATGCCTGCTGTCTCACGTCAAAATCATCAAACCGCAGGGCATCCGGATTCCCGTGATCATAATTGACCGGGTGCAGCTCATAGGCCGGCTCGCTGTTCAGGGTGGGTTTGGGTTCCTTCAGATTCCAGTCATCCCTCGCTTCATAATAGGCCCTTTCATTATCCCGCTTTTCGTGGTAGGAACCCCAGGTATGCATATCGATCCACGGATCCTCATGGAACCAGCGGGCAGAACTGGTATAACAGTGGTAGGTCATAAAGGTGCGGTCATAATCCGAATCCCCGTCCTGTCCCCGCTTCCCGGTCACCCCGTCGGTGATCCCCTCGGCCATGGCCCGCCAGATCTCCACCCCCAGCGGCCACTCATCCGGCAGGCGGTCCCCTCCCAGGATCCATACAATATGATCGTTCATGTCGCGGAATCGGTCCCCCATGAACCAGCCGAATGCATATCCCTGTTCCACGGTCCGGATGGTCCGTTCCCTGAACCTGGGGGTGACATACTCTCCCCAGCAGGGGAGCAGCCCGGTGAAGATCCCCCGGTCTGCCGCTTCCCTGATGATGAATTCCACATGGTCCCAGTAATCGTACTGCCGCAGGTCCCGCGGATCATTCCCGGAGGTGGTATCGGGGAGCAGGATATCCTCCCCGACCAGCGGAAAATCACCGTGCGCATTGGGGCTTTCGAAAGCTTCCAGTTCATGGAGGGCCACAGCCTGGATCACATTGAAGCCCTTATCTGCCCTGTTGTCCAGGTAGTTCAATGCTTCCTCCCTGTTCAGCCTGTGAAACAACTCCCATGCCGTATCCCCCAGCCAGAAAAACGGAAACCCGTCAGCAGTCCTCAGGTACCTGCCATTGGAGGTCACCTGTAACGGCTGGCCGGTGCCCTGGACCGCCATGAGAATGAAAAGTAACAGTGCGCTGGATCTTAATCTCATTTTATTTGAGGAGGTTGTGCTGGCCGCATGAATTCTAAAAATATGAATTTTATGCCATAATGAAAAAATTCCTTTCTTTTGTACCGGGAGGACAGAAACGATCGATGCAGAGCCGGGGCATGACAGGCATGATCATCATTTTCCTGGTGCTGGCAGGGTGCCGCACCGGCGAAGAGGCGGCGGCCAGGCAGTTTAAAAAACTGAAGGAAGAGGACGCCGACAGCTATAGCCTCGTCTACCACTATGCGGTCTACCTATCCACCGCCGGGAAGGTGGAGACCGGCTTTGCCATTTCACTTCTGAATGAGATGATCGCTCACGGGTATCCCACCGAAGCCCGGTATTGCATCGAGAACATGGACCGGAACGGGATCCGTTCCGGCGATCTGCTTGCAATCAGGGGTTTATGTTACCAGCATGAGATGCAGTACGATCTGGCCATGACCGATTTCCGGGCAGCCCTGGCCATGGATCCGGATGATCCCAGGATCCGTGAACTGATCCTGAATCTAAAAGTTATCCGGGGACTGGAACTGACGGAGGAGGAGGCACTGGAACGGGCCGGAGAATTGATGGACAGAGGGCGGTTGGATGAATCGGAATTGCTGTTGAAAGCCCTGCTGGAGAAGAGGGGCGACCACCATGAAGCAAGTTATTTGCTGGGACAGGTCAAACTGGGTAAAGCGCAGTATGATTCCGCATATCATTACATGCTGCGGGCAAATGAGGCGGGGGACCGGCCGGGTTACAGCGAGTATCTGGCGCATCTCAGATACATCCTGGAAGGAGAGGCGCTCATCGGGTCCAATCCGCACACTTTCAGCGGGTACCTGCAGGAATCGAGGGGACTGGCGGCCATTGGATTCTTTGACAGGGCGCAGCAGGTACTTGACGGGGGACTGGCACTGAATCCGGACAATGTGAACCTGATCCTGGCCAAGGCCCTGGTCTGGGTCCAGGCCGATGAGCGGGAAACAGCGGAACAATATCTCCTGGAGCAGGAGAACCGGGGCATCCGGATCGATCCCCGGCTCAGGCAACAGGTTTTTCCAAACCAGAACTAAATCCGGCATGTGATTATCCTGGGCATCTCGGCATATTACCACGACGCGGCGGCAGCGATCCTCATTGACGGAAAGCTGGTGGCCGCAGCGCAGGAAGAGCGGTTCTCCCGGAAGAAGCACGACGCCCGTTTCCCGGTCCATGCGATCCGCTATTGCCTGGAAGAGGCGGGACTCGACCTGTCCATGGTGGACCAGGTGGTCTTTTATGACAAACCCTTCCTGAAATTCGAGAGGCTGCTGGAAACCTATTACAATTTTGCACCCCGGGGACTGGTCTCATTTGTGACCGCCATCCCGGTGTGGATGAATGAGAAACTTTTCCTGAAAAGGAATATCAGAAAAGGGCTTTCGGAAATAGGTGATTTTGATGAGCGCAAACAGCAGCTGCTCTTCCCGGAGCATCACCTTTCCCACGCTGCCAGTGCCTTTTATCCCTCTCCCTGTGAGGAATCGGTCATTGTCACCGTGGACGGGGTGGGCGAATGGGCCACGGCTTCCATATGCCTGGGCAAGGGGAACACGATCAGGATCATCAAGGAACTTCGCTTCCCCCATTCGGCCGGATTGCTTTATTCTGCATTCACCTACTTCCTTGGTTTCCGGGTAAATTCGGGAGAGTACAAGCTGATGGGGCTGGCCCCCTACGGCAATCCCGGATCTGCACAGGTCGAAGGGTTTGTCCGCCTCATCAGACAGGAACTTGTGAAACTGGGAGAGGACGGTTCCCTGTGGCTGAACCAGAAGTACTTCAGGTATGCAACGGGACTGAGGATGATCCATCACAAAAAGTGGGAAAAGCTTTTCGGCATCTCCAGGAGGAAAGAAGGGGACGAGATCGCGCAGGTGCACTGTGACCTGGCCCTGGCCATCCAGCAGGTGACCGAGGAAGTGATGATGCGGATGGCAACCCATGCGAAAACATACGCCGAATCGGAAGCACAGGCCGGGAACCTTTGCCTGGCGGGCGGGGTGGCCCTCAACTGCGTGGCAAACGGGAAGTTGAGGGCATCGGGATTGTATGAGCACATTTTTGTCCAGCCGGCAGCGGGAGATGCCGGGGGAGCATTGGGGGCTGCGCTCGCTGCCCATCATATCTTCAACGGGAACCCGCGTGAAGTATCCGGGGCAGATTCCATGAACGGAGCCTACCTGGGACCCGCATTCACACAGAAGGATATCCTCCGGGTGATCCGGAAATTCAAGGCAGTTGCCAAGGAGATCCCGGATTTTGATCGACTGAGTGAGCAGACCGCCCGGCTGATCAGGGACGGCCATGTGGCGGGATGGTTCCAGGGACGCATGGAATTTGGTCCCCGCGCCCTGGGCAACCGCAGCATCCTGGCTGATCCCCGCAACCCGGACATGCAGAAAAAACTGAACCTGAAGGTGAAGTACAGGGAAGGATTCCGGCCGTTTGCCCCGTCGGTGCTCGTGGAGGATGTGCAGGAATACTTTGAATTCAGTGACACCTCTCCCTACATGCTGATGGTGGCCCCTGTACACAGGAAAAGGCGGGTCGGACTTCCACGGAATTATATGGAACTGCCCTGTATGGAACGCCTCTATGTGCGGCGGAGTGACCTGCCGGCGATCACCCACATCGATTTTTCGTCCCGGCTGCAAACCGTGCACAGGGAGACCAATCCACGGTTCTGGCAGCTGATCAGAGATTTCAAACAGATTACCGGATACGGTGTCCTGGTCAATACCAGCTTTAATGTACGGGGGGAGCCCGTGGTCTGCACCCCGGAAGATGCGTACAGGTGTTTCATGCGGACGGAGATGGATTACCTTGTCATGGGTGACTTCCTGTTCCGGAAAGAGGACCAGCCGGTGTGGGAGGAAAAAGACTGGAAAAAACAGATCGGAACAGATTGAAATGATCATTTTAGGGATCGGCTAAAAACGCTATGTGCATATGTTAAAAGATATCTGGAGGTTTATCAGGGAACGCAGGGCCTGGTGGCTGCTCCCGGTCATTATTTTTATCCTGCTGGTCGGCATATTGATTGTCCTGGGCGGCGGAAGCGCCCTGGCGCCTTTCATCTATACCATTTTTTGAAGATGAAACCATTGAAAAACAGCGAACGGACCAGGTACCGGGAGACACTCCTGGTCATCGTGCTGGGCTTTTCCCTGCTCTACCTGATCTTCGGCCGGGACTGGATGCTCTGTACAGCCCTGGGACTCGGGATCCCGGGAATCATCTCCGTGAAGATCAACCGGCTGATCCACCTTGCATGGTTTTTCATCGGCGAAAAGCTGGGGTTCGTGGTGGGGAAAGTGGTGCTGGGTGTGATCTTCTTCTTCATCCTGCTTCCGGTCAGTCTCCTCTCCCGCCTGTTCAGGAAGGATTTGATGAACCTGAAACCTCCGGGGAATCCACGTTACCATGACAGGGACCACCGGTATACCCCTGATGACTTTATCAATATGTGGTAGATGTAATGAAAAAAGTATTCCTGCAAATCCTGGTATCCCTGGCCATTTTCGCCGGACTTGACCTGGTTGCGGGGATCTTTCTGATCCCGGGAAGCTTTGATTCCTTCCGTACCAGGCATTATTACTACCACCACGGACTGCTGCCCAATCAGGATGCACAGGCGGCCTGGGGAGCCCTTATCTATCCCGTACACACCAATTCCATGGGAATGATGGATTCGACCGCCTACAGGCTGAAGAAGCAGACCGGAGGCCACAGGATCCTGGTTCTGGGTGACTCCCATTCGGAAGGTGTGGGAGTACCTTACGCGCACACATTTTCCGGCCGCCTGGCACGTTCCCTCAAATCCCGCGGGATCGAGGTGATCAATGCCTCGGCCGTCAGCTACAGCCAGAAGATCGAGTACCTGAAGGCCAGGTACCTGATCATGGAAAAAGGGCTGGAAGTGGATGAGATCCTCCTGCCGGTGGATATCTCCGACATCCAGAATGAACTGGTCTACGAACCGTTCGAACCGAAGGAAAAGTCCGCTGCAGGCGACTTTCTCTTCCGGCTGGGCAACAGGATGAAGAAAACATCCACCATCTCCTACCTGCTGGATGCCGTCCGGACCGGGAAACAGCGGGAACGGTTCTTTGCAAATATTGAGGCCTTCTATGAAGATGCCCGGGAAAGCCCGAACACCAATATATGGGAACTGTACTCCGGCTTTTTCAGCCATTTCAACGACGAGATCCTGCTTTCAAATCCCCGCTTCCACGGAATGGGCAGCTGGATGGAGGACAGCACCTTCCGGGAACTGGCTCTCCGGGGTATTTCCATGGGACAGGAAAATGTCCTGAAGCTCAAGGAACTGTGCGACAGCCGCGGCATCCGGCTCACCCTTTCCGTCCATCCCTGGCATCACCAGATCAGGAAAGGAAAAACCAGCGACGAGTATGTGGAGCAATGGGAATCCTTCGCCGGCTCAAACGGGATCTCCTTCATCAACCTCTATCCCCTGTTCATCAATGAAGAGGAGCCTGAGACGGTCATTAAAAAATATTTCATCTCCAACGACAACCACTGGAACGAATTCGGACATGAAAAAGTGGCCGGGTTCCTGGAATCCTACTTCGAAGAACGAGGATGTCTCATAAGGGACACCCTCGTTCCGGAATCACTATGAAGAGAAATGATCCTTTGCCTACTGATTGGGGACAACCGTGATATCGACCGATTGCACATCCTGTTCCCTGGTCTCCCCCCAATTGCCGTAACTGGTGGCCACAAGCGTAAAAGTATAGCTGCCCGCTGTATTGTATATCAGATTGAAAGAATCCGTTCCCACTTCCAGCGCGGTGCCGTACCCGGTGCCATAGGTGTTCTCCTCCCTGTCTCCTTTGAAATAGGTCAGGAAATCCCCGGCAGCATCGCCGGTGTAAAAGGTTACGGGTCGTCCCACCGTGGAAGTATTGTCGGTCAGGCTGGTGGTAAAAGCAGCCGAGACGGGTCTGGGTTCTTCCTTGTTACACCCGGCTGACAGGATCATCACGGCTAATGCCACGGGTATGATGTATCTGCTTTTCATCTGTTCAGTTTTAAAGTTTACCATCCGGGATTCTGTTTCAGCGCCCCGTTGTTCACATTGATTTCGCTTACCGGAATGGGATAGTACTCATGCTTTCCTGCCATGAAAATACCATCTCCCAGGATTTCATCCCAGTTGATTCCCCATGCGGGATCGAAACTCCACCGCACCAGATCGTTCCACCGGTGGCACTCGAATGCCAGCTCAATGTCCCGTTCGTGCATGATGGCCTCCCGGGTCAGTGCAGGTACCGGCGGCATATCCACCCTTTCCCTGACCCGGTTCAGGGCAGCGAGTCCGGTCCCGTCATCTCCCAGCAGGAACATCACCTCTGCATACATCAGCAGCACATCGGCGAACCTGATCACATCCCGGTTGGTGGGATCGTTGTTTGGCGAGGCTGTTCCCGGAACATCGTATACCGGAAAATAGTACTTCTTCATCCCGAAGGCCACAGAGGGTTGGTCGGGATAATTTAGGCCCCTGGACGATGCAATCCGTTTGGTATTGATAAAGGGGTTGAATTGCTTATAGTAAGCATTATCCGGGTCAATATGCATGGTGTCACCAATGATATATACCGATGCATATGCCCTGGGATCCCGGTCAAATCCCGCGGGTGCCCCCACGGTATCGCATGCATAGAACCAGTCGGGATGCACTTCATGGTTCTTGTAGCTGTTGCTGTGCGGAGAGAAGTACTGGGTGTTCAGTGAGCCGCTCCACTGCCAGCCCGGCAGCCAGCCCGGCTGGATCAGTACATCGGAATACTGCACCTCCCAGACCGATTCGATATTGTTCTCCGAATCGTACACGTTGTTCTCCGAAGGAAGGTCCACAAAGGATGTGTTGGACAGCAGGGCCATCAGGTAGTCCTTCCTGGTTTTGGGCGGAAGTACCTCGACAAGGTCGTACTCACCGGAGTTCATCACATCCAGCAATGCATCCCTGGCCTGTTCCAGGTCCTCCCGTGCCTCATTACTGCCTTCGGTTCCGTTCTGTGCATGGTAATGGTAGTACTTGTAAAGCATCGCCTTACCCAGCAGAGAACGTGCACCCCCCGAGGTCACCCTTCCCAGGTCTTCAGGGGAGTATTCCGATTTTTCAGGAAGGTTCGGGATGGCAAAATCAAGGTCGGTCTCGATCTGGTCCCAGAACTGGATGGGATCGCCGTTGGAATAATTCTCTTCGAAATCGACCGGGACACTGTTCTCATCGTAGTAGACGGGAGCGTGGTAAAATGTGACCAGATAGAAATAGTACATGGCCCGCAGGGCCCTTGCCTGCGCTTCATACTGGTTTCTGGCTTCCTCTGTAAACCCCTGTATATCGGATGTTTCATTCAGTTTGCGCACCAGCTGGCTGGTCCGGTAAAGGCCGAAATACATGGCCTGCCATGTCTGGCTGTTCTCACCGCTTCCGGCGTTCATGACCGCCAGGTAATCCCGGTTCGTGGTCTCAAACAGGACCCTGTCCTCCCAGGTACCGTTGTTCAACTGGAACTGGAGACCGTACATCCCTCTGTCGGCCAGCGCACTGTAGCAGGAATTCAAGGCCAGCAAAAAGTCATTCTGGGTTGCGTAGAAGCTTCCGTCCGTCAGGGCATTTTTGTTTTCCACCTCCAGGAATTCCTCACCGCATCCCGCACTGATGACCAGTGATGCCAGTATCAGGTATTTGAAGAATCTGTTTTTCATGATCATATCTTTTTTATTCCGTTAGAACTGAACCTGGATACCCGCTGTCAGGATCCTGGGAAGCGGATAACTGCCCCCGTCGGTACCGATGGACATCGGGAGACCCACGGTGGGTGATTCCGGGTCCCGGCCCTTGTACCGGGTGATGGTATAGAGGTTCACCCCGCTCAGGTAGATCCTGGCACCGGACATCCCGATACCCTGTGCCACTCTCGAGGGAAGTGCGTATCCCAGCTGGACATCCTTCAGCCTGAGGAAAGAGGCATCTTCGACCCACCAGGTGGAAATCCTGTCATTCAGGTTCGCATTGTTGATATCCGCCCTTACAAACTCGGTGGAGGGACGGTCGGGACGATAATAATTCTGCGTGTATTCCAGTGATTTGTTGTGATCCAGGTCCTGGCTCCAGAAACACTCGATCCCCGCACGCTGGGAGTTAAATACCTCCACGTTCTGGATACCATACCAGTACATGGAGAAGTCGAAGTTTCCGTAATAGAGATTCAGGTTCAGGGAGTAGATATAATCCGGAACCGGTTTCCCGATGATGGTCTGGTCGTTGGTGTTGATCACCCCGTCCAGGTTCAGGTCGGTGTATTTCAGATCACCCGGCATCGGAACCCCTTCCGCAGGAACGGCATGCAGGTAATTACCGGTCTCCGGGTCCCCGTTGTCCCAGTCGTCCGTTGTAATGATCCTTTCTGCAATATACCCCCTCAGGGATCCCACCGTATTCCCGACCCTTGCAATGTTGTTCCCGGATATATAGGTTTCGGGAATATCGATCACCTCGTTCTTGATGGTGGTCAGCATACCGGTGATCTCGTATCTGAACATCCCTTCCATATCCCGGAAGGACAGATTGAATTCAAATCCCCGGTTCTGGATATCACCCAGGTTGACCTTGGGTTGTCCCAGACGTGCGAATATCATGGAAACGGACCTGTCCACGATCAGGTTATCGGTGTTCTTGATGTAATATTCGGCCGTGGCCGACAGGCGGTTCCTGAACAGGCTCACATCCACTCCCACATTGGTCATATCGGATGATTCCCACCGGATCAGTTCGTTACCGAACCCATACAGGACGTTCAGTGCAGGCTGCACCGACTGGGATACACCCAGCACAGGTGAGAAGTCGGTAAACTTGCTTAGCAGGGACTCGTAGGCGAAATTGCCGATGTCCGAATTTCCGGTCTTCCCGTAACCCGCCCGCAGCTTCAGCATATCGATGGCCTCAACATTGGGAAGCAGGTCCTCGTTCAATTTCCACGCAACGGAGGCCGATGGGAACAAACCGTACCGGTTGCCCGGTCCGAACCGGGAGTTCCCGTCCCTCCTCACACTGGCGGTCAGCAGGTACTTCCCTGAGTAATCGTAGATGATCCTTCCCAGCAGGGACTCCCAGCGAACCGGAGTAATGTATCCCGATACGACAGGAGCGTCGGTGGCCATGTGCAGTACATTCAGGTTCTCGTAGGCGAAATTCTGTGCACGCACATTGGAGCTGTAGATGTCCAGTCTCCTCACATGATGCACACCGGTCAGCGTAAACTGATGGTTCCCGAAGGCCCTGGAAAAGGTCAGCTGGTTTTCCAGGGAAAGGTTCATGCTTTCGGAATAGTTCTCGTCCAGCGTGGCCAGCTGCCTGTCCCTTACCCCCGACTCAAATGAGGGTGCCCAGTTCCTGGTATGGTTGAAATTCCCGATTGCCGAAGGAGTAATTTTATAGGTGATCCAGTCAAAGGGCTTGATCTCCAGGTAAGCACTTCCCAGGAATGAATTGTAATTGCTCCGAAGATCGTCCAGGTCTGCGGCCACCCTGGGATTGGGCTTGTCATTTCCTCCTGTATTATTATAATAGGTATCCGAACCTGCCGGATAATTTACGGCTTCCTGGGGGCCATCGTATCCGCCTTTGTTGTTTTCATTGAAAACCTTCATAAGCGGGGAAGCGATCAGGGGGGAATCCCACGCCCCTCCCTGCCAGGAACCGGCTGAATACACGATATTTCTTGATATGGAGAAGGTTTCCCCGACCTTGATGTACTTTCCGATCCTGAAATCGGAATTTGCCCTTACATTGTACCTGGATGCAGCGGTGCTGCGGAGGATCCCTTCCTCGTCCAGGATGTTGGCGGAGACAGAGTAATTGCTCGCCTCGCCTCCACCCGACACGCTCAGGTAGTAACTCTGGGTCTGAGCTCTCTGGAGCATCTCCTGCTGCCAGTCGGTTCCCTCTTCCCAGCCCTCGCCATAGTAGTACTGGCGAAATTCATCGGTGTAGGCAACAGGCGGTTCAATAGCATTGTCCTCATAGATCTCGTTGTAGAAATCCACGTACTGGTCCGCATTCATCAGCTGGAAAAGTTCCGGGGCAAGGTTCATGCTCCCGTACGTGGAGAAATTGACCCTTGGTTTTCCCTCCTTTCCCCTTTTCGTGGTGACGATGACCACACCATTGGCACCGTCGGCACCGTATATGGCGGCTGCGGATGCGTCTTTCAGCACCTGGAAGGATTCAATGTCGTTCGGGTTGATGTCGTTGATACCGGCACCCACCACGCCGTCAACCACATAGAGCGGATCGGGCGACTGGTTGATGGAGCCGATTCCCCGTACCCTGATGGTGGGACCTGAACCGGGGCTCCCGTTCTGGGTGACCATCACACCCGAGGCACGGCCCTGCAATGCACGGCTCAGGTTTGAGGCTGGTGTCCTGGCAAGCTCCTCGGCCGTGACCACTGCCACCGAACCTGTCAGGTCCTCTTTCTTCACCGTACCATAACCGATGACCACCACCTCTTCCAGTGCCAGCACATCTTCTTCCAGGATCACCTCAATGCGTGCCCGGCTTCCCACCGGGACCTCCTGTGGATGGTATCCCACATAGGAAAAGACGAGAACTGCCTCAGGATCACTGACCATCAGGTTATAATAGCCTTCCAGATCGGTGATGGTTCCGGAGGTGGTGCCCTTCACCACCACGTTCACACCGGGAATACCCTCTCCGGTGGCCGCGTCCGTAACCGTGCCGGAAACAGACTGCTGGGCCAGCAATCCCTGCGTCGTCAGGATGAACAGACCTGCAGCAAAGAACAGGAACCAGGCTGGTTTTCTTCTAAGTTTTTTCATATGGTTTAGTTTATTGGATGAGTATCCGTTTTTTCCGGAACATCGGATCATTCAAAAAAAGGGACACACCAGGTATCCCTTTTTCTGAATGGAATAGAGGATAAAACTACTTGACTACCTTGAATCCTGAAGAAATCCCTTCAAGCTTCACAATGTATATGCCATCGGACACATCGCTCATATCCACCTGGCGGCTCACATTCCGGACGGATTTTACAAGTGCGCCCGTGATGCTGTAGATTTTCACGTCGGTTACCCCGATCCCCCTGATATTGAGGAGATCATTGTACATAAAGACCTTGATGCTGTTGAATCTGTGGTCTTCAATTCCGCTGATCTGAATCACCTCATCAGAAAGGGTCAGGTGACCGCTGTAGAAGTTGGAGGCATAGCCGTTGTTCTTGTCAGACGACCAGAAGTATTCGACCTTGTTGTCATCTTCGCTCCCTCCGACGGTCGAATTGGATTTCACGTCAAATGCCATTGTCTCACCGATCTGGATGGGAACATAGGTGCCCTCCAGGTCGGCAGGATCTTCCGGGTAAGCCAGTGCCCCGTCGAAGGACATCACCATGATGGCCCTGATCGTGCCTGTACCGTCCACATTCCAGAAATGGCTGGCCGAAGCCAGGGCCAGCAGTCCGTTGTTGTTCTCACCCCATTTTCCAGTGGTATAGGTTTTCCAGGACAGTTTTTCCTTCCCGAGACCGGTGGAAGCCTGGTACTGGGTCACGGAACCATCCGCGAAAAAGGCCTTGCCTCCTCCCAGCTCCGTATAACGTGCATAGGCCATATTCTGATAGATCAGCTGCAATTCCGCAGCACTGTCCGATGCCGCCTCGTAGGTCATCTCATGCCTGACCGGGGAGGTTGGCTGGGCCATGATCTCAAAGGTACGGGAACCGGCATCCGTCTGTCCGTTCACATCCCAGTACTTGAGCATCACATAGAGATTGGCACCATCGTGCACCGCCTTCCATGCCGCCCCGAAGGTAGGATTGGCCTCTCCCAGGTCGAATAAATCGCCAGCTGCTCCGTTTGAGGTAAGGTTTGCCACAGCCATCGAATCACCCAGGATGTCCCAGGTCTGGTCAAAGGCATCCGCATCCGTGAGCTGATCGTAGCTCCATCCATCGGGTGCCTGCTTGATGGCCACCTCCGGATTGTCATAGGGATTGTCCGCATACCCGGTCACACCTTCATAATCGGGTTCATTCTCCCATGCGACCCAGGAAATACCTGCTAGTGCCTGCTCTCCGGGAGGAACCACAGGTGCTGCCAATACCAGGTGACCGCTGTAGTAATTGGAAGCATATCCGTTGTTTTTGTCTGACGACCAGAAGTACTCGACCTTGTTGTCGTCTTCAGCCCCTCCGACGGTCGAATTGGATTTCACATCAAAGGCGATGGTATCACCGACCTCTACAGGGATATATTCCCCCTCCAGGTCGGCCGGGTCGGCCGGGTAGGCCAGGGCGCCGTCGAACGACATCACCATGATGGCCCTGATGGTCCCGTCACCGCCCAAATTCCAAAAATGGGTGGCTGAAGCAAGGGCCAGAAGCCCGTTGTTGTTCTCACCCCACTTGCCGGTTGTATAGGTTTTCCAGGCCAGTTTTTCCTTGCCCAGACCGGTCGAAGCCTGGTACTGGGTCACGGAACCATCCGCGAACATGGCTTTCCCTCCCCCCAGCTCCGTATAACGTGCGTATGCCATGTTCTCATAAATTGCTTTCAGTTCCGCGGCGCTGTCGGCAGCAGCCAGGAATGTGGGCTCATGCCTGACCGGAGATGTCGGCTGCGCCATGATCTCAAATGTACGGGAACCGGCATCTGTCTGTCCGTTCACATCCCAGTACTTGAGCATCACATACAGATTGGCCCCATCGTGCACCGCCTTCCATGCCGCCCCGAAAGTGGGACTGGCCTCTCCCAGGTCGAACAGGTCACCTGCAACTCCGTTGGAAGTTAGATGGGCCACAGCCATGGAATCGCCCAGAAGGCTCCATGCAAGATCGAAGGTGGTGGCGTCAACGATCAGACTCGGAGAAATCCCCGCCGGCGCCTGCGGAACGATGACAACAGGATTGTCATACGGATTTTCCGCATACCCGGTCACTCCTTCATAATCCGGCTCGTTTTCCCACGCAACCCAGGATATGCCTGCAAAGGACTGTCCGAACAGTCCGGCAGCAGGCAATAACAGGATTAAAAGCGTAGCAATTCTTTTCATAGTCGTGATTTTAAGTTAGAATTGTGAATAATGAATAGTTATCTGAACAAACATATTCATATTCAGGGGTACCCAGGTCCGGTATTTTATTAAATAGGTATGTTATTTTTTTACCCGGCCGGGCCTGTGCAGCCAGATCCCTCTGAATTCAGTCAGGTCGTTGATATGCCAGTTGTCCGGACACCTGGAGAATCTGGCTTCAATTTCCTTCTGCCCTATTCGCCTGGTTCCTCAAGGGTGGTGGTGATTTTATAACGGCCGGAGCCGGTTTCCGCCACCACTCCTTCTTCCGTCGTCCGGTAGCTGAGCCCGGACTGGGCCAGGCTGGATCCGTTGATATAGATCTGCTCGGGTTTTCCGGTGATATGCAGGGATGCCGTGGCATTGGCGGGGATCTCCACCTCCATGGTGAGCTGGTCCCCGTCCTTTTTCCATCCGGATGAAATAACACCATACATGCTTTCATGGCTGGCCCTGGCCCAGGTTAGTCCCCCTCCCGGCCTGGGGTGAATCAAAACATGCCTGTACCCCGGATTGTCAGGATCAGTGCCGATCCCGGCCACCACCTGGTAGAGCCAGTTCCCGATGGCTCCGTAGGCATAGTGGTTGAAGGAGTTCATCCCCGCATCCTGGAAGGTGGAATCGGGCTTCTGTCCGTCCCACCGCTCCCAGATGGTGGTGGCTCCCATGGTGACCGGGTAGAGCCATGAGGGGTACTCTTTCCTGTTCAGCAGCATGTAGGCCAGGTCGTTCATGCCGTATTCGGTGAGCGTCAGCGAAATCAATGGAGTGCCGAGGAATCCGGTGGTGATGTGCCCGAATTCCCGCACATTGTTTTCCAGATGGAGTGCCGCCTGCTGCTCAATGTTGCCCTCCAGCAGGTCAAAGGCCAGTGCCAGCGTGTAGGCGGTCTGGGTATGGGAAACCAGTCGTCCGCCGGGGGTCACAAACTCGTGCCTGAAAGCCTGCTTCACCCGCTCTGACAGACTGCTGTAATAGGCGGCCTCCCCGTTATTGCCCAGGATGGAAGCTACCCTGGAAACCAGGCCCGAGGAGTATGAAAAATAAGCCGTGGCGATCAGGTCGGTAGCGGTGTAGGCGCCCATGTAACCCGGACTGCTGGCATCATACGCAAGCCAGTCCCCGAAATGAAAGTCCCCGTCCCAGATCAGGTCATCCCCTGCATGCGCTTCCATGTACCCGATCCATTTTTTCATGCTTTCATACTGTATCTCAAGGACCGAGGTATCGGCATAGTTCATGAACAGGACCCAGGGGATCACCACCCCCGCATCGGCCCAGCCGGTGGCCCCTCCGCCGCCCAGGATGTCCGGGATCGCGAAGATGCCGAACGCGGGAATGAACACGAG
>JAXGMU010000005.1:55800-102500 GCA_040768485.1 Bacteroidales bacterium
ATCACGTTGTGGATCATTCCGTCCCCGCCCTGGTCGGCCGCCATATCCTTCAGCCATTTCCTGTAAAAAGTGGCCGCATGCATGTTGAAGCACGCGGTGGGGGCGAATACCTGGGCATCCCCCGTCCAGCCCAGCCGCTCATCGCGTTGGGGACAATCGGTGGGCACATCCAGGAAATTCCCTTTCAGTCCCCATACAATATTATGCTGCAGCTGGTTGATCAGGGAATCCGAGCAGCTGAAAGATCCTGCCCGTCCCATGTCTGAATGGATCACCATTCCCCTGATGGCGTCCTTGTGCAGCTCCCCGGGGTATCCCGATACCATCACGTACCTGAACCCGTGAAAGGTGAAGTGTGGCTCAAACACCTCTGTACCTGTGCCCTTCAGGCAATAGCGGTCGGTTGCTTCGGCCGACCGGAGGTTTTCATAATACATGTTCCCATCCCTGTCCAGCACCTCCGCATGCCTGAGGGTGACCGTATCTCCCCTGTTCCCGCTGACGCTCAGCCGGACCCAGCCCACCATATTCTGTCCCATGTCCACCAGCCATGTCCGGTCTCCAACCTTCTCAATGGAAAGCGGCTCGAGTTCATTTATGATCTTCACCGGCGGTCCCTCGGGAGCGACCAGCTTTTCCAGGGGGATCTCCATCACCTCCACCCCTTTCCAGGCACGGTCGTCAAAACCAGGGCTGCTCCACCCGGCAAGTTCCCGGGTGGCATCATAGGTTTCACCGTTGTAAATATCCGATTTCAGGATGGGACCGGTACCGGCCTTCCAGCTCTCATCGGTCCCGATGACCACCTCCGATCCATCTTCATACCATACATGCAACAGGGCGATGGCAGCAAGGCGCGGCCCGTACACATTCCGGTTGCCCGACCAGGCCAGGTTGCCCCGGAACCATCCGTCCCCCAGGATGATCCCCATCGCATTGTCCCTCGCATTCAGGAGTCCGGTCACATCGTAGGCCTGGTACTGGACCCGGTGGTGGTAGCTGGTCCATCCCGGGGTGAACTCCTGGTCGCCCACCCTGCTGCCGTTGATCTCCGCCCGGTAGAGCCCGTGACTGCTGATGTACAGCCTGGCTTTGCTGATCCCCGGCCGGAGGTTGAATTCCTTTCTCAGGTAAGGTGAGGGCATGGAGCGGGTGGTATCCCCGACAGGAAGCGGTGAGATCCAGTCGGCAGCCCACAGGTCGCTGTCCAGGATCCCCATTTCCCAGGATGCTACTTCGCTCCATCCGGAGCGCTGACCGTGGTTATCCCGGATGCGCACCTGCCAGTACACCCGCTGGAAGGACTGGAGCGGGATTCCTTCATAAGGGACATGAATGCTTTGAGAAGACCGCACCTGTCCGGTCTCCCACACCAGGTTCCTTCCCCTTTCCAGGTCGCGCTCGCTCAGGGCGGCCCTGATCTCATAACTCTCCTGCATGGTGTTCATGTGGTCCGATTGGATGATCCAGCTCAGCATGGGCCGGGTATTGTCAATCCCCATGGGATCAGACTTATAATCTGTTTTCAGCGAAGTGACCTTCAATCCGGCCCCTGCCAGCAGGACCTGGAACAACAGCAAGATGGATGCGGAAAGGATGTAGCTGGTTTTCATGGATAAGAATTTTGGTTTGTTCGATGATCAATTGGTTGATGCGGCTGCGAACTGGTTCATTGTCCCTCTAAAGATAACTGAATCCTTTCATTATCCCCTGAATCAGTAATGATTATTGGCGGCCCAGCCGGAAAATATCCGATTCTATCCTGCTGGCTTCCATTTCATACAGCAATTCCTTTGCCTTTCCGGAGGGCATCGCCTGCCTGTTTCCCCGGACCCCGGCATGTCCCATATGGTAACCCTTCATGAGGGCGCAGCGTGACGGGGCACAGACCGTGTTCCCCGCATAGTGGTTGGTGAAAAGCATGTCCCGCGAGGCCAGTTCATGGAAGGTGGGGGCAGATAAATTCGGCTTCAATGCTCTCCCTGAAACCGATGCGGTGGGCAACGACAGTGAGGGTATCTCCCGGCTCCAGGTAGACCGGTCGATGGTAGAGCAGCCAGTGGCCGGGATTCAATCCCCGGTGATTCACCTGGTACGCCAGGGAGGCACCTTCCGTTCCGCAGGTCACTTCCACCCTGCGATCCCGGAAATTAAACTCCGGAGCTTCGGTAACCGGCTGGTTACCATCCGGCCACATGTCCAGCATCAGTTCTTTTTCGGTCCGGAACTTCACACCCCTGTCATCGATACGGATGATCCAGTCATCCAGCACATTCCTGAGCCGCTCCATCTCCTCCCCGTAAGCGGGATCTGAAGCCAGGTTATTCAGTTCAAAAGGATCCATTTCCAGATCATAGAGTTCCTCTTCCTGTTTCTCTTCCCTGAACCAGTACATTTGCTCCCCGTTGAGCTTCCCTTCGTCCCGCAAGCGAAGAAGCTCCTGCATGGTATTCATATTTCTTCTGAAATCCAGGTCCATGTATGCCCCCAGATCCGGCCGGTAATTCCTGATATACCTGAAGCGCCTGTCCCTGACCGCTCTCCTGCAGTCAAACCACTCATCCATTCTGTCCCGGGCCCCGAAAACATAGTCCCTTGGCTCCGCTTTCTGGCCACCCAGGAAAGCCTGCCCGTGCATGGTGCCGGGTATGCGGATCCCCGCCAGGGAAAGGATGGTGGCAGGGATGTCCACGAAGCTGCAGAGATCATCCACCACCGTCCCTGCATTTTTATTCCCCGGAAACCGGATGATGAAGGGTACCCGGGTGCCCGTCTCGAGGATCTCCCGTTTCCCCCGTGGCAGGGGGCCGCCGTGATCCGAGTAAAAGATGATGATGGTGCTGTCAAGAAGCCCGTCTGCTTCCAGCTGATCAATGAGCTCTCCCACCTCCCTGTCCATGATGGTATTGTTGCTGTGCATCCTTGCGATATCGCGCCTTACCGGCGGTGTATCGGGCAGATAGGGCGGCACTTTCACGCTGTCGGGATGAATGATCCACGGCTCCTGTTCCCAGGCCCAGATCTGGGATTCATGGCTGCGCATCAAATTGAAGATGGAGAAAAACGGCATCCCGCCGGGACGATTCCTCCAGTGTGCCCTGCTGCTTGATTCATCCCAGGCCGATCGGGGTGCGGTAAACTGGTAATCCTCCTTGCTGTTGTTGGTACAGTAATATCCTGCTTCACGCAAATATTCTGTGTAGCACCTGACATAAGGAGGCGGAGTGCATTCATAGGGTCCGGTCTGAAGGGAGTCAGCCACATTCTCCACCCTTCTTTTGTTGGTCGTTCTCATATTGTTTCCCCCTATACTGCCGGGATACATCCCCGTGATCAGCGCATTCCTGCTGGGAGCGCAGACCCCGGAGACGGAATACATCCGGGAGAACCGTACACCCTCAGCTGCCAGGTGGTCAATGCGGGGGGTCTTTGCCACAGGGTCTCCGTAGCAGCCCAGGAAGGGACTGATATCTTCACACACGATACACAGGATATTGGGAGGGTGGCCGGGGCTGTTTTCCCCCTGATCATTGTCTTTCACGCAACGCACGGAGAAGCGGTTTGATTTCAGGTAATAGTTGCCCACATAAAGGTTTTTGTACCTGGGAGGCTGCTCATACCAGAACCCGTCCAGCTGTGCAAACCACGCACGCTGCGGGTTGTATTCAGTGGAGGACCAGAACAGGGCCCAGTCCCCCATCCTGTGAAATCCCTCCCCGTTCCCTGCCCCGGCGGGAAGAGCGGTGAATCCGCTCTCATTGGTCCCATCCCATGGCAGGGGATCCTCCGGAGCAGCTTTCAGTTTCTGACCCGCTTCTTCAATGCCCAGAAAACGGGCCACCTCCTCCCACTCGGTTTTTGATGGCAGGTGCCATCCGGAGGGACAGGCCTCCAGTGATTCTTCCCAGGTGTACAATCGCCCGTATCTCTCACAGTTCTGCGGATTGTTCTGGTAGCATTGTATTTCCCCTGCTGTGCCGTAATTCAGGTTTTCGGACATCCAGCACTGATCTCCTATCCATACCGTCTGATACTCCTGTCCGTCCCTGGCATCATGAAGCACTTCCCCGCGGGAACATTTCCTGTTTGCTGCCGGCTGCGGATAACACTGTCCCATGATCATCAGCAGTACAGAGACAGAAAAGAATTTTATACACATGGCCTGAACACCACGGCACGGGCACAGGGAAATAAGTAACGGGACAATCTGTTGCAGCTTCATCGGCGTGGTCTTTGGTCCATCATATTCGCGATAATTTCATCCCGGTCAATGATCCTCTGCAAGCCCGGGGGCTTTACCCCGAGGGTGGCTTTGCGGGGTACCATAGAACTGAAACCAGTCCACCGAGAACAACTCCTCCCCTTCCCCGCTGAATACCAGCCAGAGGGCCTGCACACCCCGCACTTCCTGCGCCGGGGCAGTGAGTGTCACCCAGCCGGCGCGGCAGGTTGAATCAGGCACCTCAACCGAACTGACCGCGGTTCCCCAGGGCATCCCCGCCTTCAGGTCGATCCGTCCCCCGGCCGCCCCGGGCTTCACCCGCACCGAAACACTGTCCACCCCCTCGCCGAAGTCCACATACCTGTAAAGCGCCCTGTCCTCATCCCGGATCCCTGCCAGCTCCTCGTTATCCTCCGCACATGCCCTGATCCTCACATTCCCGTGCAGCAGGCACGCCCGTTCGGCTCCAATACGCGAAGTGGCCGGCAGGGGTTCCCCTGCTCCCTGTGAGGTCATCTCCACCTCATCGATGCTCCCGTCCTCATTGAAGAAGATCGGTTCCATGCATGCCTTCCGCATCATTTTGCTGTCGTGGGTGGCCCGGTGGTAGAACACGTACCACTGCCCGTTGAACTCCATAATGGAACCATGGTTGTTCCAGTTGCCCGGGTCGCAGTGGTCATTGTCCACGATCACTCCCCCGTAGGTGAACGGTCCCATGGGAGAGCGGCTGGTGGCATACCCGATACAGGTGGGCATGGCGGCCCTACCCAGGTGAGCATACAGAAAATAATAGATCCCGCTCCGCTTGATCATGTGGCCCCCTTCGTGGAAAAAATGTTCTTCCTCGGTGAGTACGCTGTCCCGGATGGTGGTGCTGTCCAGGGTCCTCATATCCGGCTTCAGCCTGGCCATCTTTGCCGCAAACTGTCCCCACAGGTAGTATGCCTGTCCGTCGTCATCGATGAACACCCCGGGATCAATCTGGTTGTACCGTGAAACATCCATTGGGGATGCCTTGTTGAAGGGACCTTCTGGATGGGTGGAGACCGCCACCCCCTCGGCATGGTCCGGATCGGGCTGACAGTAATAAAGATAAAAGGTGTCGCCTTTTGCCATGCAATCAGGGGCATAGAGCAGTTCATCGCTGTAGGGTACCCGGTCTCCCTCCCCTGCTGAGGCAAAGCTGTTCTCATGGATGGTCCAGTTCACCAGGTCATCGGTGGACAGCACATGGTACCGGTGGGAACAGTAATAATCGGCGCTCTCGTCCACCGAACCATAGATATATAGCCGTCCGTCCTCCCACACCCGGGCGGCAGGATCGGCCATGTAGATCCCCGGCGGCACAATGGGATTCTGTGCATGCAGTCCCCCGCTAAAGGAAAAAAAGGTGGTCATGATGAGCATCGCGGAAAAGAGGACCGGGCAAAATGGTGTTTTGAAAAACTGGATCAATGGGTATGTTTTAATAGGTGTGGTCGGCGGGTTCCGGGCCATAGACCAGGATCCTGTCCATCTGTACATAATAACCTTCCGGCGGATCGATCAGATGCAGCTTCAGTTCATGCGGTCCGTCGCTCAGGTTGTATTTCCAGGTCACGTCATGCCTTCGTGTCCTGTGCCCGGTTGGAAGCTCCGCCGTCTCATACAGTTCCCCGTCGACATATGCTTCCACCACCAGCGTGGTGTCTCCCGGGATATCCGTCTCTTTCATTGCTCCGCCTTTCACTACAAAGCCCTTTCCGTCGAAGCTGAAGGCAGCCTCGGTTTGTCCCCCGTACTGCAGCCGGTTCTTTTCCCACGGCACATCGATCCTGCTTACCGGGAAATGTCCCTCAAATCCTTTCTCAAACCTTACCGGAACCGGTTCTTCAAGCGTGATGATCACCTCATCCTCCAGCACCTCGCCCCCGTTCCTTTCGATCATCTGAAGCGCATGCCGGTAACTCATGTCGTACACATCATTGAGGGAGATGGTGGTGTACCTGAAATCCAGGTCCTCCACCCTGTCAAGCCCCTGTTTCCAGTAACCGGGGATCCTGTCGTAACCCAGCACGGTGCCCAGGATGCCTCCTGCGCTGGCTGGATTGCAATCGGAATCCTGTCCGCACCGGGTACTGATATCCACCGTTTTCCCGAAGTCCCCCTCCCCGTACAGCAAACCAATCACGATATAGGCTGCGTTTATCTTGGCATCGATGTTGAAAGCCTCGAAGACCCCGTCCGGACAGCCCACATCGGAGGACCATTTCCGCTCTGTCTCGAACCAGGTTTTCTTCCAGTCGTCCGGATACATATGGTACCAGCCAATCACATCCGCGATGCACTGATAAAATTCACTCTCCCGGGGGATGGTTTTTAACGCCTCGGTGACCAGGAATTCCATATCGTATGGAATGCCAGGGAATACATGGCCGCCACATACACCCCGCCATACCATCCGTCCCCGTAATTCATGATGTGCCCTACCCGGTCGCAGATCCCGGAAGCCGGATTGACCATTCCGGGATTCATCAGTCCGGCAAAATCGGCCTCGATCTGGAAGTCGATGTCATCGGCATGGGGGTTGTTCTCCCAGTAACCGGAAGCGGGAGGCTCCAGTCCGTGAAGGATGTTGTACCGGGCTGCCTGGTTGGCATGCCAGAGGCTGTATTCGGCGTTGGCAAATGCACGGGCGTGCAAGGAAGCCGGTGCATCCAGTCCCTCTTTTTCGAAAACCTCTACAAAAGTGAGGTCCATGTAAATGTCATCATACAGGCCCGGGGCATTTCTGTAATACCACTCCATCCGGGTACTGTCCCATGCAACGGGGACGTAGTCCTGGATCATGGTCCCTTTGAATCTGAACTCGGTGGGACCGCCATAGGTACATCCGATGACCTGGCCGGCCCAGCCTCCCCTAATTTTGTCCATGAGCACCTCTTTGGATAGCGTGAACCGGGAAGGTTGTCCGGACTGACAGCCGGAGCTCAGGATCCCTCCAAACAAGGCAAGGATCATTAAAGACCTGGAAAGGATAAATTTAAATCGGTTCATAATGGATCAGTTTACGTATTTGTATCATGTGTTTTTCCTCTTACTCTCTCATAAAAGAATTGATCGGTTTCTTTTCTTGCAGGGATGGAACTCTGGGCTCCGGATTTCTGAACGGAAAGCGCTGCGGCAGCATGTGCCAGTCGGACGGATTCTTCCAGTGGCCGTCCCTCCGAAAGGGCCACCGCGAGCTGACCGTTGAACACGTCCCCTGCCGCGGTGGTATCAACGGGTTCCGTTTCGAATCCCGCAACCATCTTCCCGATCCCGAGGGCCTGATCCGAGAGGAAGGCACCCCTGGCCCCCATGGTGATGATAACAATACCGATTCCTTTCCGGTGCAGCCATCCGGCTGCCTCCCGGGCTCCCTTTTCATCCCTGATCCGGATACCTGTCAGGCGTTCTGCCTCCTGCTCGTTCGGCGTGATGATATCGGTCCTCTGCAGGATCGCCTGAGGGAGGTCCGCCGCGGGGGCGGGATTGAGGATCACCCTGGTTTCAAACGCTTCACAAAGCTCCACTGCTTTCAAAACAGTATTCATGGGGATTTCCAGCTGAATGAGCATCAGGTCGGCTTCAGCAAAGGCTTCCTCAGCCTCATCCAGGTCCTCCGGGTACAGCTGATAATTGGCCCCGGGCGCCACCGAAATTGCATTCTCTCCTTTCTCACTTACATTGATGAGAGCTATTCCGGAGGGGGTATCCCTGCACACCTTGATATCCTCACAGTTGATCTGGTCCCTCATATATCCTTTCACCGCTTCCGATCCGTAGGGATCATCTCCCACTGCTGCGACGAATATAACCTCACCTCCAGCACGGGCGGCCGCCACCGCCTGATTTGCTCCTTTCCCCCCGGGGAAAGTCTGAAAATCACTTCCCAGTACGGTCTCACCCGGCCTGGGGATCTCGGGGACCCTGACGATCAAATCCGTATTGGAGCTTCCTACAACCAGTATCTTTTTCATGCTTCTGAAATTTTTCCGTTCTCCCCGGAAGGAATCTGAACAAAGTCTTTCCTTCCTGCCTCGAAGGTCCCGGAAGTTATATGAGGCGGGCGGTGATGATCAGGGCCAGGCCTGCCAGGTAAAAGAGGAACATGGTTGCCAGCAGCCCCCGAAGTCCCTCCGCTTTGCCGAATTCCTTCCAGATGAACACCCCCCAGAGCGCAGCGATCAGCGTAGCCCCCTGGCCGAGACCATAGGAGATGGCAAATCCGGCCTGACCGCTTGCAATGATGTTGAAGGTCATCCCCAAACTCCAGATGATCCCTCCGAGGATGCCGGTCAGGTGGAGCCGGGTATCCCCTTTCCTGAAGTAATCCGCGTAGGTGACCCTTTCGCCGGAGACCGGCCGGTACATAAAGAACGTGTTCCAGGCAAAATTGGAAACCACCAGTCCCACTGCAAATACCACCGAAGCGGTATAGGGAGTCAGCTTCCCGGCCTGCGGATCCGCGAAGTCAGAAGCCATGGAAGCGGCCACGAACCGGTAGAAAAAACCCATCAGGATCCCCCCCAGGATGGCGATCAGGATCCCTTTGGTGGTGGTGGACATTTGTTCTTTCTGGGATTTCCGGTAGGCGATGGCATCCAGTATGATGGCCAGTACCACCAGGACCACCCCGGCGAACAGGAAAAGAGGATGTCCGAGCGGAGTGGCCACATAATTGATGATCACCCCGATCACCAGTGCAAGTCCGATCCCCACGGGGAATGCCACCGCCATTCCCGCAATGTTGATGGCCACAACGATCAGGAGGTTGGCCAGGTTGAAAACCACCCCGCCCAGGAAAGCAGAACCCAGGGCTCCTCCATCCGCCTGCACAAGGTCAGGCAGGAAGCTTCTGCCTTCCTCCCCGATGCTCCCCATGGTAAAGGCAAGGATCAGGGAAAGGATCAGCACCCCCAGGGCATAATCCCAGTAAAAGAGTTGGAAGGCCCATTTCCGGGAGGCCATTTTCTGAGTGTTGGCCCAGGATCCCCAGCAGAGCATGGTGATCACGCAAAGGATGACAGCCACGAAGTAGGATTGAATCACAACCATGTTTATCGGATTTTAAAGGTTTTGTAAGCGTTGATCGTCACCCCTCCCCCGATCCCCGATTCCAGCAGCCCGTAATCCTCCGTGGGGATCTCCTCCATGGGATGAGTCCAGGCATTGGGCAGCCGGGTGACATTCGTACGGGTGCGCCTTTCCGCGGAGGGAAGCCTGGCATCTCCCGCCAGTCCGTTGGCCCATGTGTTGGCCACCTCCACTTTGAGCAGGTTCCTCCCCTGCCTGACTGCTCCTGTGATATCCACCCTGAAAGGAGGTTTCCACAGGATACCCAGGTCGGTTCCATTGAGTGTAACGCGGGCCGTTTCAACCACCTTTCCGAATTCCAGGTAAAGGGACCTGCCGGCCTGCACCCACCCGGCTGCCAGGTCAAACTCCTTTTCATAGGTGGCGGTCCCCGAGAAGAACCGGATCCCGTCCTCATCCCGCTCGTTCCAGTACACCAGGGAGTCAAACTCCACCCGCCCGGGGCCACCTGCCTCTTCAGTAAAAAACAATTGCCATGGGCCATCCAGTCCGAGGCCGGCAGGGCCCTGGCAGGATACTTCTGTTACACGGGCGCCGTTATTTTGGATGATCCGGTAATCGCCGTATTCAAGGAAAACCATCTTCCCTGCTTCCATCCGGAATGGATTGGATCCGGGGGCAAGGTTTTCCTCCAGGGGAAAGACCGGCTTTCCGTCCCTGAGTACCCTGTCCCGGGCTCCTGTACCGGGACTGCCTGAAAAAACCACGAAAATGGAGCCGTACGGATCCAGGGTAAGCGGGATCCGGGTGGTGCCATCCGGTCCGTCATAGGCCATCCCCGGAGACATGGAACCAGTGGACGGATCCCAGAATTCGACCTGCTTTCCCTGCCGACGGAAAATGGCGGTCCCGAATACCGGTCCCGGGGTGGAGTTGCGGACAAAATAGATGTCAGCCTCATCCAGCTTCCGGTGAATATAATCCAGTGCGCTGGTTTCTGCATTGCCCACAAAATCAAAATCGGGCCGGATGCCTTTCTCTGAAAGGATGGAGCGCAATTCCTCACCCCAGAATACCTGGCCCTTTCCATGGTCATTGCGGGTAACCAATCTCCCGTCACAGTCACCCCACAACCGGCCGGCCATCTCCCTCACCTGCCGGTCGCGCGCGTCCCAGTCCAGCAATCCATGGCTCCGGGCGGGCCTGGGCCCCACCACCGTTGCCCCTTCCCTTACCAGGATTTCCAGTTTTTCCAGGACCTCCGGTTGCATGTACGGTTCATCGGGCAGGACCAGCATCTCATAGGACTGCCCGTGGGGAAGCACCAGCTTCCCGTCCTGGACCCCCAGCTTGTTCACCAGGATATCCGTATTGGTCACGTCATAATCATACCCGGGTCCCGGGTCCCTCTCCACATTCTTTGCCGGAACAAAGTTGGGGACCGAATCCCCGTAATAGAAGAGCACGTCGCCGGTAAAATTCCCCTGCTGGAGCATGAAGCTGCAGCGTCCCAGGTACTCCATCCAGGGCCGGGCCATGGGCCACCAGATGCGGTGTTCATTGATGAGGGTCCCGAATGCATATACCCAGCCGGGCGTGCCTGCCTCCGGGGGCGTGTGCGGCCAGGTGTGGAAATTGATCCTGTTCAGGCCCTCACAGAATGCACGGTCGGCCGTCGGCTTCAGGTCCCCCGGTCCCTCGTTCCACAAATGCGTCCCGGTAAAGGCTTCTGCTTCCACATATTTACGGTCGTAGATGTGGGAAGCGCTGGCCACCCCCTTGATCACCTGTAGTTCCTCCAGGTAATGGCGTCCCCTTTCACTTCGGCGGATACTGTTCCAGAACTCATTGTTGGAAGGCAGGTGCCAGAACTCCCCCCTTGGGAAGGTGAGGGACCCTGAAGATTTGAGGGATTCGAAGGGACAGTTGTGGACGGGCCAGCCGGGTCCGGCAGCCTCGGCCACGAAACCCACCCCGTGTTCCTCGCAGATCTCCCTGGTCCGGGCATAGTGGTTCTCGATGATCAGATCCGACAACACCTGCCTGTAATCATACAGGAACCTGGAGGTGATATTCAGGTCTCCTACCACCATGCCGTCCAGGGCCGGCAGGTAAGGGATCATGCTGTATCCCATTCGGCGCTCGAATTCCCGGGTCATGTCCGGGGTCCATAGTTGTCCCTGCACCTCGTAGCTGTCCGTATAAAAATAGGTGAGCCCCGACTGTCCAATGGGTTTTCCCAGCTTTTCCTCTATTCTGCGGATAAAGAAATTGATATGCCTCTCGCTGGCTTCCGCGCTGAAGTGATCGATCATGGGTCCCCCGGAGTTGGGCGTGTGGGAGATCATGGGCTGGCCTGTATTGGTACAGACATACCGCACGATGTGCCATCTTCCTTCGGGGACATCCCAGGTCAGCCGTCCCGAGGGATCCATGCGGTCCGACAGGTCGGTCACCTCTCCTTCGATGATCTTCTCCCCTTCACTGATCCCCTTCTCATCGATGATCTTCTCCCCTTCACGGATCCCCGCACTGCGCTCCCCTTCCCTGAATGCGATCACGGCCACCTCCTTGTAGAATTCCGGCATCCCGGACTCATCCCTGGGAATGATGGCACCACGCTCCCTCCCCGGTTTGCCGGACCTGTCGGGGAGCACCGGGAAACCAGGCTGAAGCGTCACCGAAGCTGGTCCCCCGACCACTGTATCCCACCTGTATAATCCCATGGTCTGGTGTCCGGGCAACGTCCATGCACCCCCTGCATTCCATCCGCTGGCGATGACCAGCCCCAGATCCAGTCCCAGTCTTTCCGCCTCGTTGATGGCATGACAGATGCCCGTCACTGATTCGTCGGACATGAAAGGGGGACCGGCCGGCATGATGCTGTCTTCGTCCACCACGCTGCGTACATCCCAGATGTCGAATCCCCCCATTCCCATCCGGGCAGCCTCTTCCATCTCAAAGGTGATCTCCCCGGAATCGAAATTCCCGTCCACCCAGTCCCACAAAGCGCGCGGACGCGCCTCCAGGGGAGGTTCCAGGAATCCGTCCCTCAGCTGCGAAAGCACCTCATTCCCTGTGCTTTGACATCCTGACTGAAGCAGGATTGCCAGGAGAAACAATCCGGAGAGATTCGGAAGAGGAATCATGCCTGGGATACGTGCAAGGTTTAAAGAGAGGTTTATTTGTCCTGGTACAGTTCAATGAAATGCCGGTCCAGTTCCTCCGAATCCCCGTATTTTTCCCTCAGGGCTGCCAGTTCCGTTTTGAGCGAATCCACCAGGATGGAGTAGGTTGGATCGTTGTAGACGTTATTCAATTCCATGGGATCCTTCATCCGGTCATACAGCTCCCATTCATCAATATCGTAATAGAAATGGGCCAGCTTGTATTCCCTGGTAACGATCCCGTAATGCCGCTTGACCATATGAACGGCCGGGTATTCATAATAATGGTAATAGACCGCATCCCGGTCCCACGCATCCACATCTCCCCTCAGCAGCGGCACCAGGCTTTTTCCCTGCATGTCACCGGGGGCTTCGATCCCCGCCGCGTCCAGCAGGGTCTGGGCAAAATCCAGGTTCTGGACCATCTCGTCACTGACACTTCCGGGCTCGGTGACCCCGGGCCATCTTACCAGCAGGGGTGTTTTGAACGATTCATCATAGATGAACCTTTTATCGAACCAGCCGTGTTCTCCCAGATAGAATCCCTGGTCGGAAGTGTAGACCACCAGGGTATTTTCGGTGAGCCCGGCTTCATCCAGGTAATCCAGCAGGGCTCCCACACCCTCGTCCACCGCAGCGATACAACCCAGGTAATCCTGCATGTACCGCTGGTAGCGCCATCTCATCAGATCCCCTTCATCCATGGAAGGATACCTTTCCCTGAACTCCTCGTTCATGGAACCGTATACCTCATCCCATGCCGCACGTTGTGGTTCAGTCATACGGCCCAGGTTGTTCACGGCCGCCTGCTTGTCCCAGTCAGATGCCGGTTCAATACCAAGTTCATCCATCACCCCGGGATCGAGTTTCGAATCCCCCGCCCAGTTCTGGTGCTCCAGGATGTTCATTTCCGCCTCCCTGGCAGCGGTACCCCTGCCCCGGTAATCGTCAAACAGGGTGGGCGGTTCGGGAAAGGTTTTATGGATATACTCCCTGAAATGCCTTTCCGCAGGGAGCCATTCGCGGTGGGGAGCCTTGTGCAGGTAAAACAGGAGGAACGGTTTCTCCGGATCCCGCCGGTTCTTCATCCAGTCCAGCGTCATGTCGGTGATGATGTCGGTTGTATATCCCTCGATCCTGATATTTCCTTCATTGGTGATGAAATCAGGATTGTAGTAGGCGCCCTGTCCCGGCAGGATCTTGAATTCATCAATCCCTTTCGGGTTGTTGCCGAAATGGAGTTTGCCGAACATGGCGGTCTGGTAACCGGCTTCCCGGAAAAGCTGGGGGAAGGTCATCTGCGTGGTATCGAACGGGAAACGGTTATCGATCTTCCCGTGCAGGTGACAGTGTTTCCCGGTGAGAATGGTGGCCCGGGAAGGTGCACAGATGGAATTGGTGACACAGGCATTGGTGAACAGCATGCCCTCACTGGCAATGCGATCAATCTGAGGAGTTTCGATCAGATGGTCGCTGTATGCACTGATGGCCTGGTAGGCATGGTCATCCGACATGATGAAGATGATGTTGGGCGGAGAAGGTTCCTCTGCTTTCCCGGTTTTACATGCGTGGAAGGAAAACAGGAGCACAGCAACGGATAACGGGACGATGATTCTCATGATGCGATCTGTATTTGCATGTTGCATTAGAACTGCCTGCAGTTTGTCTAAGATCCTTCCGGTACATCCGCACCCTTCTCGCCACCCATGGCCCGGAGAATGGCTTCCGTGGCAGTGGCCCCGATCCTGGTCACCCCGAGCTCCCTGACCTTCAGCGTCTCCTCAAGGGTCCTGATCCCTCCAGCCGCCTTAACCTGAACCTCCGGGTCGGCATGCTTCCGCATGAGCACCAGGTCGTCATGGGTGGCCCCCCGGTAGCCATAGGTCCCGTCCGCTTGTTTTACAAATCCGTATCCGGTGGAGGTTTTCACGAATTCCACCCGGTGCCGGTTGCAGATCTCGCACAAGCTGATCTTGAACCGGTCCTCCGGCAGAAAATCATTTTCAAAGATCACCTTCAGGATGGCTCCCCGGCTTTTGGTAACCCCTGCCACAGCGCCGATCTCGGCAGAAACGTATTCCCAGTCCTCCGAAAGCACCTTGCCGATATTGACCACCATGTCGATTTCTGTTGCGCCGTCTTCAATGGCCCTCTCTGTTTCATATACCTTCACATCCACCCTGCTGTTCCCGTGGGGAAACCCGATCACGGTACATACCCGGACGTCCGAGCCTGCAAGCATTTCCGCGGCCATTTTCACCGCGTAGGGTTTGATACAAACCGATGCCACCTTATATCTCCCGGCCAGGGCGATGCCCTCCATCAACTCCCGGTCGCTCATGGTGGGATGAAGCAGGGAATGATCAATCATTTTGGCAATTTCCTGCCTGCTGGGTGTTGCCATAGGACTTATTTTATCCTTAAATATAGGGCAAATATGGGGAAATCCTTTCCTGTCCTAAAAGTATTGTCCGGAAACCCTGCACCGGTACTGTATTTTATTAAATAAGTAAGTTATATTCACTGACAGGAAAGCGTATCCGGCTTTCCCTTTTAAAATATCATACCAATCAGAAAAAATACAGGACCTGGGAAGGGCAGTATTCAGTTACATTTAATCAATGAAAACCTTAAAACGTTTAATCAGGATCAGGGGAAAGGGCAGCGTCCCCTTAACCGCAGTCATTTTCACAGGGATCGCGGGATTCATGATGCTGACGGGCTGCACCCGGGAGAACAGCAGGTGGCGGATGAGCTCCCCCGGCGATCTGATCCGCGTGGAAGTGCTCAAAAAGGATCTGGCACCTTCGGGACAGCTTAATTACGCTGTGTTTATCAAACGGGACGGCGAATTCATACAGATTGTGGAACCCTCTCCCCTGGGGATTATCCGGGAGGACGGGAGGTTCGTTGACAACCTGGAGCCGGTGTCAGTCGAAAAGCGTGAGGAAATGACCGATGAATACACCCTGGTTTCAGGTAAGAAGCTGATCAACAGGAACATGTACAACGAAATGGAACTCTGTTTCATAAACCCGGAAGAGCAAAAGGTATGCCTCATATTCAGGGCCTATGACAACGGGATTGCCTTTCGGTACGCATTTCCGGGGAACAGCAACCAGAATTTCCGGATCACCCGGGAATTGACCGGGTTTGATTTCGGAACAGGCAGCTTCTGGGGACATCCCTACGATACGGTAACCACCTGGGCACCTGCCTATGAGACTTATTTCACCGGACCCGTGGCGATCGGGACCGAAGCCCCGTGGAACAAGAATGGATGGGCATTCCCCATCCTGCTGGAAAGCAACGGATCCTGGATGCTGGTATCCGAAGCCGGGTTCGACGGTTCCTACGGGGCCTGCCATTTGCATGCCGATTGCCCGGACGGTCTTTATACCCTTAAATTCCCGGAACAGGAAGAAGCCCTGGGTTACTACGAGAACACATTCTATTCCAACCTGCCCTGGAGTTCTCCCTGGCGGTTCATTGCCGTAGGGGAAACCCTTTCCGGGATCGTGGAGACCAGCCTGCCCACAGATCTTTCCGCCCCTTCCCGGGTGGAAGATATCTCATGGATCAGACCGGGTCGGGCGACCTGGAGCTGGTGGTCAGACAGCGACAGTCCCCAGGATTACAACGACATCATTCCTTTCATCGATTTTGCCGCACAGATGGGTTGGGAATACTCCCTGGTGGATGCGAACTGGAACCAAATGAAGCATGGCGATATGGGACAACTGGTCAAATATGCGGCAGAAAAAAATGTGGGATTGCTGCTCTGGTATAATTCCGGCGGGATTCACAACGTGGTTCCGGAAGAACCGCGCGATCTGATGGATGACAGGAAAAACAGGAGAATGGAGTTCAAGCGGATCAGTGACATGGGGATCAGGGGGATCAAGGTGGACTTCTTCCAGTCGGACAAACAGGAGATTATCAGGCAATACACCGAGATCCTGGAAGATGCAGCGGAATTCAATTTACTGGTGAATTTCCATGGCTGCACACTGCCCAGGGGCTGGAGAAGGACCTGGCCGAACCTATTGACCATGGAAGCGATCAGAGGAGGAGAGAGTTATAAGTTCGACCGGTCTTTCCCGGAAAGAGTCCCCTCCCATCTTACCATTGTTCCTTACACCAGGAATGCAGTGGGGCCTGCGGATTATACCCCGGGCACTTTTTCGGATCATCAATACCCCCGCCTGACCACCCATGGTTTTGAACTGGCCCTGCCGGTGATCATCGAATCGGGGATCATGCACTACGCTGATACCCCCGGGCAGACCATGGAGCTCCCTGGTTTTGCCATTGATTTCCTCAGGGAGGTCCCGGTCATCTGGGACGATACCCGATACCTTGCAGGTTATCCCGGAAAAGAGGTGGTCATCGCCAGGAAGAGCGGTTCGAGATGGTACATCGCCGGGATCAACGGGGAGGAGATCAGTAAAGAGCTGACTTTTAACCTTCCTGAAATGGATGGGATGCCCGATGCTGTAAGGCTTATCTGCGACGGCGAACCGGACAGGGACCTTCAGATGACCGACCTGCAGGTACGGGACGGAAAGATCACGGTATCCATGAAGCCATTCGGGGGCTTTGCAGGGTTCTGGGAGTAGTTTTTGTCCAGCTAATTGTTGTAACTTGTTTTCCGGTGAAGTAGCAGTTCGAACTGCTGTTTTTGAATGTATACATCCACTGGAACAGATTGACTTTAACAGATATCAAGATGAAACTCACAGGACTTTTTCCATGCCTGATCCTCGCAACTGTTGTCTGCACCTGCAACCGTCAGAGTGATACTGATCGACAGCTCCAGGAAGAATTCAATACAACCTGCACGGGGGAGCGCCTGAACCGGATCGCATTCCCCATGGGAGGCCTCGGGGCAGGGATGATCTGCCTCGAAGGCAACGGATGCATTTCCCATGTATCCGTCCGGCACGCCCTGGACATATTCCACCAGCCCTTCATGTTCGGGGCCATTGCCGTGAAGGGCCTGAAAAACGGTGCGAAGGTGCTTGAAGGACCCGTGCAGGACTTCAAGTTATTCGGCAGCCCGTACACGGGCAACGGAAGTTCAGACAGCAATTACGGGTTTCCCCGTTTCGAAGACGCTGAATTCATGGCCAGGTTCCCCTTTGCCACGGTCCGCCTGAAGGACGGGGATATCCCCCTGGATGTGAGCATCCGGGGCTGGAGCCCGTTTATTCCGGGCGACGAGGATCATTCCTCCCTCCCGGTGGCAGCGCTGGAATATACATTCACGAACCTGACCGACTCCACACTGGAAATGGTGTTTTCCTATCATGCTCGGAACTTCATGCGCATCCGGGGAACCAATGTGTGGGGACCCACCTACCCGGAAAAGGGCCACAAAATCCGGAAGATGGAAAAAGGTTTTATCCTGGCTCAGGAATGTCTGCCGGACAAACCCCACTACAAAGGGGATTTTGCAATTTTCACCCCTGAAGATGCAAGGGTTGATCACCGGTGGTTCCGCGGGGGATGGTATGACGGGCGGACCATGCTCTGGAGGGATATCGAAAGCCTGGCGATGCCGGTGGATACGGCCACCGAGGGATCCACGGAAGCGTCGCTGTATGTGCCGGTAACCCTTCAGCCCGGTGAGACAAGGACCATCCCCCTGCTGATGTGCTGGTACGTGCCCCACTCCGACACCCGGTACGGAGCCCTGGTGCCGGTGCAGGAAGGTTTGGCATGCGATCCCGTCAGCGGCTGCTGTTCCCCGGAATATACCTCCCAGTTTTATGAACCCTGGTATTCGGGCAGGTTCGGGGATATCACCGGGGTTGCGCAGTACTGGTTGTCTCGATATGAGGAGTTGCTCAGCGAATCGGAGAAATTCAGCAGCACTTTCTTTTCCTCGGACCTGCCCCCGGAAGTCCTGGAAGCGGTCTCCGCCAACCTGACCATCCTGAAATCACCCACCGTGCTCAGGCAGAAGGACGGCAGGCTCTGGGCTTACGAAGGATGTTTCGATTCCGGCACCGGTTGCTGCCCGGGTTCCTGTACCCATGTCTGGAACTATGCGCAGGCCATTCCGCACCTGTTCCCCCGGCTGGAGAGGACCCTTCGGGAGACCGAGTTCACCGTCAGCCAGGATGAAACGGGACACCAGACATTCCGTTCAGCACTTCCCGTCCAGCAGACTGCCCATGATTTTCATGCGGCCGCGGACGGACAGCTGGGAGGGATCATGAAGGCATACAGGGAATGGCGCATCTCAGGGGATACGGAATGGCTGAGGGGCATCTGGCCGCAGGTCAAAAAGAGTTACCGGTACTGCTCCTCCACCTGGGACCCTGAAGGCAAAGGCATCCTGGAAGAGCCCCACCACAACACCTATGACATTGAATTCTGGGGACCTGACGGGATGTGCACCAGCATCTACCTGGGAGCCACATTTGCCATGATCCGCATGGCGGAAGCCATGGGGGAGGACAGCGACCACTACAGGAAACTGCTGGGGCGGGGGACAACCTACATGGAAGATTCACTTTTCAACGGGGAGTATTTCATCCAGAAAACCACCTGGAGGGGGCTCCGGACCCCTTCACCTGAGGAGCAACTGGAATCCGCCTGGAACATCGACTACAGCCAGGAGGCCCTGGAATTGCTGAAAACAGAAGGGCCCAAATACCAGTACGGGTCGGGATGCCTGTCGGACGGGGTGATCGGTGCCTGGCTTGATGCGGTGTGCGGGTTGCCGGAGATACTGGACACGGAAAAGGTGGCAGGCCACCTGTGCTCCGTGCACCGGTACAACTTCAGGAAAGACCTTACCGACCATGTGAATCCGCAACGCCCCGGGTTTGCGTGCGGGAGTGACGGGGGACTCCTCCTCTGTACCTGGCCCCGGGGAGGCATGCCTTCGCTTCCGTTCGTGTACAGCAATGAAGTGTGGACAGGGATTGAATACCAGGTGGCCTCCCACCTGATGATGCAGGGGGAGGTGGAGAAGGGGCTGGAGATTGTCCGGGAGGTCCGCCGGCGCTACGACGGAACCATGAGGAATCCGTTCAATGAATATGAATGCGGGCACTGGTATGCCAGGGCGCTTTCCAGTTATGCGCTGATACAGGGGCTGACTGGTTTTTTTTATGATGCGGTAAACAGCACGCTGGTCATTGATTCCAGGATCGGCAACGATTTCAAATGTTTTATTTCCACCGCCACCGGATACGGTCTGGCGGGACTCAGGAACGGAGAACCCTTTGTGGAGGTGGTTTCAGGATCCATCCCGGTACTCCGGTTCGTAAACGGCAAAGGGGAGGAACTGTAAGGACAGGTGTCGGGGATCCTGTCACTGGCTCCGGCCGAACTGGTTCTTCCATGACAGGAACAGTGCTTCCATCTCCCTTACCCTGCGGGGATTGTCCGCCGCCAGGTTCACCGTCTCGGTGGGATCGGATGCCACATGGAAAAGGTCCCATTCCCTGTCCGTTCCGTGCCGCACCAGCTTCCAGTCGCCCTGCCTGACCGCCTGGCCATGCTGCCATTCCCAGAACAGGGGATTTTCCCGCACAGTCTGCTCCCCCTGGAATGCCGGGAGCAGGCTTTCCCCTTTCATGGGAAAGATCAGCTCCCCGTGGTGCTCCACAGGATATGCTGCACCGGACACATCCACCAGGGTGGGCATCATGTCAATGAAATGACCCGGGAAGCGGCTGACAGTGCCTGGCTCGATCTTTCCGGGCCACCAGGCGATCAGCGGGGTGTTGATCCCCCCTTCATAACTGTAATTCTTGTAGTACCGGAAAGGAGTGTTGGACACATTGGCCCACCTTCCACCCAGGGAGGACCAGAGGGTCATGCTCCCGATTTCCCCATAATCGTCCTCGATGTATACCATCTCGGCCGATGCACCGTTGTCGGACATGAACAGGACCAGGGTATTCTCCCACCTGCCCGTTTCTTTCAGTTTTTCAACCACTTTCCCGATATTCTGGTCCATCCGGTCGATCATGGCCGCATACACCTCCATTTTCCGGATCTCTTCCCTTTTCATCCAGTCAGGCAGCGAATCCCAGGAGGGATAGAGGGGATCGGACAGCCGGTAGGTGGAGTCGATGAGCCCGCTTTCCAGCTGCCGGCGGTACCTCTCCTTCCGGATCGGTTCGTATCCCCCGTCGTACATTCCCTCATACTTCCGGATGTCCTCGGGCCAGGCCATCAGCGGATCATGGGGCGCCGTGTAGGCCAGGTAAAGGAACAGCGGGCGGCGGTCTTTCCGGTAATTCTCCAGCCAGTCCAGCGCATATTTTGTGAAATAATCGGTGGTGTAAAAATCCTTCGCCTCCGGGGTGTAGGGCCGGTACAACACGCTGTCGATGCACCATTCCCTGTCCCTTTTATTTCCCGGAACACCTTTTCTGGCAGGAGCTCCTTCCCCCGGACGCTGCACGCCCGGATTGAAATAGTTGCAGGATCCGTCTTTCAGCCCGTAATAATGGTCAAATCCGCGGTGGACCGGGTTTTCAAGGCCGTGGTGCTTGCCCGCCCAGAGGGTAATGTACCCTGCCCCGCGCAGCACTTCGCCCAGGGTCACGGCATTGCTGAGCGGCTGTTCGAAGGAACGGTCGTACCCGGTATGCTGTGAGCAGGCATGCCCTGGAAGGGAAACACTTGGAGGTGTTGTGGAACTGGGTGAACCGCATGCCCTCCTCCGCCAGCCGGTCAATGTGGGGAGTGCGCACCTCACTCCCGTAGCAGCCCACATCCGACCACCCCAAATCGTCCGCACAGATGAGGATGATGTTGGGCTTCCCGGTCCCGCTGCCTGGTCCGTTGCAGGACATAACTAAAGGCAGGAGCCCGGCTGCAAGACAAAGGAATAAAATATGTCTCAAGAACCTGCCGGGAAAGATGACCGATAACTGAAATATCTTATTTGCCATGATACGCTATTCTGGACTTGCAATAATTGTAAAAATTGTCCACCACCAGCTCCATTCCAAGACAGCGTAAAGCCTTTTTGAACCAATAACTTGGCGAGTCAACATATGCTGCGATCGGAACATCCAGAATCTCTTTCCAGAGTGCTTTGATAATCATGAGATAACCTTTGGGATAGTCCCTGTACCGATATTTATCAGGTAAGGAGATATAAGTTGTGATGAGCTTCCTGCAATTGAACGGACGTATCTCTTCCCTGACAATGTCTCCTTCGCTTCCACTCAGATTATGAAGGGTTCCGGTATACTGCTCCCAGTAGAACATGTTCATCAGATTATAACCGGTTTCACTGTAAAACTCATTGGTACTTTTCAACCAGTCCTCAATCGAATTCACAACATAACGATAGTTGTTATAGCAGAAACGCTTTGCAATATCTGAACATGTAATTCTTTTTTTCTTAAATGGAAATGCAATTCTCAGAATCTCACTGCCAAATGTTCCGGTCACCCAGTGAGTATGATCATACCCTTTTGTATATGCCCTGTAAAATACCTTCAGGTGCTTTTCTCTGGCAAACACATTGTTTTTAATAAAAATATTCCAGAAGTCCCTGTCCACATTTATGTTTTCAGTTTCTACTACTTCCAGATCAAATTTGAACTTTGCTGCCAGCTTACATGGAATTTTTATATCCGCAACCTGGTTTGTGGTGGTGCAAGTCCTGTTTACGAAAAATTTTACCTGGTCCTTCATATCCTTGACGGCTGCCAGGAGCAACCGGGTATCATAACCAGCAGTAAGACTCTGATGCAGGTAGTATCTTTTTGCTGCACACAACATCGTTCCCTTCAGGATCCTGGCCATCAGATCGACTCCTTCTTCCAGTTTTATTTCACTTCTTCCTTTATCAGGCCAGTAACGCTGGAAAGTCCTTTTATCTAGATCAAGGTAGAAGTTTGGCATCAGGTGAAATATATTCCGATACGGGGTCCTTATACCCACCCAGAAACCTGAATACCTGTATTCCCTGGAATTGATGAACTCTTTGATTGATTGTTCGGTATCCAGCTCCATGTGAGCGTATTTATTGATAATATCCGGAGTGGAACCGCAGAAAATCTCTCCCTGATGAAAACAATAGTAAATTTCCCTGAACCCGGTGGCATCATGGAACATATATATTCCTTTGCTGTCGCAATACAGAATCGCGAAACGGCCGGATAAATTTTCCGTTTCCTTGAACAAGCCATTCAAATCGCTCACATTGATCATTCTGTTCAGGATATCTTCATTTGAAAGCGCCGGATCGAATGGATCGATCAAATACCCGATCAGTACGATGAGTCTGTCCTGAAGCCGGACATGGTTGATTTCCAGGTCCGGGTGTGAATACAGGTGGAGATTTCTCTCCGTAAAGTCAAGGTTGGAGTGTTTCCAATTAACGGTGGCTTCAATCAACCTGTTGGTTAAAAGGAACTGCCTCCTGAACATCAAGTTTTCCATCACTTATTCCTTGGTCCGGTTAAAGATATTTTTCGCCGGAAAATTTATGCATATAACATCATATTATTCCCGGCTGATGTCTTTATTTATAAACAGACACCCACGGATTCTCCTGCTTTCCTGATGTGGGAAGCAGCCTGCATATACTCTTCGGCTGTTGTCAGGTGCTCCATCATCAATGGAACATCTTTCAGTCCGGCAAGCTCTTCAAGGAAAACGTTGTAATCCAGTTTTCCCATCCCCGGCCTCACTTCCTCCAGCTGGGGAATATAATTATCCTCCCGGAGGGTAATGTCCTTGGCGTGACAGCTTCTGATGTGGGATCCCAGCTTTGTGAACATCTCCCTGATCAGGGCTCCGTTATTGAAATAGTCCCTGGGCGAGGTGATCATGTTGACAGGATCCAGGTGAACCCCGAAATGCTTCCTGTCAATGGCCTTCAGCAACTGCAGGTATGTCTCTGTGGAATCGGGAAATGACCATGGCATGGCCTCAAGGGCAAAAAAGGTGCGGGCAGGCTGCACCGCATCTATGATTTTCCGGGTAATCTCCACCACCTGGTCGAATGTTTCCCCGGTCAGATTGTCCTCATGGGGACCGGCCCAGTATTTTTCGTTTTTTGAACCGCTGATGTTCACGCAACAGCGGGCTTCGATGAGGTCCGCCAGTTGCAGTCCTCTGATACATTTTTCCACCGCTGCTTCAGCCTCACCGGGGTAGGGACTGAGCGGATTGCTCCATGCACCCACCTCGGCGATCACTACATCATGCTTCGCAGCAGCAATTGCGTATTCCCTGACAATCCTTTCATCTGTTCCCGGTTCAACCGGACAGTATGCCGCCCGGTATCCCAGTTCCTTCAGGATGCTGATCCATTCACCAGGATCATCGTAGGGAGTAAACAAAGGTCCCCCCAGCCTGATGCGGGAACCTTTCCGGGATGGATCCGGAGCAGTTGCAGAGGCGCTGTGCACTTTGCCGGCACCGGCAACCGGGATCCCGGATGACCGGGCCATCAGGACACCCTGAGCTGCATATGCTGCGAAGGCAGTAGTACCTGATATTTGCAGAAAAGTGCGTCGTTTCATTCCTGTGGATCTGTAAGATTCTTATACCGCATGATTATACCCCTGAAAAACCCTGCCTGACAAATGCTTCCGCATATTTACAGCCTTGCTGCCATTCCATTCCCCTGAATGTCGCCATCTGTTCATGAAACAAATACCAGGTTTCCGGTTCCTGGGAGATATGTTTCATGGTTGCCTCTTTTTTCAAGCTGGCTGTGCCCGTTATATCCATATAATGAGTCGGGTGGAAATTCTGTGTCTGCTCGCCCGTCATCACCTCATAGTAGTACAGATCGAATGCCCTGGCCGGATCTCCTCTGAAATGGTTCCATGCATGGTAAACAAGGTTCGAGGTCACCCTGTGATCCGGGTGGGTGTCAATGGGCCAGTGGGTGAAGACCAAGTCAGGTCTTTCGTCCCCGATGATCTTTAAGATTCTGGCATATTCGTCCCTGTTAATGACCGTATTGCCGTCTATCTGCCCGGCAAAAAGCGGCCTGGCATGCATCAGATCGCAGGCAGTGACTGCTTCACTGGTACGTATTTCCGCTGCTTCCTGATGCGTTTTTCCCCGGATGCCTGCCTCTCCGCGGGTCAGGTAGAGGACCGCCACTTCATGATCCAGTTCGGCAAACTTGCAGATGGTCCCCCCGCAACCGCTTTCGGGATCATCGGGATGCCCTCCCGTCACCAGGATTTTCAACGGTTCCGGGTCGAATTCCCGGTCACGGGAGAACAGTGGTGCCCCCAGCAGGGAAGCACCAAGAACCCCTCCTGAGCCGGCAAGCATCTCTCTTCTGGATAGCTTTTTCATCTGTTGACGAATTCATGATTGTTACTTTCTCCCGGAGGACAGCAGCGAGGCAGATTCCCGGTCCAGGTAAAGGGAACAGTTTGGATGTTCCCTCAGGATGGACGCCGGATAGATGTTAGAGACGGGTTCCTCCAGGCAGTTCTTCACCGCTTCGGCCTTCCGCCTGTCAGGCACGGAGCAGATGATGTGCCCGGATTTCATGATCTGCCGGACGGACATGCTGATGGCCCGCTCGGGGACGTCTTCCAGGGTTTCGAACCAGCCCTCGCCCATCTGTTGCTTTCTGCAGGCTTCATCAAGGGGGACCAGGATATAGGGGTCAGTGGTTTCAAAATCGGCGGGAGGATCGTTGAAGGCCAGGTGCCCGTTCTCCCCGATGCCAACCATGGCCAGATCCACCTGGTGCCCGGAGATAATTCCGCTCAGCCTTGCGCATTCTTCAAGGGGTTCCAGCCGTCCCCCGTCGATCAGATGATAGGCCTCCAATGCGGGTACCTTCCGGATGAACCTTTCCATTAAATATTTCCTGAAGCTGGCAGGATGCGCTTCCGTCAGCCCTGTGTATTCATCCAGGTGGAACATGGTCACCCGTGACCAGTCCACCCCCGGGTGGTTCACCAGGTGGTGCAGCACCTCGAACTGGCTGGTTCCCGTTGCCAGCACGATGGTGGCAGATCCTTTCTTTTCAATGGCAGCAATGATCACCTTCGCGGCTTCTCCGGCAGCCGATTCGCCCATTTCTTCCCTGTTTGCCGAAATCTCGATCCTCATGTTTATTCAAATTTGCTTCTTAAAGGTAAGAATTTCTTAAATTACGCACATTACATAAGAACCCTGCAATCAAACTGGACCATGCGCGCGACCACCGGTACAAAGCTCAATCAGGTAAGTCTCTGGGTGCTCTCCATCCTGAGAATGGCCATCGGCTGGCATTTTCTTTATGAAGGCATTGTTAAACTGGTTGATCCCGGCTGGACCTCGGCCAGTTACCTAGTGGGTTCCAGGTGGCTTTTTTCCGGTGCCTTCCAATGGATCGCAACCCACCCGGGAGCGCTGCAGGTAGTGGATTTCCTGAATATCTGGGGACTCATCCTGATCGGGCTCGGACTCATGCTGGGGTTCCTGGCGCGGTATGCCGCCATGGCGGGCATCCTCCTGCTGACCCTGTACTATGTTGCCGCTCCGCCTTTCATCTCCTCCACAGGAGCCTATCTGGAAGGCCATTACATCTGGATCGACAAGAACCTGATCGAACTGATCGCGCTGGTGGTGCTCCTGGTGATCCCGACCAGTCGTTTCATCGGACTGGACGGACTCCTGGAGTTCGTCAGGCGAAAGGCCCGCAGGCCAGTCCCCTCTGATCCTGAAGGTTCAAAGGCGGCAATGGCAACGGATGAGACCGGCGGACAAGCCACGGGACGGCGCATCATGCTCCGGCAGCTGGCCGCCCTCCCCGTGCTGGGAGCCTTTACCTATGCGGCCATCCGGAAAAACAGGTGGGAAAGCTACGAGGAAAAATTCCTGACCGACAATACGGATGCCACCACGGGAGCCACCCTGCAGAGCTTCAGTTTTTCTTCATTGAAAGATCTGAAGGGGAGCGTGCCGAAGGGCCGTATCGGGGATCTGGAGATCAGCCGGCTGATCGCGGGCGGGAACCTGATCGGCGGATGGGCCCATTCGAGGGACCTGATCTACGTGTCCAAGCTCGTGAAGGCTTACCACCACGACCAGAAGGTGTTTGAGACACTGAAGATCGCGGAAGCCTGTGGGATCAATGCCATATTGACCAATCCCCAGCTGAACAGGGTCATCAACAGGTACTGGAGGACCCAGGGCGGGAACATCCGGTTCATCTCCGACTGCGGCTACCAGCAGGATCCTTATAAAGGTATTGAATTCTCCATTCAGGGTGGGGCCCACGCCTGCTATGTACAGGGAGAGATCTCGGACCGCTTTGTCCCCGCCGGCCGGGTGGACGAGCTGGGCGAATGCGTGGAGATCATGCGGAGGCACGGGATTCCCGGAGGAATCGGCGCACACAAGCTGGAGACCATCAAAGCCTGCGTGGAAGCGGGGATCAAACCCGACTTCTGGGTAAAGACCATCCACCACGTGGATTACTGGTCGGCCCATCCGGAAGAAGAAATGGACAACATCTGGTGCCGGAATCCCGAGGAGACCATCGCCTATATGGGACAGCTGGAAGCACCCTGGATCGGCTTCAAGATCCTGGCCGCGGGAGCGATCCACCCTGAGGTGGGATTCCCTTACGCATTCAAGGCGGGGGTGGACTTCATCTGCGTGGGCATGTATGATTTCCAGGTGGTGGAGGATGCCAACATGACCCTGGCAGCGCTTGCGGATCCCACCGTGCAGAACGACCGCCAACGGCCCTGGAGGGCATGACCATCACCCAGCGTCCATGGTACAGAATAAACCAGTAAAACCAATACCCATGCATCGAATTACTTCCCTTTTGATTGCAGCCTGGCTTCTGTTTTTTTGTGCGAACTGCCGTTCACAGAATGAGATCCGGTTGCTGGTAAGGGCAGATGATATCGGATCCACCCATGCAGCCAACCTGGGTTGCATTGAATCCTTCCAAAACGGCATCGTCAGGTCGGTGGAAATCATGGTCCCCTGTGCCTGGTTCCCTGAAGCTGTTGCCATGCTGCGGGAGAATCCGGACCTGGATGTGGGAGTACACATTACCCTGACCAGTGAATGGGACCGGGTCAAATGGCGACCGCTCACATACGCGCCCAGCATCACCGATCGGGATGGGTATTTCTACCCGGTGATCTGGCCGGGCGGACAGTTCCAGGAAAAGCAGGCGTTGCGGAGCCAGCAGTGGAAGCTGGAGGAGATCGAAGCGGAAATGCGCGCCCAGATCGAACTGGCCCTTCAATATCTTCCCCGTATATCCCACCTCTCCTGTCACATGGGCTGTTCGGGATGGGACGAGGCCGTGGGTGAGGTGTACCGGGGCCTGGCCGCAGAATATGGTCTGGATAATACCCCGGGTGAAACGAAGCTGGAACATTTTCCCCTGGAAGATAAGGGAAAAACCCTGGAGGAGAGGATCAACAATTTTATCGAGGGACTGAATAAACTTGAGCAAGGGCACACCTACCTTTTCGTGGAACACCCGGCAGTGGCTTCACCCGAAATGGAAGCGGTGGGTCATCCTGGTTACGAAGATGTGAATGAGGACCGCGACCTGGTCAGGCGCATGTTTACCAGCGAGGTGGTGAAGAGCGTCATTGAAAAACGTCATATCAGACTCATTTCCTATGCCGACCTGGCACAATAAGTAATCAACAATGAACACAAAGATTTTATTCCTGATCCTGGTCACAATATTGCTGGCCGGTTGCAGGGCCAGCCAGTCAGACTATCTCATCACCGCCTATGGCGCAAGGGATGATGGCAAAACCGTAAATACGGTATCCATCCAGCGGGCAATCGATGCCTGCCATGGTGCGGGAGGCGGAAGGGTGGTCGTGCCCGCAGGTGAGTATATCACCGGCACCATGATCCTGAAATCCAATGTGGAATTACACCTCCGGCAGGGAGCAAGGCTTGTGGGAAGCCTGGATACGGCCGACTACCGGGTGGACGGACAGCGGCGGGGCATGTTGTTCGCGTATCAGGCGAAAAACATCACCCTTTCCGGAGAGGGAGAGATCGACGGAAGAGGTTCTTTCTTTCACCGGACCGACAGGGCCCACATGGGGCAGGATTTTGACAGGAGGGTCACCCGGCAGAAAGATACATACATGCCGGCCGGGCCGGTCCCGGCCGACGGACCCCTTGCCTACGATTACAGGCCCGGCATGCTGGTGGTGATCCTACAGTGCGAGCAGGTGGCCATCAAGGACCTGACCTTCAGGGACTCGCCCGTATGGACCTTCCGGATCGCCGATTGTGACGATGTGGCGGTAACAGGCATCACCGTCCTGAATAACCAGATGATCCCCAACAGCGACGGGATCCACTGCACCACTTCAAGGAATGTCAGGATTGCCGGATGCGACATCCGGGCAGGCGATGATGCCATCATTGTCACCGGATTCGGAACACAGGTGGATGTGAGCGGTGATATCACCACCAGGCTCGATTATACCACCAGGGAGTACGGCAACAAAACCGGGTATGCCGAGAATGTGACTGTGTCCAACTGCATTCTCCAGTCCCGTTCGGCAGGGATCCGGGTGGGCTACGGGATCAATCCCATCCGGAACTGCATATTTTCCAACCTGGTGATATATGGTTCCAACAGGGGACTGGGAGTGTTTTCGAGGGACGACGGGAGTATTGAAAACATCCTGTTCAGCGATATCATCATCAACAACAGGCTTCATTCAGGACACTGGTGGGGAAACGGGGAGCCCATCCATGTATCTGCCATCAGACAGGACCCGCACATCCCCGCAGGACCGGTGAAACACATCCGGTTCAGGAATATCATTTCCGAAAGCGAAAGCGGGATCGTCCTGTACGGAACCCCGGAATCCCCCCTGCAGGACATACTGCTTGAAGATGTTTCCGTTCATATCACCCGGGGCGAATACACGGACTCCTACGGAGGGAATTTTGACCTGAGACCGGTCCACACCACCGACCTGGGCATATTCGAACACGACATCCCCGCCCTTTACAGCCAGTTCACCGAAAGGCTTTCCATCCGTGACCTTGCCGTCAGCTGGGGCGACAACCTTCCCCCCTGGATGACCCATGCTGTGTATTGTTCTGATTTTTCGGACCTCAGCATCAATGGATTCTACGGGAAGCCTGCGAGAAACGGACTCCCTGCAATTGAACTGGCAAACGGATCGGGTGCCTCCCTGGAAAATCTCAGGGCAAGCCAGGATGGTATCAGGCTGGTTCTTGAAACGGGTGCCAGGTAGCGGTACTATCAGTATGGATCACCGGGGACACCAGTCAAATCTTGCTGTTGATCCATGATTTGACTATCTTGGCAATATGGATATCAGGGAGTTTTCACCACACCTGTTCTGGTCCTATGATAAGGATGCAGACATCAGACCGGAAATTGTCATCAGGCAGGTGATTGCATATGGTGAAATCAGGGATATGATCCTGCTCGCCAGGAGAGTAGAGACAAAGAAGATCCTGGCAACGATCAACCTCTGGAAAGAGCAGGAAAAACATAAGAAGCATATCAATTTTTTTAAAAAAGTAATCCTTGGTTGATCATGGAGCATCATGTGGACATGGATTTTATGCCGGTAAAAACGCAACAGGTGTTGAACAAGCTTGCGGCCATTAAATTCATCTCCGATTTTATCCTGGTGGGCGGGACCGCACTGGCCATTCAGATCAAACACAGGTTATCCGAGGATCTGGACCTTTTATTCGACGGGGAAGAATTGCCGGTTGCTCAGATCAGAAGAAACATCCTCAAGTTTTTTCCCGGTCACCGCATCACGCGGCTGGATCATCCATGGCAAATTGATTTCCTGATCGACCAGGTCAGGGTCACGTTTTTCTCTTCCGGTGCGGTAACACTTCCTGCGAACCTGAAAAGGCATTCTTTCGGAAGATCCGGGCTGAACATTGCCAGCGAAAAACTGATCGCAGCATTGAAATTCTCAGCAATAGCCCAGCGAAATACCCTCAGGGATTATTATGATCTCTATATGCTTGCGCGCGATCATTATCCCCTTCTGGAACTGATATCTTTTACCAGGCAGATCTTTCCCAACCTGTCCCCGATCACCTATACCGAAACGCTGGTTTATACGAAGGATATCGAGGAGGAGGATATGGCATCACATTTATCCCCTTCTGAGCTCATCTCAAAGGAACAGATCGCGGCTTTTTTCACCGCTGAATTGATCAAGATTAAAGAACAGATCTGATGAACCGCACCCGTTCATGAAAAAAATCACCACATACGGGATGATCGCCCTGAGCATGATGACAGGGTGCAATCCCGGGCAAAATACACCAGAAGAGACCGTGGAAAAAGAAAAGAAGATCGTCATCTACCAGGTATTCACCCGGCTGTTCGGGAATACAGATACAACCAACATCAAATGGGGAACCCTTGAACAGAACGGGGTGGGAAAGTTCAATGATTTCACCGATGAAGCCCTGGAGGCCATCAGAGCGCTGGGGGTGACCCATATCTGGTTCACGGGGGTGCTGCACCATGCGATGGTGACCGACTACTCGGAATACGGCCTGCCGGGAGATGATCCGGATGTGGTGAAAGGAAGGGCCGGATCGCCATACGCCATCAAAGATTATTACAACGTGGATCCCGACCTGGCCTTGGATCCCTCCAGGAGGATGGAAGAGTTCGAGGCGCTGATCGAACGCACCCACATGCACGACATGAAGGTGATCATGGACATTGTCCCGAACCACGTGGCCCGCGGATACCTTTCGGTGTCCAATCCGCCGGGAGTGGAGGATTTCGGGGCATCGGACGACCGGACCGTGGAATATCGCCGCGACAACAACTTCTACTATATTCCCGGAGAGCCGTTCCGGGTTCCGAAATGGAAAGACGGGTACCTGCCTCTGGGCGGGGAGAAGCATCCGCAGGCGGACGGATTCTTCGATGAAAATCCGGCCAGATGGACCGGGAACGGGACCCGGAGCCCGCAGCCCGACATGTACGACTGGTACGAGACGGTGAAGATCAATTTCGGCGTGCGGCCCGACGGAACGAAGGATTTCCCCGGACTGCCGGACGGGTATGATAAGGAATCCGCGGAAGCACATGCAGATTTCTGGAAAGATCAGGAGGTGCCCGATTCCTGGAAGAAATTCCATGACATTGCGATGTTCTGGCTGGATAAGGGAGTGGACGGGTTCCGGTACGACATGGCCCAGATGGTCCCGGTGGAATTCTGGAGCTACCTGAACTCGGCCATCAAGATGAAAAAACCGGAGGCCATCCTGGTCTCCGAGATCTACATCCCTGAGATGTACCGGGATTATATCCGCCTGGGAAAAATGGATTACCTCTATGACAAGGTCCAGCTGTACGACACCCTGAAAAGCATCATGCAGGGGAAAGGCAGCACCGACCAGCTGGTGGCCATCCGGGCAGCACTGGCGGACATCGAACACCACATGCTCCATTTCCTGGAGAACCATGATGAGCAGCGCATCGCCAGCGAACCCTTCGCCGGGGATGCCAGGAAAGGGAAACCCGCCATGGTGGTCTCCGCCGCCATCGGCACCTCCCCCGTGATGGTATACTTTGCCCAGGAACTGGGCGAACCGGCAAAAGGGGATGCGGGATTCGGATCGGCATCGCGGACCACCATCTTCGACTACTGGGGCGTACCCTCCCAGGCCAGGTGGGTGAACAGGGGGGGATTTGACGGGGGACAACTCACCGGGGAGGAAAAGGAGGTGAGGGAGTTTTACCGCCGGCTGCTGAATTTCACCCTGGAGCAGGAGGCCCTGACGGGCGATTACCGGCAGATCCACAGTTATAACAGGACCTATACCACAGGTTACAATGACAGGCTTTTTTCCTGGGTACGCTGGAAAGGGGAAGAGCGGCTGATCATCGTGGTGAATTTCGATGCCGCGCGGCATCATGCATTTGACCTGAAGCTGCCCGAGGACATGGTGCGTGCCTGGGCACTGAAGGATGGGACCTATTCCCTTGAGAATATGCTGGTTGATGCCGGATCGGACGACCGGCCGGAAGAGAACAGTATGGAAGATACACCAGACGGGGACAACCTGGATTTAGAGCCGGGCGGGCGGGAATTCGAACTTGTTGTGGAAGGAAGAAATGCATCGGTCCGGATGGAGGTGGGACCCCTGGAATCCCTGGTGCTGGGTTTCAGCCTGCTGGCACAGGGACCTGAAAATCATCCAATCCAATGAAAAGAAAACAGAGAATCAAAACGGTCGCAGTTTGTGCTGCCGTGCTCGCCCTGATCATGGCTTCCTGCAATTCTTCGCAGAATTCTGAAGACAAAGCCTTAAAACCCAACATCGTGCTGATCTACTTCGATGACCTGGGTTACGGAGATGCAGGTGCCTACGGTGCCACCGCCATCAAAACACCCCACATCGACAGGCTGGCGGGGGAAGGGATCCGGTTCACCAGCGCCTATGCCACATCGGCCACCTGCACACCCAGCCGGTACGCATTGCTGACGGGGACCTATCCGTGGCGCCAGGAGAGCGCCAAAATCCTCCCCGGTACCGCTCCCCTGATCATCGACACTTCCCGGATGACCCTCCCGAAAATGCTGAAGCAGAAGGGATACACGACCGGCATCGTGGGGAAATGGCACCTGGGACTGGGTGAGGGGAATGTGGACTGGAACCGGCCCATCTCCCCGGGTCCCAATGAGGTGGGATTTGACTATTCCTATATCCTGGCTGCCACGCAGGACCGCGTGCCCACGGTCTATATCGAGAACGGGACGGTCTGCAGGCTCGATCCCGATGATCCCATCGAGGTGAGCTATGCTGAAAATTTCCCCGGGGAGCCCACGGGGAAGGACAATCCCGAACTGCTGAGAATTAAATGGGACCACGGGCATGACCAGAGCATCGTCAACGGGATCCCGCGTATCGGCTATATGAAGGGAGGTGAAGCGGCCAGGTGGGTGGATGAGAACATGGCCGATACCTTCCTGGTGAAAGCCCGTGATTTCATCATGGAGCACAGCCACGATCCCTTTTTCCTCTATTATGCGCTCCAGCAGCCCCATGTTCCCCGTACACCGCACCCGCGGTTCGCGGGTACAACCGGACTGGGTCCCAGGGGGGATGTGATCGCGGAAGCCGACTGGTGCATCGGGGAATTGCTGTCCACCCTTGAATCGGAAGGTCTCCTGGAAAACACGCTGATCATCCTTTCGAGCGACAATGGTCCTGTGCTGAATGACGGATACAGGGATATGGCCGCGGAACTGGCGGGAAGCCACGTCCCGGCCGGACCTTTCAGGGGAGGTAAGTACAGCCTCTACGAGGGCGGCACCAGGATGCCCTTTGTCACCTTCTGGAAGGGACAGATAGAACCTGCTGTCTCGGCTGCCATGATCTCCCAGGTCGATCTGCTTTCCTCGCTGGCCTCGCTGGTGGGCAGCCCGGTCCGCACGGCGGACAGTAAGGACCTGGTGAAGGTGTTGCTGGGCCGGAGTAGCGAGGGAAGGGACCGGCTGGTGCTGGAAGCCACCGGCCGGACTGCCTTCAGAAAGGAAGATTTCAAGCTGATCCCGCCCTATGAAGGTCCCGCCGTGAACGAACAGGTGAACATCGAACTGGGCAACGCCGGTGAATTCCAGTTATACAACCTTGCGGAAGACATCAGCGAACAGCACAACCTGGCGGATTCCCTCCCGGAGAAACTGCAGGAAATGATCGCCGCATTCGAGGAGATCCGGGGAAAAGACTACGGGGCAAGCGGGGAGATTGAACTGAAGTAGGGGCGCATCAGTAAAGCAATCCGAACAACCATAGCGGAATCTTTCCTGCGGCACCTGTTTCAATGTCATCCTGGACCACATAAGCGTGTTTCAGTCCACTGATCTGCTTTGTCGTTTTTCCCTTTCCTCCCACTTCGAAAATATACTTCCCGTCCACTCGGAAATCTCCCTTTTCGGAATAGGAAACAGCATGACCCACATCCATCTGGTTGAAAAAATATGTTTCTCTGATGTTGCCGGTATTCAACTCCCCTTCGGCCAGGGCATAAAGGAGGTTCGTGTTCTGAAGATACAGCTTATCAGGCTTATTCAGATAATTAATACCATGGGCATCTTTCCCCAACCATTTAACAATCTGTGCCTTATCCAGATAGAACAGATACCTGAGCAATGTCTCCCAGGTGACACCGATCTGTCTTGACAGATTGCTGATATTGGGCTTATATGGAACCAGTCTCGCAATGATGGAAAGCAACTTCTTCAAATTCAGGACAGATCTGAAATCAATCTGGTAGATTGCAGGAAGATCGTTCTCGAGCACCACGTTCAAAATGCTCCGCAGACTTTCATGGTAGGATGCCGGATTCTCGATGAAAAAAGGATAGTATCCTGTCTCCCTGTATTCCTTCCATAACTTGATCGGCTTGACACTTTGGGTCAGATCGAGGGAAATCTCCCTGTGATCCCTGAGGAGACTTTCCAACGAGAGGACGGGCATGTGGAGATTGTATTTCAGAAGAGCGTACTCCCTCAGGGACAATCCCGGTAAATGGTACAAACTCAACCGGCGGCTCAGGTCATGCGATCCTTTATAAACCTCCAGTGCAGACGAACTGGTAAAAATTACCCGTAAAGATTGATGATGATCGTAAATCAGCTTCAGATCACGTGACCAGTCCTTGTATTTATGCACTTCATCCAGGAAAAGAAATCTCCCTCCTTCTTTCTCAAATTCTTCTGCAAATTCAAGGAGTGAATTTTCGGCAAAATAGATATCATCCAGGGCCAGGTAAATGGCCTCCTCAGCGAATCCGTGGCTCTTCTTCAGATATTGCAGCAGGAGGGTTGTCTTACCCGCTCCCCTTGCACCATCAATGCCGATCAGCCGTGCGTCCCAATTGATCTTTTCCATCAGGAACCGGCTGAATTGATCCGGTGTCTCCCGGATCTTGCGATCGGAAATTTCTCGTAATCGTGACATTTTTTCTGATAGACAAGAACAAAAATAAGTTTTTTTTACTTATCTATAATGAAAAAATATAATTTTTTTCTCAGATGGACCATGAAAAATCATGAAATCAGATACCCGGAGCTGCCGGGACCCGGAAGGCGGGTCGCATGTGATGCCGCGTGTGCATGAATGATCCTATTCAGAGCGAAACGACAAGCAAAGCCACCCCCTGCCGCTCCAGGGTCAGGTCAAGGCTCGCACTGCCGTTTCGGACTTTCAGTTTCTTCATTTCCACAACCTGGTCCAGATGACTGCTTTCCTCGAGCATCCGGTACTGCTCCGGACCGGGATCCTGCGGGGAGCCAAGCTCCTGCCAGGTCGTGTAGGCATTGCTGTGCTCCCTGTCCACCAGGTAACCATCCAGGCTTGCTGCCCTGTTATCATCAGGGAGATTTTCGAGGCTGATCCTGAGATGTGCCGGCGAACCCGGCAGGTCATCATCATGGTAATGCCAGGCCAGGATGAATATTTTTCCATCACCCATACTTGCATATGCCGATACATCGGGATCCTCCCTGACACCTTCTCTGGTGATTTCTTCCAGGGGCACTTCCGCATCACTGCTCACAGCGATTCGTTCCCCTTCCATCATGCTGAACATCCTGAACACATTCAGCACAGGTTTGTTGATCCCGTTGGTCGACAGGGCCCGGAAACCGGCAAAGTAAGGCTGGTCCTCGAATTCGAAGGCCCATGTGAGGGCCCCTTCAAGACGGATGTTGTATTTCAGGGCCAGGTCCAGTTTCCGCACGAAGCTTGCAGCGGTATAGCTGGCATACATGGTCCCGTTCCGGTAACCCAGGTGTTCTCCCTGACAGGCCGCACACCCTTCGGGATCCGACTCTCCGATGACCACCGGAAGATCTTTGATATCCGGATGACCCTGGATGGTCCTGAACAGCTGGTCGATCACCGCAAGCTGGTGCCAGATGCCCATTCGCACGTGCCCGTCCACATATTCCGGACTTCCCTTGGCATGAAAGGAAACGAAATCAAGTTTTGTCCCCGTCCCCCCCGTGGCATGGTTCTTTCCCTCCAGGCAGTGCTCCACGAAAGCACTGAAATAATCCGCCCCATAATTCCCTTCGTCGGTGCCGGCCACATCCGGACCGCCCACCCTTGCGTTGGGCAGGGCACGGAGGACCCCCTGGATGGCATGATCATGAAGCCTGAAGAACTCCTCCCTGCTGCCCTGCCAGTAAGGAATGTTGGGCTCATTCCAGGTCTGCCAGTACCACTGCTCCACCTCCTCCCTGCCGTATCTTTCCACGCAGTGAAGGACCCAGCGGTAGACCAGCTCCTCCCATTTTGCATAATCGGCGGGAGGGTACGCCCAGCCGGTAAAAATTTCCCCGTAGGGAAGATCCGGATTCCAGCGGTGCCTGTAAGGATCCGGGTTGCTGGAGAGCGCTTCGGGCATGAACCCGATCTCCACATAGGGCCTGATCCCGTTCTCCATGTAGGCGTCAAAAATGCTGTCCACGATCTGCCAGTCGTATACCGGGTTCCCCTGCGCATCCTCGGTATAGGCGTTGGTGGATCCCCATTTCAGCGCCGGCGTTCCGTCGCCCGTGTTCAGCAGGTTGTGGGCCCTGAAATAGACCCGGCCGGGCCGGAGGCTCCCCAGGTCATGCAGCAGTTTCCTGCCGTTTTCCATATAGGCATAATTGGGCTCATCGGCCCCGAAAAACCGCCAGATGGGCTTCACCTCACCCATCGTATCCGTTGCATCAATCCGGATGCTGACACTGAATCCTTCTGTTTTGTCCGTACCCGAACATGCCTGAAGCAGAAACAGTGCAACGATCAGATTGTGGCCATGTCTTCTCATGAATGGATGGTTTTTGGTATATCCCTGTGCGGGCGGATCCTGTATTGTTTCAGTTAACCTCCAGTTCGTCCCGCGAAGGCAGCGGAGGGAAAGGATGATGCGGTTCCGCCTGGTACCAGAAAGCCACCGAAGAGATGTCCGATTTCTGTTTCAGGTACCTGCCGCCCGAGCGCCAGCCCAGATCCTGGACCGTCACCCGGAGGTCTTTCTGAAACCGCACCGGATCCTTGATATGCCACCTGTACATGCCAAAGCGCTGCTGGGAGATGTACAGTCCGTCGGGACGGATCACCTGGTGAAGTCCGGCGTAGGGGGTATTGTATTCCTCGTACCGCTGTTCCTTCTTGTTCTCGAAATTGTAGGAACCGCAGAAATAATCCTCCAGTCCCGTCCCGCAGATGGTCGGGAATTCCCTGTCACCGTCCATGTAAAATTTCATTTCCCCTTCTCCCCACCAGTGGTTGTTGTTGACCTGCCAGGCCAGGTACGTCCCCACATAATGGCCCTGTCCCTTTACCCCGTCCAGCAGGGTGTGAATGGATGTCATGTTGGGATTGCTCCTCCTGAACTGGGCATGGAAATAGGCCGCATCATCCGGTACCCCGGCGAGCACATAGTCCACCTGGTAATAGAGGTACATTTCAGCCTCCGGATTGATATTCTCCATGGTGATCCTGCATCTTTTGCGGAACGGCATGGTCCAGTAACAGTTAAAGGCGCTGCCCGGATTGACATTCACGGCCAGGGAGGTGAGCTTTGCATATTCACCCCATCCCATGCCGAAAAAATCCCCCACGGGACATTCCACAGATGGCTCCTTTTCGTCGTCCCAGTAAATGCGGATAATTGAAAAGCGCCAGTTCCCGGTGGGCGTAAGCCAGATATGCTGGATGGCGCCGGGACCTTCTATCTCGGCCATCGTGAATGTTTCGCCCGGCTGGATCCTGACACTCGGACTCACTTTCCATCCCTGACCGAGTTCACGGGAAGCCCGGCTGCCGGTACCTTCCGTGGCCATGGCCCCTTTCCCCTTCTCACCGGTAAAGTTTTCCGCACTGATGGAACGGGTCCTGGCATCCGAGAGCCTGTAAAGGTTGTCCATATCCACCTCGATCCCGTCGAAGTTCCGCGTGTTCTGGCCATGACCGGCATAGACCCAGCCTGCCAGCAAGATGAGCAAGATGATTTTTTTCATGGGTATCTGTATATGTGATTTTCAAAGATAGTCATCCTGTCATTCACTGTATCATCTGGGATGCTTTCACCGGTTCTGCCCGGCCGGCCGGAAATGATTCCCTTCCCGGGCTTCTTCCCAGACTTTTTTATTGTCGATGGATGCACCGGGATCACCCTGGAACACCATCCAACGGTCAAGTTCCTCAGAAAGTCTCTCCAGGGCATCGCTGTGCTCCCCGTCCTCTGCAAGGTCGTTCATTTCGTCCGGATCGGTATCCAGCCTGTACAGCTGTTCGGGGGGACGAACCATATACCGCTTCACCATAGCCAGGGTATGCCCGTCTTCCCAGGCGGCCCACATCCAGGAATCCCAGTAAGGGTTCAGGGGCATGCGGGCTGCCACATGTTTTTCGATATAGATGTTTTCCGGCTCCAGGTTGCGGATGTAATGGTACTTTCCGTCGGTCACCGAACGTATCGGGTACGGCGGCCCCTCCGGGATGTTGTTGTGCATGAAGTAAGCATATTCCCGGTGCACATCACTTTTCCCAAAAAGAACCTGAAGAAAACTTGAACCATCAAAAACACCCTCCCCCGGATCCCCTCCTGCGGCTTCTATCAGGGTCGGAAGCACATCCGCGTACTGGATCAGGGCATCGGTCCGCTTTCCCGGGGAGACGATCCCGGGCCAGCGGACCACAAACGCAGTATGCACGCCTGTATTCCAGTTGGTCCACTTGCATGATGGAAGTTGTGCTCCCTGTTCGGAGGTGAAGATCACCATGGTATTACCGGCTTTACCGGTTTCCTCCAGCATGGCGAGGAGGGATCCCACCTGCTGGTCCAGTACTTCGATCTCGGCCAGGTAACGGGTGAATTCCTTCCGGGTTTCCGGGGTATCGGCCAGATAGGGAGGCAGGTCGACCAGGCCGGGATCAAAATGCGAGGGGTCACCCACGGTCCATGGAATGTGGGGTACCACCAGGGCCGCGACCAGACAGAAAGGATCTTCACTCCGGCTGATGAACCGGGCAAGCTCACGGTCATCATATGCGGCCGTTTCCGAGACACAGTCCCTTTCAATTCCCTCCACCATTTCAAACGGGAACACGGAGACCGGGGAGGCATGAACCTTTCCCGCGAGCCCGGTCCGGTACCCGAGTTTTCCCAGGTGCTGCACGATGCTCTGCAATCCGGTCCTGGCAGGGACATGGTTCCAGCAGACCCCGGTCCTCACCGGGTACATCCCCGTATAAAGCTCTGCGCGGCAGGGAACACACATGGACATGGAGAGAAATGCCCTGTTAAAAACCAGTCCCTCCTCCGCCAGATGGTCAATATGCGGCGTTTTTACATTGGTTCCCCCGTACAGCGGAAAATCGTTGTAGGTGGCATCATCGGCCATGATGATCAAAATGTTGGGAGGTGTCTCCCCGGCCCGGTCTCCGGCAGCAATCACCATGAAAGGAAGCAGATATAACAGGGCCGGGATCCAAAAGAATCTGGTTCGGTGCATTATTTCTGATTATGGTATGAACCTCCGACTTATTATTTTACCTTATTGTCTTTTGTTCCCGATGGCTTTTCAATGGGAGTGGAAGTTGCCAGGGCTTCTCCGAAGACCGGGTACCCATCGTCCGACCATTCAATTCTCTGGGCGCGGGGTTTCCGGAACATGCCGCACCCCTGGTCGGGCCTGTCATTGGCATGGTACAGAATCCAGTCCTCCGTTCCGTCAGGCGATTTGAAAAATGAGTTGTGTCCTGTCCCGTATACCCCGTTCTCCTCCGACATGGTGAAAACCGGCCGGTCATGTTTCTTCCATGATCCGGGATCCAGCAGGTCGCTCCCGGCACCAGCCTCCAGCATCCCGAGCTTGTAATGGGGCGTCCAGCAACCGCTCGCGGAATAGATAATGAACAACCTGTCGCCATGTTTCAGTATCTGAGGACCCTCATTGACCAGGACCTTCCTGTCAAGGTCATTGCCCCACTCTTCCGGATTTTTATACTCCATTTCCCATGCATGCTCCGGATGCGACAATTCGACCCTGGGGGAGGAGATGGTCAGGGGATCAGACATACGCGCGATGTAAATCCGCTGGATTTCATAGTCTTCCCACGGGGTGATCTCCCAACCGGACCAGATCATGTACAAATCCCTTTCGTGTTCAAATACATCTCCGTCAATGGCCCAGTTGTCATCGACCGAAGTGACTTTCCCTTTCATGACGAATTCGCCTTCAAAGGGATCGGGGGATGGATTCTCCAGTGCATACATCCGGTGGTTGACATGGTCCCCGTCATCCGCGGCAAAATAGAAATACCACTTCCCGTTGATAAAGGTTACCTCCGGGGCCCACAGGTTCATTGAATATGCACTGTCAGGCGGCGGCACAAAGACGGTCTTCCTCTCCGCACTTTTCAGATCCGTGATGTCCCTGGTCCTCCATAGATCCAGTCGGTCTCCCAGGGTATGGGTATAGTAATAGAATCCGTCGGAATGAAAAAAGGCATACGGATCAGGTCCGCTGTCAAGCAGCGGATTGAAAAAAACATCCTCTTCGGGAGCATTCATGGTGCAGCCCCAGGTGAACAGCAACAGCACGGAAGGGAGTATCATGAACTGCTGCCGGAAATTCCGTTCTCTTGTTATTATTAAACCCATAATCTGCGTAGGTATACCAATTAAAAAATCTTTACAGTTATACAATCGCAAGGCCAATGCAGACACATCCAGACACAGTTCCTCTTAAGGGATACCCATCTGCACCGCCCATTCCTCCCAGGCGGCATTCATCTCGCTAACCCTTTCGGGGTACATTGCTGACAGGTCACTGACCTCCGTCCGGTCTTTGGAAAGGTCGAAAAGCTCCCAGGGACCTCCCTCCAGGGCGGCCATTTTCCAGTTCCCGATGCGGATGGCCCTGCCTCCCTCATGTTCCCAGTAAAGCGTATCGCTGGTGGCGGACACCTCCCCGTTGATCAGCGGGGGGGGGGGCGTGCCGTCCGGCCGGGACAGTTGGTTGCCTCTGAAAACATCGGGATAATCAATACCCGCCACTTCGAGACAGGTGGGCAAAATGTCCATCACATGGCCGACCCCATGGTTCAGCATCCCCTCTTTACCTTTCAGTCCCCCGGGCCAGCAGACGACCAACGGGGTATGGATCCCCCCTTCGAAGGACTCTTTCTTCCAGTACCTCCACGGGGTATTGGCCGCGCTGGCCCAGGCCGAACCCAGGTATCCCCAGGTGGTCTCCGGACCGGGTTCCTCCGGCTCATAATCGATCGGCGTCCCGTCCCTGGTGAACCCGGGCCTGTCAAATCCCGGCGGGTATCCACGCTCATAGGAAGCTCCGTTGTCGGCCAGGAACAGGATCAGCGTGTTGTCCAGTTCGCCCTTCTCCTCCAGCTTACGGATGATCCTTCCGACTCCCTGGTCAAGTCGGTCCACCATGGCTGCATGAGCTTCCATGTGGTTGGCCTCTGTCTCCTTTTCTTCGCATCCGGCCCAGGTTTTTCCCGAGGAATTCTCAGGCAGCGGGTAATGAACCGTATCGAGCAGTCCCATTTCCAACTGCCGTCTGTACCTGTCGGCCCGGAGTTTTTCCCAGCCACCGTCGTACTCCCCCTGGTAGCGTTCCAGGTCCTCCGGAAATGCATGAAGCGGCCAGTGGGGCGCTGTGTGGGCCACGTACAGAAAGAAGGGTTTCCCCTCCCCTGAAAAGCGGTCGATCAGTTCCACACTTTTGTCCGTGATGAAATCTGTTATGTAAAAATCTTCCGGCACCTCCGTGATGGATTCCTCGTTATGTACCAGGCTGAAAGGATCGAAGTAGTTGACCACACCCCAGATCACTCCCCAGTGCTCTTCAAATCCCCGGCTGCTGGGATAGGTTTCCGGGGGGGCGAACGGACCGTAATCCGCCTGGTGGGCCATCCACTTCAGTTGTTCTGCCGCGGGTCGTACCGCCTGGGTCCTGCTCAGGTGCCACTTCCCTGCCATGCCTGTACTGTAACCGTTTTCCTGCAAAACCTCCGCCAGGGTGGGGACCTCCTGAGAGAGGTTCTGCCCGTTCCTGGCAAGCCCCACCCGGTGCTGGTACATGCCCGTCATCAGCGAGGCCCGCGTGGGACAACACCTGGCACAATTGTAAAACTGGGTGAACCGGATCCCCTCTGCGGCCAGATGGTCCAGGTTCGGGGTACGGATCTCGCCCCCGTAACAGCCAATATCGGAATACCCCATGTCGTCCGCCATGATGATCACGATGTTCGGCCGTTCCGGGTCACTGTTTTTTTTCTGCTGTCCGCATCCCAGCATCACCAGGGGACAGATCAGGAAGGCCGGTAATTTGCCTGCGTATAACATAAGATCCGTTCTTATAGGATCATTCCATTACCGGACGTTTATTCGTAAAGCACGGAATGCATCTGTTTGAGTGTTTCGGCGGGGATCTTGATCACTTTCCGGTCGTATGTCATCAGTCCGTTCACCTCTCCTTCCACATCGGTGGTCTGGGTATATACCGCGGCGGAAAGCCCCTTCGTCTTTTTCATCTCCACGATCTGGTCAAACTTGTATTTGTAATTCTGCAGGAGCTCCTCCTCCGAATGGTAGGTCTGGTATCCCCAGTTGCGCATCCCGGTGTCCCACTGGTGCCCCTTCACCGGGTAACCGATCCCGCCGTATTCCCCGATCACCGATGCCATGTCTTTGCTGATGGGCGGGGTATGGACCTCCACCTGGTAGGTGTGGATGTCGTAAATGTCTCCGCAGGGACGCAGTGCCCAGCCGCTGACCGCATTCACCAGCCGGGAGGGATCGAGGGATTTCACCATGTCCGCGATACGGCAGGTGGCATACTGTCCCCATCCTTCATTGAAGGGAACCCATACAACGATGCTGGGTGCATTGTAGTGCAGGTCGATCATCCTTCTCAGCTCCCATTCGAACTGGGCAGCCGGCACAGCGTTCCTGTACTGGTCCGCTTCGGTCCTGCCCACATGCTGGGGATAGAGGGGACGCTCCTGGTTTTCACCCGGGAAAACCACCATACCGGAGGGCATGTCCTGCCAGACCATGATCCCGAGCTGGTCGCAGTGGTAGTACCACCTGTCCGGCTCCACCTTGATGTGTTTCCGGATCATGTTGAATCCCATCGCTTTCGTCACTTCAATGTCATACCGCATGGCCGCATCGGAGGGAGGGGTATGCAACCCGTCGGGCCACCAGCCCTGATCAAGGGGACCGTAGTGGAACAATGGTTTGTTGTTCAGGTGCAGCACCATGATGCCTTCCTTCGGCTGGACGCTGATCTTCCGCATCCCGAAGTAGGAATCCACCTCGTCCAGGATCTCCCCGGCGGGATCCTTCAGCACCAGCTTTACATGGTACAGGAAGGGATCGTCGGGCGACCAAAGCCTGGGGTCACTGAGCCCGATCTCGGCCTCGTGATTGGCCGGCACCGTGGCGCCACCCACCTTCATATCGCCGTCAAAGACGGAGATGTCCACTGAATATCCGTCTTTTTCAGGGTCCAGGAGGATGGGGATCACGGATACCTTCCCGTGGTCCACACAGGGAGTGATCCTTGCTTCGGACAGGGAAGCCTCCTGATTTACCGCTTCCAGCCAGACCGTCTGCCAGATCCCGCTGACCGGAGTGTACCAGATACCCTGCTGGGGCATCTGCTGTTTGCCCCTGGCCTGTTCGCCGGTGCTGGACGGATCATCCACCGCGACCACGATCTCCTGGGAACCCTTATCCTTCAGGAAGGGAGTGATATCGAAGGAGAACCTGTCATAGGCTCCTTTGTGTGCCCCCACGTGGGAACCGTTCACCCACACCACGGCCGACCAGTCCACCGCCTCAAAGTTCAGGATCACCTTCAGGCCTTTCCATCCGGAAGGGACCGAGAAGGTCCGGCGGTACCATAGCCGTTCTTCGGGCAGCATCGTCTTTCCCACACCCGAAAGCGAGGATTCGATGCAAAAGGGAACCAGGATATTTCCCTGGTACTTCTTTGGCGCGGGGGAGGATTTTCCGAGAAGGGCATAGTCCCAGAGCCCGTTCAGGTTCATCCAACGGTCCCTCTGGAACTGTGGCCTGGGATATTCCTTCCAGACATTGTCGGGACCCACCTCTTCTGCCCACTTTGACTTGATCCGGTCGCCTGCCGGGGAATAGTCCTGGGCCTGGAGGGCAGCACCTATCAGGAGCGCTGCGATCACAAGCATGATATTTACTTTCCTGGTATTCTTCATATGTTCTAAAGGTTTAAGCGTTTTAAAGTTCAAAAAGTCCGTTGCACCTTACAGATGCAACGGACAGTTGCTTCCGGGTCCTTCCCGGTCAGCGTCAACCCATGCCAACTAACCTAAACTACGAAATTTTATCTTTCATCTCCTTTAAATCCGGGATCAAAAGCAAAATAGCTGAAATCCTGTTCAGGCGGGTGGAAGCATGTTCAAATGATATGGAAAGATGTTCAACCAGGACGCTATCTGGATTTACCGCTGTCCCGCCTCCCTTTTTTCCCGGATGATCGTAAGGATCTCATCCCAGGAACGGACCATGTGCCCGGCAGCCCAGTTCTCATAAAGGTTCTTCATCTCCTCTGTCTTTTCGGGCATGATGCCGGCAAGGTCGTTCATCTCCGTGCGGTCAGCCTCCATGTCGTAAAGTTCCCAGTCCCCTTCCCGGTCTTCGTTCCAGGAGGCTGCCAGCTTGTATTTCCCCATCCTGACCGCCTTGTTGCCCTCGTGTTCAAAGAAAATGGGTTCCGTGTGCACCGGGCCTTCACCACCGCGGACAATCGGCAGGAGGCTCTTTCCGGCCGGCGGGTGGATGGTGCAACCCCTGTACTCATCCGGATAGGCCACTCCCGCCGCATCCAGGCAGGTGGCCATGATATCCGGCAGGAATCCGTACTCATGGACAAGTGTTCCCCTGACTTCTGGCGGGATCGCAGAGGGCCAGTGAATGATCAGCGGGGTGGAGATACCCCCTTCATGAACCCAGTGCTTGTACTCCCGGTACGGGGTGTTGGAGGCATTGGCCCAGGCCCTGCCATAGGAAAGCACATATCCCAGTTCTGTGCCCAGCTCTTCGGAGGGACCGCTCCCCATTTCCGCAAATTCGGCACAGGCACCATTGTCGTTCAGAAATATGATCAGGGTGTGGTCCAGGATCCCCTCCTCCTCCAGGAAGCGAACCAGCTTTCCGATATTCTGGTCCATCCGGTCGATCATGGCCGCATAGATGGCCATCCGGAGATCCATTTCCTTTTTCTTCTCCCCGCTGAGGGAATCCCAATCCCTGGAATCCTGCGGAGTCAGCTCCCAGCGGGGATCCACCAAGCCCATCTGCTTCATGCGCTCATACCTGGCCAGGCGGACTTCCTGCCAGCCATCCATGTATTTCCCCCGGTATCGTTCGATATCCCCGGCCGGGGCGTTCAGCGGCCAGTGCGGGGCATTGTACGCCAGATAAAGGAAGAAAGGCCGTCCCTGTTGGAGGTCCCCCGCTTCCCGCTCCCTGGTCTCCCGGATAAACCGGATGGCCTGGTCTGTAAAGGCATCGGTGGTGTAAAAATCCTCCTCATCCACCGAGATGGTGTCATTGCCTTCCGTGATGCCCCGGGGATGCACCGGATTAAAGTAATTGCAGGCTCCCGGGATGATCCCGTAAAACCGGTCAAATCCCCTCTGAAGCGGCCATTTCTCCTTCCCGAAATAACCCAGGTGCCATTTCCCGGTCATCAGGGTAGTGAATCCGGCCTGCTGCAGGACCTCGGCGATGGTCACAGAATTCCTGTTCAGGAAGCCCCGGTACCCCGGCAATCCATAGTCATGTGCCAGGGAATCGCCCGGGTAATTGGTCATGTGTCCGATCCCGGTCTGGTGGGGGTACAGTCCCGTCATCAGGGAAGCCCTTGTGGGACAGCAACGGGCTGAATTGTAGAATTGTGTGAAGCGGAGACCGTTCCCTGCAAGCCTGTCCAGACTGGGAGTCCGGATCTCCCCCCCGTAACAACCCAGGTCGGAATACCCCATGTCATCCGACATGATCAGGATGATGTTGGGCCCTGCATGTGACCCCGGCTGCCGGCAACCTGTGAAGAATACCGTACAGCAGAGCGCTGCACCTGTCGTGATCAGGACCACGCCCTGCATCAAACGCTTTCCCGGGTCTCTTTTCATCACGGATCTGGTTTCAGGACCCTGACCGGCTGAACCACACATTCATTTTCCCCGCACCC
>JAXGMU010000005.1:102510-104392 GCA_040768485.1 Bacteroidales bacterium
ACCCCGGTTGGCCCAGGCATAGTAAGGGACCAGGATCAGCCCCTCCCCTTCCAGCACATTCACGCCACCCAGCAGACCTGGTTCGTACCGGGCTTCGAATACCGACTGGGTTCCGACGGAGGCTTCCAGGACATCCAGGTTGTTGTCTGTTTCTTCTGCACAGTATACCAGGGGACCGTACTGGATTGCCAGCAGTCCCCTCTTCTCCGCCACGCTGTCATGGGCGGTAACCATCCGGGCCTCCATGGGCAGATCCAGCATGATCACATCTCCTTTTTGCCACTCCCGGTCTACGGTGACATAGCCATTTTTAAGGTCCATCGAAACCGGATTCCCATTTACCCGGATGGAAGGTTCTCCTGACGGTGCATCTGCAAAGGCAAACAAATCGGAAGGAACGGGCCTGTCCAGGGACCACCCGGGGATCCGGACAAGGATCTTTGCCGCTGCGGGGGTTTCATTCATTATTTCAATCTCGATTTTTCCCTCCCAGGGATATCTGGAACGCTGGACCAGTGAAAGTTCTCCGTTCGCTGTCTGCAGGTTTGCCTCGCCGTTCATGAACAGGTTGACGTAGACCTCTCCCTCCTTCACCGCATAGGCATAGCCGGCCACCGAGGGAACGAACCTGGAAAGATTGGAGGGACAGCAGGAGCAGTTGAACCAGGGAGAGCGCCCGTTGACTCCCTGGTTGAAGGTGGCTTCACCGTCATGCTGCAGCGTGTTGGGATAAAAGAACAACGTTCCGTCCAGTGACAGTCCGGAAAGCACCCCGTTGTACAGCGACCGTTCCAGCACATCCATGTACCTGGCATCGCCGTGAAGCAGAAACATCCGGTGGTTCCAGTAAACATTCGCAATGGCGGCACAGGTCTCGTTGTAAGGATGATTGGGCAGCTGGTAATTTTCCCCGTATGCCTCCCCGCGGTGACTGGCACCCACCCCGCCGGTGATCGAAAGCTTTTTTCCCGCCACATTCTCCCAGATACCATTCACAGCCTGCAGGTATGCCGGATCATCTGTCAGGGCCGCCACATCGGCCATGGCCGAATACATGTAATTGGCCCTTACGGCGTGGCCCACCGCCTCCCGCTGTTCGGTCACGGGAAGGTGCGCCTGGGAATATTCATCATCTTTGACCCCGGCCCTGGTATCCAGCAGATGTCTGGCCAGCTCCAGGTACCGCTCATCTCCCGTCACCCGGAAAAGCTTCACAAGTCCGATCTCGATCTCCTGGTGGCCCGGGACGTAATCATTCCCCTGCACAATACAGACATCATAGATCAGGTCAGCATTCTTAAGGGCTACCTCCAGGAAGCTCCGTTTGCCGGTGGCCAGGTAATGGGCCACGGCCGCCTCGTACATGTGGCCCGCATTGTAGAACTCGTGACTGGCACCGGAGGTCCCCTTCCACCTGCCTTCCGCGCTGTAAGTGCAACAGGCAAAATCGTTGTATTCATTGGCCTTCAGGGTCCATGCCGTGTACAGGTAACCATCCTCCTCCTGGGCCCCCGACACGTAAAGGATCAGGGTATCCAGGAATGCTTCAAGCTCCGGATCCTCCTCCAGCATCAGGGCATAGGCGGCCCCTTCCATGATCTTGTACACATCGGAATCGTCGAATCCGAAACTGCCCCGGAACCTGCCATCCCTGATCCCTGCAAGTAAATCCGTCTTTTTTCCATCCCCCATTTTTTCATCCAGGAGAACCTCATCATGAATCGCGCCCGTTTTGCCTTTCTGCTTGTCTTCATCGTTCTGCTGACCTTCACGCTTGCCTGCAGCCTGGTTGCCCGCCCCACCGCCACCCCGTTCCCCGATGACGCAACCGTTGGACCGGCATCCACCGTGGAACCGCCCATGCCCACCGCCACCGCCCTTC
>JAXGMU010000006.1:0-86755 GCA_040768485.1 Bacteroidales bacterium
TCGGATTGTACACTATAGACCGGATTCAATTGTACACTATACTCCGGAATATTCATTTGGTTGGCAGTTCGGCGTATAACTCGATCTTTTTTAATAATATATCGCCGGGCGGTACAAAGAATTCAAGTTTCGATACACCTCTGTTCACCTCCAGGTAAGCTTTTATTTTCTTTCCATTTGTATTTTCAAGCAGGTAGTAGTACTTTACACGATTGCTTTCAATGCTGGAGCTGATCTCCAGGAGTACCCTGTTTTCGAATGCCAGCCTGTCTACTTTTCTTAGTCTAACTTCGGGATAGTCTGTGATCCTGGTACCATCTTCTGTATATTCTATGAGTCCGGGTAATATGGACCCTTCTTTATATTCGCACTGTGAGAGAAGCTGACCATTCTTATAATATTTTTTTGTCACACCGTCACGTTTTCCGTCCATGAAACTGGTATACTCATACATTTTCCCGCTTCTATAATACCAGATAGCAGGTCCATGCTTCACTCCATGTTGATAACTGACCTTGGAGTGGATGGATTTGCCGTCTTCATAATAGCTTGCCTTGATACCATGGGCAAACCCTTTTTCATCCACCTGGCTGGCAGTCGAAAGAGTTCCATCATCCCTGTACTCCCTGATTACTTTATTTTTCTTTTTCGTTACAGCTGAATCGGATTTTTCACTAGTCTGTGTGCAGGAGTAGCAGCCTGCAATCAATAGGATGGAAAGAACCATACTGCAGATTGGTCTCATTTAGTGAATCATTTAATGGTTATGATAATATAACTAATGACCTGTGTATACCATTATACTGAATTCCTGTCGGCCGGGTTGCAAAAATATTAAGCAGATCCTGTGAATGAACTGTAGGAGATTGAACTTAATCCCCATTCAGTCATTCAGAGAAGTGTATGATTTGAAAATATGAGAAGGGTGCCCTTTTGAGGCACCCTCCCATGAAGTTTTTATGGCCGGCAGGCTAGTACTCCCAGAGATCGTGTTCCATGATGAACAAATCCTTCTTGATCTTTTCGGCCTCCAGCAGCACATCCTGGCCCAGCTTGAATGAAGTCAGGGGCCTGTTCCCGTACACATTGGATTCGGCAATGATGGTGCTGTCAAACCTTCGCTGGAAGAAGAGGTCATCAAATGAGATCTCCTGTGCGTCATTATTGGGATTATACACGGCATGAGTGGCGAAAAGCCTCCGGCACTGTGGGAAATAGACGATGAACGGGATCTGGGGACGGGGTACCGGCAACTCCTGGTTGAATTCATCATACCGCTCGTAGTAAACCGGTGCCAGGGCGACGATGCGCACTTTCATCACCGAGTGCTGCTTGTCGAAAAACCATTGTTCCTGGATCTCAAACTGCATGACGTTGGCCCCGTCGTACCTGATCTCCAGCAGATTTCCCTCGTCATCGGGAATGCTGTCACCACCGGCCAGTTCGTAGACCCGCTTCATGTTGGTGACCTTTGAGAACGGATCTTTCCATCCCACATTGGGCACATATTCATAAGGAGTGACCTCCTCCGTCAGGATCCCTTCGATCAGCAGACCGAACAGGCTGTATCTTTCCCCGTCAGCCATCTTGCCTTCCAGCGGGTAGCGAAGCGGAATGTTCATCCGCTGCCGCAGGTCGATCGTACGCCAGACATCTTTGGCCCACATCACATCCGCTTCCCGGATATAGGAATAGGGAACGGGTTTCTTCTCGGGGATGATGTTCTCCTTCTGATATACGTTGGTTGTCGGTGACAGGGCCGGAATAGCGGTTGCGCTTCCGGGTGTCATGGATGTGTTCACATTCTGCGCATGAACAGCCAGACCAAAAACCGCACATACCATTGATCCGATAAAATACCTTCTAACCTTCATATTATCTGACTTTAATGTTAATATTATTAAGGGTGTTGACTTTCCCGTCCGGGCCGATTGCCTTGATGTCCTCGATCATGATCACCTGTCCCGGGCTCAGTGCACGGAAGATGGATTTCTGGGCTCCGGTAAACCTGCTGTTCTCGGCAGTCTCGTAGCTCCACTTCCCGCTTCTGTCCTGGAAGGCAACCGTAAACGAGGTAACATCGTAATCCACTTCGAACAGAAAATCAGGAGCTTCTGCCCTGACTTGCTGCAGGCTTGCCAGCTGACCCACCGTCAGGTTCCCGGTGCTACCCCGGACCCCCTCCACCACCGCGTTGGGGACCGGAAGGTCCTTGACCCTGAAAGTCATCCGGTTCATCAGCCGCTGGCTGCCGTCCAGGTTTGCGTAAACACTCACCACTGCTTCGGTGCCCTGGGCGCCCGGGCGGACAATGTAAGATCCGGCACCCACCCTGCTGATGGTATGGGGCGAGGAGATACGGGCAACCACATCCCTTTCCGATACACCACCGGCGGAAATGGCCACCGGATTATCCACCCCGCGGTAGAACACATTCATGGCCGTGGCCGAGATGGTCGCATTGGCTTCGGCCACTTCATACTCGGCTTCAAACGAACGGCTGATCACATTTCCCTCGCTTTCCAGCTGGATGGTCCCGCCCCAGCGGCGGAACCCGATGGTATTGGAAACCGTGCTGTAAATTCCCTTTCCCCGCTCCACATCCAGGACCGTTCCGTCGCTGAGTATCACCTTTGGCATTTTGGTGGAGTCGTAGGCTGCAAGAAAAACCTGTGCCCGGTAGGGTTGTCCCTTGAAGACATAATTGGACTCGGGGATGACCACCGCTTCGAGTGTATTGACGGGAATATCGCCTTCACCCACCTGGCCCAGCAGGTAATTCAGCATTTCCGCTTCCACATTCCTCACATCTCCCTGCATTTTTGAAAGCAGCGTGATCACGGCTGCCAGGGGCAGGTGTTCAAAATAGGTGGATTCCCATGTGGGGGTGGCTCCCTTCTTGCTGCCGTGTTCCAGATCAATGTCGGGAACCTCCGTATTCAGTGTTTCCTCAATCGCCTCGGTGGTGGTGGTGTATCTTTCCTTGTCGTCGATGAGTGACAGCAGGTACTCCCTGTGTTCGTCGATCTTCTCCTTCAGCTCCACACCTTTTTTTTCGACCACCATGATCTGTGCAGGAATATTGTCGTCATGCTTGACCTTCACATCAGCCAGGTGCACCTGGTTGTCCGTGATGGCTTCCTTTTCCTTCACACTGACGATCTCTTTTTTGCATTCATTGATAAAATCATACAGTTCATTTGACCGCCTCCGCATTTCTTCTGCCTTGTTCAGCCATTCCCCGACCTTCTCCGGATTCTGCTCATGGGCAATGGCAAACCTGTCGTAAAGGCCTTCATTCTTGGAGGCAAAATTCTCGGTGGTGGTGACAAGTCCCCCGTCCACCAGCGTAAAAGCATCCAGCACCTCTTTTGATACATTCAGCGCCAGCATGGCTGTCAGCACCAAATACATCATACCGATCATTTTTTGTCTCGGTGTCTCTTTACCGTGTGCCATAGATGAGGATTAAAGGTTTATTGATCAGGATAAAAGGTTCTTACTTCTTTCGGATGCTCATGGCCGACAGCATGTTTCCGTAGATATTGTTCAGCTCGGAAAGACTTGTGCTGAGTTTTGTGATCTGGTCCTTGTATTTCTGAGTTTCTTCTACGGAAACTTTCAAACTGCTGATCATTTCGCTGAGACCTTTGTACACCCCGGCCGTGCCCTGCAGATGTTCCTTGCTCCCTTTCACCTGGTCCGTGTAGGAGGAATTGAGTTCGGCCAGGTTCCGGTTGAGGGTTTCCAGTTGTTCATTGAACTTTTTCTGGCTCTGTGAGATGCTGGCATGCTCCTGTTTTACTTCCCCAGACATGGCCTCATAGGTGGCCGTCAGGTTGGCGCTGGAAGCGGCAAATCTGTCCGCGATCTCGAGACCTTTCTGATCGATCAGGGATGCAGTCTTCTTGTAGGATTGTGCCAGGGTGTTTACCGATTCGTTCAACACACCCGTACTGCTCCCGTAAGCAGTGGCCACATTGTCCATGTTCTGGGCGGCCGTCCCCATCTTATCGAAATACTCCTTCGTGGCAAGGGATGCAGTGGTGATGTCTCCGATCGACTCGGTGGTCGATGCAATGGTATTCAGGTGCTTTCCGAGACTGCGGACATCTTCTGCATTGATCTGGGATTGCTGGAACAATTCATCGAACTTCTGCAAACCCACATTCCGGTCGGCGATCGCCTGTTCCTTGTACTCGTCGATTTCGTCAGGATCCGACATGCCTGCCAGTTCCGGGTATACGAGCGTCCAGTCCAGTTCCTCGTGGAGCGGTTCGAAAGCGGAGAAGAAAAAAATCACCGCTTCGGTAAGCAGTCCGGCCGTCAGCGCAATCCCTGCGCCGGGCCAGTGCTGGATCTTAAACAATGCCCCGACGAGCACCACCGATGCCCCGAAGCCATATAATTTTGCCGTAAAATTTTTCCAGCCCGAGCTTTGAACAAGTTCTGTAATTCCCATATATCAGATATTTAATTAGTTCCGACCAATTAGTTTTGACCCAAATATGAACGCACACAGCGGAAACCGATATAGGATTTGGCGGTGTCCTGGTACTCATAATCCCGCGTACTTACCTGGAGGTAACGGGCAATGTCCTTCCAGGAACCGCCCCTGATCACCTTCCTTTTCATGACCGGCGGATCATCAGGTTTGGCATTGTAGTTATAATAAGGGTTCATATCGTGGGAGAACACATATGCCGAAGGATCATAAGCTGTGAGGGTCCACTCGGCCACGTTACCGGCCATGTCATAGAGCCCGAACTCGTTGGCATACCCGTAGAAACCCACCCGGGACGGATACATGGCACCATCGTCGGTGTAGTTACCCCGCAGGGGTTTGAAGTTGGCGATAAAACAACCCAGTTTGTTTCTCAGGTACACCCCACCCCATGGATACATGCTGTTGTCCAGGTTACCCCTGGCTGCATACTCCCATTCGGCTTCAATGGGGAGCCTGTAATCCTGGACGGTGGGTTGCTTGCTGGCCGTCAGCGCCCTGTTCAGGTAATTGGTCCTCCAGATGCAGAATGCTTTGGCCTGCTTCCAGTTCACACCCACCACGGGATAATTGTCGTAGGACGGGGAACGGAAGTACATGTTGGCCATGGGCTCGTTATAGGAGTAAGTGAAATCGGCGATCCAGACCAGGGTATCGGGGTAGACCAGCACCCAGTCCTTGTTGACGAAGGAGCCCCTGCCCGTCACCTCTTCCTGGGTCCCGTCAGGCCGGGTGACCACCCCGTCATAGGTGACTACCGGGTCGGTGGACCCGCCTGAATAATCCAGCCGGAAACGGTTGGCCGCACGGGAAGCCTGCTCCAGGTCCACCCAGTAGAAATTATAGATCAGCTTGGTCACGTTGAGTTCTCTGGAAGAGGACAACAATGCATCGGGCCCGCTGTAATAAATCCCCAGGTCCTCAATGATCTGGGCGATATTCCCTTCCCTGTCCTTGGACATGTCAAGGGGTGCATCCCAGTTGATGATCGGCTCGCCCTCCCTGTCCTCAAGGGGCTGGCCTTCCCTGTCCTTGGCAATGAAATCTTCCACTCCCTGGATGGCAAGTTCTTTCCGGATGATCGAATCACGGATCCAGTAGACATACTGGCGATATTCGTTGTTGGTGATCTCGGTTTCATCCATCCAGAACGCATCCACTGCGACTGTCCTGTTCATGGCGTTCTGGGTCCAGGTGACATCCTGGTCGCTCGGTCCCATGAGGAACGATCCGGCCGGAATGGGGACCATCCCGTATGGATCGGGCTCAGCGTACGCCTTCCTTCCCGGAACACCCACCAGTTCTCCGTTGTTGTAGGTGCTGCAACCTGCAATTATTGCCGCTAGGACAACTAAGACGACTTTTCGTTTCATAGTCAAGTGGTTAAAAAATGCGAAAACAGACGGTTATCAATTTTAATCAATGATATAAAGCTCAGTTTAAATATAGATAAATTTCATAAAAATCTGATGCTCTCATATTTTTGCGGACTCCTGTCAATCCCCAGGTCGAAGCAGTATCGAACCGTGACTTCATGAGATCCGCTGTTATACTTCAGCAGGGGCGACAGCTCAAAATCATAGGAGTATCCGACCATGATCCCGTTCAACAGTTCCACCCCCACAAGCGCCGTCAGGGCTCCCCCGACAGAATAAGAAACTCCTCCCCAGAACCTTTTATTGTATCGGAGATTGGTATTCAGATAAATGTGGTTGGACCGCACATCCGTCTGGAGCATGACAGAAGGCATGATCTCAAACATCGGATTGGTCAGCTGGATGTTATACCCTGCCTGCAGGTAATAATGCCTGATCAGTTTTGTCTCTGCGTACTGTTCCGGGTAATCGAAGGAGGTCTGGTTCAGGTGGGTGGTGGAGACCCCCACAAAGAAATCATCGGTATTGTAATAGACCCCCAGGCCCATATCAAAACCGAAAACACTTCCGCCGGTTTTCGGGATGTATTCATCCCCTTCATTGATCACCCCGTCTCCCCAGTCCCATGTGGGATTGAGGGACTGGTTGGCAACACCCAGGCTGGTGCCGATCCCCAGATTGCCCCTGCCCAGGCTGATCCGGAATGCATAGGCTGCGCTGAACAGAAAATCATTATTGAAAGCCAGGTTGTCATTCATCAGGTTGATGCCGATCCCGTGGGTCCGTCCCAAAAACCTCAGCGGCATATGGGCCGAGAAGGTGGTGGTGATGGGAGCATCCGGGAGCCCCGTCCACTGATTCCTGAAAGCGGCCGCCAGGCAGATCCTGTCAGCACTTCCCACGGCCCCCGGATTGTAGACGGGGACAAGGAACATGTTCTGGCTGAATTTGGGATCCTGCTGTGCCATGATATTCAGCGATAATATACTAAAAACGAGGATGGCAACCGGTTTTCTCATGGGTCTTCGGAAAGGCTGTAACACCCTTCATAGCTTTGCTTTGTACAATCTTGTAAAATAAACAAAAATATAAGTGCCAGACAAATATAGTTAACAGCAGAATGTTCATAACCATGTGCATGATTCAAAGCGCAATCCGTTCAAAATGATCCGCACAGAATCTGAAAATAAAACGGAATTTATTCTGATTCATTACCCAGCCTGTGCAAATATCGCCACCAGCGGTCCGGTATCTCCTGGTTACAGGCCTGCTGGTAATCTTCATACGAACATGAAATAAAAAAGTTATACCCTGTTGCGGGATTCTTTACCGGAATTTCCATCCACCATCTGTCTGAAAGCGTGCTTTTATGGAAAATGATGTCGTGTCCGGCGGCATTCAGATTGACGATGAATTTTTTGAGGTGTTCAGGCGTATCCAGGGGATGCTCCCTTATCCGGTGTGCAACACCCTCAATGAAATACCATACTGCCTGCGCGGTGAGATGGGCAGTCTGATCGTTCAGGTCCGAGGAAGGATTCAACTCAAAAAAGCCAATGGTCCTCACCATTTCGCTGAGTCCTGCATACCTGGTGATCTGACAGAGCTCATCGCCCGAAAAGCCGTTGGGCGAGGCAATGGATGCCCCGGGGGCATCGGCGTGCCTCACTGCACCCATGTCAATGCCCACAAATGCTGAATCACGGATAAGGGGTTCTGTTAGCTGCAGGTTGTTGCGCGCATCCCCCAGGCGGATGCTCTGAAGGTATGAGCGTTCCAGCATGTCCAGCTGGTCGCCAGTTACAAAATACGCCTGGTGGCCAAGGTTTACATAACTGTACCGCTTACCCTGTGCAGGACGGAGCAGCTGGTTCAGGTAATTCCTGGAGTCCACCGGCTCGTCCCCCGGTACAGTGAAATCGAGCATCGAGTCCACGGTGAGGACCTGGTCCATCCCCTCCGATTTTTCCAGGGCAAGAAATGCCCCCCTGCTCAGGTCCTGGGAGCCGCCCAGCATCACGGCGACGATCTGTCGTTCCTTCAGCTCCAGAAGGATGTCCCGGACCGCATAATAAGAATCGTTGATCTGACCGCTGTTCTTCACATTCCCCAGGTCGCAGATCTTCAGGTTGCGGTTCATTTTCCTGAGACGGTACAGCTGGCCGCGCACATGATCCGGCGCCTCCCCGCTCCCCCTGATACAACCGTTTTTGTCTTCGGGCACCCCGAAAATGGCCACCTGGAACCTGTCCAGCTCACGGATCGGCCGGTCGGGGGTGTGGACCGAGATGTGGTGACTGAAGGTCTCGGTCTCCGGGAGGTATCCGAACCGGGGTCTTTCCAGGCTCACAGGATCGAAATAACCATTGAGGTCCATTGATTTGTCCGTTTATTGCGTCCCCTTGTTTGACTTTGCATCGGCTTTTTCAACCAGCTGCCTGCATTCCTCCAGGGTAAGTTCCGAGGGATTTTTGCTCCTGGGGATGCGGTAGTTCTTCTTTTTGAAAGAGATATACGGACCATACCTGCCGTTCAGGATCTGCAGTTCCGGTTCCTCCTGAAACTGTTTGATGATCCTGTTCTTCTCCTGCAGCTTCTTCTCCTCAATGATCTCAACGGCGCGCCCGAGACCCACCTGGTATGGATCGTCCTCCTTGCCGAGGCTGTAAAAACTGGACTTGTGGCGGATATAGGGGCCGTACCTGCCCGCACCTACCACCACCTCTTCATCTTCATAGTTGCCCAGGGTCCTCGGAAGCCTGAACAGGTCGAGTGCTTCCTGAAGTGTGATGGTCTCCAGGCTCTGGCCCTTTCGAAGACTGGCAAACCGGGGTTTTTCCTCATCCCCGGCGTCCCCGATCTGGGCGATGGGACCGTACCGGCCGATCTTGACGGTGACAGGCTTTCCCGTTCCCGGATCCGTCCCGAGCAATTTCTCCCCTTTTGACTTTTCAGATTGCACAGTGGTGGATTCCACCCTGGAATGGAAGGGGTCATAAAAGTCCCTGATCATATTCGGCCAGTTCGCCTTCCCCACCGCGATCTCATCAAACTCCTTCTCCACGCTGGCTGTAAAGTTGTAGTTCATGATTTCCCTGAAATGCTGTTCCAGGAAATCATTGACGATCATGCCGATATCGGTGGGAAATAGCTTGCCCTTCTCGAACCCGTACTTTTCCCTGACCGTCTCCTGGGAGATGGTGCCATTTTTGAGCACGACCCGGTGCATGTCCCTCTCCCTGCCGCGCCGGTCTTCCTTGACCACATATTCCCGCTGCTGGATGGTCGAAATGGTAGGCGCATAGGTGGATGGGCGTCCGATGCCCAGTTCCTCCATTTTCTTCACCAGGCTGGCTTCTGTATACCGCGGAGGCTGACTGGTGGACCGTTCCATGGCCTCGATCTCCTCGCGGGCCAGCCTGTCACTCACTTTCAGCCGGGGCAGCAGGCCCCTGGATTCCTCTTCCTGGTCCTCATCACTTGATTCCATGTAAACTTTCAGGAAGCCGTCAAATTTGAGAACTTCTCCCGTGGCCACAAAATTCTCCGGGGCACCGGAAATGCTGATGGTAACGGTGGTCTTTTCAAGTTTTGCCTCGCTCATCTGGGATGCGATGGTCCGCTTCCAGATCAGTTCATAGAGCTTCTGCTCCGGCCGGCTGCCTTCCACTTCTGCATGGTCCATGTATGTGGGCCTGATGGCTTCATGCGCTTCCTGGGCCCCCTTGGTGCGCGTGGTGAAATTTCTGGATTTCAGGTATTTCTCCCCGAAAGTATCCCGTATCTTTTTTGCCGCGGTCCCGATGGCCAGTTTGGAGAGATTCACCGAATCGGTTCTCATATAGGTGATTTTCCCGGACTCATAGAGCCGCTGCGCCACACTCATCGTCTGGTTTACAGAAAAACCAAGCTTCCGGCTGGCCTCCTGCTGCAGGGTGGAGGTGGTAAAGGGAGGGGCGGGTGACTTGGTCACGGGTTTCATCTCCACATCCTTCACCGTGAAGGTGCTGTTCTTGCACTTCTCAAGGAAACCGCGGGCTTCCTCAAGGGTATCGAAACGTTTGGAAAGATCGGCCCTGAACTGACCTGAACCCTCTTTTCCATCCGGAGCAGAAAACAGGGCCGAGACCCGGAAATATTTCCTGGGGGAGAAGTCCTGGATCTCCCTCTCTTTTTCGACAATCAGTTTCACGGCCACGGATTGCACCCGTCCGGCCGAAAGGGACGGCTTGACTTTTTTCCACAACAGGGGAGAGAGTTCAAATCCCACCAGCCGGTCAAGGATCCTCCTGGCCTGCTGTGCATTGACCAGGTCAAGATCTATGAACCTCGGGTGCTGAAGGGCATCCCGGATGGCATCCCTGGTGATTTCATGAAACACGATCCGGCGGGTATTCTCCTTGTTCAGTCCCAGCTCCTCGTAAAGATGCCAGGCAATGGCTTCTCCCTCACGGTCCTCGTCGGTGGCGAGCCATACGGTGCCGGATTTTTTAACCAGGTCCTTCAGTTCCTTTACCACCTTCTTTTTCTCAGGGGGGATGACATATGTGGGACGGAATCCCTGATCAATATCGATCCCCAGGTTTTTTTTGGCAAGGTCACGGATATGACCGAAACTTGATTTGACCGTATATTCCTTTCCGAGAAACCTTTCAATGGTCCTGGCCTTTGCAGGAGACTCAACAATTACAAGATTCTCTATCATTTTTTCCACGCTCCCTCGTTTTCAAATAGACCACAAAATAAGTCAAATGAGCGTCCATCGTCAAAATTTTGGAATAAATAATTGTATTTTTGATGCAAACACAGCAGCCCATGGTGCTTACACCCAGCAAGACCAGGAAATATCTGATCATCCTCTGGTCCCTCTTCGCATTGCCCATTCTTGCCTTCGTTGTCATCATGATCCTGATCGGAAACGGGAAACTGGGATTCATGCCCGGGTTCGAGCAACTGGAAAACCCCCAGACCAACCTCGCCTCGGAAATCATCACCGAGGATGGCGAGCTGCTCGGTAAGTATTTTATCGAGAACCGCACCTTCGTGGACTACCAGGATCTTTCCCCGCACCTGGTGGATGCCCTGGTCGCCACCGAGGATGTGCGGTATTACGGGCATTCGGGAATTGATGTGAGAAGCCTGGCCAGGGTGCTGGTCAAGTCGATCATCCTGCGCAGGGATGAAGGAGGCGGAAGCACCATTTCTCAACAGCTGGCCAAAAACCTCTTTCCAAGGGATACCACCGTGAGCAGGACCTGGATCGGAAAGGCCGCCCATATGGCTGTGATGAAATTCAAGGAATGGAACACCGGGGTGCGGCTGGAACGGAGCTATACAAAGGAAGAGATCATCGTGATGTATCTGAATACTGTGGCTTTCGGAGGCGAGTCTATCGTGGGGATCCAGTCCGCGGCGAGGACATTTTTCAACACCACCCCCGACTCGCTGACCCTGGACCAGGCTGCCATCCTGGTGGGAATGCTGAAGGCGCCCACGGCATTCAATCCCAGGATCAATCCGGTGCGGTCGTTCCACCGGCGGAATACGGTCCTCAGCCAGATGGAGAAGTACGGGTATATTGATCCGGAGGTCGCGGATTCGGTGAAGCAGCAGCCCATCAGCATCGATTACAACCTTGCCAGTCACCTCTCGGGCTACGCGAAGCATTTCCGGATCTTTCTCTCCGAATTCATGAACAAGAGCAAGCCCCAGCCACCGGGCAGAAATGCAGGCATCCTTGAATGGGAGCGCTACCGGAGGGACTCCCTCCGGTGGACCGGTGATCCGTTGTATGGCTGGATCAACAAGAATTTCAAACCCGACGGATCACAGTACAACCTTTACAGCGACGGTTTGAAGATCTTTACCACCATCAACAACCGGATGCAGCAGTATGCCGAGGAGGCCGTTGAGACCCAGATGAAGGATTACCTGCAGCCGGCTTTCTTCAGGGAGAAGAAGGGAAGGCCAAATGCACCGTTTGAGGATATTTCCAGGGAGGAGGCCCGGCAGATCCTGTATCGTTCCGTAAGGTGGACCGAACGGTACCAGCACCTGAACGATGCCGGGGTTTCCTGGGATTCCATCCTGGAGGTGTTCGATCAGCCCGTCCGAATGGAGCTGTTCACATGGGATGGTCCCGTGGATACAGTGTTGAGCCCGATGGACTCCATCAGGTACATGAAGCATATCCTCAGGGCGGGATTCATGGCCATGGATCCCTCATCGGGAGAGGTCAGGGCTTTTGTAGGAGGACACAACTACCGCTATTTCCAGTATGAACATGTATACCAGGGCAGAAGGCAGGTGGGGTCGACCATCAAACCATTCCTTTACCTGCTGGCCATGCAGGAGAATTATTCACCGTGCGAAATGATCCCGCTGGTTCCGATCACATTCGAGGATGTGGTCAACGATTCCACTTACACACCCAGGGCGCCCAGCCTGAAGTTTGCAGGCAAGAAGGTTTCCCTCAAGTGGGGTCTTGCCACATCCCATAACTGGGTTTCCGCATGGCTCTACAAGAATTTCAATCCGGAGAATGTGATCCGGATCATGCGAAAAATGGGGGTGACCTCCTACATTGATCCCGTTCCGAGTCTCATCTACGGGCCTTCCGATATCTCCCTGGAAGAGATGGTGGGAGCCTTCAACACGTTCACCAACAGCGGGATCTATGTGAGCCCGAGTTATGTGACGCGCATCGAGGACCGGTACGGCAATGTGATCTCCACCTTTCATCCCAGGGAAACGGAGGCCATCAGCGAAGAGACCGCTTACCTGATGCTCACCCTGCTCAGGAACGTGGTGGACATGACGGGACAGTACATGGGGGAGTATTACGCGGGAACAGCAAACCGTTTGAGGCATTATTACGAGTTTGAAGGCGAGCTGGCGGGGAAAACGGGTACCACCCAGAACCAGAGCGACGGCTGGTATATCGGCCTTGCTCCCAAATTGACCGCCGGTGTCTGGGTGGGCGGGGAGGACCGGTCCATTCACTTCGACCTGCTCGGCATGGGTGCGGGCGGGAACATGGCCCTGCCCATTTACGGGGAATTCCTCAAGCGGGTGTATGCCGACACCACCCTCCGCATTACCCAGGAAGATGAATTCAACAAACCCAATGACTTTTTCGTGGATCTGGATTGTCCGGATATTGCCGAAGCCGGCTCAGGCGGATTTGATGAATTCTGACCCCGGGCGGTTGGCTATCCGGGGATCGATTTGATCAGCTTTTCTGTATACGGATGGGAGGGCGCCTGATAGACCGAATCAGCCCTTCCTTCCTCCACGATGGAACCGTCTTTCATGACCAGGATCCGGTCCGACATATACCTGACCACCGTCAGATCATGGGAGATGAACACATAGGTGAGCTGGTAGGTCTCCTTCAGCTCATTGAGCAGGTTCAGGATCTGCGCCTGCACACTTACGTCGAGTGCCGAAACAGCCTCATCCAGGATCAGGAATGAGGGATTGCAGGACAGTGCCCTGGCGATGCCGATCCGCTGGCGTTGTCCCCCCGAAAACTCATGAGGATACCGGTCCATGTCGGATGCTTTCATTCCCACCTGTTCCAGCAGTCGGGCCGTTATTGCACTTCTATCGGCAGCGCTGCGGCCGATCTGGTGGATTTCCATGGGCTCCCTGATGATCTGTCCGGCCGTCCTTCTCGGGCTGAGGGATGAAAAGGGATCCTGGAACACCACCTGGATCTGCCTGCGGATCTTTCTGAGAGCTGACCGGGAACAGGTGAGCAGGTTTCTTCCATCGAAATCGATGTCCCCCGAATTGGCCTCCACCAGTCTCAGGATGGTCCTCCCCAGGGTGGTTTTCCCGCAACCGGACTCCCCCACCAGTCCCATCGTTTCACCCCTGTACACGTCAAAACTGACCCCGTCAACTGCCTTGATGATCCTTTTCCCGCGGTCTCTTGCATACCATTTGGAAAGATTCCGGATCCTCATAAGAGGCTGTGTCCCGGGAGGGATCCCGGGTTTATCCAGCTCCCGGGTTTCGGGTGGCTTCCCGGCCATGAAGTCTGACAGGGTGGGAAGGCGGTAAGGGGTACGGCCCAGTCCCGGCCTGCATGCGATCAGACCTTTTGTGTAGGGCGCTTCAGGCGCTTCAAATATCTTCCGGGCACTGCCTGCTTCCACCACTTTTCCCCGGTACATGATCACCATGCTGTCGGCGATCTGTTTCAGGACTGTCAGGTCATGGGTGATGAAAAGGATCGACAGGCGGTACTTCTCACGCAATTCCGAGAGCAGGTCCAGAATGCTTTTCTGGACCGTCACGTCCAGCGCGGTGGTCGGTTCGTCGGCGATGACCAGTTCCGGACGGGCAGCCAGTGCCATGGCGATCATCACCCGCTGGCGCTGTCCGCCCGAAAGCTGGTGTGGCCACGATCTGCAGATGCCCCCGGGATCGGGCAGCTTCACCTCATCGAAAAGCCTCAGCACCTTGGAGCGCATCGAACGGAGATCTCCTCCCAGGTGGAGCCGGATCGCCTCCAGCACCTGATCCCCGCACCGCATGGAAGGATTGAGGGAAGTCATGGGTTCCTGGAAGATCATGGAGATCCGGTGTCCCCTGATACGGCACATCTTTTTCGGCGAAAGGGTGGTCAGCTCGACCGGCTCCCCCTCCGAGGGAGAGAACCGGATCGATCCCGAAGTCATTCGTACTGCCGGGGGTAGGAGTCCCAGTACAGACAGGGCGGTGAGTGTTTTTCCCGAACCCGATTCCCCTGCCAGTCCGGTGAACTTTCCCCTCTCCAGTTCAAGGCTGATCTCGTCCACGGGCCTTTCATCCCCTGCCTGCAGGGTAAGCCGTTCGATATTCAGGACCACATCCTTCATGTCATCCCTGATTTTTTATTCGGCGCACCAGCACCCGGTTTCCCTTCAGTTCCGCTTCCCAGGAAGGATGAATGATCTCCTTTGCCTTGCGGAAGTAAAGGAGGGTCCGGATGCTGGTTTCACGGTTGTCACGATCATCCTTGAATTCGCCGCTGAATTCATAACTGACGGCACATGCATGATGTACATGGTAAAGCCTGATGATCTCCACCACGGTGGCGATCACCCTGTAGATCTCCCCCCTGTTGGTGACGCTGTATTCATCTTCATACTCTTCGTTCAGGACACCGAAGTTCACGATGTGTTCCAGGGAATTGGTTTTTTTTACGGCAAACATGACCTGGTAGCGGAGACCGGAGCCGGTATGGAAATAGTATTCGCCGCCCGATCTGATTTCAGGTATCCGGACCGGGTAATGCGGGATCCCGGGGCGGTAATCTTCCCTGAACAGGGGGCGGTCCGTTGGATCGGAACCGTTCATCATCCGAACAGATGTTTGGGAATCTCCTGCACCCTGTTTATCTCCACGATTTCCAGGTCATACCTGCCGGGATCGATCCGTTTCCTGTTGAAGCCGGGCAGGAGGATCTGTTTCATTCCAAGTTTATCTGCCTCCCCGAGCCGCTGCTCGATCCGGCTGACCGGTCGCACTTCCCCCGAAAGGCCCACCTCGCCGGCAAAGCAGGTCAGCTGGTGAATGGGGATGTCCACCGAGGAAGAAAGCACCGCCGCAACCACGGCCAGGTCGATGGCGGGATCATCCACACGGAGTCCGCCGGCGATGTTGATGAACACATCCCTGGCAGCCAGTTTGAAGGAGGCGCGTTTCTCCAGCACGGCCAGCAGCATGCTCAGTCTCCTGATATCAAATCCGGTGGATGTGCGCTGGGGGGTGCCGTACACGGCGGTGCTGACCAGCGCCTGGACCTCGATCATGAACGGCCTGATCCCTTCCACGTTGGCTGCGATGGCCGAGCCGCTCAGATCGGGGGGGTGCTGGTTGATCAGCAACTCGGAAGGATTTTTGATCTGGTGCAATCCTTCCCCGGTCATTTCAAACACCCCGATCTCGGAAGTGGAACCGAACCGGTTTTTACTGGCCCTCAGTATCCTGTAAATGTGATGTGAATCTCCCTCAAACTGAAGCACGCAATCCACAATATGCTCCAGCACCTTGGGACCGGCGATGCTCCCCTCCTTGGTGATGTGGCCGATCAGGATCACCGGGATGTGGGTTTCCTTGGCCATTTTCAGAAGACGCGCGGCACACTCCCTTACCTGTGAGATGCTGCCCGGCGCCGATTCGATATCATCGGCAACCAGCGTCTGGATGGAATCGACGATCAGCAGACCGGGTTTGATCTCCGTCACCCGGTTTAGAATGGCGTTCAGGCCTGTTTCCGCCAGCACCAGGCACTCCCCTCCGTTTCCCCCGAGCCGGTCCGCCCTGAGCCGCAGCTGCTGGGGGCTTTCCTCACCGGAAATGTACAGGGTTTTGATGCCTGTTTCCATGGCCACCTGGAGTGCCAGGGTGGATTTTCCGATCCCTGGCTCCCCGCCGATCAGGATGACCGATCCGGGTACAATGCCTCCCCCCAGCACCCGGTTGAACTCATCGTTCATCAAATCGATCCTGGAAACCTTTTCCGGCTGTACCTCTCCCAGATGAAAGGGTTCTGCAACGGACCTGTTTTCTGAAAAGGAAGCGGATCCACGCGAGATCACCTGTTCCACATAGGTGTTCCATTGGCCGCAGGAGTGACACCTGCCGATCCATTTGGGAGACTCGGCCCCGCAGTTCTGACAGACATAAACAGATTTGGTTCTGGCCATAAAGGATCTGAACAGGCATAAAGATAATCAAACGATCCGAACCCGGATCAGGAGCGCCTGCCAATCATCGAGCTGGTTGAATACCCTTCTAGCAGAGGGATGATCTCCACCCTTCCGTTCCAGGAGATCACTTCCCGGGAACCCACCACATCGGCCGCCCTGTAGTCACCTCCTTTTACAAGCACTTCCGGCCGGATCTTCAGGATCAGATCCAGCGGGGTATCCTCCTGAAAGATGATCACATAATCCACGAATGCCAGTGCCGCAAGAACCTCGGCCCTGGCCTGCTGCGGATTCAGCGGTCTCCCCGCTCCCTTCAGCCGGGTAACCGAATCATCGCTGTTGAGTCCCACTACCAGCACATCGCCCTTCTCCGCTGCCCGGGAAAGGTAATAAACATGGCCCCGGTGCAGCAGGTCAAAACAGCCGTTTGTGAAAACGATCCTTCGGTGTTTCCGGAAGGAGGGGCTGAACAGCCTCCCTGCCTCTTCCGGGGTGATGATCCGCTGTTGTATCTCCTCATAAGTTCGCATGGTCCGCTTCGGCTTTGGTCAGGGGATCTTCAGGCATATTCAGGGATTCTTTTTTGCGGGACAGCAGGATCAGGGCATAGGACACCGCACCCAGCAGGATGGTGAAGAAGGAATTGGATTCATGGGTAAGGATTGCGTAGGCCCCTCCAAGTTCGAGGGGTAGTCCGTATACGTAAACAAGCCCCCTGGAGGTAATCCAGTGATAGGCTCCGAATCCCCCGGTAACCGGGGCCGCCATCCCCAGGCCGCCCACCACCAGCAGAAATATACCGTCAATAAAGGCCAGATGGGAAGTCTCCCGGAGGGCAAATACCACCACCCAGGTCATCATGATGTAATTGAACCAGATGAAGAAGGAGTGGAACACAAATTCCCACTTGTGCTTCATCTTGTAAAAGGTCTTCAGTCCCCCGATGATCCCTTTGATGATGTCCCTGCTTTTTCGGACCACGATAAAATGATCCAGGCGTTTCCGGTAGATATACAAAAGCAGCAGCACGATCGCGAGCGATCCGGCAAACAGCAGCCAGAAAAGGAGGGCGCCCCCGAAGGTTCCCTCAAACTTCTGCTGAAGGGGCATGATCACCTGCTCGCTGAAGAAGGCCCCGAATTTCTCCATGCGCCCGGCCAGCAAAACCAGCAGGATCAGGAACAACATGATCAGGTCGAACACCCGCTCCATGATGACGGTCCCGATCAGTGAATCCACAGGGATCTTCTCCTTCTTTCCCAGGGTCACGCAGCGGGTCACCTCCCCCAGTCTGGGAAGCGCGTAATTGAAAAGATATCCCACCATCAATGAGTGGTAAGTATTCCTGAACGATGGGGAGTAACCGAGGGGTTCAATGAGAAGGACCCATCGCCGTGCCCGGCTGAGAAACGCGATCAGTGCGAACACCAGGGAAAGCCCGATCCACCAGAAATTGGCTTCCCGGAGTGTTTCAAGGAGTGAATCCAGGGCGATTCCCCTGAAGGCGAAATAGAGAAGCAGGATACCCAGTGCGAGGAAGCCGGCAACCTTCAGAATTTGTGAGAGGGTTTTTTTCAAAACTGGAATCAGGTGATTTTGTTGGTCATGGTGTCCGGAAAGATCACCGCGGGTCTGAATGATTTCGCCTCTTCAAAATCCATGGAAGCGTAGGACATGATAATGATCACATCACCCACCACTGTTTTGCGGGCGGCCGGTCCGTTCATGACGATCTCCCCGCTTCCCCTTTTTCCCCTGATCACATAGGTCTCAAGCCGTTCCCCGTTGTTGATATTGACCACCTGCACTTTTTCATTCTCGATGAGATTGGCAGCATCCATCAGGTCTTCATCGATGGTGATGCTGCCCACGTAGTTCAGGTTGGCTTCGGTGACGGTCACCCTGTGTATCTTGGACTTAACAACTTCAATGTTCATATCGGCACCTTCCTGTTTCGGGGTTGGTTTACTCTGCAAAGTTAATCAAAAAAGATATTATCGATCAGCCTGACCTTCCCCAGCCGGACGGCGATGCAAGCCACCTTCCGGCCAGGCTCTGTCCACGACCGGACGGGACGGAGATCCGTATCATTCACGATTTCAAAATATTCCAGCTCCATCAGGGACCGGTCTTCGAACTGGCCGGACACCCAGGACCTCACCTCGGCGGGGGAACGCATTGCCTTTTGTTCTTTAGCAGCCTTCAGGGTCTGGTAAATGTGGGGAGCTGCTTTCCGCTCTGCCCTGGTGAGCAGTTCGTTGCGGGAGCTCATGGCGAGGCCGTCCGGTTCGCGGATAATCGGACAACCGACAATGGAGATATCCAGGTTCATCAGTTCCACCAGTTTTCTGATGATCACCAGCTGCTGAAAATCCTTCTGACCGAAATATGCCCGGTGCGGCCGGACCGTTTCGAACAATTTGCTGACGATCTGGGCCACACCGTTAAAATGGCCCTTCCTGAATGTACCTTCCATCACATTGTCAAGTCCCCCCAGGTCAAAGGTCCTGCGATCCTCTTCCGGGTACATCTCCTTCTCGGACGGGGCAAATACAACGTCCGTTTCCAGATCCCTCAGCATTTTCAGATCTTCATCCATCCTCCTGGGATAATTTTCAAGATCGGCAGGTTCGTTGAACTGTGTCGGATTGACGAAAATGCTCACCACCAGGATGTCATTTTCCTTTCTGGCTCTCTCGATCAGCGAAGCATGTCCCTGATGGAGTGCTCCCATGGTGGGCACAAATCCGATGCGCTTCCCGAGGTCTCGGGTTGCATCCAGATGAGAGGCAACATCCTGTCTGGTCCGGTATACGATCATCGGATAATTGGAGGGGCAAATATATGGAAAATGTCAGATGTTCCATGCAGTCCCTGTCACAGACTTCACTTGGGGTGTCAATAATTTTTAGTAAATTTGCCTGATCTAATATCCAGGGTTGGAAGATGGAAAGTAAAAAGGTACTGTTCGTATCCCAGGAAATCACTCCCTATTTACCCGAAACCGAGCTTTCCCAGATTAGCAGGATGCTTCCCCAGGCCGTCCAGGAGACCGGAAAGGAGATCCGCACTTTCATGCCGAAATACGGGAGTATCAATGAAAGAAGGAACCAGCTTCATGAGGTGATCCGGCTCTCCGGGATGAACCTGATCATTGATGATACCGATCACCCGCTGATTATCAAAGTTGCCTCCATCCAGACCGCCCGGATGCAGGTCTATTTTATCGACAATGAGGATTATTTTCACCGGAAACACACGGTGGCCGATTCGAGAGGCAGATTTTTTGAGGACAACGATGAGCGAATGATCTTTTTCGCAAGGGGGGTGCTGGAGACCGTCAGGAAACTCCGCTGGTCACCTGACCTGGTGCATTGTCTCGGCTGGTTTACATCCCTGGTTCCGCTGTATATCAAGAAGGCTTACCGGGAAGATCCGCTGTTTTCCGGGTCAAAGGTCATATTTTCCGCCTACGATCATGGCTTTACCCAGAAGCTGAACAGTTCCTTCGTCAGGAAGATCCTGGTGGACGGTGTTTCAGAAAACCACGTCAGCATGGTCGAAGATCCAAGTTACGAGAACATTATCAGGCTGGCGGCAAAGTACTCCGATGGGCTGAACCAGGGGAGTGCCAGCCTGCCGGAGTCTGTCATCCGGATCCTGAAGGAGGAGGGCAAACCATTTCTGGAATATGCGGACAACAAAAAATATGTGGACAGGTTCTCCGTTTTCTATGACAGAGTCATCAACGCGTAAGCTTTTTTTTGCACAATGAAGAAGAAGGATTTGTGGGTCCGTGCACTCATCACGGGAATCATGGTGCTGGCGGGATGGTCGTGCCAGGTGGATGACCAGGAACTGGGAACCGATTTGCTGCCTCCGGACGATGCAGTTTTCCTATTCCGGGACACCATTTTTGAGATCAACGCCGGTGCGGTGACCGGTAAGCCGTTGATGACCCACGAACGGGGTGAAAACACAAGGCTTTTTTTAGTGGGTTCCACCCGGGATACCGTGGTTGGTCTGTCAAAGGCTTCCCTGATCACCCAGTACAATCCCACCCTCACCTACAAAACTGGTCCGAACCTGACGATCGACTCCCTGGTGCTGTATCTCCATGTAGCCGGTCTGGACGGAGATACATCGGCACGGATGACCTTCCGGGTGCACGAACTGACCGAGCGCATTTACAGGGATTCGGTATATTACTCCGATTTCAGTCCGGAAGGCAGATATGATCCGGTCCCGCTGGCCGAGACCAGCGTCATCCCCCGAAGCAACACCACCTATTCATTTTTGATTGACGACCCGGAATACCTGGATAAATTCTACGTCCGCGAAACCGATACAGCGGTTTTCAGGAATGATTCCCTTTTTAAGGGGGAGTTCAGGGGATTTTACATCGTGGCTGAATCTGAATCGGCACGCGGGGCAATGGCCGGCATACAGCTAAACAACGCATTGAGCAGGGTGGCGATGAAGTACGCATCCGACAGCACTGAAGTGGACAGCACGGCCGGACAGGATTTCGTGTGGTCCACCTTTGCCATTAACGAATATTCCAGCCAGAAGGTCAACATATTCGAGCACGATCACTCGGGCACCTACCTGGCCGGGATCATTGACAGGGAAAATGTGCTGTCCCGTTACTGCTACGTGCAGGGGATGGCCGGTGTGAATACCAGGTTCTCTTTCGCCAACCTTCAGGAATGGATTGACAGGGAACCGGTCGTGATCAGCTCCGCCTCCATGGTTTTTGATGTGGTTCCCGAGTCGGAGAGCGGCATTTCACTGGGCACCCTGCCCAACCGGCTGATGCTTCTTTTCGAAAGGGACGGGGGCAGTTATGAATCACTTTATGATTACGTCTCCCTCAGGCAGTTTGACAATGCTGCCAGCCGGTTCGGAGGATACCTGAAACCCGTGTCTTCGGGCATGTTCTCCGATACAACCTATACCTACCGCTTCAACGTGACCCTCCATTTCCAGGCCATGGTCAACCAGGAGGTGCTGGCGAACAATTTCATCCTTCAGGTGTCTGATGCCAGGGGAAATCCCAGATTCGCCAAACTCTGGAGCAGTCTTCCGGCCAACCGGCAGCGTGTCAGGTTGGAGGTGGTTTATTTAAAACTGTAAGCAGCCATGTGTGGAATTATCGGCTACATCGGGAACAGAAAAGCCTACCCGGTCCTGATCAAAGGATTGAAGAGACTGGAATACCGCGGTTATGATTCCGCAGGGATCGCCCTGCTGAACGGGAGGACGGCCATTTACAAGAAAAAGGGAAAAGTATCCGAGCTGGAAGAGTTCGTGCAGGGAGCCGATACCGCGGGAACGGTGGGGATCGGACATACCCGCTGGGCCACCCACGGGGAACCCAACGATGTGAATGCCCACCCGCATCATTCGGAAAAAGGACTGTTCACCATCATTCACAACGGGATCATTGAGAATTATTCCGACCTGAAACAGAGCCTGACCGAGCAGGGGATGAGCTTTTACAGTGAGACCGATACCGAAGTGCTGGCCAACCTGATCGAATACATCTACACCACCCAGAAAGTGAGCGTTGAGATCGCCGTGAGGCTTGCACTGCAAAAAGTGATCGGTGCATACGGCCTTGTGGTGATCTCCAGCGAGGAACCGGACATGATCATTGCCGCACGCAGGAGCAGTCCCCTGGTAATCGGACTGGGCGAAGGGGAATATTTCATTGCCTCCGATGCCACCCCCATCGTTGAATACACCGACCGGGTGGTCTACCTGAACAACAACGATGTGGCCCTGATCAGAAGGGATGAACTGTTGCTGAAGAACCTCACCAATGATATTCTGACTCCCGACATACAGACCATTGACCTGGGTATCTCCGAGATTGAAAAGCACGGGTACGATCATTTCATGCTCAAGGAGATCTTCGAACAGCCCCGGTCCATCCAGGATACTTTCAGAGGGAGGATCAGGCTGGACACCAATGAGATCCGGCTCGGCGGACTGTATGCGGTGAAAGATAAGCTGGTGCATGCAAAAAGGCTTGTGGTGATCGCCTGCGGCACTTCATGGCATGCCGGCCTGGTGGGAGAATACCTGCTGGAAGATCTGGCAAGGATCCCTGTGGAGGTGGAATATGCATCAGAATTCAGGTACCGGAATCCCATGATCGGCCCGGAGGATGTGGTCCTGGCCATCAGCCAGAGCGGGGAGACCGCAGATACACTTGCGGCCATACAGCTTGCCAAAGAGGCCGGGGCGCTGGTGCTGGGCATCTGCAATGTGGCGGGATCGTCCATTTCCAGGGAGACGCATGCGGGTGTGTACACCCATGCGGGTCCGGAGATCGGGGTGGCTTCCACCAAAGCCTTCACGGCCCAGGTAACCGTGCTGACCATGATGGCGATCATGATCGGAAGCGAAAAGGGATTGCTGAGTAAGAAACGGTCCGCCGAACTGATCAGGGAGCTGAATGAGCTCCCCGGAAAAATAGAGAAGATCCTGCAGAATAACGAAGCCTTCAGGCACATTGCAGGGATCTATAAAAATACGACCAACGCCCTGTACCTCGGACGCGGGGTATCCTTTCCGGTGGCACTGGAAGGGGCCCTGAAACTGAAGGAGATCTCTTACATCCATGCCGAAGGCTATCCTGCGGCGGAAATGAAGCACGGGCCCATCGCCCTGATCGATGAAAACATGCCCGTGGTCTTCATTGCCACGCGCGACAAATCCTATGAGAAGATCGTCAGCAACATTCAGGAGGTCAAGGCCAGGAACGGCAATGTGATTGCCATTGTGACCGAGGGGGACAGGACCATCAGGAAGATGGCCGACCATGTGATCGAGATCCCCGAGACAGATGAGGTACTGGTGGCCATCCCTTCGGTGATCCCCCTGCAGCTGATCGCGTATCACATTGCGGTCATGCGTGGTTGCGACGTGGACCAGCCCAGGAACCTGGCCAAGTCGGTTACTGTGGAATGATCAGGGGAACATGCCGGGAAGCCGGTCAGCGGTTCCCGTACTGTTGTTGGTAGTATGATTTGTAGGCACCGGAAGTGACGCGTTCCATCCAGTCCTGGTTTGTCAGGTACCAGGCCACCGTTTTCTGCAATCCCTGCTCGAAGGTATGGGCGGGCTTCCAGCCGAGTTCTCCTCTGATCCGGGTCGCATTGATGGCATACCGGTGATCATGCCCCGCCCGGTCTTTCACAAAAGTGATCAGCCCCGCAGAAGTGCCGGGCTCCCTGTTCAGCTCCCTGTCCATGATGCCGCACAGCAGCCGGATCAGGTCAATATTCTTCCACTCATTCATCCCCCCGATGTTGTAGGTCCGTCCCCGCACCCCCCGGTGAAAGACCAGGTCAATGGCAGCGGCATGGTCCTCCACGTAGAGCCAGTCCCGCACATTCTCCCCTTTCCCGTAAACGGGAATGGGTTGCATGTGCAGGATGTTGTGGATGGAGAGCGGGATCAGCTTTTCCGGGAACTGGTTGGGACCATAATTGTTGGAACAGTTGGAGATCACCACGGGCAATCCGTAAGTGTGGAAATAGGCCCTGACCAGGTGATCGGAACTGGCTTTGGAGGCGGAATAGGGACTGCGCGGGTCATACGGGGTTTCTTCGGTGAAGGATCCTTCCTCCCCCAGGCTTCCGTACACCTCGTCGGTGGAAATGTGATAGAACAGGTGGTCCGCGGGATCCTGCCAGGCTTTGCGACAGCAGTTCAGGAGGTTGACCGTACCCACGATGTTGGTCCGGATAAACTCCATGGGATCCGTGATGGAACGGTCCACATGCGATTCGGCGGCCAGGTGGATCACCCCGTCGAATGAATACCGGCTGAACAGATCCGCAAGGAACGACTCATTCGTAATGTTCCCCCTTAAGAAGGTGTAGTTGGGCCGGTCCTCCACATCCTTCAGGTTCTCAAGGTTGCCCGCGTAGGTTAGCTGGTCCAGGTTGATGATCAGGTAACCGGGATGGCTGAGGACCATTTTCCGGACTACGTGCGATCCGATAAACCCGGCCCCGCCGGTGATCAGCAGGGTTTTATGAGTCGAGGGACTCATCGGCCGGTTTTTTTTGATTGTAAATACTTCTCCCAGTTCCAGGCTGAAAGAAGGGTTTCCCCGATCCCCTTTTCAGCTTTCCAGCCCAGTTCCCTGTTGGCCAGGCCGGTGTCTGCCCAAACCTGTTCCACGTCCCCCTCACGCCTTCCCGTCACCTGGTACCTGACCTTCACTCCGGTGGCCTTTTCGAAAGCATGGATGATCTCAAATACGGAAAGCCCCTTGCCGGTGCCCAGGTTATAGACTTCGTAGGGAGACCGCTGTTTCCCCTGCAGCAGCCGGTCGATGGCCGTCACGTGGGCCCTGGCCAGGTCCACCACGTTGATGTAATCCCTGATGGCCGTTCCGTCAGGGGTGTTGTAATCGTCCCCGAACACATTGAGCTGGTCCCGGATGCCGATGGCCGTCTGGGTGATGAAAGGGACCAGGTTGTTGGGAATGCCCAGGGGAAGTTCCCCGATCATGGCCGAAGGATGTGCTCCGATGGGGTTGAAGTACCGCAGGGAGATGACCCTTAATTGCGGGGACGGCACCATCGCATCCCGGAGGATCTCCTCGCTGATCTGCTTGGTATTCCCGTAAGGCGAACTGGCCTCTTTTACCGGGGCATCCTCGGTGACAGGCAGCCGGTCGGGTTCTCCGTAAACGGTGCAGGAGGAGGAGAAGAGAAAATGATGTACCCCGTACCGGTTCATGGCTTCCAGCAGGTGGATCAGCGAAAGCAGGTTGTTTTCATAGTAGGTGAGTGGTTTTTCCACACTTTCCCCCACCGCCTTGAAGGCGGCAAAATGAATGATCGCTTCGATCCGGGGATACTTTTCGAATACTCCGTAAGTGGCTTCCCTGTCTCTGAGGTCCACCTCTTCAAAGAAGGGCATTTTCCCGGTGATCGAAGCGATCCCTTCCAGCACTTCACGGTCGGAATTGGAAAGGTTGTCGATGACCACCACTTCGTGTCCTTGTCCCTGCAGCTCCACCACCGTGTGGGATCCGATGTATCCCGTGCCTCCTGTAACCAGAACAGTCGCCATTGTTTGTGTGATTTAGAGACTCCAGTAATTGAGGGAGGAGATCCGTCCCCTGAAGATCCCCTTCAGGTCGGCAAACACCGCTCCCGGAACGGTGATGGAGCGGAAGTACTCCTCATCCAGCATGGCATACTCCCTGTGATTCACTGCCACCACGATCCCGTGATAGGGTCCCTGAATGGAAGGGGAAAGCTCAAATCCGTACTCTTTGCGGATCTCATCAGGGGAGGCATGGGGGTCCACCACCTCCACCTTCACCCCGAACTCCTTCAGTTCACTGACCACATCGGCTACCTTGGAGTTCCGGATATCACTCACGTTCTCCTTGAAAGTGGCACCCATCACCAGCACCCTGCAATCCTTCAGGTTGGGAAAGATCGAAGAGAGTTTCAGGGTCACCTGCCGGGCCACATAGGCTGCCATTCCGTCATTGATCGCCCTTCCGGCATTGATGATCTGGGCATGGTGACCGAACTTTGCCGATTTGTAGGTAAGGTAATAGGGATCCACGCCGATGCAGTGCCCCCCCACCAGTCCGGGCTGGAACTTCAGGAAGTTCCATTTGGTGCCCGCGGCTTCCAGGACCTCGTAGGTATTGATCCCCATCTTGTTGAAGATCATTGACAGTTCGTTCATGAATGCAATGTTGATATCCCGCTGTGCATTCTCGATGATCTTCGCTGCCTCGGCGACCTTGATGGAGCTGGCCCTGTGCACGCCGGCCTCGATGACCAGCTCGTAGGTTTTGGCAATCTCCCCGGCCGATTCGGCATCGCATCCCGAGGTAACCTTTGCGATCTTCGTCAGGGTATGTTCCCGGTCGCCCGGATTGATCCGCTCGGGGGAAAACCCCACCTTGAACTGGTCAATGTATTTGAGCCCGGAAAGCTTGCTCAGTAATGGAATGCAATCCTCCTCTGTGCATCCGGGATATACGGTTGATTCGTACACCACGTAATCCCCCTCGGAAAGCACCTTTCCCACCGTTTCGGTGGCCGATATCACAGGTCTCAGGTCGGGTTTCTTGTGCTCATCGACGGGGGTCGGGACGGCAACCACGTAAAATGAGGCTTCCCTGATGTCTTCAAGGCTGGAAGTGAATTTGATATCGCAGCCTTCAAAGGCTTCTGGTCCCAGTTCATTGCTGGGATCGATCCGCTGCTTCATCAGCCGGACGCGGTCCTCCCGGATATCGAAGCCGATGACCGGAATTTTCCTGGCAAATTCGAGTGCGATGGGCAATCCGACATATCCCAGTCCGATGACTGCCATCTTTTTTTTCTTCTGAATCAGATCATTGTAAATCATCTCGTAATTTTTTTAATGATGGGATGGTAATCTCCTTTGATCCCCACCGGGTTGGCATTGCGGATGGCATATACCGTCTGGATCGATTTGCGCGCATCCTCCAGACCGAACCCTTTTCCTTCCAGGATCTTCTGGTATGAGATTGTATGCAGGTCGGTAAATCCGCCGCTGAATTCGATCTCTTTTCCGTCAAGGGTAATGGACCGGTAAGTGCGCTGCCCGTTGTCCCGGATCTCCCGGGGAATGTCGTTGTATTCGATGCTCAGGAACCAGCGCACACGTGCTTTTTCAAGCTCCAGGAAGCCAGCGGCCCTGCTCTGTTCCAGGAAGTGGACGATGTTCAGTTTCACCTCCCCGAAGATCCAGGTGAGCATGTCAAAGAAATGAACCCCGATGTTGGTGGCGATCCCTCCTGATTTCTCCTGGTTCCCTTTCCAGGAGTAATGGTACCAGTTCCCCCTGCTGGTGATGTATGAGAGATCAATGTCGTAGGTCCGGCCGGCCGGGCCTTCCAGCACCTGCTCGCGGAGTGCGGCAATGGAGGGATGGTGCCGCAGCTGAAGGATATTCCAGACCTTTTTCCCGGTTTCGTGCTGGTAATCCAGCAGCGCATCAATGTTCCAGGGATTCAGCACGACCGGTTTTTCACAGATGGCTTCCGCTTCGTTCCGGAGGGCAAACCGGATGTGCGAATCGTGGAGGTAGTTGGGTGAACAGATGCTTACATAATCCACTTTTTTCCCGGTCCGGTTCATCCTGGCAATGTGCCGGTCAAACCGTTCAAATTCGGTAAAAAAATCTGCATCGGGGAAATAACTGTCAATAAAACCCACGCTGTCGAAGGGATCCAGGGCCGCCACCAGGTCGTTTCCGGTATCCCGGATGGCCCTGACGTGTCTTTCGGCAATGTAGCCGGCCACCCCGATCAAAGCAAAATTCTTCACTGGTTCTGTCATATCAGGACTCTATTTTTGTCACGACGCCGTCCCGGAGCCTGTAGCGTTCATGGCTCTCGGGACAGGTAGCGATGTTCTCCTCGTCAAAATGGAGGCGGTGACCATACTCACTCATCCAGCCCACCTGCCTGGCCGGGTTGCCCACCACCAGGGCATAAGGTTTTACCTCACGGGTCACCACCGCACCCGCACCGATGAATGCAAATTTACCGATGCTGTTTCCACAGACAACGGTGGCATTGGCGCCGATGGTGGCCCCCCTGCCCACCACGGTGGCCATGTATTCGTCCCTTCGCCTGACAGCACTGCGGGGATTGATCACATTGGTGAAGACCATGGAAGGGCCCAGGAAGACATCATCCTCGCAGATAACCCCTGTATAGATGGACACATTGTTCTGGACCTTCACATTGTTCCCCAGCACCACTTCGGGCGAGACCACCACATTCTGGCCAAGGTTGCAGTTTTCGCCGATGACACAACCCGTCATGATGTGGCAGAAATGCCAGATCTTTGTCCCCGCGCCGATCTGCACGCCTTCATCAATTATCGCTGTTTCGTGTGCAAAATAGTCTTTCATGTTTCACAGTTTGAAAAAGGCGCGGACCTGTCCGGCGATGTACGAGAGCTGTTCCGTGTCCAGTTCCGTGTGCATGGGAAGGGAAAGCACTTCTTGTGATAGTTTTTCAGCCACCGGAAAATCACCCACACCGTATCCCAGGTCCGCATAGGCATGCTGCAGGTGGAGCGGGACCGGGTAATAGACCATGGAAGGGATCTTCTTTCCCGCCAGCCATTCCTTCAGGGGATCCCTGACTTCCCGGGGAACCCGGATGGTGTACTGGTGGAAGACATGAGTGGAGTAGGGAGAGCGTTCGGGGATGTTCAGACCTGCGATGCCCGAGAATGCTTCATCGTAGAACAGGGCCGCCTGCTGCCTGGCAAGGTGATAGGCCGGGAGCTGTTTCAGCTTCACCCGGAGGATGGCCGCCTGCAGGGTATCCAGCCTGGAATTGACCCCCACATAGTCGTAATAATAGCGCTGCTTCATCCCGTGGTTTACCAGGGCGCTTATTTTTTCGGCCAGCGTGTCATCGTTGGTGAATAGTGCCCCGCCGTCCCCGTAGGCCCCCAGGTTTTTGGAGGGGAAGAAGGAGGTGGTGCCCACGTCCCCGATGGTTCCGGCTTTGCGGGTGGATCCGTCGGAGAAGAGATAATCGGCACCGATGGCCTGTGCGTTGTCCTCGATCACAAACAGCCCGTATTCGGACGCAAGTTCCATGATGCGCTCCATGTGGGCACATTGTCCGAACAGATGTACCGGGACGATGGCCTTTGTGCGTTCGGTGATCACGTCCCGGAGCAAAAGGGGATCCATATTAAAGCTGCCCTTCTCCACATCCACCAGAAGGGGCTTCATTCCCAGAAGCTTGATCACTTCGATGGTGGAGATAAACGTGAAGGGGGTTGTGATCACCTCATCGCCGGGCTGAAGTCCGAGGGCCATCATGGCCACCTGCAGGGCATCGGTACCGTTCCCGCACGCAATGGTTTGGCCGGCTCCCGTGTAGGCCGAAAGTTCGTCCTGGAGAAGAAAGACTTCCTTCCCCTTGATAAATGCCGTGGAATCGATCACCCTCTGAATTGCCTCATCCACTTCCGTTTTGATCTTCAGATACTGGCCGTGGAGATCCACCATCTGTATCTCTTTCATCGCAGCCCCTTTATGCATAAACGGGTAAGATAATTATCAAACAGTGTACGAAGATAATAAAAAAGGGTTTTATAATTTAGTTTTGAAATCATCATGGCTGTGAGTACATTTACCAGTGCAATGAAATCAGAAGTGGTCATCGGAAAATATATCAGGCAGCTGCTTTCAGAGGGCAAGCGTGTCATCCTGCCGGGCTTCGGCAATCTTCAGATGAAAGAGGTTCCCGGTGAAGTCCCTCCTTCAGGGGGGAAGATCCGGCCGCCCGGTCCGTCGGTCCGTTTTGACGAAAAATACAGCAAGGATGACGGGCTGCTTGCCTCAACCTGTTCGGCAGGTGAACATATGGATCCGGGGGAAGCCGAGCAGCAGGTGCTGGAACTGGTGGATGCCATCCGGTTTGCCCTGGACAAGGGTGAGAATTATCTTCTTCCCGACACAGGGACATTCAGCCGGGATGATGAAGGGAAAGTGCATTTCCATACAGATCCCGCGTGGGTCCTTGAGCCCGATCAGTACGGACTGGAACCCATGGACCTTTTGGAGCTGGACGAATCTGCCGCTCTTCAGGCTGAATCTACCGGCGGGAAGGATTCCGCGGAAGTGCCTGCGGGGGAAGAGCCTGCGGGGGAAGAACCTGCAGGAGAATCATTTGCAGGGGAGACCCATGCCGAAGAGCCGGTACGCACCGCCCGGTCGGCCGAACATTTCACCCCGTCCTGGTTGACACCGGAGCCCCAGGAGAAACCGAAGCGCAGGAGGCCTGCCTGGAGGGCCATCTGGATCATCACTGCCTCCCTGATCCTGATCCTGCTTGCACTGATCTTTATTCCGCTGAACCGTTCGAAGGAAGGAGGGATTCAGTTCGGAAGGGAAGGGATCATCCTGAAGAAAAAAAGCACGCAGCCGGCTACGCAGCCGGTGGTGACAGCGCCGGCGGAGTCTGAAGCAGCAGCAGGGATGGAAAGTGAGGGTGAAGCCGGGCTGGAAAGTGCCGGAGCCCGATCAGAGGAGGTCGCCCCGGAAACAGGGGGACAGGAGGCAACCGGTGCGTCAGCCGGACAACAGGAGACCCGGAACAAATACTTTATCATCGCGGGAAGCTTCCGGCACCTGAAAAATGCCAGTGAACTGCAGGACCAGTTGAGGGCACAGGGGTACAGAGCGGAGGTGATGATCACCGATGACCGCATGTACCGGGTAAGCGTAGCCTCCTATGCCACCCAGCAGGAGGCGCTCAGGAGGCTGGAGGGCTTCAAGGCGGAACCGGGGCTGCAGAATTGCTGGCTGCTAGCCCGTTAGCCTCCCCTGGATCCGATCCAGGATCAGTTGATCTCCGAACCATTCAACGCTTCGGCCGCAGGCTGGATGAAATGTAATGAGCCATCCGGATTCTCCGCCAGCAGGATCATTCCCTTTGATTCGATCCCCCTGATGTTCCTGGGCGCCAGGTTGGCGAGGACGGTGACCTTTTTTCCGGGCAGTTCAACGGGATCGTAGTACTCGGCGATCCCGGAAACAATGGTCCGCCGTTCCATGCCCAGGTCCACGGTCATCCGGATCAGTTTCTTTGTTTTGGGGACCTTTTCCGCCTCCAGGATGGTCCCAGCCCTGAGATCCATTCTGGTGAAATCCTCGAAGGAGATCTCCTCCTTCAGGGGGGCTACATTGTCCGGTGCCTGATTATTGTTCCTGCTTTGCATCAGTTTATCCAATTGTGCGGTGATCTGTTCGTCCTCGATCTTTTCGAACAGGAGGGAGGGTGTTCCGATGACATGTCCCGCTTTCAGCAGGTCCGGTTTGCCGGTCAGCTCCCAGGAGGTCTCCCCGAAGCGGAGCATCTCACGAAGCTTTTTCATGGAAAAAGGCAGGAACGGGTCCAGGAGCAGTGTCAGGCCGGCAGAGATCTGAAGAGCGACATTCAGGATCGTGGCCACCTTATCCGGGTCCTGTTTGATCAGTTTCCAGGGTTCCGTTTCCGCCAGGTACTTGTTCCCCAGCCTGGCCAGGTCCATGGCCACTTTCACCGCCTCCCTGAAACGGAAATTCTCCAGGCTCTGCTCCACGCTGTCCCTGATGGTACCGATCTGTTCAAGCACCTCGCTGTCAGCGGGAGCCAGTTCTGTAACCGCAGGCACTTTTCCGCCGAAATACTTATGGGTCAGCACCATGGCACGGTTTACAAAATTTCCCAGGATGGCCACCAGTTCGTTGTTGTTGCGGTTCTGGAAATCTTTCCACGTGAAGTCGTTGTCCTTGGCCTCCGGTGCGTTGGCACAGAGCACATACCGAAGCACATCCTGCTTTCCGGGGAAATCCTCCAGGTATTCGTGCAGCCAAACGGCCCAGTTGCGCGAGGTGGAGATCTTGTCGTTTTCCAGGTTCAGGAATTCGTTGGCAGGCACATTGTCGGGCAGGATATAACTCCCCTCCGCCTTTAACATGACCGGGAAGATGATGCAGTGGAACACGATGTTGTCCTTGCCGATGAAGTGGATCATCCGCGTATCCCCGTCCTTCCAGTATTTTTCCCACTCCGGGGTCAGCTCCCTGGTGGCGGAAATATACCCGATGGGTGCATCGAACCATACGTAAAGCACCTTTCCTTCGGCATCTTCAAGGGGGACCGGCACCCCCCAGTCCAGGTCCCTGCTCACGGCCCTTGGCTGCAGTCCCTGATCCAGCCATGATTTGCACTGTCCGTATACATTGGATTTCCATTCCCGGTGATCCTCGAGGATCCATTTTTTGAGCCAGCTTTCATACCGGTCCAGCGGCAGGTACCAGTGCCTGGTTTCTTTCAAAACCGGCTTGCTGCCACTGATGGTGGAGACCGGGTTGATCAGGTCGGAAGGACTGAGCGAGGTGCCGCATTGCTCGCACTGGTCGCCGTACGCACAGGGGTTTCCGCAGTGGGGACAGGTCCCCGTGATGTACCGGTCCGCCAGGAAAGCGGCCGCTTCCTCATCGTAATACTGTTCCGAGGTCTTTTCCACGAATACCCCTTTTTCATAAAGGGTTGTGAAAAATTGTGAAGCTGTCTCGTAGTGTACCTGGCTGGTGGTGCGTGCGTAAATGTCAAAGGTGATCCCGAAATCCTCGAAAGCTTTCTTGTTCAGGGTGTGGTAGCGGTCCACCACCTCCTGCGGGGTGGTCCCCTCGTGCCTGGCTTTCAGGGTGATGGGCACTCCGTGCTCGTCCGATCCGCAGATGGAGATCACATCCCTGCCCCGCTGCCTCAGGTAACGGACATAGATATCGGAAGGAACATACACCCCTGCCAGGTGGCCAAGGTGGAGGGGCCCGTTCGCATAGGGCAGTGCGGAGGTGACCAGGGTCCGTTTGAAAGATCGTTTCGTCATACGTCAACTCGAAATTTTGGTTAAACCCGGAGGTTCAAGAACGTGAAAGCCGCACAAAGATAGGATAAAATGAGCTGTCACCCATGGCTGATGGAGCACGAATTTGCCATATCAAGGGGAAAGAAACATCTGACATGAATCATTGCCGGTTCGGAAGGAACGCGGAACAGGTGGCTGCCCGCTACCTGATGACCCGGGGGTACCGTATCTGGAAGGCCAACTGGCGCTGGGGTAAGAAGGAGCTGGACCTGATCACAATCCACAACAGGGAGCTGGTGATCGTGGAGGTGAAATCCATGGAAGGGAACCGGGTGAACCAGCCCTGGGATGTGGTGGACGGGAAAAAACAGCGGCACATCATCCTGGCAGCCGATGCCTTTATCCGGCTCTACCATGTCCGCCTGCCCGTCCGCTTCGATGTGATCGCGGTTTATTATCATTCCGGCGGGGTGGAGATCGAGCACATTGAGAATGCATTCTATCCGCAGGCGGAATAGGAATCCCCGGGACAGGAGCTGATCGCTAAATCAGAGAAATAGAAAAAGCACACGATCTGTCCCATCTATGTATGCAGGGAACTCATTATTTCGTACCTTTATTTAAGGATATTTGCCATGTCAGCAAGGGATGCAAAACATATCGTACTCAGTGATGGTGGGAAAAAAATCAGGTTGCGAAAATCCCTTTTCTGGGATTTACCTGCAAACAGGCCTGATCTTCAAAAGAACAAGAAGTTAGTTATCGAGAGGGTGTTTACAAGGGGTAATGTCGAAGAATTTCAGGCCATAAACAGGTATTATTCCAGGGATGAGATCAGGAAGGCCGTTCTACAAATAGGCAGCCTTGATAACAGAACCCTTCATTTTATTTCGAGTGTATATCAGCTTAATCCAGATGATTTTCTATGCTACAAAAAGAAGCAGTAGACAAAACGGTGCTGGATCTGTTATTTGCATTACAGGAAAAAGACTACCTGAAAGATTTCTTTCTTGTTGGAGGCACCGGACTGGCGCTTATGATCGGTCATCGCAAATCCAATGATATAGACCTTTTTACACCACTGGATTTTGATGTTGAGGAACTGTTGGAAAAGATTGAATCTGATTTCACTTTTCACATGGACTTTGTTGAGAAGAATACCATCAGAGGCAGTGCAGATGGAGTCAAGGTGGATTTTTTGGCCCATAAATATCCCATGATCAATGAAATTCAGAATATTGAAGGCTTGCGAATCGCCTCCACGGATGATATTGCGGCCATGAAGGTCAATTCCATTTCAAATGATGGAACAAGGGTAAAAGACTTCATCGATATCTATTTCCTGATGTGTGAGCATGGTTATCATGTGAAGAGACTGCTAAAAGACTACGAACAAAAATACACACACAGAAATATCCTGCATGCCCTGAAAAGCCTGAATTATTTTAAAGATGTGAATGTTGCTGATTGGCCTGAAATGATTATAAAAAAGGAAACAGGCTGGGATGAAATGAGGAGTGAGATAGACAGGGCATGCAAGGACTATATCAGAACCATTATGTAACCAAAACCCGGGGTTACTGAAGGGTATCTCGTCGCTAAATTCAACCTGATGTTCAGGATCAGAGACCGGATCCGGTCTGTCAGGTATTTGGAGGTGCAATAAGATTCAGATCAGGATAATAAGATTTGTATCTTGAAATATCCCTTATGATTACATTGAAGTCAGAGACCATTGCATGTGCTCCAATGTAAAAATCAGGGAGTGTTGAATGTCTGGCAGCACTGGTTTTTCTGTAATTTAAAAAAATCTTACCCGCCAGAAACAGGGCTTCCCGCGGTATTTCAAGGACCTTGATCCCGATTTGTTCTAATGCAGCTTCAACTTCTTCTATCCGATTAAAGCCAATGGATACCTCGGTGTAAATGATTGAATTGATGAACAGAGTATTGGTTTGTCCGTATTGTCCCAGTATATTTTCCGACCAATCGGCCCATACGGGGTCATTGGTAAATAGATCGAGCAAAACACATGAATCAACGAGAACTCCGTTCATTCCATTTTCTGGTTAGATTCATGATTTCGTCAGTTGACATCCTGGCCGTGGCAATACCACGAAGCCTGGTAAATTTCTTTGCAGGTTTGTTCCCTGAGGTCTTGACGATATAAAATTTCCCATTCTCCTCCACGAAATCAATGTCTGTCTCCGGAACGATACCTAAGATCTCTCTGACTCTTCTTGGAATAGTTACCTGCCCTTTTGTTGTTACCCGCATGATGATCTCTCTTGGAATTAGTAATACAAATATAGTATTACAATGCGGACTGAACAAAATACTGATCATACAGCTAACAATTCTTGATCAGTATATTGATGTCCTTTACCGGGCAATCTCAGCGTCGAGTTCATGCAAATCATAACATTATGTAACTTTCGGATTATTTGCAATATGATGAACATCGAAGAGATCCGCGACTACTGCCTGGCCAAACCCGGTGTTACAGAAGGCTTCCCATTTGACGAAACCACCCTGGTTTTCAAGGTAATGAATAAGATGTTTGCGCTGACCGGCCTGGAAGGTGATCCACCATACGTGAACCTGAAATGCGACCCCGACAGGGCCGTTGAACTGCGGGAACAATATGAAGCCATACAACCGGGATGGCATATGAACAAGGTCCAGTGGAACTCGGTGTATTTTACGGGTAGCATCCCCAGGGATCTGGTCCTGGAACTCATCGACCACTCTTATGACCTGGTGGTGCAGGGACTGAAACGAAAAGATCGTGAGAGACTGAAAGGTCTTCCGTGATACACTGTTCAACTGATAAAATATTTTTACTTCCCGGGGATGGACAGGGACCAGACCTATTACTTCTGCATCGAGGCATTCAATGAAAACGGGATCGGGGAAAAGAGTCAGTTAGTCAGGGCACCAAAAGATTGCATCCGCGTACATCGGAGTGGTCAAAACGGCCCGTTACCTCGAAGCTGCCATCTGCATGTACTGTCCCCAGGTCGTCTGTCGCGATGAATGAACAACTGTAGAGGTTGGCCAGGTCGATGATGTTGAGCCCGCCCTTTGCAGAGATTTTCTCCGGATCGCCCCGGAGATCATCCCCCTGGTGCGTGAGGATGGTCAGCGGGTCGTTGGGATCCCGGGCCAGGATCCTCATCCAGGGGGGAGACCGGAACAGTCCCTGACCGGAAGAATAGGCCTGGGAAAGCAGCTCGGTCATCCCGTACTCCGAGTGAATGGAACCGGTCCCGAAAGCACCGGATAGCAGTTCGTGCAGCTCGCTGCGGACCATTTCCTTCCGCCGCCCTTTCATGCCACCGGTCTCCATCACGATGATATGATCGCCCAGTTTCATGGGGTAATTCTCCGCCAGATCCGCCAGGGCGAAGCTCACACCCAGCAGCAGGGTGGGATGGCGGTCCCCGTTGCGGCGTTCGATCATACCGGCCAGCTCGTCCGGCCGGTCCAGGTAGAACCCGCTGTCGGGATGTCCAGACCGGTGGATCAGCTGGGCCATCATGTACACCAGCGATGAACGCTTGCGTTCCAGGTATGATGGCAACAGCGCCAGGATGCAGTATTTTTCCGGGGGACCGTAAAATTGTCTGAAAGTACCGAAGAGGCTGGATTTGTAAAGAGAAACATCGGCCACATGGTGCCTGGAGGGAGTGGCCGTAGTGGTCCCGCTGCTCTCAAAAACCAGTTCCGGTTCCCGGTCGGCGCAGACTACCCGGTGGGTTCTGAAAAACCCGGCGGGAAGGAACGGGATCTCTTCCGGCTCAACGATCCCGGTTGCATCCACCCCCAGCCTGGTCAGGTATTCCCGGTACACCGGATTGTGGGCGTACTGGAAATGAAAAACCTCCAGGGCCGTGGCCCTGAAGGTTTTGTCCGTATCGATCTGGAAAACGGCCTGTGGCAGTGCAGGGTCCATCACAGCAAAGTAATTGCTATCCCCGGATGGCTTTGATGCCCGGCAGGACCTTGCCTTCGATGTATTCCAGCATGGCACCGCCGCCTGTGGAAACATAGCTTACTTTATCGGCCAGCCCGAATTTGTTCACGGCTGCCACCGAGTCGCCGCCTCCCACCAGGCTGAAGGCTCCCTTTTCGGTGGATGCGGCAATGGCTTTTGCAATGTCCACGGTCCCTTTCTGGAAATTGGGCATTTCGAAGACCCCCATGGGACCGTTCCAGAGGATGGTTTTTGAGTCCATGATCACCCTGGAGAACAGGGCAATGGTCTCATCCCCGATATCCAGCCCCATATACCCCTCCCTGCCGTTGTCAATGGAAGCTGTTTCAGTGTCGGCATCGTTCTCAAACTTATCGGCCAGCACCTGGTCCACCGGCAGCAGGAGGTTCACTCCTTTCTGCCCGGCCTTTTTCACCAGGTCCCTCGCCACGTCCAGCAGCTCCTCCTCGCACAGTGAATTTCCCACTTTACCGCCTCTGGCTTTGATGAAGGTATAGGTCATCCCGCCGCCGATGATCAGGTTATCCACTTTGTCCAGCAGGTTCTCGATCACCTGGATCTTGTCCGAAACCTTGGCCCCGCCCATGATGGCTGTGAACGGCTTTTCCGCGTTGTGGAGCACTTTATCTATGGCATCGATTTCCTTGTTGATCAGGTAGCCGAACATCTTGGATGCATCGTCGAAAAAATCTGCGATCACGGCTGTGGAGGCATGGGCACGGTGGGCCGTTCCGAAGGCATCATTCACATAGACATCCGCGTATGCTGAAAGTTTCTTCGCAAATTCCCTGGTGGCCGCTTTTTCCTCGTCCGTCTTGATCTTGTCTTCGGCCGAATGGAACCTGAGGTTTTCCAGGAGCAGCACTTCCCCCGGCTTCAGGTTCGCAGCCATGGACCGGGTCTCTTCGCCGATGCAGTCCTCTGCAAAAAGTACCTCCTTCCCCAGGTGTTCTGACAAAACGGGGATCACATGCCTGAGAGAGAATTTCTCTTCCGGACCCGATTTGGGACGTCCCAGGTGGGACATCAGGATGGCGGATCCGCCGTCCTGCAACACTTTTCTGATGGTGGGAAGTGCCCCGCGGATGCGGGTGTCGTCGGTCACTTCGTACTGTGCTCCAAGAGGCACGTTAAAGTCCACCCGGATGATGGCCTTCTTCCCCTTAAAATTGTAATTATCAATCGTTTGCATAGTAGAGAGTTTTATGTATTACATTCTGATACGGTTCGGAAATCCAAAGGTAAGAAAGAAAATCTTTTTGGCTACATTTACAGACCGGAAAGCACAATGTTATTCAGTGATATCATCGGACAACAGGAGGTGAAGCGAAGGCTCCTGGAGTGGGTCAGGAATGACCGCATTCCCCATGCCATGTTGTTTTTCGGTCCCCCGGGGACCGGGAAGCTGGCCATGGCCGTGGCACTCGCGCAGTACGTATCGTGCAGGGAGAGGAAGGAAGGGGACTCCTGCGGGATCTGCCCGTCCTGTGTGAAGTTCGGGAAACTGGTGCATCCCGACCTGCATTTCGTGCTTCCTGTGATGAACACGCAGCGGGTGACCGGGAAGCCGGTCACCGATGATTTCATTCAGCCGTGGAGAGAGGCCTTCCTTTCAAACCCCTATCTTTCCGAATACCAGTGGTATGAAGCCATCGGGGCTGAAAACAAGCAGGGGTTCATCAGCAAGAACGAGAGCCAGCAGATCATCCGTAAGCTGAGCTACAAACCCTACGAGTCAGCCTTCAGGAATGTGATCATCTGGCTTCCCGAGAAATTGCACCCGGCAGCCGCCAACAGTTTGCTGAAGCTGGTGGAGGAACCGCCTGAGGGGACGATCATCTTCATGGTCTCTGAAAATACGGACCAGATCCTGCCGACCATCCTGAGCAGGACCCAGCTGCTGTTCGTACCACCGCTTTCAAAGGAAAAGATAAGGGAGGGATTGTCCAAACGTGCCGGTGCCGATCCCGCCCTGGTGGAGGATGCCATCCGGAAAGCCAACGGGAATTTCAACACCGCCCTGCAGACCCTGAAGCAGGATGAGCAGGAGCAGGTTTATTTCGATTATTTTACCGGATTGATGAGGCTGTGCTACAAGCGGGAGATCATCGCGATCAGCGACTGGGTGGACCGGGTGGCGGTTTTGGGAAGGGAACGGCAGAAACAGCTGCTGGACTACTCCATCAGGCTTCTGAGGGAAAATTTCATCCTCCGGCTGAAACAGGAACGGTTAAACTACATGTCGGCAAAGGAGGCGGAATTTTCTGAGAAATTCAATCTGTTCATACATGAAGGAAATATCCGGGAACTGGTGGAATCATTCACGCTGGCCGCGAACCATATCGAGGCCAACGGAAATGCCAGGATTGTGTTGATGGACCTTTCAATCAGCGTGGTCAGGCTGCTGATGCAAAAGTCTCCCGTCACCGGTTAGGGGGTTTTGATTTGGGCAGCCGAATCGCTATTTTTGCCATGGATCGTCAATACCTGCAATTCTGATTATGGAAAGCCTGAAGGCAAGGGGATGTTGCTCGGAGAAGCAACTTGATATCGGAGGGGATAATTCCGACAGGGTATCTTTTTATTTCAGCTCATGTGCAAAGCTTGACAGCTTCAACTGGATGAGGGAGGTCTCTCCGTCGGAGATCCCGGAGGTGGTGGAGGTCCGTTTCAAGAACACCAGAAAAGGCTTTTACAGGAACGTGAACGGGCTGAGACTGAAAAGGGGTGATATCATCGCCGTGGAAGCATCACCCGGGCATGATATCGGGATTGTCACCCTGGCAGGGGAGATCGTGGAGAAGAAGCGTCCGAAGACAAAATTTGAAGGAGATCCCGAAGATCTCCGGAAGGTTTACAGGAAGGCGAAGCCGGTAGACATAGACAAGTGGAGGGAGGCTGTTTCGCTGGAGGAGGAGACCATGCTCAAAAGCAGAAAGATCGCTGCGGACCTCGGTCTGAACATGAAGATCGGGGATGTGGAATACCAGGGAGACAATACAAAAGCAATTTTTTATTACATCGCGGACGAACGGGTCGATTTTCGTGAGCTGATCAAAGTGCTTGCCGAAACGTTTCGGATCCGCGTTGAAATGAGACAGATAGGAGCCAGGCAGGAAGCCGGCCGGATCGGGGGGATCGGTACCTGCGGGAGGGAGCTGTGCTGTTCCTCCTTTATCACCAGTTTTGTCTCTGTAAGCACCCAGTCCGCCCGCATACAGGAAGTGGCACTCAATCCGCAGAAGCTGGCGGGTCAGTGCGGAAAGCTGAAATGCTGCCTCAATTATGAACTTTCGGGATACCGGGATGCACAGAAAGGATTTCCGGAAACGAATAAACCTCTGAAAACAGCGGCAGGAGAAGCCTTTCATCAGAAAACGGATGTATACAGGCGGATCATGTGGTACGGGTATGAGGGAGCAGGATCGCAGGTGATGATCCCGGTATCCGTGGAACGGGTGGCGGAAATCCAGGAAATGAACCGAAAGGGCCAAATCCCCGATGAGCTGATCGATCAAGGATCCGTCCCCGTGAAAGATTTGTCAGAGTACAGAAGTGGAGCGGGACAGGAAAGCCTGACCCGGTTTGAGAAGACAGGTCAGAGGAAGAACAAGAGAAGAAAGAAGTCTTACCGAAATCAACGCTGAGCTTCATGAAACACGGGCGTATTCCTCTGTCGCTGGTCCTGATGTCCCTCTTTCTCTCCTGTGGTCCGGGAACGGTCTACAGCCGGTTCAGCAGTACCGGGGAGGGGATGTGGGACTGGCAGGAACCCCTGACGTTCCCTGTGGAGATCCCTGACACAACCTCCATGCACAACATATACCTGCAGGTGCGCCATACCGTGGAGTACCCATTTCAGAACCTCTATATGTTCGTCAGGGTGGAGGGGCCGGCCGGACAACAGCTGACAGATACAGTCAATATGGTCATTGCTGCACCCGACGGAACCTGGAAAGGGAAGGGGGTGGGTCGGCTGAAGGAGCTCCGGCTGCTCTACAGGAAGGGGACCATCTTCGCTGATCCGGGAACCTACACCTTCACCATTGAACAGGGCATGCGGACCCAAACCCTGCCGGTCACCGATGTAGGGCTGCGGATCGAGCGGATCAATCCTTAACTGGTTTGGGCAAGAATAAATTATCCAGATTCAGGGAAATGGAGACCTTCGAGAGGGTATTCCAGCCCCCGTTTGAGGAGGTGTTTCAGAAGGATTATTCCCTGAAAGGGAAATGGAGGGAGGCGGTTTTTCACAACGATCACCCCATGGTCCTGGAGCTTGGATGCGGTCGTGGGGAGTACACCCTTGAGCTTGCGAGGAGGTATCCGGACAGGAACTACATGGGGCTTGACATCAAGGGGGCCAGGATCTGGAAGGGTGCAAAAACCGCACAGGAGGAAAAGATCATGAATGTTGCTTTTCTGCGCACCCGCATCGAATGGATCCGTTCATTTTTTGCACAGGATGAGGTGGACGAGATCTGGATCACTTTTCCCGATCCGCAGCTGAAACGCCGGAGGAATAAAAAACGCCTTACCGGTGCGTACTTTCTGAACCGGTACCGGGACTTCCTGGTGGACGGGGGGATCATCCACCTGAAGACAGATAATGCGGAGCTTTATGAAGACACCCTTCAGCTGCTTGTGCTGAATGATCTTCCCGTTGTCAGGCACAGCGGGGATTTGTACCGCACGGGGTGGGATGACGAATCGGTAACTATCCGGACCACCTATGAAACCAGGTTCCTGGCGGAAGGATCCCCCATCCGTTACATCCAGTTCCGGCTTCCCCGCGCCGGGGAAATTAAAGCGGCCACGCATGAATCCGGATGATCCATTTTTTCAGCGGGTATACGAGGTGGTGAAGCTGATCCCTCCCGGGAGGGTCACTTCATACGGAGCCATCGCACGTTGCCTGGGTGCCCCGGGTGCCGCCAGGATGGTTGGATGGGCCATGAACCAGTCCCATTCCCATCCGGAGTTCGTACCCGCGCACAGGGTGGTGAACCGGAACGGATTGCTCACCGGAAAACATCATTTCGATGGTCCGGATATGATGCGGGAACTGCTTGAAAATGAGGGAGCCATCATTGAAGATGACCGGATCCTGAACTTCCGGGAGATATTCTGGGATCCTTCATCGGTCGCCGGCCTCTTGTAAATTAATCTAAATAAAAAAATAGCTATCTTTACCGCATAAATACAGGAATGATGAGTGAAATCCAAAAAGAGAAGATCCTGGAAGTCCTGGAGCCGATCCGCCACCCGGGATCAAAGGAGAGCATTGTGAAATCGGGAATGGTCCGGGAGATCCTGTACAAAGATGAAAAAATCAGGCTCTCATTACAGTTCAGCCGTCCCAATGATCCGTTTATCCAGTCGATCAGGAAGGCATGCATGAGGGCTGTTAACCAGAAATTCGGAAAAGGGACCCTTCTGGAGGAAGATGTCAGGGTGCTGGTTCCCGATAAGCCGGAGACTCCGGATATATTGCCCGGGGTGAAAAACATCGTGGCCATTGCGTCCGGCAAAGGTGGTGTCGGTAAATCCACGGTGGCGGCAAATCTGGCTGTGGCCTTGGCGCAGACCGGGGCCCGCGTGGGATTGATCGATGCGGATGTGTACGGACCCTCCATCCCCAAGATGTTCCATGTGGAGATGGACCGTCCCTCGGCACGGACCGCGGATGGCCTGGAATGGATCGTCCCCGTTGAAAAATACGGGGTAAAGCTTCTCTCCATCGGCCTGTTCGTCAAGCCTGAAGATGCGGTGGTGTGGAGGGGGCCCATGGCCACCAGTGCCCTGAAACAGCTGATTTCACAGGGTGACTGGGGCATTCTTGATTACCTGCTGATCGATCTTCCACCCGGAACGGGCGACGTCCACCTGACCATGGTACAGGAGGTGCCGGTCACCGGCGTGGTGATCGTGACCACACCCCAGGAGGTTGCCCTTGCCGCTGTCATCAAAGGGATCAACATGTTTGAAGGGGAAAGAATCAACGTGCCCGTTCTGGGAATCGTGGAGAACATGGCCTGGTTCACACCCGAGGAGTTGCCCGGCAACCGCTATTACATCTTTGGGAAAGAGGGCGGTAAAAAACTGGCCGAAAAGGCAGGGATCCCCCTGCTCGGCCAGATACCGATCATCCAGGGGATCAGGGAGTCGGGCGACAGCGGAGAGCCTGTGGCACTTCATCCCGGCAGACCTGCGGGCGGGGAATTCAGGGACCTTGCCCGGTCGGTGAAACAGGCGGTGGAGAAGCGCAACGCTGAAATGGAACCCACAAAGAAAGTAGAAATAACATCAAGATAAGACCGTAAAGATATGGAGCGCGAAAGACTGGATGAGATCAGAGCCCGTGCTGAAAAGGCACTTGCGAAGATACGACCTTACCTGGTCGCTGACGGGGGGGATATCGCCATTGTGGATATTACCGAGGACATGGTATTGAAAGTGGAACTGAAAGGAGCATGCAACGGATGTCCTTTCAGCATGCAGACCATGAAGGCCGGGGTGGAAATCACCGTGAAGAACGAAGTCCCGGAGATCAGGGAGGTGGTTGATGTGAACAATCCCTAATTTTTATCCTTCCTGTAAAATAAGTAGTTTCAAAACCAGTTTAATATTATAGCTAAAACTGGAGTCAATTGCCATACCCGGGTGTCATAAAAAAGATCCCTGTAATCCTGCTTTGCTGCGGTCTGATCTCCTGCAGCGTGGAAAAGAATACCTCGCTGAGCCGCAACTATCATAACCTGACCTCCCACTACAACGTTTATTTCAACGGGAACGAGTCCTATAAAAAGGGTATCGAACGGGCCGGAAACGCCATCAGGAACGATTACACACGTGTTTTGAATCTCTTCCTGTATGAGGATGAATCGGTTCACGGGGCAGTCAATGCGGACATGCAAAGGGCCATCGACAAGGCCACCAAGGTGATCACCTTTCACTCGATCACCGCCAAACCGAAGGTGAAGGCGGGCGACCAGTCCCCCAAACAGAAAGCCTTTTTCGAAAAAAAGGAATTCAATAAATGGGTGGATGATTCCTATATGCTGATGGGAAGGGCGTACATGTACCAGGGTGAGTACTTCCTGGCGGTGGAGACCTTCAAACATGTACTGGTCACTTTCCCCGCGGAGGAGATCAGGTTCCTGGCCCTCACCTGGCTGGCCAGGGGGTATATCATGACCGGGGAGATGAGAGAGGCGGAACGGATCCTGTCATCTCTCTCCACCGAGAGCACCTTTCCCGACGATTACCTGAAAGCATACCATACCACATGGGCCGATTACTACATGAAGACGGAATCCTACCAGCGGTCGGCCGAACACCTGGAACAGGCCCTCGGGGCAAAGGGGGTAAGCAAGGATGAAAAGATCAGGTTCACCTATATCCTGGCCCAGCTTTATGAGGAATCCGGACAGAATGAACTGGCGCTTGACCGGTACAGGAGGGTCACCCGGTTCAATCCCCCTTACGAGATGGCTTTCAATGCCAGGGTCAGCATGGCCGAGGTGTATGAATCGGGAAGCGGGGACAGCCAGGAACTGAAGAAGCTGCTCACGAAGATGCTCCGGGACAGCAAGAACAAGGAATACAAGGATCAGATCTATTTTGCGCTGGGGAACATTGCTTTTAAGGAGGGGGACATGGACAAGGCCATCGAATATTACCAGCTTTCGGTGTCTTCCAGTGTGCAGAACCATTACCAGAAAGGATTCTCCTCCCTGACCCTGGCGGAGATCTTTTACGAACGACCCGATTACATCCTTTCAGCAGCTTATTATGACTCGGCCGTCTCTTTTCTCAACAGGGATTACCCGGGATACAACAACCTGACCTCCCTGTCGGCGAGCCTGGGCGGACTGGTGCGGAATGTGAACACGTTCGAACTGGAGGACAGCCTTCAGATGCTGGCAGCCCTTCCCGATGAACAGCGGCTCTCGATCATCGACGGGATCATCGAACAGGTGAAAAAGGAAGAGCAGGAAGCCAGGGAAGCCGAGCAGCAGGCCATGCAGGACAGGGCCTACAACCAGTCCATGCTCTACGGGAACAATCCCCTCGGAAGCGGTGGAGCGGAGCAGGGGGGAGCCTGGTATTTCTACAACCTGAATGCGAAAAGTTTCGGGCAGCCCGAGTTCAGGATGAAATGGGGAGACCGGACCCTGGAGGACAACTGGCGGAGGAAAAACAAACAGACCATTTCCGGAACAGCCGGAAGCGAGGGGACCGCCGAAGATACGATCAGCGGGGAAGGAGCGCCCAGGATCCTGGATAACAAATCCAGGGAATATTACCTGGTGAACGTCCCCCTTACCGACTCGGCCATGGAGCAGTCCCACCATCGGCTGGAGGATGCCCTGTATAACATGGGCCTGATTTATAAAGATAACCTGCTGGACTACAGGGAATCGGTCAGTGCATTCGAAGAGCTGCTGACCAGGTATCCGGCAGGCAGGTATGCGGCATCTGCCATGTATCACCTGCATGAGCTTTACAACATTCTGCAGCAGCCGGACATGGCCGGCATCTACAAGTCCCGCCTTCTTTCGCAGTACCCCGACACACACCAGTCCAAGCTGCTGAACAATCCCAATTACATCCGGGAGCTGGAGGAGGAAGAGCAGCAGGTGGTCCGCTTCTACGAAGGGGTGTACAACCGCTATCAGCAGGGCGATTACCAGGGGGTGATCAACGATGCGACCCGGGCCATCGAACAGTTTGAAGGAGATCCGCTTGTCCCCAAATTCAAATACATCAGGGCGCTCGCAGTGGGAGCCGTCAGCGGCAAAGAAGAGATGAAAACCGAAATGGATTCACTGATCGCCCAGCATCCGGGAGTGGAGGAGAGCGAGCGGGCCCGGGAGATCGTGGATTATCTGTATGAAACGTTTCCTGTGATCAGGGAGGCTGAGGAGGCCAGGGTGGCAGAAGAGATCTATTCGGTCTATGCGCCGGGGGCGACACATTATTTCCTGATCGCGCTTGATGGCCGGGAAAATCTGAACCAGGTGAGCTTTGATCTGTTAAACTATAACCTGGATCATTTTAACCAGTACAACCTGGAAATCGAAAAGATGGATTTTTCGTCCGCATATGACCTGCTCGTGGTCAGGAAATTCAACAACGCGGCGGCGGCCGGCCGTTACCTGCAGGTGATCGCTGAAAACAGGGAACAGATCCTGGCCGGGATCCCCCCGTCACTGTACCGGATGATGATCATTTCGGAGGAGAACTTCGAAATCCTCTCCGGGCAGAGCGAGATCAATCCGTATGATCTATTCTACAAAAAACACTATCAGAACCCGGAAGAATGACCAGGGAAATCCATATCCTGTGGACCGATGATGAGATCGACCTCCTGAAACCTTATATTTTATTCCTGGAGGAGCGGGATTACAGGGTGACCACTGCCGCAAACGGGACTGATGCCGTCCGGCTGGTGGAGGAAAATGACTACGATTTGATTTTCCTGGATGAGAACATGCCGGGGCTGTCCGGACTGGAAACCCTGGAACAGATCAAGAACCTCGCCCCTTCCACCCCGGTGGTGATGATTACCAAGAACGAGGAGGAGGACATCATGGACGAGGCCCTGGGCAGCAAGATCTCCGACTATCTGATCAAACCTGTGAACCCCAAGCAGATCCTCCTGACGATCAAGAAGAACATCGATACCAAGCGACTGGTGACCGAAAAAACCACCTCCAGCTACCAGTCCCAGTTCAGCCGGATAGGGATGGAGATCAACCAGGCAACCGGGTTCGCGGATTGGGTCCGGATCTACACCAGGCTGGTCTTCTGGGAGAAGGAGCTGGAGGAAGGGAGTGCCGGCGGGATGGAGGAGGTGCTCAGGCTTCAGAAATCGGAAGCCAACAGCGAATTCAGCCGGTTTATCCGTTCCAATTACCAGAGATGGTTTCAAAAAGGACAGGAAGACCTCCCCCTGTTATCTCCGAATGTATTCAGGCAGAAAGTCTTTCCGCTGATGGAGCAGGGCAGGGTCGTGGTGGTGGTGATCGATAACCTCCGGTACGACCAGTGGAAGATCATCGAACAGGAGATCGCGGACCTGTTCAGGACGGAGGAGGAAACCGTTTTCTGCAGCATCCTCCCCACCGCCACCCAGTACGCGAGGAATGCCATGTTTTCAGGGCTCATGCCTCTGGAGATCCAGGAGCAGTACCCGCAGCTATGGGTGGATGAAGATGAGAAAGGGGGGAAGAACGTTTTCGAGGAGGATCTCTGCCAGACCCAGATGAAGCGGCTGGGGATCAAAGGGTCTTTTCACTATGAAAAGATCAACAACCAGCGTGCCGGGAAGAAGCTGCTGGAGAGGACCGCGGACCTGCTTCATTTCGATCTCAATGTGCTGGTGTACAATTTCGTGGACATGCTCTCCCATGCCCGGACAGAAATGGAGATGATCAGGGAACTGGCATTTGATGAGGCATCGTACCGGTCGCTGATCCACAGCTGGTTCCAGCATTCCTACCTGTTCGAGCTCCTGAAGCAGCTCACCCAGCACGACCTCAGGCTGGTCATCACCACCGATCACGGAGCGGTCAGGGTGACCAACCCGGTGAAGGTGATCGGGGACAGGAATACATCGGTCAACCTCCGTTATAAACAGGGAAAAAACCTGAATTACAATCCAAAGGAGGTGTTCGAAGTGCTGAAACCCGACCAGGTTTTCCTGCCGAGTCCCCACGTGAGCACCAGCTACATCTTTGCCATGAATAACGATTTCATGGTCTATCCCAACAATTACAATTATTTTGTGAACCATTACCGGAACACCTTTCAACATGGAGGGATCTCCATGGAAGAAATGCTGGTGCCGGTATCCATCCTTTCCCCCGCACGGTGATCATGCTCCCGGTCCACATCGGTTCCCTCGAAGGAGTTGACCGCGCTGCCGCTGAATTTCTGAGGGTGGCCGGAGATGCCCGTGTGATTGCCCTCTCGGGAGAACTGGGTGCGGGGAAGACCACTTTCATCCGGGCAATGTGCAGGGTGCTCGGCGTGGAGCAAACGGTTACCAGTCCCACCTTTGCCCTGGTGAACGAGTATTTCACACGTGAAGGGGAACCGGTCTACCACATCGATCTTTACCGGATTGAGGATACGGAAGAGCTGTTCGACCTGGGTTACGAGGAATATGTGTATTCCGGATTCCGTTGTTTCATTGAATGGCCCGAGAAAGCGGGGCCTCTCATTCCGGAAGATGCGCTCCGGGCGGAGATGATCGTGCACCCGGACGGGTCCCGTGAGATCCGGTTCTGAAGAGCCCCCGGGATAAAACAACTTGACTTGCCCCGGTATTTGTGTTATTTTAGGCTACCCTTAATACAGTCGGTTCGATGGAAAAATCCGGATCATCCCCATTCAGCATCCACAGGGAGGGATTGATGCCCAGGGAAGAGATGCTTGAAGTGGGAAATAAGCAGAAGCAGTTAAAAATCGGGATCCCTTCGGAAAACCACCCTGTGGAAAGCCGTGTTCCCATCACCCCGGAAGCGGTCGAGATACTCACCGGCCACGGGCACGAGGTGATGCTTGAAAAGGAAGCGGGGAAAGCGGCGAACTACATGGACAGGGATTATTCAGAAAAAGGCGGGATCATCTCGGAAAACCGGCAGGAAATTTTCAGGGTGTGCGACATCCTTCTGAAGATCAGTCCCCCGACCCTGGAGGAAATCGGCTGGATGAAAGAGAGACAGACGCTGCTCTCGTCGTTCCAGGAGCAGACGCACCGGGATGAACAATATATCAGGGGCCTGATGGAGAAGAAGGTGACCGCCATTGCCTTTGAGAACATCCAGGATGAGAACAAATGTTTTCCCGCTGTAAGGAGCATGAGCGCCATTGCGGGGACCACCAGCATATTGATCGCGGCGGAATACCTGAGCAACATGCACGGCGGAAAGGGAGTCATGCTGGGCGGTGTCACGGGGATCACCCCCACCGAGGTGGTGATCCTGGGCGCGGGTACGGTGGCAGAATACGCGGTCAGGGCGGCCATGGGAGTGGGCTCGGAGGTGAAGGTATTCGACCATTCGCTCCACCGGCTCAGGAGGCTGCAGGGAGCGGTGGGACAGATGATCCCCACCTCCATCTTCCATCCCAGGGTGATCCTGAAGGCACTCAGGTCGGCGGATGTGCTTATCGGGGCGATGCGGCTGAATGAGAACCAGCCATCATTTTTCATCACCGAGGAGATGGTGAAACAGATGAAGAAAGGTTCCGTGATCATCGATATAAGCATCGACAGGGGGGGGTGTATCGAAACCTCCGAGGTGCGGACCCAGGTTGATCCGGTATTCGTCAGGCACGGGGTGATCCATTACTGTGTTCCCAATATCCCTTCCAGGGTGGCTCGGACCGCCTCCATTGCCATCAGCAATGTGTTCGCCCCGCTGATCGTGGAGATCGGACGGCTGGGGGAGATGAGCAAACACCTGAAGGAAGATCCTGGACTCAGGCACGGTGTTTATCTGTACAACGGGATCCTGACCAGCGAGGTCATCGGCAGAAAATTCGGGATCCCCTCAAAGGATATCGATTTATTGATGGCAGCGTTTTAATGAAGAGTGTCATGAACAGGAGAGGAGGGATGTTGGTTGTACCGGTCCTGCTGCTCATTCTGGCGGGCGGATGTGAAAGGTGGTTCGGGCCAGAAAAAAGCGGTGAGATCCAGTTGAGTTCCCAGTTATTCGGCAGCGAAAGTTATTACCTTTTCGGATTCGGATACGAGCAGGCCGAGTACTACAGGTATCCCTATCAGGGTGAACCGGTCCCGGACATCATCAATGAGGCATACAGGATGATTGATGGGGGGGAGGTGAAGGTGCTGCCCGGATTCAACATACCGGCACAGGTGAACGGCTTTGCGCTGGTCGGGGAGTTTCCCACGCTGGCTGAGGCCCGGTCATTTTATGATGACTACAAAGAGGTGGAACAGGGGCTTCAGTTCGAGACCGTCAGTGACACCGTCGAGCTTTTCCAGGTGTGGATACAACAGACATCCCTGGGAAATTATGTGAAACTTCTGGTGAAGGACATCAACACCCTGCAGGGCGAGTCGGGGGACCTCTACAGCGAGGTGGTCATGGAATACGTGTACCAGTCCGACGGAACCCCGGAATTTCCCGATTGAACAGCCGGGGAAAATATTCTATATTAGGGGATGAATTTTGCGCTCCTCGGTTTTATCTTCTACCTGGTGATCATCCTGGTCGTCGGGTTCATCACCTACCGCATCAACAAATCGCACGAGGATTTTTTTATTGCCGGGAGAAGGCTCAATCCGTGGGTGGTGGCCTTCTCCGAAAGAGCATCGGGAGAAAGTGCCTGGCTGTTGCTCGGATTGCCGGGGGCAGCTTATGCTTCCGGGTTGCTTGAGTTCTGGACGGCACTGGGATGCGTATCCGGCATCATCTTCTACTGGTTTTTTATTGCAAGGGCACTGCGCCAGCAGAGCGAACAGTATGCAGCCATCACCCTTCCCACATTTCTTGCCAGCCGGTTCGGAAGGGGACAGGCGGCCATCCGTGTGCTGGCCACCTTTATCATCATTTTCTTCTTTATCTTCTATCTGTCAGCACAGTTCAACGGGGCTGGAAAGATCCTCAATGTCACCTTCGGAATCAGTCAGAGAGCGGGGATGGTGATCGGCGCAATGGTGATCATTTTTTACACCATGATGGGGGGGTTTTTTGCGGTGGCATGGACCGATATGATCCAGGGGATCATCATGATCGGGACCCTGGTGGTGTTGCCCCTGGTGGGACTGGTGGAACTGATGGAAGATGGCGGCGGTACCCGGCAGCTTACGGGACTGCTGGCTGAGGAGGGACACCCGCTGACCTCCCTGACCGGGGGCAAGACCGGCTGGGCGGCGGCGGCTCTGATCATCAGCGGACTCAGCTGGGCTTTCGGCTACATGGGGCAACCCCACCTGCTGACCCGGTTCATGTCCATCCGGTCGGCAGCGAAGATCAAGATCTCCCGGAGGATTGCCATCGCCTGGGCCCTCCCGGCATTTGCGGGAGCGGTGATCATCGGTGTGATCGGAGCGGGCCTTTACGGACAGGGAATGTTCGATGACATTGAAAAAGTGATGCCCCACCTGGCCAATGAGCTCCTTCCGGCCTGGCTTGCCGGGATCTTTGTGAGCGGTGCCATCGCGGCCATGATGTCCACGGCCGACAGCCAGCTGCTGGTCATCAGCTCCTCCGTGATCGAGGACTTCTTTCACCGGACGCTGCACCGGGAGGTGGGGGACCGTGCGCTGCTCAGGGGCAGCCGGATCATCACCATTGTGGTCGGGCTCACCGGGTTCATCATTGCACTGACTTCCGATAAACTGATCTTTTCCATGGTTTCCTATGCATGGGCGGGACTGGGATCTTCCTTCGGGCCGGCGGTACTCCTGCTGCTCACGTGGAAGAGAGTGACATGGCAGGGTGTGATCGCGGGCATGGTCACGGGCTTCACATCCACGGTGATCTGGTCCGAGATCCCTGCACTGGACGCCCAGATCAGTGTGCGGTTCGTTTCCTGGGTGCTTGCCATCCTTGCCGTATGGATCGTCAGCCGGCTGACCTGCAACAATTTAAGAAACACCAGGTGATGAGGATCCTTTATGATATAGCCATCAGGAGTTACTGGGCGGGAATCCTGCTTGCTTCTGCCTGGAACCGGAAAGCAAGGCTGTGGCTCAGTGGAAGGCGGGGATGGTACAGGAGGTTTGCCGGGGCTTTTCAGAAAGGGGAACGGGTCATCTGGTTCCACTGCGCATCCCTGGGGGAATTTGAACAGGGCAGACCCCTCATGGAAGAAATCCGGAAACGGATGCCCGGTCACCGGATACTGCTCACTTTCTTTTCTCCTTCGGGGTACGAGAAACGGAAAAATTTTGACGGGGCCGATCAGGTGATGTACCTGCCCCTGGATACGGCAAGGAATGCGGCCAGGTTCACAGGGGCCATGTCGCTTGAAATGGCCGTGTTCATCAAGTACGAGTTCTGGTTCCATTACCTTCATACACTCAAAAAAGAAGGCGTTCCCCTCTTTCTGGCATCGGGAAACTTCCGCCGTGACCAGCTCTTCTTTAAATGGTACGGCGGGTGGTACAGAAAATTCCTGGATTGCTTCACCCGGATATTCGTGCAGGATGAGTCCTCGAAAAAGCTGCTTGAGGATGCCGGTCTCGCTTCGGTCAGCGTGGCGGGCGATACCCGGTTCGACAGGGTGGACAGGGTGGTCAGGACGGTATTTACCCATGAGGCACTGGATGCATGGACCGGACAATCGCGGGTGATCATTGCGGGCAGTGTCTGGGAAAAGGATGTGCAGCTGCTGGAATATGCATTCCGGAAGCTGCCCGAAGATATCCGGTGGATCATTGCACCGCACGAAGTTGACCAGGCACACCTGGAGCATCTCCGGCGTCATTTTCCCCGGGCAATGTATTTCACAGAATCGGGGAAAGGCATTCCGGCGGGTACCCGGGTGGTGGTCGTGGATACCATCGGACAATTGTCGTACCTCTACAGGTACGGAACCCTGGCCTATATCGGAGGGGGATTCGGGAAGGGGATCCACAATGTCCTGGAAGCCGCAGCCTACGGATTGCCCGTAATTTTCGGACCCAGGTACGGGAAATTCAGGGAAGCGGTGGAACTGACGGGGATGGGGGCCGCCTTCCCGGTTCCTGACAAAGAAGGATTATTATCCACAGTTTATCAACAGCTCGAAAATCCGGACCTGTTGAAAACCGCCTCTGAAAAGGCACGCAGGTACGTATCTGAGAGGCTTGGATCCACGGCTTTCATTATTGATAACGTGTGCAAAATTTCAGGGGCCGAACCACTGTAAAACAGTGGTCAGGATGCAATTTCTGGTTATTTTTAGTGCACTTATCACCGTTATGCACAACATTTAACTTTCGCTTCATTTGGAATTAGAAGATGAAATCTATTTTTGCACGCATTATAACCTTAACAAACCTCTAATCTATGAAAAACATGCAGAAGTTAATCCTAGCCCTTCTGGTCGGTTGCCTGGTAACCCTTTCTGGTTATTCACAGGTGACGACTTCAGGAATGAACGGCACAGTTACATCAGAGTCGGGTGAAGTCCTTGCTGGTGCAACGGTGGTGGCTGTTCATGAACCCTCCGGAACACAATACGGAACCGTTACCAATAACGAGGGCCGTTTTAATTTGCAGGGGATGCGACCCGGCGGGCCGTACACGGTGAATGTTTCATTTGTGGGCTACGCAACCGCCTCTTATACAGATATCACATTGTATTTAGGGGAAGCATTTAATTTAAATGCGCAAATCAAGCAGAGTGCTGTGGATGTACTGGAAGTGACGATCATTGGTTCCAGGCCTTCGAAATTCAGTACCAGCAAAACCGGGGCCACCACCAATATTTCAAACGAACAGTTGAATACCATGCCCACCATTAACCGGAGCATTTCCGACATAGCCCAGATTTCTCCATTTTCAAATGGCATGGGCTTCGCAGGTGGTGATGGCCGTTCCACAAATTTCACGGTGGATGGTGCCAATTTCAACAACAACTTCGGACTGAGTTCAAATCTGCCGGGGGGTGGGAATCCCATTTCTCTGGATGCGATTGAAGAAATGCAGGTGGTCATCGCCCCTTTCGATGTCCGCCAGACAAATTTTATCGGGGGTGGGATCAATGCCATTACCAAATCTGGAACAAATACCTTCAGAGGTTCAGCCTATACCTATTTTACCAACCAGAATCTGCGGGGCAATAAGATCGGTGATGTGGATTTCGGTGATCGTGATGAAGAATCGAAAAATGTTTACGGTATTACCCTGGGCGGGCCGATCATCAAAAACAAACTGTTCTTCTTCGTGAACGGAGAATACGAATTGCGTCCGGGACAGGTCGTCACCTGGAGGCCATCGGAAAATGGTGTTGCCGATACCGAAGAGCTGCTTTCGCGTGCCAGCACCACCGATATGGAAGCGGTCAGGCGGCATTTAATCGATAATTATGACTATGATCCCGGTTCGTATACCGATTACCCTGCAAACGAGAGCAACAGGAAGCTGCTGGCCAGGATCGACTGGAACATCAATGATGACAACAAACTGAGTGTCCGGTATAATTATACCAAGAATATGGCATGGAACGAGACAAACGGCAATTCGACCGATGCCGGTTTCCGTAACAGGAATATGGACCGGATTTCTTTATACTCCATGGCTTTCTCCAATTCCCTCTATTCAATGGATAACATTGTAAATTCAGTTTCACTGGACCTGAACAGCCGGATCTCGGAAAAGGTTTCGAACCAGTTCCTGGTCACCTATTCAAAAATCAATGATATCCGTGGATCCAATTCTGAGAAGTTCCCGTTTATCGACATCATGTACGGAGTGAACACCGACGGAAGCCAGATTCTCGAACCTTATATTTCCGCAGGGTATGAATTGTTCACATGGAACAATGGTGTCAATAACAATATTTTCAACGTCACGGACAACCTGACCTATTATCTGGACAATCATAAGATTACAGCAGGATTCAGGTATGAATACCAGATGGCAAACAACTCTTACATGCGGAACGGTACGGGGTACTACCGGTATGCCAGTCTTGAAGATTTCCTGAATCAGGCGGCACCGAGGGATTTTGCCCTGACATACGGGTACGACGGAGAAACAAATCCGGCTGCGGAAGTTGCTTTTAATCAGTTTGGTCTTTATCTCCAGGATGAATGGAGCGTGAATTCCGATCTCAAATTAACATACGGGATCCGTGCCGATTATCTGAAATATGTGGATAACGTGATCAGGAACAACGCGATCTATGAACTGGACTTCGGTGGTAAGAAGATCGATACCGGCGAATGGCCTGAGGCAAATGTCCAGTTTTCGCCGAGGGTTGGTTTCACCTGGGATGTCATGGGCGATCAGACATTGAAACTTAGGGGAGGTACAGGTCTTTTTACAGGAAGGCTGCCCCTGGTCTTCTTCACCAACATGCCGACCAATTCTGGAATGGTACAGGGCAGTTATGCAGCTGTTACCCGGTATGATGCCGACGGGAATGTCACAAGCGAAGATCCTGTACTGGCATCACTTGCAGGGCCGATGATCACCGATGTGGATGAAATGATCAGTACGCTGGACCTGCCCAATACGATTACTCCCGAACAGGGCGTACTGCCGCGGGATGTGAACGGGATCGACCCAGAATTTAAAATGCCCCAGGTGTGGAAAACTTCACTGGCGGTGGATGTCGATGTTCCGGTATCATTTCCGCTTTCGGTTACACTGGAAGGCATTTACACGAATAACATCAATGGCGTCATGCTGGAGAACTACAACCTGAAAGAACCCGATGCTTCCTGGGAGCGTTTCAGCGGACCCGATGACAGGTATATCTATCCCCCTGACAGCGTACTTGAATATACTTCGAGAAATGCCTACGTACTGGCCAATAACAGCGATGGCTGGGGAGCAATCGGAAATATTTCTGTGACCGCTGAACCTGTCAGAAACCTGAATGTGATGGCGGCGTATACCCTTACCGAGTCGAAAGAGATCTCAGGGATGCCGGGCAGCAACGCAGCTTCCGCATACAATGGTGCGATCCAGGTCAACGGCCCGCATCTGCCTTGGGTTCAGCGTTCGCAGTACGTGATTCCAAACAAGGCCATTGCTTCTGTTTCCTACAGTATTCCCTATGCCAACGACCATTTGGCCACATCATTGAATCTGTTCTATTCCGGATATTCAGCCGACGGATACAGCTTTACTTATACAAATGATATGAATGGCGATGGGTATGCATCGGATCTGATATATATCCCGAGTGAAAGGGGTGAGATCGAGTTTGTCAGTGCTGCGGACGAAGATGCTTTCTTCGACTTTGTCGAGCAGGATCGTTATCTGAGCAGGCACCAGGGGGAATATGCCGAAGCGAATGCGGCAAGGGCACCCTGGGTACATACCTTTGATTTGCGTCTGGCGCAGAATTTCAGCATCAATGCAGGCGGCACCAAACATACATTGCAATTCACCCTTGACTTTTTGAACTTCGGTAACCTGATCAACAGCAAATGGGGTGTCAGTAAAGTGATGTATGGCGGCGGACAGATCCTGACCTATGAAGGCATGGATGCGAACAATGTCCCAAGCTTTTCAATGGCCACGGACGGAGAAGGCAATTACCTGACGGAGTCGTATACCACTAATTATAATTACAATCAATGCTGGTCTCTTCAGCTGGGAGCGCGTTACATTTTCTAGTCTGAGGATACCGGATTAATTAAACAACACCAGAGGAGGGTGTCTCGAAAGGGATGCCCTCCTCGCTTTTCTGAGGGATGCTTTCTCGCAACGTGCTAATTTTGCTGGCGCAAAAAGATGCCAGGTTGCTTCAAAAGCATCCCTCAGGGGGAATGGATGTTTTTGGTAGAATTGAATAAAACGCCTGAAAATCAATACGATATCAATTAAATGAGGTGCACCATGCTACCAGGGGACCTCATTTGTCTGACTGTAATAGGGTTAGCTCCCGGGTTAATTTTTTGTTAATAAAAACGGGAAGAACTGACCGATGTCACGCTTGATTTCTTCTTAATTTCATTTCCCGAAATCTGAACCCCGAAGGGTCCCCTTGTTCATCTTTTTGGAACATTCAATTTTCGATTCATTGGCAGCGAACAGGATGGTCTTTTTATCTTTTTTCGGGAAGCATTCGGAATTTAACATATTATTTAACAATTACTTATGATTTTGTTCATATCAGTGAGGGGCATGTTGAAAATTAGAATTGATCGGCGAAAACACATTGACTATTTTGGTGTCCTATAAAGTACGACCCACCCCGCGCAACAGAAATCTTTAAATTGAACAGGATGACAGAAAAGGCGATACCGGAGAAAAACCTGACGTTTGTGGAAAAGGAGCTGGAAGTGAAATCGCAGGGAAAAGCGAAAGATACACAGAAGCAAAGACATACATACAGCTTCGATGAGGCCTTTAAGGCATCGCTGGAATATTTTCAGGGTGATGAACTGGCAGCCAGGGTCTGGGTCAGCAAATATGCGCTGAAGGATTCCCACGGGAAAATCTATGAACGTACCCCGGATGACATGCACCGGCGGCTGGCTTCGGAAATCTGGAGGATCGAAAAAAAATATCCCGCTCCGCTCAGCTACGACGAATTGTTCGAGCTGATGCGGAACTTCCGGTACATTGTCCCCCAGGGATCGCCCATGACAGGGATCGGGAACAATTTCCAGATCGCAAGCCTTTCGAATTGTTTCGTGATCGGACATGAAGGTCCGGCTGATTCATACGGCGGGATCATGAAGGTAGACCAGGAACAGGTGCAGTTGATGAAGCGCCGCGGCGGAGTGGGGCATGACCTTTCCCACATCAGGCCGACCGGGAGTCCGGTTCTCAACAGCGCACTCTCTTCCACCGGTGTGGTTCCGTTCATGGAGAGGTATTCGAACTCCACGCGGGAGGTAGCCCAGGACGGAAGAAGGGGGGCCCTGATGCTGAGCATCTCCATCAAGCATCCCGATTCGGAAAGATTCATTGATGCCAAGCTGGAAACGGGAAAAATTACCGGAGCGAATGTATCCGTCAGGATCAGTGACGAATTTATGCAGGCCGTGGTAGACGGCACGCCATTCATTCAGCAGTATCCCATCTATTCTGACAGTCCCACCTTTACCAGGGAAATTGATGCCCGGATCCTCTGGCAGAAGATCGTGCACAACGCATGGAAATCGGCCGAACCGGGGGTCCTGTTCTGGGACACCGTGACCAGGGAATCGGTTGCGGACAGTTATTCCGACCTGGGCTTCAGGACGGTATCAACCAACCCGTGCGGTGAAATTCCCCTCTGTCCCTACGACAGTTGCAGGTTGCTTGCGATCAATCTTTACAGTTACGTGGATGAACCCTTTACCAGGCAGGCCAGGTTCAACTGGGAAAAGTTCAGGAAACATGTGGGACTGGCACAGCGGATGATGGACGATATCATCGATCTGGAGCTGGAGAAGGTAGATGCCATCCTGGACAAGATCTATGCGGACCCGGAGGATGAAGAGTTGAAAAGGGTGGAGATCAACCTGTGGAAAAACATCAAAAAGAAAGCACTGGAAGGAAGAAGGACCGGGGTGGGCATCACGGCGGAAGGAGACATGCTGGCCGCGCTGGGACTCCGTTACGGGAGTGAGAACGCAATTGACTTTTCCGTGGAGGTACACAAGACCATCGCCCTGGAAGCCTACCGTTCTTCCGTAAAGATGGCAAGGGAAAGGGGCCCTTTCCAGATTTTCGATTTCATCCGGGAGAAGGACAATCCATTCATCAACCGTCTGGCCAGGGAGGATCCCAAACTGATCGAGGAGATGAAGCAGCACGGGCGCAGGAACATCTCCCTGCTGACCATCGCACCTACAGGCACCACGAGCCTGATGACCCAGACCACATCGGGGATCGAGCCGGTGTTCCTTCCTGTGTACAAGCGGAGGAGAAAGGTGAACCCCAGCGATAAGGATGCACTGGTCACCTTTGTGGACGAGGTGGGCGACAGCTGGGAAGAATACAACGTTTTTCATCACAATTTCCTCACCTGGCTGAAGGTTAACAACATGGACCCGGAGGAGGTGAAAAAATTCAGTGATGAGGATATCCAGGAACTGGTGAAAAGATCGCCCTACTTCAAAGCCACTTCCAACGACGTGGACTGGATGCAGAAGGTGAAGATGCAGGGGGCCATCCAGAAATGGGTGGATCATTCCATCAGTGTGACCATCAATCTTCCCGGCGAGGTGAGCGAGGAACTGGTGGGAAAACTGTATGTGCATGCATGGAAAAACGGATGCAAGGGGGTGACCGTTTACAGGGACGGTTCCAGGGCCGGCGTTCTCGTGGCGAGCGAAAAGAAGGACAAGGATACATCCCAGTTTCCCATCAAGCGTCCCCGGGAACTGGACGCGGAGATCCTCCGGTTCAAGAACAATGATGAGGACTGGATCGCATTTATTGGTTTGCTGGACGGGAAACCCTATGAGATCTTCACAGGACGCAAGGAAGAGGACACATTCCCCATCCCCCCCAAAGTGAAGAAAGGCAAGATCATCAAGACGAGGAACGAGGACGGCACCAAGAGATATGATTTCCAGTATGTGGATAAATACGGTTACAAGGTTACCATGGGCGGGTTGTCCCACCAGTTTAACAGTGAGTTCTGGAATTATGCCAAGTTGATTTCCGGGGTTTTACGCCACGGGATGCCGGTGGTGGATGCGGTCAACCTGGTCAGTTCGCTTCGTCTCGACAATGAATCCATCAACACCTGGAGCGCCGGGGTGGTCAGGGCACTGAAACGCTACATTCCCAACGGTACGAAGGCGAAGCCGGGGCAGAAATGCGAGGAATGCGGCTCCAACAATCTGATCTACCAGGAGGGATGCCTGATCTGCACGGAATGCGGTTCCTCCAAATGCGGCTGATTTGTAGTCATTCGGCCTTCCTGGCAACCAGGTAAGCCACCACAAGACCCAGACCGCCGAAAAACAGCGCGGATGCAAAATAGGCCGCTTCCTCGTCGAGAGATGTATAGGTGGCAAACAACGATCCGATAAATATGCCCAGGCCGACACCCACAAGTAGCAGGGCCCATTTCAGGATGTTGTATACACTCGGCTTCCCGGAAATCAGGTCCTTCGGGTCGGCTCCCTTTTCCAGCATGGCCATCCGTTCACGGTTCCTGGCCGTGATGACCACGTAAACGATGCCGAACAGGGCTGCAAAAAATGCGATGGGGATAAAGATTTCTTCTACCATGATATTAAAAATTTAGTGAATTACGATCATTTGCTCCTTTGACGCGCCCGGTCAGATCCATGTTACAGGGAAGGGCTGAAATTTTGATCTGACCAGATACAGAGCCGGCACAAAATGAAAATATGCCGGATACGCTGTAACGTTTTCAGGGATCCGGCGTCTTAATGAATGAATGGATATCCGGGATGAAAAATACCACATCGACCGCATCAGGGCGGGAGACAAACAGGCATATACCTGGATTGTCAATAGGTACAAGGATCTGGTATACACCCTGTGCCTCCGGATGCTTGCCTCGGAGGAAGATGCCAGGGAAGCCGCACAGGAGGTATTTGTAAAGGTGTACCGTTCCATCCAGGGATTCCAGGAAAAATCCAGATTTTCCACCTGGCTTTACCGGATCACTTACAATCACTGCATCAGTGTGATCCGGAAAAAAGTGAAGATCATTGATCTGGTGGACGAGCTTCCCGATGAGGGGGCGGACGAGAGCGACATGAACGGACTGGAGCGATTGTCCGCAGAAGAGCGGGGCAGGTACCTGCGGCTGGCAATTGAAGCACTGCCCGAAACCGATGCGGTGGTTGTGACGCTGTTTTATTTTGAAGAACTGAGCCTGGAGGAAATCGGGGGGATCACCGGGATGTCGAGCGGACAGATCAGGACCAGGCTGCACAGGTCCAGGAAGAAAATGTACACGGTGATCCGGCAGCATCTTAAGAAAGAAACCATGTCAATTATGTAATATGGAACGGGACCAGCACTTGAAAAAACTCTTCAGGGAGTCGGGGATCGTCCATGCACCGGACGGATTCACGGAAGGCGTGATGGAAAAGGTTCAGGCCGGACCTGAAAGGGTGCGGTTCAGACCCCTGATCGGCAGAACGGGCAGGATGATCATCCTCCTTTCTGTCATTGTCTTCCTGTTGATCGCCATTTTTTACGGGGGTACGGATGCCCGGCCGTCGGCATTGCAGCTGCCTGACTTTGATTTTAACCTGCAGTTCCTGCAGGAGATCAACCTGTCAACGGGAGTTTTCGCCGCCCTTGCGGCTATTCTGGTGCTGGTGCTTTCGGATGCCGGCCTCAGCAGGAGGCGCATCGCATAACCACGAAGCGCTAGCCGATCACCTTCAGCTCCCTTCCCACCTTGATAAAGCCCTCGATGGCCCGGTCAAGGTGTTCCCGGCGGTGGGCGGCGGAAAGCTGGACGCGGATCCTGGCCTCCCCCTGCGGAACCACGGGATAATAAAATCCAATCACATAGATGCCTTCATCAAGGAGCCTGGAGGCGAACTCCTGGGATAGTTTTGCATCATAGAGCATGACCGCACAGATGGCCGAACGGGTGGGTTTGATGTCGAAACCGGCTGCCAGCATCTTTTCCATGAAGTAATCTGTATTGGAATGCAGCTTCTCCTGCAACTCGGTGGTCTCAGCCATCATATCGAACATCCGGATACCGCCTGCCACCACGGAAGGCGGCAGGGAGTTGGAAAAAAGATAAGGTCTTGAACGCTGCCGTAGCATTTCAATCACCTCCCTGTGACCGGTGGTAAAACCCCCGATGGCCCCGCCGAAAGCTTTACCCAGCGTACCGGTAATGATATCCACCTTCCCCCTCGCGTTGAACAACTCGGTGACCCCGCGGCCGCTTTTCCCGACCACCCCGGCAGAGTGACTTTCATCCACGATGACAAGGGCGTCATATTTTTCTGCGAGCGCAATGATCCGGTCCACCGGTGCCACATCCCCATCCATGGAAAAGACCCCGTCGGTGACGATCATACGGAACCGCTGCGTGCGGGCCTCTGCCAGCTGTTCCTCCAGGTCCCCCATGTCATTGTGCCGGTACCGGTACCGCTGTGCTTTGCAAAGCCTGACCCCGTCAATGATGGAAGCGTGGTTCAGTGCATCGGAGATGATGGCATCCTCCGCGGTGAGCAGTGGTTCGAACAGTCCCCCGTTCGCATCGAAGCAGGCCGCATACAGGATGGTATCAGCGGTTCCGAAAAAATCAGCGATCTTCTTTTCGAGGGATCTGTGAAGGTCCTGGGTGCCGCAGATGAATCTGACGGATGACATTCCGTAACCGTGGGTTTTCATGGCTTCCCCGGCTGCACGGATCAGCTCTGGATGATTGGAAAGGCCCAGGTAATTGTTGGCGCAAAAATTCAGTACCCTGCTTCCGTTTTCCAGTGTGATCTCAGCATCCTGAGCCGAGGCGATGATCCTTTCGGATTTGAACAATCCTGCGTCACGGATCTGCTCCAGTTCCTTCTGCAGGTGCTCCTTGAAATTTCCGTACATATGTCAGGTTTTTAGTTTCTCTCTGATCTCCTTCAGCATGATCCCGGTCATCTTCTCCAGGTCATAGGTCTGTGCAAATCCCCAGTCCTCACGGGCTTTGGAATCATCCACACTGTGTGGCCAGGTGTCGGCGATGGCCTGCCTGAAGTCGGGTTTAAAGCTGATGGCAAACTCCGGGATGTGTTTCCTGATCTCACCTGCAATCTCGCCGGGTGTCACACTCATCCCACCCAGGTTGTAGCTGCTGTGGACGGTCAGACTGGAGCGGTCCGCCTCCATCAGGTTGATGGTGGCGGTGATGGCATCCGGCATGAACAGCATGGGGAGGGCCGTGGCTTCATTCAGGAAACACTCATATTTACCCTGCCTGACGGCTTCGAAGTAGATCTCCACGGCGTAGTCGGTGGTCCCTCCCCCCGGTTCCGTTTTATAGCTGATCAGTCCGGGATACCTGAGACTCCTCACATCCACTCCGAATTTTTTAAAATAGTAATCGCACCATCTTTCTCCTGCGAGTTTGCTGATCCCGTAAACGGTCACCGGATCCATAACAGTGCGCTGGGGGGTTTCATGGCGGGGGGTGGTGGGACCGAAGACCGCGATGGAGCTTGGCCAGAACACCTTTTTCACCTCCTCCACCATCTTTGCCACTTCCAGGATGTTCATCAGGCTGTCCATATTGATCCGCCATGCCTGGGTGGGCAGTTTCTCGGCATTGCCGGAGAGCACGGCGGCAAGGTGATAGACCTGGCTGATCTTGTGACGGATAATGAAATGGATCAGCTGCTTGTCATCCATTACATCCAGTATCTGGAACGGTCCGCCTTCCAGGATATCGGGCGGGGCCTGCTTGATGTCGGTGGCATACACATGGGAGTTGCCGTAAATCGTCCGAAGCTCGGCGACCAGTTCCGATCCGATCTGTCCGGCAGCTCCGATAACCAGGATATTGTCCATATGAAATCAATTCCGTGTTCGAACGAAATTAGGTGTTTCTCATTCACCAAAAAAATGATCTGTAACATACGTGTCACCGGTTCTCAAAAACCCGAGACGTTGTCCAGGTCCATCCGTGACCTCAGCCGGGGAGAGGCGAATTTGTGAAGCAGCAGCTGGTAAATATTGATGGTAGGCAACAGCAATCCCATCAGATAAATGAAATCTTCCAGGGGGATCGTGTAGATCCGGACTCCCAGGTTTTCGGCGTTGTTGTACCAGACGACCGGAATGGAGGTGAGCACCCCGTTCACCACCAGAAAAGGAATAAGGGATACAAGGTAGGTGAGGATAAAACCGGAGAACCAGGAATTGTAGGTTTTCTGAAACAGCTGAAGGAGCAGCATCAGCGAGGTAAAGGCCATCGCGGTGAACGTGTAGATCCTGTCTGTGACGAAGGGGAGCGACCCGATCATCAGCACCAGCAGCAGATAGATCACGATCCGGGAAAAAACGGGGTGATAAAATCGTTTCACGAAATACCGCAGTACCTCGTACAGGAAAACGCAGCAGTAGGGGACCACCAGGAAGAACAGCAGCTCCTCAAAGGGCAGTCCCAGGACGTAGAAGTCCCTCGTATAGTTGTGGTTAAAACCCCAGATCCCCGCACCGGTGAACCAGATGTCCCAGACAACGTAGACCGCACCGGTGATCAGCAGACCCGGGAAGATGAATTTGAATTTACGGTGCATGAACACCCGCTTCTCGAAACTCTGGGCAACGGGGTAGAGCAACGAAAGACCCAGCAGGGTGTAATATGTCCATGAACTGTTTTCCATCATGCGAGCCCCATCCGGTACCTGATCCACAGGGAGCCCAGCAGGAGAGCCTTCCTGAGATTGGAGATCCGGTATCTTTTATTGAAAATCCTGTCGGCACGGGTCCTTTTGATCTTCTGAAAAAGCTTCAGATAATAAGTGTAGGAAACCAGTACACCCAAACGGGAAGCCCTGTTCAGCTGACGTACACCTTCATGTGCCTCGTCGAAATCACGCTGGATATCCTTTTCTATGGCCTTTTTCGTGGCATCATTGAAATTGTGCAGATCAATACCCGGGAAGTAAAACCTGCCTCTTTCGGAATAGTCAGACCGGATATCCCTGAGAAAGTTGATCTTCTGGAAAGCTTCCCCGAGCTTCCGGGCCGGATGGATCAGCTTCCGGTATCCGGCATCATCGTCCGCATAAAAAATCCTCAGGCACATCAGTCCAACCACCTCCGCCGAGCCGTACACATATTTTTTAAAACTCTCCTGGTCATGCTCCTTCTCGGTCAGATCCATCTCCATGCTGTCCAGAAAGGCGTGGATCAGTTCATGGTCGATCCGGTACCGGTTCACCACCCACTGGAAACTGTGCAGGATCGGGTTGGTGCTGATCCCGTGCCCAATCGCATGAAAGGTATCCTTTTTGAATTCCTCCAGCAGCTCCCGCTTGGGATGCTCGTGAAAGGTGTCCACGATCTCGTCCGCCACACGGACGAAACCGTAGATGGCATAAATGGGAAGCCGGAAGGGCTTCTGAAGGAGCCGTACCCCCAGGGAGAACGAGGTGCTGTAATTTCTGGTAGTCAGCCTGCTGATCTCCAGTGAATTGATGTCATAAAGCGTCATGCGCGCCGGAAATCCTGTCGGTTACCAGTTTTGAACTGATCACGGCCATGGGCAGTCCGGTTCCGGGAATGGTGGAAGCCCCTGTGTAAAATACATTTCCGAACTTCTCATCGATGTTTTTCGGTCTGAAGTACCCGATCTGGTTCAGATCGTGGGCAAGCCCGAGGCCGCTTCCCTTGTAGAGATTGAACATCTTTCCCCAATCCACCGGATCAAAGACGGTTTTGGTGACCAGGTTGGATTTGATGTCGAATCCCGATCTTTCGGAAAGATCGGCAATGATGTCATCGGACAGTTTGTCCCGGTCGCTCCAGTCCGGTTTAAACCGCAGATCGGGCACGGGACAGAGGATGAAGAGGTTTTCATGCCCTTCGGGGGCCATTTCGGGATTGAACTTGGAGTTCACATTTACGTAATAGTAGGGTTTTTCAAGGGAGATGGAGTTCTTGAAGATCTTGCCTGCGTATTCCTCGAAATTATCTCCCAGAAAGTAGTTATGGTGCTCCAGTCCCCCGATCTTCCCTTTGACTCCCAGGTACATGGTAAAGGGTGCAAGGGTCCATTTCATCCGGTCCAGCTTTTCCTCGGAAAACTGTTCCCGCCTGAATACGTAGTGGCGGAAACCGGCCGCATCGCTGTTGATCACAAACATGTCCGCCTCCCATGATTTTCCGTGGTGGTCGGTCAGGGAGGCGAGCCTGCCACCGTGCTCCCTGAAATCCACGATTTCCGTGCCATAATGGACCTGAATGCCTCTTTTTTCCATCTCGGACATCAAACCCTCCACGATCCGGTACATGCCTCCCCGTACATTGTGATACCCGTCATGCACCAGTTCCGTATAGGTAAGCAGCGTATACAAGGCTGGGGTATCGTAGGGGGTGGCGCCCAGGAAAAAGGCCACCAGGGAGAAGATCTGCTTCACCTCGTCGCTGGTGAAATGCCGGTCCAGTTCCTTCATCACGGAACGGAACAGCTTCGGAGCGTGTCCCCATGGTACGCGGGCAAGGGTGAAGAGCCAGTGCAGCATGCTGTTGTAATTCTTCTTGATCACCAAATCATCGGTGTCGTGGAAGAATTTGCCCGCCGAACCCAGCAGCCGCTCCATCTTTGCCCTGAAGCCGGGTTCGATCTGACGAAATTCTTCAGCCAGCCGGTCCAGATCCCTGTAGATGGTGTACTTGTTTCCGCTTCCGCTGAACTGCACCGTGTAGAGGGGATCCAGCCGGATGAACTCAAAAGGGGGATCCATCTCCATAAACGTGAAGAATTCATCAAATTCATAACTCATGCTGAAAAAAGAAGGCCCCACATCCCATGTGAATCCGTCCTTTTTAAGCTGATTGAGCCTTCCACCCGCCTGGTGGTGCTTTTCCACCATTTCCACCTGGTAACCCAGTTTGGAAAGCCTGAGTGCAGCAGTGAGCCCAGCAAGTCCGGTTCCCACAACAAGAATTTTCCGGTTCATTTCATGCAATTTAGCAGTCCCTGGTGGAAGTACCATCAATTTTATCCGTAAATTACTGCTTCCGGACGGAACAACATCAGGGGGTCCGTTTTGTTTATTAACGAATTTAAAACATTAAACAAATTAACGTAAGATTTGTTTAACGGTCACGAAATTCCGGGATGAAAAAATCCGTAAATATAGTGGGTGCGGGGATCGCCGGACTGGCCACCGCCATCCGGCTTGCTGCCAGGGATTACAGGGTGACTGTTTTTGAGCGCTCGGATACCCCCGGCGGAAAACTTGGTACCGTTTCATGGGAAGGATTCAGGTGGGATACGGGACCTTCCCTGTTTACGCTCCCCGACCTGGTGGAAGAGTTGTTCGTCCTTGCGGGATCGGAAATGAAAACCTCCGTTCGCTACCAGAAGCTGGAGGTGATCACCAGGTATTTTTACGAGGACGGAAAAATCCTGAATGCCTTCGGCGAACCGGAGCGCTTCGAGGAGGAGGCCGAACGGGTTTTCGGCGAGCCGGCCGGGCATGTGCGGAAACACCTGGACCACAGCCGTGTTATCTATGAACTGACCAGCGATTTGTTCATCTTCAGCCGGTTCTTCAGGATGGGGACTTTCATTTCCCCGAAATTCATCAAGGCCCTTCTGCAGGCGTGGAAACTGGACTCCATGGTCACCATGCACGACGCAAACGAAAAACGGTTCCGGTCACCCCACCTGGTACAGCTGTTCGACAGGTATGCAACCTATAACGGTTCAGATCCCTACCGGGCGCCGGGGACCCTGAATATCATTTCACACCTGGAGCATAACCTGGGGGCTTTTTTCCCCGAACGCGGAATGCATTCCCTGGCACTCGGAATGAAGGCGCTGGCAGACCGGATGGGCGTGATCTTTCATTTCAATCAGCCCGTGGAAAAAGTGGCCATGAACCGGCGGGAAGCAAAAGGGGTGGTCGTGGAGGGCGGGATCTATCCGTCGGATCTGGTGGTCAGCGACATGGACATCTTCTATCTTTACAGGGACCTGCTGGAGGATGTCACCTTCCCCGTCAGGCAATTCAGAAAAGAGCGGAGCACATCGGCTTTGATCTTTTACTGGGCCATCGATGATGAATTCCCGGGGCTGGAACTTCACAATATTTTCTTTTCGGGCAATTACAGGGAAGAGTTCTCCTGTCTCAGGGGCAAAAGGACCATCCATGATGATCCCACCATTTATCTGTTTATCAGTTCAAAAATGGTTCAGGACGATGCCCCCGGGGGAAAGGAGAACTGGTATGTGATGATCAATGTGCCGGAGAACCTGGGGCAGGACTGGGACAGGCTGATCGCCCGGGCCAGGAGGAATATCCTGGACAAGCTCCGCAGGAATTTGGGGACCGATGTTGAACCCCTGATCTTGAAAGAGTTCATTGCCGATCCCCGGAGCATAGAAGCCGGCACATCCTCGCACCGGGGATCCCTATACGGGAACAGCTCGAACAGCAGGATCGCTGCTTTCAGCCGGCATCCCAATTTCCTCAGGAAATACAGGGGACTCTTCTTTGTCGGGGGCAGCGTGCATCCGGGAGGGGGCATTCCCCTCTGCCTGGCATCGGCCAGAATTGTGGATCAGCAAATCAAATAGAGACACATGCGAAGGATTATACAACTCATCAGGTCAAAAAGTCCGGTCCCCGTCGTGATCATCTATTACACGGTGGGACTGGCCGGATTGATCATCCCCCGGACACGCGGACTGTTTCAGGACCTGACGCCTTTTTCTTTGCTGCTCAGTATCTTCCTGCTCTATCTGTACCACGACAGGTTCGGGGTAAGGCTCTGGATCACCTCCCTGCTTATTTTTACCCTGGGATTTCTCGTGGAGGCTGCGGGGGTCGGGACAGGGGTCATCTTCGGGGATTACACCTACGGGGAGACCCTCGGGCCGAAATTGTTCCATACCCCGCTGATGATCGGGGTCAACTGGCTGATGCTGGTTTACTGCAGCCTGTATATCGCGGGACGTTTCATCGACACCCCCTATTTCAGGGCGATCGTGGCCGCGGTGCTGATGGTGGTGTACGATTTTGCCCTTGAACCGGCGGCCATCTATCTGGATATGTGGAGCTGGGCGGGCGGGGCCGTCCCCATGCAGAATTACCTGGCCTGGCTGATCCTTGCTTTCCTGCTGGGTTCACTGGCCGACTGGATGAAACTCCCGGCCCGGGAAAACAAAATCGCACTGCCGTTGTTTTTTGTCCAGCTGGGATTCTTTATCGGACTGGATCTCTGGATATTTGCCGAGAAGATATGGGCATAATTATCGCTTTGCTGGTCATGGGATTATGGGGGGTTCACCTGTGGTACATCCTTTTCCATGTGGAGGTTTCCTGGAGCAATCCCTGGATGTACCTTCACATGCTCATTCAGGCTTACCTGTATACGGGCCTGTTCATCACCGGTCACGATGCCATGCACCGTTCCGTATCCCGCATCCGCTGGATCAACAATGCCATCGGTTACGTTTCCGTTTTCCTGTTCGCGGGGATGTCCTACCGGAGGCTCATTAAGAATCACTGGGACCACCACCGGTACCCGGCCACCGGGAAGGATCCTGATTTTTATGTGAAATCGCAGAATTTTTTCGCCTGGTGGTTCACCTTCCTGAAAAGGTATACCACCCTGCTTCAGATCGTCATCATGGCGGTGGCATTCAATGTCCTGGAGAGACTTGCGGGGGTCTCCGTTCCCGCTCTCATTGTATTCTGGATCGTCCCGGCTTTCCTGGCCACCTTCCAGCTGTTCTATTTCGGCACCTTCGTGCCTCACAAAAAGCCGCACACGGAAGCCATGGGAAAGCACCGGGCGCGGACCCAGAAAAAGAACCATCTCCAGGCCATGCTTTCATGCTACTTTTTCGGATACCACTATGAGCACCATGCATATCCCGGAAAGCCCTGGTGGAAGCTCTACCAGGTGAAGAACCAAAGTACCGCCGGTCTATGATCATCAGGGCACGTCATCACTGGTTCTATTATCCCTTTTTCAGACGTTATTCCCGGTGGATGCCCGAATGGTCGTTCAGCAGGGTAAGGCTCCATCACAGCGTGGGGGACAGGCAGCTGCCTGTATTGATGATCGGAAACCATGTCAGCTGGTGGGACGGGTTCCTGGCCGAATACATCAACCACAAGGTGTTCCGGCGGCGGTATCATGTGATGATGCTGGAGGAGCAGCTCAAAAAGAGAATGTTCCTGAATAAAACCGGTGCATACTCCATCAAAAAAGGCAGCAGAAGCGCCATCGAATCAATCCGTTATACTGCGGAAATCCTTTCAGACAGCCGCAACATGGTGATCCTTTTTCCCCAGGGAAAGATACACAGCATGACGGACCTGCCGGTGAAATTTGAAACCGGCTGGTACCATCTGTTCCGATACCTCGGCAATCACGTCCAGGTGGTTATCTATGGGGCATTGTACGATATATTCTCCTCAAGAAAGACCGAACTGGACCTTTATCTGTACGACTATGCATATGAGGGGAAAAGCCTGGAGGAGATAAACGAAGACTTCAATAGATGTATCCGGGAGAGCATTGAACACCAAAAAACGCTGGCATGATCTGGCTTGCTTTCCCTGCGTTTGTGTTCCTGGCCGCAAGGCTGGTGATTGTCATCGTCAATATGATCACACGGCAGTGGCTCCGGGAGGAGGGTCAGGAGACTGCACCTTCGGTTTCGGTGCTGATCCCGGCCAGGAATGAAGCGGAAAACCTGCCGCTGTTGCTGGACGGACTGTTGGAACAGACATATGAACCTTTCGACGTCTGGATATTTGACGATGATTCACATGACGGGACCCGGGCGGTCATCGGGTCCTATGCCGTGCGGGATCCGCGGATCCGGTATGTGGAAGGAAATGGAGTGCCGGAAGGATGGAACGGAAAGAACAACGCCTGCCACCAGCTGGCAATGAAGGCTGAAGGGGAGTACCTGCTGTTTCTGGATTCGGATGTCAGGGTGGAACCCGGCCTGCTGGCAAAGGCGGTGCGGCATGCCCGCAGGCACGACCTCACCCTGCTTTCGATCTTTCCCAGGCAGCTCATGGTCTCTTTCGGTGAAAAGATCACGGTCCCCGTCATGAACTGGATCCTGGTGAGCCTGCTCCCCCTGGTACTGACCAGGTGGAGCCATTATACTTCCCTGTCGGCTGCCAACGGGCAATTCATGCTGTTCAGGGGAAGGGAATACAGGCAGCACAGGTTTCATGCGATGGTGAAGGAGATCAACGTGGAAGACATCCATATTTTCAGGCTGGTAAAACGAATGGGCTATGCGGCCCACACGGTTCTGAGCCGCGGGGAGATTTCCTGCAGGATGTACAGGAACCTGAAGGAAGGGATCATTGGTTTTACCAGGAGCGTATTTGCGTTTTTCGGGGGGAGCGGAACGATCCTGCTCCTGTTCACCCTGTTTACCACCTTCGGTGTCTTTTTCGTATGGGCGGGCATGGGACTGCTGTATGCCCTGATCTATCTCGCCCTTGCCCTTCTCCTCCGTGCCCTGGTGGCCGTGGTCAGTGTCCAGCCGGTCCTGGTCGGCACACTGCTTTCCCCGCTGATTCAGATCAGCTTTGTACGGATCGTCATCAGGGCTTTTATATTCAGGGCGCGGGGAAAGAACGTGTGGAAAGGGAGAACCATTCAATTCAAAGGGAGATGAGAAACTGGATCTGCATGTTTTTGTTATCGGGATCCCTGCTGGTACAGGGACAGGATTTGACAGGTCAGATATACCGGGCGTACGTGTCCGGCAGGATGGAGCTGTGGAAGGAAGCGATGGAAAAGATGGAGCGGGAGTACAGGTCTGTACAAAATGACGCCCTTCTCTATCAACTCGCGGAGGCGGAATATGGATACATCGCCCACTGCATCGCTGAGGGAAAAAAAGAGGAGGCCAAAAGATGGCTGGAAAAGGCCGAAAAGCATGTGGAATCCCTTCTGAAAACCGGGCGGGACCTGCCCAGGGTGTATGGACTGCAGGGAGCTCTGTACGGGTTCAGGGTGGGACTGGAGCCTTTGAAGGCGCCTTTTTTCGGGCGAAAATCGGCGGAAGCCAATCAGAAAGCCATCGAACTGGGTCCGGATGAGCCGCAGGCCTGGCTGGAAAAGGCCAACATTGAGTTTTACAAACCTGCTGTTTTCGGAGGATCGAAGAAAAGGGCGGTGCCTCTGTATGAAAAAGCGGTCAGGTTGTTTGAAGCCGACCCAAAAAGGACCCGGCAGAACTGGATCTACCTGAACACCCTGGCTGCGCTGGCATCGGCCTATGAGGAGACCGGGGAGGTGGAGAAGGCGGACCGGGTGTACGGGAAAATGCTGGTACGGGAACCGGCCCTGGTCTGGCTCCGGGATGAGGTGTATCCGGCATTCAGGAAGAGACATTCGCTCCGATGAGTTGTATTCGTAAAGAACAATATGTACGTTTGTCAAAACCGATCAGCCAATGAACCAGGATATCCGCGTGAGATTTGCGCCCAGTCCGACAGGACCGCTGCACATAGGCGGACTGAGAACCGCACTGTTCAATTATCTTTTTGCCAGAAAGCACGGAGGTGCTTTCATCCTGCGGATCGAAGATACCGACCGGACCCGGTACGTGCCGGGTGCGGAACAGTACATCACAGAGGCGCTGTCATGGTGCAGCCTGGAGCCTGACGAAGGGCCGCTCCAGGGCGGGGGATTCGGACCATACCGCCAGTCTGAACGCAGCGACATCTACAGCCGATATGCCTTCGAGCTTGTGGAGAAAGGGCATGCCTATTATGCCTTTGACACCCCGGAGGAACTGGAACGCCTGAGAATGGAACACGAGGCAAAGGGGGAGACATTCATTTATGATGCGCGGACCAGGGACACCCTGAAGAATTCACTGACCATGGAGCGTTCCGTGGCGGAAGAATTCATTTCAAAGGGAGAACCCTATGTGATCAGGTTCAAATTTGAACCCGGGAGGGAGGTCAAAATGAAGGATCTGGTCAGGGGTGAAGTGGTGGTGAACAGTTCCACCCTGGACGACAAGGTGCTGTACAAATCGGACGGAATGCCCACCTACCACCTGGCCAATGTGGTGGACGATGTCCTGATGGGCATTTCTCATGTAATCCGTGGAGAAGAATGGCTTCCTTCGCTTCCCCTTCATGTGTCCATGTACAGGGCTTTCGGATGGGAGAACCTCATGCCGTTCTTTGCCCATCTTCCCCTGATCCTCAAACCCACCGGGAAAGGGAAGCTGAGCAAAAGGGACGGGGAAAAGGGAGGGTTCCCGGTCTTTCCCCTGCAATGGGAGGATCCCGGTACCGGGGAAATATCAAGGGGCTACCGGGAGGAGGGCTACCTGCCGGAGGCCTGCATCAACCTGCTGGCGTTGCTGGGATGGAACCCGGGAACCGAACAGGAACTGTTTTCCATGGAGGAGCTGATCCGGGAATTCTCCATCGGGAAGATCGGAAAATCGGGTGCAAAATTCGACCCGGAAAAAGCCCGGTGGTTCAATCACCAGCACCTGCAGCGGATCCCGGAAGTAGCACTTGCCGGGGCATTCGGCAACATCCTGGAGGAGAAAGGGATCGATTATGAACCCAACCGGTTGACAGCGCTGGTCCCGCTGATCAGGCCCAGGATCAATTTTATCCATGAATTCTGGGACCAGGCATGGTTCTTCTTCCGGGCTCCCGAATCGTACGATCCGGCGGTCGTAAAAAAAAGGTGGAAAGAAGATACCCCTTCAATGATGCAATTGCTCAAGGAGGCACTGAAAGAGTGTGATCCCTTTACATCCGGGCACCTGGAAAAGGAGGTGAAGGCGATCATCGAAAAATACGGCTGGGGAACAGGTGCGGTGATGAACACCTGGAGGCTCCTGCTGGTGGGTTCTTCCACCGGTCCCGCTCTTTTCGATCTGGCCGAGTTCCTGGGCAGGGAAGAGGTGATCGGAAGGATGGAAAAGGGGATCCGGGAACTGTCCCTGTGATCGCCGTTTTTTCGGCATTTCGTGCAACTATATCGCCGCTTTTGCCGTTAAATAACAGAAATGCTGGTTTAACCCAATGATTGAAATGATGAAAAAGCTATTTCCAATTTTATTTGCGGCCTTCCTGCTGGTGCAGGTGGCGGATGCCCAGATTTTTTCCTACGGTGTCAAAGCCGGGATCGGATTTTCCTCCCTGAAGTTCAATGACATCACAGGCATCAACGATGGCAGCCAGGTGTACGACCTGGTTACCGGAGAGGCGGTGATGGGTTACCATCTGGGGGTTCAGACGCGGATCAAGCTCGCCATGGCATACGTACAACCGGAAATCTATTTCAATACAGGCGGGGGAACGGTGGAGCAGGTGGTCACAGGCGGGGCGACAGCCATACTGGATGTGAAGTTCAGCAGGCTCGATGTGCCTTTGCTGGTGGGAGTGAAACTGGGTCCTGCCCGTTTCAACCTGGGTCCTGTGGGGTCTTTCGTGCTGAGCGAGACGAACGACCTTCAGACGCTGGTGCCCGATTATAAGGTATTTTCAAAATCAATGACATGGGGATTCCAGGCCGGTATCGGTGTGGACCTGCTGAAAAAGATATCCCTGGATGCCAGGTATGAGGGCTCATTGAGCAGGCTGGGAGAAACCCTGACCATCGGGGGCGCGGAATTTCCCCTTGATGCAAGGCCCAGGCAGTGGCTGATTTCGCTGGGGATCTGGTTTTAGAGGATCCACTTTTTTTCATGGGTGGTGTAGTCGAGCACCCTGATCCCGAACAGCTGTCCGAGTTTCAGGGCCTCTTCCCTCATCTCCTTTCTGGAGCCCCGGCAGACGGGCACATAACGCTGGTCACCTTCCACCACCAGGTTGACCCTGTAGGATTTAACGCTTTTCGTGTCGGCCGGAACCACCGGTGTGGGCAGGTTCCGGTTGCTGCTCAGGTTGATCCGGACGACGGTCGCATAGGAGGGCGGGGGGAGCGGCATCCATTTCCCTATCTTCACCCACAGGAACCGGTCATACTTCAAATAACGCTGTTTCCCCGCATCGATAATGATCCCCTGGAAGGAGAATGCGGAGAAGATCCCCAGGAGGGCGGTCAGCGCACCGCCGATGAATCCGGAGTTCACAAAGAATGCGACGGCCACCAGGGCGAGTACCAGGGTAACAATCCTGAAACTGTATCTTTCGTATGTGTACATGCCAGAGGCGAATGATCCGTGGTAAGTTAGGAAACTTTGCACGTACCACCGCAAAGCGCAAATAAAATCCTACATTTGAAATGCGTACGAAGGAGCCATGACTCAACAGAAAATCATCCTCCGGATCACCGAATTCGTCCTCCTGTTTTTCGGGATACCCCTGCTCATCTATTTTGACAGGGATTTTGTCCATCCCAGCGTGATCATCCTTCCGGTGCTGGTCTTTATTTTTCTCATCCTGAAAAAAACCACTGATTTCACGTTCAGGGAGCTGCTCAGGTGGGGGGTACCGGGAGCCACGCTCCGCCGCAACGGGATGATCGTCATGGCCTGCCTGATACTGATGTTCTCCTATACCGCGCTGTTTGAGCCGGACCAGCTGTTCAACCTGATCAGGGCGAATCCCCTGGTCTTTCTGGCCATGTGTATTTTCTACCCGGTTTTTTCCGCATTCGGACAGGAGATCATTTACCGGACCTACCTCTGCAGGAGGTACGGGTCACTTTTTCCGAAACAGTGGGCGTTCGTTCTGGCCAGCGGGATCGCTTTTTCATTTGTGCACATTGTCTATTATGATCCGGTTTCCATGATCCTTACCCTCATTGGAGGGATCTACCTGGCAAGGGTGTACTGTAAGACACGCAGTGTACTGTTTACGGCTGTCCTTCACGGCGTGCTGGGGATCATTGTTTTCGGAGTGGGACTGGGACAGTATTTCTGGCTGGACATGCCCTTATGATGATGAACCGATACAATTATGAGAAGAACACTTTTTTTATGGATGCTTTTTCTGACCGTGCTGGCTGCTGCCCAGCCGGTTGAACTGATCACCTATAACATCAGGCTGAACACGCCCGGGGACGGGGAACATGCATGGCCCCACAGGAAATCGAGCGTGTCGGCACTGTTCACTTTCCACAGGGCGGATATTTTCTGTGTGCAGGAGGCCCTGCCGGAACAGGTGGATGATCTTGCGGCAGCCTTCCCCGGATATTCATTTGAGGGAGTGGGAAGGGATGACGGGGAAAGGGAAGGGGAATTCTCGGCCGTCTTTTATGATCACAAGCGGTTCACGAAGAAAGAAGGTGGCACCTTCTGGCTTTCCGAAACACCCGCGCAATGCAGTTTTGGATGGGATGCGGCCTGCAGGCGTGTCTGTTCCTGGGTGAAGCTGGAGGATCAGCTGACCGGGAAAACCTTCTATGTGTTCAATACCCATTTCGACCACAGGGGGGAGGTGGCCAGGAGGGAATCGGCTAAACTGATCCTTGAAAAGATCCGGGATATAACGGGGGGAGGGATGCCCGTGGTGCTCTGCGGGGATTTTAACCTTCCGCCCGGATCGGAACCTGTTGAACTGATCCGGAGCCGGCTGCGGGATGCCTATCTGGTAACCGCCGTGCCTCCCTACGGATCGGTGGCCACCTACCACGGTTTCACATACGATGACCCTCCCGGGGAGCGGATCGATTATGTGTTTGTCTCGGACCAGGTGAAAGTGATGCGTTACGGGGCGCTGACCGATTCGAGGGACCGGAAATTCTTCTCGGACCACCTCCCGGTGCTGGTCACCCTTGCGTTTTAAGTAAAACCTCTTTCATCAGGAATGGAACGCCTCAGGAACCTCTATTATCTTTTCCCGCCTGTCGTCCGGAGAATCCTCCGGAGGATCTGGTTCTTCCCGGTGGATGCGGTTGAAACCATTTCAGGAAAGCGGGATCCCATGATCCCACCAAGGGGAATGATCTTCATCGGGAGCGGTGATTTCAGGAAAATGGGAAATGCGCTCCGGGACCAGCTTGTGGAACTTGGAGGCCTGCAACCCAATCACAGGGTGCTGGACGTGGGTTGCGGGATCGGCAGGGTGGCCGTGCCTCTTACAGGATACCTGAGCAGGGAGGGCTCGTATGAAGGATTTGACATTGTCCGGTCGGGGATCCGCTGGTGCAATCGCCGGATCGGCAGCCGTTATCCCAACTTCCGCTTCATCCACGTGGACCTGAAAAATGACCTCTACAACCTCTCCACCGGAAAGGAAGCCAGGAATTTCATTTTTCCCTATGCCGATGAAGCATTTGATATGGTGGTCCTGACCTCCGTATTCACCCACATGGTGCTGGAGGACACGGATCATTACCTGAAACAGATCCACCGCGTCCTGAAACCGGGCGGAGTATGTTTTTCCACCTTTTTTCTCATGAACGACCGGGCACGCACGCTGCTGGAACGATCGGGAAAAAAGATGTTCAGCACCCGGCTTGGCCATACTTACCTGTTCCACCCCAGGGTGAGGGAGGCGAATGTGGCCTACGACCAAGCGTACCTTACCGCTGAAATGATCGAAGCGAAAGGATTCCATATGGAGCAGGTTCATTACGGATTCTGGGCAGGGGGACCAAAGCCGGCGCTGGACAATTACCAGGACATCTGTATCTTCAGAAAGGTGTGATTGTTTCCAGCCGGGTTCCGGACCGGTTTCACTTCCCCCGTTACCTGGTCATGACCACACCCACCGATTTGATGGGTCCGCCCATGGGAGGATGCATCTTGCGGATCTTTACGGTGACCTTTTCAACCCCGGGAAGCTCCGCGTACAGCGCGTCGAGGATCCTTCTGGCAATGTTCTCCAGGAGGTTGGATTTTTTCATGCGCATCTCCTTCCGGATGATTTCATAGGCCCGGTGGTAATTGACCGCATCTTTCAGCTGGTCGGATGCGGCGGGAATTTCCAGGTCCGTCTCCATCTCCAGATCCACCAGGAACCGGTTGCCGACGATCTGCTCCTCCCTGAAGTGGCCATGGAAGGCGTAGAACTCCATGTCTTCAATGATGATTTTTCCCATGTGCAACCGGTTTTGTTCGATGGAATGTAGCTTCGCGCAAAGATAGTTTTATTATTTTTGTCACGCTTCATATACCAGAAGAATGACTGAAAAGAAAGCGGATCCGCCCCTGAAGAAAGGTCCCAATTTCATCGAGGCGATCGTGGAAGAGGACCTGCGCACGGGAAGGGACAACGGCCGGATACACACCCGGTTCCCTCCAGAACCCAACGGGTATCTGCATATCGGACATGCGAAAGCCATCTGCATCGACTTCGGCATTGCCGAAAAATACGGGGGCAGATGCAACCTCAGGTTTGATGACACCAATCCCACCAAGGAGGACGTGGAGTACGTGGATTCCATCAGGGAGGACATCCGGTGGCTGGGATTTGACTGGGAAGAGAGGGAATATTATGCTTCAGATTATTTCGGAAAGCTCTATGAATTTGCCGTTGACCTGATCAAAAGGGGGTACGCCTACGTGGACGACCAGTCCTCCGAGGATATTGCCCGGCAGAAAGGGACCCCCACGGTTCCCGGAACGCCCAGTCCGTTCAGGGACCGTCCCCCGGAAGAGAACCTGGACCTGTTCCACAGGATGAATGCAGGGGAATTCCCCGAAGGTTCCCGGGTGCTGCGGGCAAAGATCGACATGGCCTCCTCCAACATGCACATGCGGGACCCCGTGATCTACCGCATCCTGTTCCACCCGCACCACCGCACGGGCAGCACATGGAAGGTCTATCCCATGTATGATTTTGCCCACGGACAGTGTGATTATTTTGAAGGCATCACCCATTCCCTCTGTACGCTGGAGTTCGAAGTGCACAGGCCTTTGTATGACTGGCTCGTGGAAAAACTGATGACCGGTGATTACAGGCCCAGGCAAACCGAATTCAACCGGCTGAGCCTCACCTACACCATTCTGAGCAAGCGGATGCTGCTCGAACTGGTGAAAAAAGGTCATGTACGTGGATGGGACGATCCCAGGATGCCTACCCTGACCGGTTTGCGGAGAAGGGGATACACCCCTGAATCCATCCGGAGCTTCAATGAAAGCATCGGCTATACCAAGGTGATTGCCACCAATGATGTGGGACTCCTGGAATTTGCCGTGCGGGAGGATCTGAACCGGCGGGCACCCAGGGTCATGGCCGTGCTCAATCCGCTCAGGCTGATCATCACCAATTATCCGGAAGGACGGACAGAACAGATGGAAACCGTGAATAACCCGGAGGATGATTCCATGGGAAGCCGAACCGTCCCTTTCTCCCGGGAGATCTACATCGAAAGGGAAGATTTCATGGAGGATCCGCCCAAAAAGTATTTCCGCCTGGCCCCTGGCAGGGAGGTCAGGTTGAAATCAGCCTATATCATCCGATGTGAGGATTACAAAAAAGACGCCGGTGGAAACATCACCGAGGTCTACTGTACCTATGACGAAAAAACCAGGAGCGGCGGACCCGAAGCGGACCGGAAGGTGAAGGGAACCCTGCACTGGGTATCCGCTTCACATGCCCTGGAGGCGGAGATCAGGCTGTACGACAGGCTTTTCAGCGATCCTGATCCGGCCGGTCATAAGGACAGGGATTTTACGGAATTCCTCAATCCCGGTTCACTGAAGATCATCACCGGGTATGTGGAGCCCTCCCTGAAAAATGCGGCGCCCCTGGATCACTTTCAGTTCCAGCGGATCGGATATTTCAACCTGGATCCGGATACAACGCCGGACAAGCTGGTCTTCAACCGCACGGTCCCCCTCCGGGATACCTGGTCCAATCAGAGGTGACCGGTCCAATCAGCGACCAGTTCGATCCTGAGGATCCGGATACCCGGACAGATCCCGGACGAGGGACACTATGTCGCGGACCGAAGGGAGCGTCATGGTCCCGATACGGGATATGTTCGGGATATGTTCGGGTGGAACGCACCTTAAACGGTCATGCGAGGGCCCGGGGTTACGCGTGCTGGTAAAGGTGGACGTCGCTCTGCGGGAAAGGAATGGAAATCCCTGCCGCGTCGAACTGCTTCTTCACATTTTCAGTCACATCGAAGAACAAGGACCAGTAATCACCTGAATTAACCCAGACCCTCAGCTTCAGGTTCACCGAACTGTCCGCCAGCTCCTCCACCATTACCTGGGGAGGATTCTCATCCTTGAGCACCCGTTCGTCCGACCGGGCCATCCCCAGCAGGACCTCTTTTGCTTTGTCGATGTCGTCGCCGTACCCGATGCCGAAGGAGAAATCGATCCGCCGGGTGGGCATGGCGGAGAAGTTGGTAATCGAACCTGTGGCCAGGGGTGAATTGGGAATGGTGATCTTCCTGTTGTCCGGAGAGAGGAGCACCGTGTGGAATATCTGGATCTCCCGGACCGTTCCCATGAATCCCTGTGCCTCGATAAAGTGTCCAACCTCGTAGGGCTTGAAAAGCAGGATCATCACCCCGCCCGCGAAATTCTGAAGGGTTCCCTGCAGGGCCAGGCCCACGGCGAGACCTGCAGCACCGATCACCGCGATGAAGGAAGTCATCTCGATCCCCACCATTCCCATCACGCTGATCACCAGCAGCACTTTGAGCAGCACGTTGGTGAGGGTCTTCAGGAAGGGGACCAGGGATTCGTTCACATTCCTTTTTTCCATCAGGCGGACCAGCCACCGGGTGATCCATTTGATCACGAACAGACCGAGGACAAGGACCACGATGGCCATGATGAATTTCATCCCGTACTGCACCACGAGGTCATAAATCTTCTGAAGTGTTTCCTGAAAGTTTTCCATGTTGTTTTTTATTTAAGATGTGAAAAAATTTCCTTTATAAAACCGCGACCAATGTCGCCATTCTCATGAAGATAGCCATAATAAAAGAAAATCCCAACCGCAGGCGGCCGGGATTCCGCAAAGATGGGTCAATTCAAACTTATTTTCTGATGAACCTGGTGCTGATCCTTCCGTCAGCCGTGTGAAGAGTGATGAAATAAAGCCCTGCACGCAGACCGGAGACGTCGATCACCCTGTGATTGGCTACCGGGAACTCCGTGGTGCTGACCGGCTGTCCCAGGATATTCGAGATGGTGATCCGGGTCATCCCGGGACACTGAACGGTGATCTGACCGGATGCGGGATTCGGGTACACCATGACCCGGTTTTCTTCTTCCGCGGGTACTGCCGGAGGGTGATTTGCCGATGACGGTCTGGCCCAGGCGATATTGTCGATGTGGCAAATCCCTCCGGAGGTCCTTTCCCCATCCGGAAAATCTGGAAAAAAAACCAGCCGGGTGTAGGTGGTCCCGATGCCGGCTGAAAAATCAAAGGTCAGGTTCTCCCATTCGCCGGTTACGCTGTTGGATGCCTTCAGCTCGATCAGTTCCGGGTAGCCGTCGCCTCCTTCCACCTTCAGTCCGCTGGGGGAGATCTTGTCCTTAAAAACCATCATCTCCATGATGTGGTTCTCATAGGTGATGTGCAGGGGTCCGTAGGCATCCGACCAGGCTCCCGGCCACCTGGCGGCATCATCCACCACAATAAACCGGATACAATAATCCGAAGTGTTGATCCCGTCTGCGGCCGGGTTATCCACAAGGACCATGTTCTCCTGGTTGCCCTCCCCGTTGGCAAACTGGTTCCAGACAGTATCCTCCTGCGGATTTTCAAAATCCGCCGGCAGGGCGTACTGGGCATTCAGCTTCGGCACGGGGACCGCCAGCATGAGGAGGATGGCGGCAACATTTGTTTTCAGTATGTTCTTCAAAATATCACAAGTTTCTCAGTGAGCAACGGGCCGTGCCCCGTTTCAAACCGGACCAGGTACAACCCCGGACCCAGCTGGTCTGCAGGGAAGCTGATCCGGTGCGAACCGGGGTGATACCTCTTTTGGCTGATCACCTCCCGGAGCTTCTTTCCCCCCGCATCGAAGATGTCCAGATGAACCACCGTCTCCCGGCTGATCTCAAATGAAATGTTGATTTGAGAAGTAGCCGGATTGGGGTAAAGTGAAAGTCCTTTTGGTCCGTGCTGTATCCCGGTACTGTTCGGGGAATCATGAAACCCGATGGCATCCATCATGGGCTGCACCTCCGGATTGGACATAAACAGGTCCCACAAAAGCTGGCTGCGGTAATTCTCGATCATCAGCAGGATGGGTCCCTGGTCGATGGCCAGGTATGAATCCGCGAACCAGTTGCGCTCCAGGTTGAATGCATCCTTGAATCCCATCCAGTCCCATATCCTGTCTCCAAGCTCACCGTAAAAGTGTTTCAGGGCCAGCATGGATTCCTCCGGAGTATAGGGAAATGAGGAGAGTGCTGCGGTTGGGGAGATGGTCCCGTTGTCCCTTGTGGAGTTCGGCTCATGCGCCATGTAGCCGTCCGGATCGTCACTGGCCGTCAGTCCCCAGCATGCTGCACTGTATCCCTCGAATCCTTTCGGATTATCTTCGCAGTATGCCTGGTGGATGAGCGAATGGTTCCTGTTCTGGTCGAAATAATTCGCATAGTCATCTGCTTTGTCCCTGGGATCGAAGCCCAGGAATGAATAATGGGCGAAAAACAGGGGTCCGCCGTAATCCCATCCAACATAAAGCCTGTGACCATAGAAGCTGTCCCCGTTCAAATAGTAGGGACTGCCTGCCCATCCTGTATGCCAGAGGCTTGCCGGCACGGCGTGGGTGGGGGAGGCGATGGCCAGCAGGTAGACAATGGCCGCCTCGTTCCAGCCGGTGACCTTCATGTTCATCTCCCAGGCGTAGTCGGGCGACCAGTGCCAGTAGATGGATGAAGATCCGTTCCGCCGGTACCAGTCCCATTCGATCCCTTCCCATAACTCGGTCGCCAGCTGGACGATCTGTTGTTCATTCACGTTTTCTTCCTGAAAGTACTGCCTGACGGTGAGCAGTCCCTGGGCCGCATAGGAGGTTTCCACGATGTCACCACCGTTGTCCTTAGTGGAAAACGGGATCACCTCCCCTGTGTTACCGTTGATCCAGTGGGACCATGCTCCGTGGAACCGGTCGGCCGTTTTCAGGAAATTCAGGATTTTCAGGGTGCGTTCGACCCCCTGCTCCCTGGTGATGTATCCCCTTTCGATGCCCACGGGGATTGCCATCAGCCCGAATCCGGATCCCCCCGAGGTCACCGTATTTTCAGAAGAATTCCTCTCCCTTGCCATCCCTGAAGCCTCGTGTGCAAAATCCCAGAAATAACGGAACGTGTAGCGCTGGACCATGTCCATGAGTTCCTCGTCTGTCATGCTCCGGGTGGTGGCCGCTGCTGTCTCCGACGGGTCCGAAGGCTCATTGACCTCGTTGAGCCCCCGCACCCGGTAGCTGGCCTCCACCATCTCCCCCAGCGGTTTCACCCAGTCGATACAGATCAGGGTGTTCGCTTCAACCTGGCTGACCGTGGTGAAATTCATCCCGCCATCCAGGGACCGTTCCACCTGGTAGCCGGTGAGGAAGGGCTCGGGATTGGGATCCCATGAAACCTCGATATGATTCTGGTAGGCGGTGGCCCTGACTCCCTGCGGAGCCGATACCTGCGGGGCGGTCCCGTCCCCCCTGTTCACGCGCATGTTATCCACCAGCAGGGTGTGCTGGATACCGTCGTTTGTATCCTGTGCAAACCCGATGGTCTTGATGGCCGAATAATCCACCCCGTCGCCCGATTCCAGGAAAAGTTTCATGGGAATAGTGATCCGGGTCCAGATACCGGGGGACAGGTCCCCGCTGTGGCCGGACAGGGCAACGAAGGTGCTCTTTTTGTTGGTGATGTCTTCCACAAATACCACGGGCAGGTTCTGGCTTTCAATTCCTTCGATGCTCTGCAGCCAGAAAACCATGGTATCTGTATTGCTGATGTCCTTCTCCTGCCACTGGTCACCCGCAGCAATGGCATACCAGTTCCCTCCCTCCTCCGAGCGCCATTTCAGTCTAAGTGAATTCACCCCCTGCTGGGGGGGGATCGACGATTCCACTGGGAATCTGCGGAGATCGGGTTCCTGCTTCCTTTCCAGTTCACTGGGAGGTGTCACCTCCATCCAGCTGTAATCATAGTACACATCGCCGGGGCTGTCCTGGAAGTACAGGTAGGTCTGGGCAGCCGTTTCAACCAACGGGGCACATGCCAGGCAAAGGATCAGGAGCGAAAATATAGAGGGTAATTTCTTCAGATGCATGATATTCAATTGTTTTTCACCAGTGTGAATGTTGCCTCCAGGAACCTTTCCGAGTCCGGTCCCACAAACACTTTAAAATCACCTGGTTCTGTGATGTATTCAAGGTTTTTTCCAATGAACTTCAGTTCATCGGTGGTGAGCGTGAAATGCAGGGTACGTTCCTCTCCTGCTGTGAGGAAGACCTTCTGAAAGCCTTTCAGTTCCTTCACCGGACGGGTCAAGCTTCCCACCAGGTCCCTCACATACAGCTGCACGGTCTCGTGTCCGTCGTATGTACCTGTGTTTTTCACCGAAACGGACAGGTGAAGTGTGTCGTTCATCTCCATTAAAGTATCCTGCAGGCGGAGCTCGCGGTAGGAAAAATCCGTGTAACTCAATCCGAATCCGAACGGGTAAAGCGGCTCATTGGGAACATCCAGGTATTTGCTCGTGAATCTGTTGTTCGGATCGGCGGGTCTTCCCGTGGATTTGGTATTGTAGTAAACCGGGATCTGTCCCGCGTTCCTGGGAATGCTCATCACCAGCTTCCCCGACGGATTGTATGCCCCGGAAAGGATGTCGGCCAGTGCATCACCGGCTCTGGTTCCCAGGTGCCAGGCATAAAATATGGCGGATGCGCTTTCGTTCAGCCGGGGAAAAATCAGGGGTCTTTCGGCCATGATCATCACCACAACGGGGGTTCCTGTTTTGATCAGCTCCAGTGCCAGTTCTTCCTGGATGCCCGGGATGTCCGGGATGGACCGGCTGGCTGCTTCCCCGCTCTGGGCCTGTGTTTCTCCGATGGCCAGCACCACCACATCCGAATTTCTAGCCAGGCTGAGCGCCTTCCCGAACCCGGAACGGTCCTCCGAATAAAAATCGCACCCCTCGCTATAACGGATCTCGGCTCCTGAAAATCTTTTCCTGATCCCTTCCAGCAGGGTGACCACCTTGGTATGGTCGCCCGCTGCATGCCAGCTTCCGAGCATGTCCATCTGGTTATCTGCCAGTGGCCCGATCACGGCGATCCGGCCGGGAGAAGAGAGGGGCAGGATCTTGTTGCCGTTCACCGGTTCGTTTTTAAGCAGGACCACCGACTCCCTGGCTGAAACGAGTGCATGCTCCATCAGCTCCTCCGAAAAGATCACCTCTGCTTCACGCTCCTCGTTCAGGTACCGGTAGGGATCGTCGAACAACCCGAGCCGGAACTTGATCCGCAGAATCCTTCGGACAGCCGCATCAATGTCCTGCATCCGGATCTTTCCTTGTTCAAGGGAGCGGGCCAGGGTTTCAGCGAATATCGCCGACTGCATGTCCATGTCCACTCCCGCTCCCAGGGCCAGTTCCCCGGCCTGCTGCCTGTCAGCCGCCACACCGTGGTCCTGTAACTGCTCGATCCCGCTGTAATCGGACACCACGAAACCGGTGAAGTGCATTTCGTTTCTCAGTAGATCGGTAAGCAGGTAACTGCTTGCCGTGGCGGGGACCGCGAAAAGATCATTGAAGGATGCCATGACCGAAACGGCACCTGCCTCGATCCCTTTCCGGTACGGGGGAAGGTAATACTCCCTGAAGTGCAGCTCCGACATATCCACGGTGTGGTAATCCCTTCCTGCCTCGGGGGCCCCGTATGCAGCAAAATGTTTGACACATGCCGCGAGCGTAAAGGGATCGGACAAATCCTTCCCCTGGAACCCCTTCACCCGTGCTTCGGCAATCTGGCCACCCAGCCAGGGATCCTCACCGTTCCCCTCGGATACCCTTCCCCACCTGGGATCCCTGGACAGGTCCACCATGGGGGCAAAGGTCCAGTGCAGTCCGGAAGCGGCGGCTTCACGGGCGGCAAGCATCGCAGAGCGCTCCATGAGCTCCAGGTTCCAGGAACAGGCTTCGGCCAGGGGGATGGGAAAGATGGTCTTATGCCCGTGGATCACGTCGTACCCGAACAACAGCGGGATCCCCAGGCGGGTCTCTTCCACCGCGATCTGCTGCAGTTTCCTGTTGTAATCCACCGTATGTGCATTGAAGATGTTCCCACACCTGCCGGTACGGATGTCTTCCATATATGTTTCACGCATGGTGGGGCCCGTTACGTCCCAGTCGCTTGTCAGCAGGTTCATCTGCCCCAGTTTTTCTTCCGTGGTCATCAGCGACAGCACCGAATCCACCTTGCGGTTCAGGTAGATATCCGCCACCAGGTCGGTGGTGCCTGTCCCGCACCCGGAGAGGAGGCTCAAAATCAGCAGGGATGCAAAGTAAGAAATCTGTTTCATAATCATTTTCTTTTCCTTTGTTGAGAATCTGAGGACAAGGTCAGAAAAATCAGGGACCTGGTCAACTCGTGGATTACACCTTGAATGCTTGTGCGGGATTTGTATGGTCCAGGTAAAATCACTTTTGGTTCACAGGACGATGGGCCAATATATATATTCATTTGAAAAACAAATAATTATTCTGAATGGGTTTTCTTAAAAATGTACAATCTGCTTTTGCATTTTTTGAATATTTCAGCGTAATATTGTAGTGGATAGAGTCATCATTGCATGCACCAAAGGGACGTTGTTACGCTGATCCTGCTCCTGTTGGCCGGGTTTTCCGCCTCGGGCCAGGGGGGCCACCCATTTGTGGTCCGGCAATATACAAAGCTGGACTATGGTGCAGAGAACCAGAACTGGTCGGTGACGATCGATCAGAAAGGTTTTGTCTATGCGGCGAACAACGTGGGACTGCTGGAGTTTGACGGAGTGGAGTGGAATTTTTTTCCGGCACCCAATGGCACCGTGATCCGTTCGGTGGAGGTGGACCGGAACGACAGGATCTACACCAGCGGGTACAGGGAGATCGGATACTGGGACCGGGATCCCACCGGGAAACTGAATTATCATTCCCTGAACCCCCTGGCCGAATCACTTTTCACGAGGAATGAAGAATTCTGGAATACCCTGATGGTAGGGGACAAGGTTTATTTTCACTCTTTCTCTTCTGTTTTCATATATGACGGGCAGCAATTCGATGTGATCAGGGAAGACGCGTTGATCCATTCGATCAGCGAACTGGACGGAAAGATCTGTTTACACCTGTCGGGGAAGGGATTGTATGTGCTGGAAGACACCATCCTCACACCTTTTCTGTCAGATCCCGCACTGGAAGATGATGTTGTTCGATTCTGTACGTCCCTTTCCGATTCATCTATCCTGATCGGTACCTCATTCAACGGATTGTTTCTTCTGAAATCAGGCACCCTTGAGCCTTACCTGGAGGAGTGGAAGGAATATTTTTCGGGGCAGATGATCAACCACGGCGCCATCTC
>JAXGMU010000007.1:0-63804 GCA_040768485.1 Bacteroidales bacterium
CAGGCCCATGATGATCGATAACTATACCACACTCATCAACGCCTTACATCATACGCAGCAGGATAAAAAAGCAAAAAAGCTGATAAGAATTGCTGCAAGAAACTTTCCTGAAGAGTCATGGACCCTCCTGAGAAACCAGGCTCTCCTCGCCTTCGCTATAGGAGATACAGCACAGGGTGCCCGGTATATTGAGAAATACGGATCTGAAATGGCAGCGAGATCAATATCGGCTGCAGAGATCCTTACGACCACCGCCTTAATTTACACCGAATCGGGCAATATTGAGAAAGCTGAAAAAAGTCTGAGAAATGCATATTCCCTGGAGCCCGGTGATCCGTCAGTACTGAACAGCCTTGCCTACCTTTTAATAGACAATGAGCTAAATATAAGCGAGGGAATAAATCTTGCAACGGAAGGCCTGAAAACAAAGCCCGATGATCACTATCTGCTTCACACACTCGGATGGGGGCTGGCCAAATCGGGCAGATACAATGAGTCACTTGAACTTCTTAACAAAAGCTGGGATTCAAGGCCCGGGTATGACCACTCACTTCTTCAGCAGATCGGTTATGTTCAGAAACAAATCTCAACCTTGAAATAGGGCAATTCCTTCCTTTCCTCATTTAAGCTTAAATATTATAAATAATCTTCAGGATCTAAAGCTTTTGATTTAAAATTGATAGGTCCGTTAGTTGTTTTCAAAATAACTTTGATAAGAGAAAAGCTATGTTTAATCACTCAAATCCAAAACGTTATGAAAACAATAAATAAAATTATCCCAATCACATTGGGTTATATAATTCTTCTGATTCCAGGTTGCGGCATAGAGCCTCCGGTAGCATCATTTAATTGTCCTAACACCGTTGGAATCGGGGATACTGTGTACTTTCAAAATACCAGTGAAGGTGCCAATATTTTCGATTGGGATTTTGGAGATGGTACTGGTTCTACTGAAGAAAATCCCAGTCACTTCTACACAGAACCGGATTCGTATAAAATTCTATTGGTGGCTACCAATGAGGATGGATCTGATGAGACTAGCCGGGACATTTTGATTACACCCTGGGGCACAAGAGCCCTCATGCCTACAGCAAGGTTAGCAATGGGTACCGCAGTTGTAGACGGAAAGGTTTATGTTATCGGAGGTCTCAAAGATGAGACCTCTCCACTTGACGTCGTTGAGGTATATGATCCGGTTGCCAACAGCTGGAATACAAAAACACCTATGCCCACAGCAAGAGGGACCTTCGGATGTGCTGTCGTGGATGGCAAGATTTATGCAATTGGGGGAGGGGTGCTTGGTTCCGTTAATCTATCAATAGTTGAAGTATATGATCCGGCTACAGACAGCTGGGATAATTCAACGATAATACCAATGCCCACTGCCAGAAATGATGCTGCAGCCTGTACAGTTAACGGAAAGATATATGTAATTGCTGGCACTTACCAAACGGGTAGTTTGGCGTATGCGGGAATAAGTACAGTCGAGGAGTACGATCCGGCAACAAATACATGGACGACAAAACAGAATAAGCCAACCCCGGGTTGGGGTTTACGTGCCTGTGTGCTGGAAGGAAAGATATATGTCACTGGCGGTAATGTTCAATATCCAAGCATTTCTGCGGTTTTAGAGGTGTATGATCCTGTCAAGGACGAATGGGAAATAAAAGCCTCAATGCCAGAGGCAAAATACTCTCATTCAATCTGTGCATTAAATGAGAGAATCTATTCTTTCGGGGGTTGGGATAATTGTGCTACAGGCCCGTTTTATAAAAAGGTTGAGGTTTACAACCCAACTACAGATATTTGGACTCAGGGATCAGACATACCTTTAACGCTGGGAGAATTATCCGCAGTAGCCGTAGGCAATAAGATCTATATTATGGGCGGTACCAACACGCTTCATCCTTTTACAAGAGTTAGTAACGTGTATGAGTATATGTATGAATATGAAGCTTTATAATGTATCAAGTGAGAGACTTGTTTTCTGAAGCTCCATCACGGTATTTGCGCAATTAGCATTATCCAATTCTTGATATTTAATAGCTGATTGTCAATACATTAATATGTTTCTCAGGTTGGACTAAATATCTAAGACTATGAGTGTTTCAGGGAAAAATATTTTGGATCTCTTTTCGTCCAGATAAGAATACCCATTCCTGCAAGAATAAACGGAAGGCTCAACAATTGTCCCATGTTGAAGCTCATGCCTGCCTCAAATGCAACCTGGTCGTTCTTCACAAATTCAATTAAGAATCTGGCAGTGAACAGGGCAATCATCGTGACACTGAATATAAAACCATCCCGTACTTCCAAGTTCCATTTTCGATAAAAAACGAATGATGCAATGAATATCAATAAGTAACTCAGAGCTTCATATAATTGCGTCGGATGCCTCGGCACCGTTGGGAGTATTTCACCGGTGGTACTATCGTAAAGCCTGTCTCTGACAAATTCCACACCCCATGGCAAACTGGTTGGGAGTCCATAGATTTCCGAGTTGAAAAAATTCCCCATACGGATGAATACACTGGCTAATGCCACAACAATTGCAATCCTGTCCATGAGCCAGAGGAAAGGGATCTTATATTTTCTGTTGTAAAGCCAGAGTGCCAGAAGAAGTCCGATGGCCCAGCCATGACTTGCCAGTCCCCCTTTCCAGATTTTAAGAATCTCCAACGGATTCTTCAGATAATACTCAGGCTCATAAAAAAGACAATGGCCCAGCCTGGCACCGACAATACCGGCAATTGCCACATAAACCAGCAAACTATCGACCATCTCTGTTGTGAGTTTGTCACCACGGAGATATCGCTTAAAGATCAAGTATCCTGCAAAAAGCGCCAGGGCAATCATTAAGCCATACCATCTTACTCCATGGTTGCCAATTGAGAAAATTTCAGGATCAAAATCCCAGGTTATTGAACAAAATTCCACCGTGTAATTGGTTGATGAAAATCAGAGTGGAAGATACCTATTCCGGATCTATTTCAGTTATTGATTTGAATATATCAATGAAATGATAGTTGGTTTCATTCGAAAACCATACCATTATTTCACTTGGAAGTGGATGTTGGATTAAAAAACCCCGCCATCATTGCGATAGCGGGGCATTTGATGCAGTCCGTAGGGGAATCGAACCCCTGTTACCAGGATGAAAACCTGGCGTCCTAACCCCTAGACGAACGGACCGTATTGTTCAGAACATACCCCGAAGGGCATAAATCGGAGTGCAAAAATAATTCCTAAAATGAGATTTACAAAATATTTTATCACAGAAGCATGCATTTTTTTTGAGCAGCACCCGATGACACAGATTCCGGCTATTTCCCGACCACCTCCTGTGCAAGTTTTTTCAGATCGATCCCGGAAAAGTTGCCGGAAGTCATGATCAGGAGTACGCAGACCTTTTCCCCGAGGGCTTTCAGATCCCCCTCAAGCTTTGCGGCATCATTGTAAACGATGAGGTCTTTCCTTCCGAATTGTGTTTTCACCTCTTCCGGGGTGAGGGGAGGTAGCTTTTTGTGTTTTACAACCGCAGGATTGTAATAGACCATTGCCTGGTCCGCCTCGTCCAGGGTCCCCCTGTACTGGGGGATGAACTCTTTGTTCAGGCTGCTGTATGTATGCAGCTCCAGGCATGCCACCAGCTGTTGCTGCCCGAACATTTCCCTGAATGCACCCACCGTGGCCTTTACCTTGGACGGAGCATGGGCAAAGTCCAGGTAGACCGACCGGTCGTTCCCGTTGGCAAGGAGCTGCTGCCGTCGTGCAGCTCCCTTGAATGTCTGGATGGAATCGTAAAAATCATGGTCCTCCACCCCCAGGTCATTGCAAATGAGCCGTGCACCCTGGATATTCTGCATGTTGTGTTTGCCGAACAGGGCAAGTGGCACCTCTCCGTACCTGGTTTTCAGAACAAACCTGCCACCGTCGACCCTGTAGGGATGCTCATGATAAGGGATCTTCAGGAGGCACCAGTGACTGGTATCAATGACCTCTGCCAGAACGGGATCCGCATCATAATAAAATACCTTGCCGCCGCCGGTGATGATCTCCAGAAATCTGCGAAACTGCTTCTTGTATTCCTCGAAGGTGGGAAATACATTCATGTGGTCCCACGCGATCCCTGAGAGCAGGACCACATGGGGATAGTACAAGTGAAATTTGGGCCGCGGATCAATGGCCGAAGAGAGGTATTCATCTCCCTCGATGATGATCAGGGGGGACTCCTCGGTGATTTTGACCATGGTCTCAAAACCTTCGATGCCGGATCCGACCAGGTAATCGAAATTTATTTTCTGATCATTCAGGACATGCATGACCATGGCGGTGATGGTCGTTTTTCCATGGCTCCCTCCGATCACCACTCTTTTTTTATTCTGACTCTGTTCGTACAGGAATTCCGGGAACGAGTAGACCTGGATCCCCAGCTTTTGCGCCTTTTTCAGTTCGGGATTGGACTTTTGCGCATGCATGCCGAGGATCACCGCATCAAGACCCGGATGGATCCGGTCCGGGTCCCATCCGTTTTTTTCTGGAAGCAATCCGTGCTCTTGGAGCCTGGAGCGGGAGGGCTCAAAGATTTCATCGTCAGAACCGCTCACAACCCAACCTTTTTTGTGGAGCGCAATGGCCAGGTTGTGCATCACAGCTCCGCCGATGGCTATAAAATGAATTTGCATGCCGGCTGTTTCAGGATGAAGCAGAATGGTTTCATCCTAAAATTACGTGTTTAAAAAAGCGAATCCCTGCCGTTTTATGGAATTTTATCAACGGGCGGCAGACAGATCCTCTGGAGAAGAATGAAATGATCAGATCGTTTGCTATTTTTAATGGGATGAAAATAAATGTACTGCCGTTCGGCACGCTGAAGGTGAAAGCCGGGGAGATGGTCAACGGTCTATCCGCCGTGAAGATACGTGAACATTATCATGTGGATCAGGAAGGTAATATGCGGATCTCCATGAACATGATGGTGGTGGACAACGGTGAGCGGGTGGTGCTGTTCGATCCAGGAACCGCAGATTTTCTTCCTGCCAGACTGAAGGCGGAGTACGGATTGGAGCAGCAGGGTTCGCTGGAGGAAATCCTTAACGGGGCCGGGTATGAACCCGGGCAGGTGACCGATGTGATCTTCACCCACCTGCATTTTGACCACGGCAGTGGGGCGTTCAGGAGGGTACCGGGGAAGATTGTGAAACGGTTCCCGGAGGCGGACTATCACGTGCTGAAGGCGCATTTTGACTACGCCTCCGCTCGGAATAAGAAAGAATCCGCTTACTTCATCACCCTGTTTTTCAGGTATGTGGACCAGATCCGCTGGCTGGAGGATTGGAGCGGGGAGTGGATGGACTACCAGGTGTTCCAGGGGCATACGCGGGGGATGGTGGTCCCCAGGATCCTCACCGGGGAAGGAGAGGTTTATTATGTGTCAGACCTGATCCCCATGGAGATTTTCCTGGATCCGGATGCCTGCAGCGGCTACGACCGGGACCCGGAGCTGGCCAGAAAGGAGAAGGCGGCATTCCTGAAAGGACTGGACCGGCCGTGCGAGCTGGTCCTTTTCCATGATCCGGTCAGGCAGCGCGTGTGTTACCCGCCGGACAATTAAACGGAGCTTTCCAGTAATACTTCCAGGATTTTTTTGCCGGCCTCGGACACCCGGGTCCCGGGTCCGAAGATGGCCGCCACACCCGATTTGTAGAGAAAGTCATAATCCTGGGCAGGGATCACTCCGCCGGCAATGACCATAATGTCCTCCCGCCCCAGTTTTTTAAGGTGCCCGATCACCTGCGGGATCAGGGTTTTGTGACCGCCGGCAAGGGATGAGACACCCAGGATATGCACGTCGTTTTCGGCAGCCTGTTTGGCCGCCTCTGCCGGGGTCTGGAACAGGGGGCCTATATCCACATCGAACCCGATGTCCGCGTAACCGGTGCTGACTACCTTGGCCCCCCGGTCGTGGCCGTCCTGGCCCATTTTGGCGATCATGATCCTGGGCTGCCTTCCTTCCCTGGCCGCAAATTCACGGGCCAAAGCGGCCGCTTCCCTGAATGATTGGTCCTCGCCCGATTCGGAGGAATAGATCCCGGAGATGGAGCGGATCACCGCCTTGTATCTTCCGCTGACATTTTCAATGGCCGTTGAGATCTCACCCAGGGTGGCCCGGTTCCGGGCCGCTTCCACGGAAAATTCGAGCAGGTTCCCCTCTCCGGTTTCGGCACAGCGGGTGATGGCCTCCAGGGATGCATTCACTTTGTCCTGGTCCCGTTCCTTTTTCAGCTTCCTGAGCCGGTTGATCTGGGACTGCCGGACGGCCGTGTTGTCGACCGTGAGGATGTCCATGGGATCCTCCTTTTCGAGCCGGTACATATTGACCCCCACGATGATGTCCTTTCCGCTGTCGATCCTGGCCTGCTTCCTGGCAGCTGCTTCCTCGATGCGCATCTTGGGCAACCCGGTTTCAATGGCCCTGGCCATTCCGCCCAGTTCCTCGATCTCTTCGATATGCTCCCATGCCCTGCGGGCGATATCGTGGGTGAGGGATTCCACGTAAGAGGATCCGGCCCAGGGATCCACGGACCTGCAGATCTCGGTCTCTTCCTGTAAAAATAGCTGGGTATTCCTGGCGATCCGGGCTGAAAAATCCGATGGGAGGGCAATGGCCTCGTCCAGCGCATTGGTGTGCAGCGACTGGGTGTGTCCGAGTGCGGCGGCCATCGCCTCGATGCAGGTCCTGGCCACATTGTTATAGGGATCCTGTTCCGTAAGGCTCCAGCCCGAGGTCTGGCAATGGGTCCTGAGTGCCATGGATTTGGGATTCGCCGGATTGAACCGCTTGACGATCTTGGCCCACAGCATCCTGGCTGCCCGCATTTTGGCGATCTCCATGAAGTGGTTCATGCCGATCCCCCAGAAGAATGAGATCCTGGGTGCAAAGGCATCGATGTCAATTCCTGCTTCCACCCCGGTGCGCAGGTACTCCAGTCCGTCCGCCAGGGTGTAGGCCAGTTCGATATCGGCTGTTGCTCCCGCCTCCTGCATGTGGTATCCCGAGATACTGATGCTGTTGAATTTAGGCATGTGCAGGGAAGTATACCTGAAAATGTCGGCAATGATCCGCATGGACATATCCGGGGGATAGATATAGGTGTTCCGCACCATGAACTCTTTCAGGATGTCGTTCTGGATCGTACCGCTGAGCGCTTCCAGAGAAGCGCCCTGTTCCAGACCGGCCACGATATAGAAAGCCATGACCGGGAGCACGGCCCCGTTCATGGTCATGGAGACAGACATCTCATTGAGCGGGATCTGGTCGAAAAGGATTTTCATGTCCAGGATCGAATCAACTGCCACCCCGGCCTTCCCCACATCGCCCACCACCCGCTCATGGTCCGAATCGTATCCCCTGTGTGTGGCAAGGTCAAAGGCAACAGACAGCCCTTTCTGTCCGGCAGCCAGGTTCCTGCGGTAGAAGGCGTTGGACTCCTCTGCGGTGGAGAACCCGGCATACTGCCTGATCGTCCAGGGCCGGGTGACATACATGGTGGAGTAGGGACCCCTCAAAAAAGGAGGCAGTCCCGCCGCATAGTGCAGGTGTTCCATCTGCTCCAGATCCTCCCTGCAGTAGGAGGGTTTGACGGAGATGTGCTCCTGTGTCTCAAAGGGCTGCCAGACGCGCTGATCCGCTGCCTCTTTTTTGAGTTCAAAGTCCCTGAAGTTGGTTTTGCTGAAATCTACCCTCATGTTAGTCGAAAGTCGTTAGTCGAAAGTCAAAAGTCAAAAGTCGAAAGTCGTTAGTCAAAAGTCGAAAGTCGTTAGGATGTTAGGAGGAGGTGGTTGAATTCTTTCAAACCCTCGAGCAGGTTTGTCTTCATGTGGATGAAGTGGGTGATGCCTGCTTTGCGGAGCGCCTCCACGGAATTTTCCGGATAGCCGGCCACCACGGTCAGTGCTTTTTTCCCGAGTGCCCCGTGCACCTCAGGTGCCAGCTCGGCATAGGCATCATCGGAGCTGCACAGTACAACGATCTCCGCGCCGGATTCTATGGCTGCTTTGATCCCTGCCTTGATGGTCCGGAACACCGGCTGGTCCACGATCTCGTACCCCGCGCAGGCAAAAAAGTTCCCGGCGAACATGGCCCGGGCGGACATCCAGCGGGGATCGCCGTACCTGAACAGAAACACCTTTGGCCTCTTCCCGCTTCTTTCTGTTTCAAGCCGGACCTGTTCGAACAGGGCGGACAGCCTGAAAGGGCGGACCGGCTTCAGGTGGGTGTGGCCGGAATCTCCGGTGGAAATGTTTTCCTCCGGCACGGGGGTATTACCAAGATTTGCCAGGACAAATTCATTGAAGGAAGGATATGCATTGGTGCCCAGAAGCCTGAGCCTGCCCCGGGCAGCCTTCTCCTTTTTCCGCTGCAGGGAGGCATCCACCACTTCAACCACCCATCCCGACTCGAACGCTTTCATGAATCCTCCCTTCGCTTCGGCCGAAAGGAAGATCTCCCAGGCTTTTTCGGCCATTGCATCGGTCAGGTGCTCCAGGTAGTAGGATCCCGAGGCAGGATCTGCCACCCGGTCAAAATAGGCCTCTTCCCGCAGAATGATCTGCGTGTTCCTTGCGATGCGGTCTGAAAAAGATGAACTCTTTCCGGAAGGCAATTCAAACGGCAGGATGCTGATCTGGTCCGCCCCGCCGATGATGGCAGCCATCGCCCCGGTGGTCCCCCGAAGGATGTTCACATGGGGATCGTACAGGGTCATGTTCCATGTGGAGGAAGTGGCGTGAATGTGTATCCTGCCCTGTCCGGCCCCGATCCCGTAACCCTCGCAAATTCTTCCCCAGAGGATCCGTGCGGCCCTGAGCTTCGCGACCTCCATGAAAAAATTGGTGCCTGCAGCGAGGTCCAGTTCCATCACAGCCGCCGCATCAGCCGGGTCGATGCCTGCAGCGGTGAGCAGGGCCATATAGTCACCGGCCATGGCCATGGCAAATCCCAGCTCTTCGGTCAGCGTGGCACCCGCGTTCTGGAATATCGCCCCGTTCACCGGGATGACACGCAGGGAAGGTGATTTCTTCAGGACTTTATTTACGAGCGATCCCAGGTTTTCCAGACTGGCGATGGGAATGCCTGTCAGTGCCATTGTACCGATGGGATCGGCACCCAGTCCCCCGCCCAGAAAAGAAGGATCCGTCCCCCTCTGAAGCGCCAGCTTCACCAGGTTCTCATACAGAAGGTCGGCATACATGGAACCCCTGAAGGAGACCTCTGTGTCCCCAAGGGAGATCCCATCCAGCAGGAGATCCAGCTGTACAGGGTCCGGTTTCCAGGATTCACCTGACAGGATCCGGATGGTCTGGGCTCCGCCCTTCAACGCCTCTTTCATTCTCCGGTTACTTTCCCCGGCATCGTTTTTCAATTCGATGTCCTGGCAGATCAGCCAGCTGTTCGGGGCGGTCCCGGGTTTTTTCAGGGATCCTGCATACCGAAGATACTGCAGCCTGCGCAGGTCTTCTTCGCGGTAGAAGGGATTGACATGGATCCCTTCCTCAGGGTTCCAGACAAGTTTTTTCCGGTAGTCCGCCCCCTTCAGGTCGGCCCTGATCTTTTCCTCCCAATCTTCCGTCGGAATATCGGGGAATTCGTCGAACAATCGCTTGAATGCTGGATCTTTCATGCTGTCATGAATTGGAATACAAAGAAAAGACTTTGACAGTAGCTAATCAATGATTTTGAACATAATTGGACACACCTTTCCTGATTCCTGTCATAGAACCGGGCGGAAGCTTGCAGGATGCACAGAATTATCATAATATTGTATATAAGAGAATCACCTAATTCACAGATCTATGTTGAGGCCCCTTCTGTTACTTTCATTTTTTCTGGTCAGTAGTTATTCGTTTGCCCAGACCGTTGAGAATATCCGGGTGGAAACCGAAGGGGACAAGATCAAGGTGCATTACCGGATCGGCGGCTCCACCGAAGCCCAGCTCTACAAGGTAACCCTCAGCTGTTCACTGGACGGCGGAGCCAGGTTTGAACCGAAGGCGGTGATCGGTGATGTGGGGATGAATATCCGGGGGGGAAGGAGCTATTACACGATTGTCTGGGATGTGTTCGAAGATGTGAATCAGGTGGGGAGCGCCGAGTTTTTCGTCAAAGTGGAGATGGAAGAAGACATGACGGCGCCGGTAACCCCCATCGAGGTGCGACCAAGGAAGATGCACGAAGAATCCGTCAAAAGGGAGCTGGAGGAGACGGACAAGGGAGTTGAAGTGGAAAAATCCAGGGAACCTGCACCATTCAACCACAGGTACCACCTCGCTTACCGGGCAAGTTCATACAATTTGCTCGGATTGACTGCCGGCACGCTGGGGAAGTGGGGTTTCTACGGCAGTCTCAGGATCGGGAGTTTCGATGATGATATGCAGCTGCTTTCCGGCTCCTTCACCGCGGGGGCGACCAAACATATTTTTTCCGCCGGAATATACCGCCTGCACGGGTACCTTGGTGCCGGGATCGGGGATTATTTTAACAAATTCGATGCGGAAGTCGGGATCACCAATGTGCTTTTTGACAGGCTGACGGTCACCCTCGGAATGGAGTATCCCGGATATTATCTGGATTTTGTATTCGGCATTGGCGTTGTACTTTAACATGAAGGTCATGAAAAGAAAGGTATGTTTATTGTCCTTTGTGATCCTGGCCGGTCTCGTTGCAGGGACAGCCGCGCAGGAGAATGAGCGGTCCAGCGGACCGGTCGAGTTAAACATGAAGAAAAACAAATCCGTTGCAGAAGGCAGCTCCCAGCCTCTGGAAATCCCCATGAAGCAGCAGACACCGGTGGATCTTTCAGGAAAGGTGGTCAGCGGCTTCACATGGATCTCACCCCCGTTCAGCAGCGTGGTCACTTCCGAAAGCACCTATGCCCTGAAAGCCACGGTCAATTCGGACGAAAACATCAGGTTTATCAATCTTTTCAGGAACGGACAGTTCGTGAGGAATATCATCCCGCCGGTGCCCACCATCAGGCAGATGCTTGTGGATGAACCCATGGACCTGCAACTGGGAAGTAACAGCCTGAAAGTGGAGGCGGTGACGGTGACGGGGAAAAAGACCGAAAGCACCGTGGAGGTGGTGTATGATATTTCCAGCGCAAAATTTTATGCACTGATCATTGCGGTGGAGGATTACCACGATCAGGCCATCACCGACCTGGATGAGCCCGTCGAGGATGCCACCAGGTTCCGTCAGCTGATCAACAGCCAGTACACCTTTGACGAGGAAAACATCCGGTTCCTGAAAAATCCTTCCAAGGCTGAGATCATCGGGACCCTTCACCAGATGCGGACCGAGGTGACACCCGAGGATAACCTGCTGATCTATTATGCAGGTCACGGGATCTGGGACGAGGAGATGAAAACCGGTTACTGGCTGCCCTGTGATGCCAGCCGGGACAATCCGGTGAACTGGCTTCCCAATACGGACCTTACAAATTACCTGAATGTGCTGAAAACGAAGCACACGTTGCTGATCGCCGATGCCTGTTTCAGCGGGGGGATCTTCAAGACCAGGGCTGCTTTCAACAACATCATGTCTGTTGAAAAGCTTTACAGGCTGGTGAGCAGGAAAGCGATGACCAGCGGGACGCTGAACGAGGTTCCCGACAAGAGTGTATTCATCCAGTATTTGATCAAGCGCCTGGAGGAGAACAACCGGAAGTACCTTTCGTCGGAGCAGCTCTTTTCCAGCATGCGGGAAGCGGTCATCAACAACAGCCCCAACATTCCCCAGTACGGGACCATTCAGAACGTGGGCGACGAAGGGGGCGATTTCATTTTCATCAGAAAGAACTAATTCTTATCGCGAACCGGTCATTTTCGCTGGGTCCACCCAGCGGTCAAACTCTTCCGGTGTCACGTAACCCAGCGCAAGGGCCGCCTCTTTGAGGGTGGTTCCTTCCGCGTGTGCCTTTTTGGCGATCTCAGCCGCTTTTTCGTATCCGATATGGGGATTCAGGGCCGTGACCAGCATAAGTGAATTGTTCAGGTGCTGCCGGATCCTGTCCCTGTCGGGCTGGATGCCGGCGGCACAGTGCTCATTGAAGGAGCGGCAGGCATCCCCGATCAGCCGCGCTGATTCCAGAAAATTTTTGATCATCATGGGCTTGAACACATTCAGTTCGAAGTGTCCGTTGCTTCCTCCCACGTTGATGGCCACGTCGTTCCCCAGCACCTGGGCGCATACCATGGTAAGCGCTTCGGCCTGGGTGGGATTCACCTTGCCTGGCATGATGGAGGATCCGGGTTCGTTGGCCGGAATGACGATTTCGCCGATTCCTGACCGGGGTCCGGAGGCCAGCAGCCTGATGTCGTTCCCGATCTTCATCAAACTGACCGCCAGGGTCTTCAGTGCTCCATGAACCTCCACGACAGCATCATGGGCCGCCAGTCCCTCGAACTTATTGGACCCTGTCCTAAAAGGAAGCTCCGTATATTTGGCTATGTATTCTGCCACCAGCCTGTCATATCCTTTCGGGGTATTGATCCCGGTCCCCACCGCGGTGCCCCCCAGGGCGAGCTCGGTTAGGTGATCCAGGCTGTTCACAAGGGCTTTCAGCCCGTGGTCAAGTTGTGACACATATCCGGAAAATTCCTGTCCCAGGGTGAGCGGGGTAGCATCCATCAGATGGGTGCGGCCGATCTTCACCACGTCCATGAATGCCCCGGTTTTTTCCTCGAGGGTATCCCGCAGGTCCTTCACCCCCGGAATGGTGACGTGCGTGAGGACCCTGTATGCGGCAATATGCATCGCCGTCGGGAAGGTGTCATTGGAAGACTGGGATTTGTTCACATCGTCGTTGGGATGGATCAGCCGGGTCCCTTCGCCCAGGCGGTGACCCTGGAGCACATGGGCCCTGTTGGCCACCACCTCGTTCACATTCATGTTTGACTGGGTCCCCGAGCCGGTCTGCCACACCACCAGCGGGAATTGGTCATCCAGTTTCCCGTCGATGATCTCGTCGCACACCTGCATGATCAAAGTTGCCTTCTCCTCTGGCAGCACACCCAGTTCCAGGTTGGCAGCTGCGGCGGCTTTTTTCAGGAACCCAAATGCCCGGATGATCTCCGCCGGCATGCGCCCTTCACCGATCCGGAAGTTGTCTTTCGAGCGCTGGGTCTGCGCACCCCAGTATTTGTCGGCAGGCACATGCACCTCGCCCATGGTATCCTTTTCGATCCTGGTTTTCATGGCGTTTTGTTTTGACTTAAAGATACGGAATCTCAGGAATCCACCTTCATTAGCAACACGGTGATGTAATGATTCCCAGCTCCGTCGTCTTCCACCCCGATCCCGCACTGGGTGACATCGGATAGCAGGATGCCTTCACCGCCGGACAGCTGCAATAATTCTGAGAGGATCAGATCCTCATTGTCTGCAGTGGTGCGCAGCACCAGCGCCTGGTCGTTGGTCCCACCGATCTTCTCATGGATGGTGTTCCAGTGCTCGGCCAGTCCCTGCGTACCCACTGCTTCTGCATCATTGGCCATTTTATAGGAATATATCTGGGCCTCCTTCACCATGACGAACTGGTGCACGAACGGCCCGGTCAGCCCGTTGTCTTCCCTGTATGCCTTGATGGCCTGGTAGATCAGGCTTTCGATCCCCTTGATCTGTGTGAAACCTTCCTCATCCTTTTCGCAGGAAGAGAACAGGGCCGGGATCATCAGAAGTAACCAGAGAAATCTTCGTTTCATCAGTTGGCGTGAAAAAAAAGTTTGACTTCTCCAGTTAATACGGAATCCGTCCTAAAAGGTTGCCTGAGCCAGACAGTCAATGTTTTCCACCGGATCCCCGATCACCGCTTTGTACCGGCCTTCCACAATGGGCCGGCGGATGAGTTTCGGATTCTCGACCATTTCCCTGATCCATTCTTCATCGTTCAGATGAAGTCCCTTCAGCTGTCTCCTGTAATACTCTTCCTGGGTACGGACCAGTTCGGCAGGTTTGATATTGAGCTTCATGATCAGTTTGGACAGTTCTGATTTGTCGAGGGGTTCTTTCAGATATTCCCGCACCCGGTGTTCAAGCTTTTTTTCAATGACATGCTGAAGTCCCGCCCTGCTCTTCCTGCATCGGGGATTGTGGTAAACGGTGACCATGAAATGAAGTTTAGGTCCCAAAGATAAGACCTGGCTTCCTGATAATCAATTTGCAGTGCATTAAAAATCGGGCAAACCTGCTGTCAGATCATCTGTATTTGTAGCCCATGGTGCGGCTGATACAGCACCACCGATGACGTAAACCTTTCCTTCAATGGCACACATTGGCGCAGCAAGACGCAGACGATCCATTTTGGTACCCTCATACCATTTTCCCTCGGATACCGAAAATATCCGGACATCTGCCGAGCCCGCGGTCATCGGTACGGGGGTGCCATTGGCGTAAATAATCATATCATTGATCACGCAGGATCCAAGTGCCCAAAGGCCCTTGATCATGGGAGCTGCTTCAGTCCAGGTATCGGTTGCTGGATCATAGATTTCATGAGTATCCAATCCCGCCCAGGGGGCTTCCGCCGTACCACCGGTTGCATATATTTTACCGTTAACGGCCTCCGCGGTGAGATAGCAGCGCGGTGCCGGAAGAGGGGCCAGGGTGGTCCAGTTCGCGGTTGCAGGATCATAAACAGAAACATCATCTAATACGTTTGTTGTGGGTTCTTCCAACTCGCCTCCCACCAGGTAAATCTGATCATCGATCACACAGGTTCCGAAGGCGGCCCTTCTGATTGGCATTTTGCCACCTGATTGCCACATATCAGTCAGAGGATCATATACCTGGATGTCATCCAGTGCATCTGAAGTTGCGCCTGATGCTCCCCCCATCACATAGATCTTTCCGTTCACTGCTTCAGCTGCGTGTGCAAATCGGCCGATAGGAAGAGCAGCCCTGGTATCATCCCATGTGTCTGTAGCTGGGTCATATACATACATTTTATCAGTCACTTCTGTCTCATTCAGTCCTCCTCCGATCACGTAGATCTTGCTATCCAGTTCCACGGCCGGCATCCACCCGATCCTGGCCGGTAACGGTGCTTTTGACTCCCAGGTAATATCCAGTGATGCAACCGTATGATCAAATATTACGGAGACTTCGTATTGCCTGGCATCTCCGACTTCATTTGTGACTTCATAGATCACGGTTTCGGTGAAATCCTGTGAAGTATTTGTGGAGGGAGACAGGGTGTGGCAACTGGGATTGGCCACTTCAACAGTGGGTGACAGATTGGTTACGTCTGTATTTTCAGGGACCTTCATAAGGATGGTTCCGTCACCCTGATTGATTTCTCCTATTGCAGGGGGTGAAATTTCTTTAAAAACGAAAGAAGTGATCATCGGTTCATCATCACATTTGCAGGAATAAAGTAAACAGCTTGAAGCAAGAATTATAATGACAACTTTGACGGAATCTGTTAATTTGTTCTTCATCGCTTGGAATTTTTTGGGATTTTTTATGCATCAAGCAGGAGTTAAGATGACCGGGCAATTCCATATAGGGAAAATCGATCAATCATGCAATTCCTCTTCTGCCTCCTATTTCTCCCGGTTCACCGGATCGGCATCCAGGGCGAACATGCCGCGCCCGTGGGTGGCGACGATGAGTATGTTGTCCCGGGGATGGATGGTCAGGTCATGCACATAGGTACAGGGCAAATCGCCCAGCACCTGCCACTCATGTCCCCTGTCCGTGGAGACATACACCCCCGCATCGGTGCCCACATACAGGATGCTGTCAGCCCCGGGGTCCTCCCGGATCACGTTTACCGGTCCCGCCGGGATGTTCGCCGCGATGTCCTCCCAGGTGTTCCCGAAGTCCGTGGAGCGCCAGACATAGACCTGGGCATCGTCGTCCCTGCGCCCGGTCTGTGTCACATAGACGGTCCCGAATTCGTGCTGCGAGGCCACGATGCGGGAGATCCAGCGCACAGGCATGGGATCTTTCCGGATCTCTTCCCAGTTTTCGCCCCCGTTTTTCGTTCGCCAGAGCCGGCCGTCGTCGGTGCCCGCATAAAGCAGGTCGGCATTGAAGATGGATTCATCCAGGGCGGTAATGGTCTGGTAGCTGATATCCCCCTGCTTGCCGGGATCATTGTAGGTGAGATCGGGACTGATCCGGTCCCAGGTCCCCCCTCCGTCGGCGGATCTCAGGACATACTGAAGGCCATGGTAAACAATATCGGGATTGTGCGAGGAGAGGAGGGTGGGAGCCATCCACTGTCCCCTGGCCTCCGGTTCTTCCGGGAAATTCTCCGGAAGGAGCCACTCCCTGTCATCCGGATATCCGTCCACGGTGGCCCTGGCCAGTTTCCCGTAAAACAGGGAAGCGAAAATGGTGTTGTTGTCCCTCGGATCCACCTGGTGGGTGCTTCCTTCGGCCCCCAGGGTGTATTCCCACCGGGAGGGACGGATCCTGTCCCTTCCCCGGGAGAGGTCCACTTCGGTGTAGAAACTGTGGTGGTCCTGGACCGATCCGAAGACCCGGAAAGGTTCATGTCTGTCGTATTCCACGTTGTAGAACTGGGCCAGGGGAAGCTCGGGGATCAGACTGCGCCAGTTCTTCCCGCGGTCGTAGGACACGCTGATCCCCCCGTCATGGGCCGCCAGGATATAATTGGAGTTATCCGGATCGATCCACATCCCGTGCTGGTCCACATGGATGCTCTCCCCGATGGGCTCGAAAGTGGCTCCCCCGTCGGTGGATACGTTGATATAGAGCCCCAGGGTATACACCCTGTCCGCATCATTGGGATCCACCCGCATTTGTCCGAATACCCAGCCGTAGGTGCCCGAATGGCCCGACATGTATTTCTTGCTTTCCTCTGTCAGTCCGCTCACCTGCCGCCAGGACGCTCCTGCATTGTCCGACCTGTAAACCGTGGCTCCTTTGATCACATCCTGTTTCGGTCGGCCGTAGGAATCCAGTTCCCCCTCCTCCGCTTTAAAGGCAATTTCGTAATCATCCACATAGGCATAGACCACATCGGGGCTGGAACGTGCAATGTCAATGCCCGTGCGGCCCATGTATTTCGATGTTGGCAATCCCTTCGTGAGTTGTTCCCAGGTTTTTCCTCCGTCGGTTGTCTTCCAGACGCCGTTGTTATGATGGTTTTCGTATGTGCGGGGGTCGTTCCACTTGAGCCGGGTCCGCTGCCAGGTGGTAGCGTATAATACATCCGGGTCGCGGGGATCCATCACCATGTCGTTCACCCCGCTCTCGGGTCCCTTGTACAGGATCTTCTCCCAGGTTTTTCCACCATCGGTGGTTTTGAACAATCCCCGTTCCTTGTTCAGGGTCCATTCGTGCCCCGGGGAAGCCACATACACGATTTCGGGGTTTTCCGGGTGGATCAGGATCCTGGAGACTGTGAAGGTCTCTTCCAGACCCATGTGGGTCCAGGTATCGCCCCCGTCGGTGGTTTTCCAGACCCCACATCCCGCATTGGAGGACCTGAATATGTTGGCTTCACCGGTGCCCACCCAGACCACATCGGGATCGGAGGGACTGACGGCCAGGTCGCCGATGGTGGAGGTCCCCTGGTGTTCGAACACCGGTTCGAAGGTCACTCCCTCGTTCACGCTTTTCCATACCCCGCCTGAAGCGGAGGCTACCCAGATGGTGTAATTTTTGCCTTTCGGTCCCACCGCTTCCACATCGGTGCACCTCCCGCTGATGTTAGTGGGGCCCAAATACTGCCAGTGCAGTTCCCCGTAGGGGGAAGTCTCCCGCATTTGTTCATGGGAAGCGTACATCTGCAGTTTTTCTTTTCCGGACAGGACCGGGGTTTTTACCTGTGCCGGGGCGGTCATTGCACCTGCCAGTAATGCGAATACCACGATTTTTCCTTTCATAATATAAATGTAATCATTTTTTGATCCCGGGATTTTGTTTAACTTATTACCAGAAATTTATCGAACGCACCACTAAACCTCAAATATTATGAAAAGGAATGTATCCATACTGGTTGCGGCACTGCTTTTACCGGTAACGCTTTTGGCCCAGCAGCATCTGTTCCTGCAGGAACAGGACATCGTCATTGACGGCAACAACGCCACCGCCTGGGTTTTTCCCGTGGAAGGTGAAATCGACAATGCCCTGGATCACCTGAAGGACTACTGCAAGGAACGGAGCAAGATCAAAATGAAAAACAAGGGAACCAACCTGCTGATCGCCGAGGAGGTATCCATCCCGGCGGTTTCAACCAAAGTGGGAGATCTGATCGGGCGCGGATCCCCGTTTGAGAGTTACAACACGGTGGGGATCGCCTTCAAGCTGGGGTATGACATCTACCTGAACAGCGAGCAATGGAATCAGGAGATGACCAACCTTCGGAATTATGCAAAGGAGTTCATGTCCTACCATTACGAGCGCTCATACAAGGAACGCATCGAGGCGGCCGAAAAGGAGATCAAATCCCTTGGAAAGGAGCTGAGCAAAGGCGAAAAAGAAGTCGGCAAACTGGGAAAGAAAATCGACAAGATCAACGGGAAAATCGCCGACGAAACCGATGCCCTGGAGATCCAGGAGATGGAAGCGGAGCTGACCACTCTAACCGTCGATCAGCAAAGGTTGCAGGAATCATTGCCCCAGCTCCGTTCCAGGCTCGAACTGCTGAAGGGGGATGTGAACAACCTGAAGAACCAGTCCCTGACCATTCAGAGCGCCATCATCTCCCTGTGAGCAGGCTTACCGGAGCGCGGCTTTGCTGAGAAGGTATTCAGGGATTTCCACGTTGAAGGAGATCTCGTCCACGATAAATTCCGTACCGGATCCTGTCTTCAGCATGTCCTTAAAGACGATCTTTCCCGGATACCAGCGGGAGCCGTGCTTCTGTATGTCGGACAGTTCCGTTTTTTTTAGCAGTGTTCCGCTCTTGGCATAGAGTTCCTCCTTAAGTGGAACATACCTTTGCTTGTCCACCCAGAGTTTTCTTTTCTGGTAGGCAACATCCTCTGTTTTCGCATGCATCTCGACGATCCAGCAATCCCTGTCTTCCACCGCCTCGGATCCCGTCACCACCGCATCATATTTACTTGCCAGGTCCGGGTCTTCCATCATGTCCTCGTAGGACAGGTCTGATCCCATCACCGACTGCCGGAGCAGATGACCCGACAGCTGGATGGTCCTGTCTGTGGCAGGGGAGAAGATCCAGAGCTGGTCTTCCAGCTTCAGCATCTTTGTTCCCCGCTCCCTTGCCGGGGCAAGATACTCGGTAAAGGCAGATTCTCCCGCTGCCCAGGTTTCCGATTCAATGGTCCGTGAGGTACGGGGGCCATGAATGATCATTTTCGATTTCACATACCTGGATTCGGCCGACATGTTCTGGTCGATCCTGTCCAGGATCTCTTTTCCTGAAGGTTGTGCAACAACTGCCGAACCAATCAGCAACATTCCTGCTGCCATGCGTATTGTGTATGTCATGCCTGTAATTCTTTAAATAATTGTGCTGTCTGTCGTTTATAAATCCCGATCCCGGCCAGGACAGTCCCCAGTACCGTGGCGATGAGCCCGGGGAAAAAGCCCAGGTAGTAAGCGATCGGGGTAATTTTTGCTTTCATAACCCCCTGCATCATCATGGTCGAGTTCTGCATCATGCCGCTGATATCGATCCCCCTGGCCATCAGGGATGAAAAGAAAAGCCCAAACAGTGTGCCTAACACCGAGCCAGCCAGGCCAATGAAAACAGATTCGATGATCAGGCTCCTGTATATGTGGCCCTTCTCTTCGCCGATGGCCATGCGGAGACCCATTTCGCCATAACGACGGAGCCCTCCAAGCAGTCCTGAATTCCAGAGGACGATGGACATCACCACCACGAATATGGTCACAATGATCCCCTTGAAATAATCGATCAGGTCCAGGAACCCGGACATGTTGCTCTGTTCACGCAGTGTGGCCATCATGGGAGAAAACTCATCATTGGGGTCACTGTATTTTTCGTTGAATGCGGCGGCAAAGGATGAGGCTTCCACATCATCATATTCCCCGTAAGGAAAGTATCCAAGGATCTCCCCGGTGGCATCGGTCATATCCAGTGCCTGCCGGATCCCGCTGATGTCGGCTACCATGCCACCCCGGTCCAGCGCAGCAGTGCCGAATTTAATGGTCCCGGATACAGTAAAATTGGTAATGGACATTGCCCCGTACATGGTGGAGCTGATCAGGGTCACCTGGTCCCCCGGCTCCACTTCCAGTTTCCCGGCGAACTGGTCACTCAGGATGATCTCAAAAGGAGTCTGGGGGATCCTTCCCTTCACCATGGATTTTTCCAGATTCAGCCTTTCTAATTCCCCGCTATCATCCGACAACAGGTCCACGGCCATTCCTCCGCCGGGGCCCTGGGTCCTGGTTTCCCCGTTCTCATCGGGCACATCCACCAGTCCCCCGAACTGGATCCTTTCCACCCATTCCATTTCAGGATATTGTGATATAAGGGAATCCATTAATGCTGACGTGCCGATCAGGGCAAGATCATTGGGTTGCTGGCTCCTGTTCTCGAAGTAGGACCGGCTCATGATCTTCACATGACCGGTTGCGAAACGGGCATTGAAGACAACCATATCTTCGAGTACACCTGTCACCCATGAGTTTGCCAGTACCACCAGGGTCACACCGATGGTTACAACGATGATAGGCAGCAGGCTCCTGGAGCGGTCCCTGAACAGGCCTTTCAGATAAAATTTCAACATGGTGTTTTCATTTTTTTGTCATTGTATTTTTCCCCTGATGGCTTCGGTCGGATTCATTTTCGCGATTTTCCGTGCGGGCATGTAGCTGACGATGGTGGTGGCGATCACAACCAGGATCACCGTTCCCAGGACCAGGGCAGCACTGTAATATGGCATGATGCGCTGCGCGGCCGCCAGTCCGAATGAATCGGTCCCTTCGGGCATGCCCAGTCCTTTCGAACCCACGTACAAAAGCATGGGGATCCCGTAGACAGCTCCGACCAGCAGCGCGAGAATGGCATGCATGGCACCCTCAACGGTGAACAGTCCCACCACCTGGCGGCGGGTCATGCCCATGGAAATGTATGTGCCGATCTCCCGTTGCCTGCGGAATATGGAAAGCACCTGCGTGTCGAAAACGGCCAGCAGGGCAAGGGCGAGCAGGATCAGATAGAATACAGACCCTCCGATGGATTTGGTCTTGATCATCTGGTCCAGTTCCGCAAAGAGTACATCATGGCCCTGGAATTCCCACCCGGCCACCTCGGCAGGCAGACCGGCATCCTCCCCGATGACCAGAATGGTGGCTTCTCCAGGCATGCCGGTCATTTGCTGTAACCTGTCAAGCGGGATCCAGACCTGGCCCTGATCAACCACGGGGACGGAACTGTTGAAAATCCCCGAAACGGTCAGTTCTGTTGCATCGAAGGTCCCGTTCACATCCCTCCATCGTACCAGAATGTTATCGCCCTCGGCCACATTGGCGTTTTGTGCAAACCGGGTCCCGATCAGCGCAGGGATCTCGTTATCCTTCGGGATAAGCAGGTCAGTGGGAATCGCAAGTACCTCCTGGCCGGCATTGATCCCTTTCAGCATAATTCCGAGCATCCTCCCTTCCGGGTAGACCGTTGCCTGGGTGACCAGAATGGCAGCGGCAGAACCATTTTCAGCTGCCCGTTCAAACGAAGCCGGCAACGGTGCATGCGCATCGGTCAGTGTGACGGGATCATAGGGATCATAGTTTTCCTGCCAGTACTGCCCCTGGCCCACTTCCCACCTGATCATTTCGAACTTGCCCTCTCTTTCCCATCCCCGGTACAGCCCGTTCATGAAAATGATCAGCACATAGGAAACCGACAGAACGAACACGATCAGAAAGGTGCGGAGTCCCGCGCCCACGAGGTTTCTGTATGCAAGCTTGAATGCGATCATGACAATGAGATTTACTGTTTTACCTGTTCATCCGAGACGACCCTTCCGTCTTCCAGTGTAATGATCCTCCGCAGGTACTGGATCACCTTGTCGTCATGGGTGGCAAAAATGAAGGTGGTTTGGAGTTCCCGGTTCAGTTCTTCCATGGTACGGAGGATATGGTGAGAGTTTTTTGCATCCAGGTTGGCAGTGGGCTCATCGGCAAGGACCAGCTCCGGCCTTTTCACCATCGCCCTGGCAATGGCCACCCGCTGGCTTTCCCCGCCGGACAACTGGGGCGGTTTTGATTTGATCTTGTCGGTCAGTCCCACCCATTCCAGGGCATCCAGGACAGCCTTTTTCCTATCCGAAGCAGACATTTTCAGCAGCAGCAGGGGAAATTCCACGTTCTCGTAAACCGTGTAGACCGACATCAGGTTGTAGGTCTGGAAGATGAACCCGATGTGTTTTTTCCGGAGGGTGGCGGCCACCCTGGGTGTCATCTCTTTCGAGGTTGTTCCCAGCACATCGGTCACCCCCTCCGAAGGAGTGTCCAGGGATCCGATGATGTTCAGCATGGTGGTTTTGCCGGAACCGCTGGGCCCGACAATCCCCGTGAATTCTCCCCTGCTGAAGGTCAGGTTGACTTCGCTCAGCGCGGTGAATCTCCCTCCCCCTACGGGATAGTGCCTGGCCATGTTCTCAATGGTAATAATGGTGCCGTTTTTCATTGCATGCATATTTCTGTGTATCCTTAAATGATGGTCTTTAATGGTTGAATACTGCCATCAGCTGGAAGCCCCAGCCGCTGTACAGATTTGTCCGCGTATCAAAATTGTATAGCTGGTAGGTGTCGGGATTCCAGAATCCCATCACGTAGAAGCTCCAGCGGTCAAATGTGATGGACCAGTTCACGAACCGGTACAGGTCATGGTTCGTAAAATCATAGAACACCATGGCGCTCAGGTTGTGAATGATCGTCAGGGGATAAGAGGCCGAAAGCAGACCGAACACAAGATGTTCATCGGATCCGAACAGCCTCCTGCCCCGAAGGTATCCGAAACCTTCGGTCATCATGGTCAGTCCGTTGCCCAGGTTGAATGTATAGTCCATTCCCGCATTCATCATGGATGTATATTTCAGGTTGCTGAATTCCAGGTCTTGGTGGATGACCGTCCCCTCCAGCCAGAAACCCACCCCCAGGTCGAATTTGGCATCCAGGCCGATCCGGTTCTCCGGAATGGATGTTTCGCGGATCACTGAATCCGGGATCACCCCGCGGGGATCGGCCGTGCGGTGATGGTATGAGCCGGCCACCTCGCCGGTGAACAAGGGGACCTGTACGCGTCCGCCCAGCTCGATGCTGTTCTTGCGGGAGGGGAACACCTCCCATCCCTTCGTTTTGTCATCCCCGTACAATCCCCACGCCCAGAGATTGACATTGTTGAGGAAATAATACCTCCCCAGGATCCCGTATACCCCGTCGGTCAGCTGCAGCGGATCGCGGGGATCGATCCGGTCGAACCACATGAGGGGCCGGAAGAGCACGGCCGATCCGAAATTGATCTTCTGCAGTCCGGCCCTGATCTCGAACTGGTTCCCGTAAAAGCTGAGCCACATCCGGTAGGGGGAGATTTTCCAGTCGGTGGGGATGCTGTCCCCCGCCCAGGCGGTAGCGGTTCCCCACAGGTTGGCCGAAAACTCCCCGTCCATGTTGAACCTGCCCGCCGGCAGGGTGAATGAAACCTCCGGGATATACCGCAATCCCCCCTGCAGCTGGAAGGGTTCCGGGGGATTGATCAACGTCCATCCGATGGCCTGACCGCTGAATTCTGCCGTCTGGGCCGGTGAGCGGCCCGGGAAAAGCAGCCAGATGGCAATGATGCTGCCAAAGATCCCGCATATGTGCATTTCCCGCTTCATCATTTCTTGTCCCGCTCGATCAGCCCGTAAAAGAAAAAATTTATAAATTCCATCGCCAGGTCCTGCGGGGTGTCGTACAGGGCCAGCAATTTTTCATCCTGAACCATTTCCATCATGTGATTCAGGAAATAAAGGATGAATTCCACCTTCACATCCTTCCGGATGTCCCCCTCCTGCTGCGCCTTTGAGAAATCATCCATGAACATCTGAAATACCCCGGCCGACATCTCCCGCACATGTTCCTGCATTTCCGGATCGGCCTGGCTGGTGTAATCCCTGAAGAACTCATTACTGATCGATTCGGTCTGTTCCTCCTTCAGCCGGAGCAACCCGAGTACCTTTTCCGGGTAGGTCAGGTCACTGTCCATGATGGCCCGGTACCTGGCAATGGATTCCTCCCCGAAGTCATTCATGATTGTTTTGGCCAGGTCCATCTTGTTGGCAAAGAACTTATAGAAAGTCATTTTGCTTACCCCGGCCTCCCTGCAGAGCTCCTCGACGGTCACTCTCCTGAATCCGAATTTCCAGAAGAGTTCCCGTCCTGTCTTCAGGATCTGGTCCCGTTTTGGATTGGAAAAATCAGTATTGGACGATATGACCATTATTATACGAAATATGTAAAATAATACATAATTCGTACAATAATACGACAATAATCAGCCCAAGTCAAGAAAAATCGGAAAAATCCAATCCGGGATCCATTAACACGTTTTTTAACAATTATTTAGGATGAGCACCGACAACTTTCAATTCGAATCGTGGTTATCAGATTGATCCGGCGATGAGGTGTTTCCAATTGGAATCCGGGCATAAACCGGCACCCTTCCGACAGGACCAGAATATATATGTTATAACCCTAAACCTGATCAGATGAAAAAATTTCCATTATTTGCTGCTTTGTTATTGATGATTGCCTGCTCAGAGGAGATTTCCGGGCCCGGCGAAGGTGAATATATGTTCACAGTTGTGGGAACTGGTAAATCCTATTCCGGTAAGTTCACGAACTGGATCGTATCAGGCGGGGAAGGTTCACAATTAGCCGGGACCATCGTACTGGGACCTGAAGATGAGAGTGACCAGAAAGACTCTGCTCCTGTTGGCGGGTTGACTCTGCTTGTCAGTACAGGTGGTGCTCAATCCGGTGAAGTACGTGTCGGTTATGCGACATTATCAACAAGTGACCAGGCAGTCGGGACATCCGCAGAGATCAATGCCAGATTATATTCATTTGATGAATCTCTGTCCGGAACAATCCAGTCCATCAGGGCTGAGGTGACGGGCAGCTATGTCAGGGTCGATGGCTTTTCCCTTGACCTTTACCGTACCATTATCAGCCCGGTTGAAGAGATTCAGTTTGAGGAAAAAGTGACGGTTACCGGGAGTTTCACCGCAGTGACCAGATAATTCCCGCAGCTACTGCCCGCTGCTGCCGTAGTTGGGAAGCACCCGGGCGCTGGGATCGTTCACATCGCAATTTTCCCAGTCCCGGTTGGGCATCCAGAAATCCACCACTACTTCGGAGCGTCCGGGGAAGTAAGTCTCAAAAATGTCCCGGTACATGAGCGACTCCTTTGAGATGGGGGTGGCATGCGGGTAACGGACCTGTGCGCTCAGCAAGTCCGCATCGCTGTACATTTCCTCCGCATAGGACTTCAGGCTGTCGGTGACACTGTGACCCACGGCATCCGAGAAGGCCGCTTTTTCCCGGTAGAGGATCTCCCCGGGCAGGTAATCTCCCTCGAATGCCTTCCTCAGCAAATATTTCCCGATCCCCGTGAAGTTCATGTTCTTTTCGGGCGGGATCCGCATCACATATTCCACAAAATCCAGGTCTCCGAAAGGCACCCTTGCCTCCAGTCCGTTGGAGGAAATGCTCCTGTCCGCACGCAGCACATCGTACATGTGGATTTCCCTGATCCGTTTTTCCGCTTCTTTCTGGAATGCATGGGGAGTGGGTGCAAAATCGGTGTACTTGTATCCGAAGATCTCATCGCTGATCTCCCCTGTCATCAGCACTTTGATATCCGTATGTTCCGAGATGTATTTGCTGACCAGGTACATTCCCATGGAGGCCCTGATTGTGGTGATGTCATAGGTCTCCAATTTATGGATCAGCGTACTCAGTGTATCAAAGATATCCTGCCTGTTAAAAAGCACCTCTGTATGGTCTGTCCCCAGGTAATCGGCAACAATGCGTGCATACCGGGTGTCAATGGGATCGATGTTGATCCCCACGGCAAAGGTCCGGATCGGCCGGTCCAGGATCCGGGCCGCGATGGCACACACCAGACTGGAATCGAGTCCCCCGCTCAACAGAAAACCCACGGGCACATCCGCATGAAGCCTCTTTTCAACCCCTTTCGTCAGCAACAGGTTGATCTTCTCCAGCACCTCCTCCATCTGATCATCCGTGTATTGTTCCACCCTGGACACATCCCTGTAGCATCGGAATTTTTCACCGTCGTAGATATGCCCCGGGGGAAAGGGTTTCACCGCCCGGCAAAGTCCGCTCAATGCTTTCATTTCGCTTGCGAACATGATGCTCCCCTCATCCGTATAGCCGTAGAACATCGGACGGATGCCCACCGGATCCCTGGCGGCATAGTACCTGTCGCGCAGCGAATCATAGATCACGCAGACAAATTCCGCATCCAGTCTCCTGGCGGTTTCCAGCATCCCCAGCTCCATGAACATGGGAAGGATCACCTCGCAATCGCTTTCAGATTGGAACGGAAACCTGTCACCATACACCTTCTTTAAAGATCTGTAATTATAGATCTCCCCGTTGGCCACCAGGTGAAGGTGCCGGTACACCAGCGGCTGGTTCCCGTCATCGGAAGTGTCGATGATCTTCAGCCTGTGGAAGCCCATCCAGCCCCGCTCTCCGAAGTCAGCCATAACGGTGTTGTCAGGCCCCCTGTATTTGATTTTCTGAAATTCACCAGCCGCACGGAGCCGCATCATTTTGTCGCTTCCGGTATATACTGAAATTCCGCACATGATCCATTGCTTAAATTACATATTGACATTTTATACGGCTTAAAAATACTAAATTATAACTAAAAACAAATAAATAATTACATAATATATAATAATTAACAAAATTGATGATAAAAAAGAAGATAAGGTGTGGGCTTGCAGCGGGGAGAATCAATCAGCCGAATTCGGCAACCGATTTCAGGGTGTCCATGTTCTCGATCCGGATGGTCTTGCCGTAGATCTTGAGGATCCCGTCCCTGCGGAACTCGCTGAGGGTCCGGATCACATTTTCGGTGGTCATCCCGACATAATCGGCCATCTCTTTTCTGCTCAGGGGAAGGTCAAATTCAGGGGAGAGGTACACATTCTGTGAGAAGAATACCAGCAGGTATGCCACCCGTCCCCTCAGATGTTTTTTCCTGATCTCCAGGGAGTCGAGGATGATCTTGTCGGCCACCCTGCTCATGTGCTTCAGCAGGTTCAGGGCCAGGCTCCCGTTCTCCCCGGCCATTTTTCTTACATCTTTCATATCCAGGTTTCAGGTGACCGAATCCTCCAGTGCGGTGACCGAATACTGGTAACGGTCATTTGAGAAGACGCTCAGCAGGCTGATATAGTCATAAGGCTTTGCAATGGTGATGATCTGCTCTTTCCCGGTACCGTCCGTCCGGTACAACTTCACGAGTCCGCTTTTCAGGTAAATGAAATCCCTGATCAGGGTGCCTTCCCTGATGATCGTTTCCCCTTTTCCGAATGTTTTTTCCACTCTCCCGGAACATACGATTTCCAGGTGCGCCCCTTCCAGTTTGTCGAAGAAGAGCTCTCTCAACTCACACAACTCGCATGTACAGCCCGGATCCATGTAAAATGCCAGTAAACATATTTAAAGATGATAATTGTCATCATATGACAACTATCATATGTGATTTGTTTCACAACAGGTCCTGTCCGGCTACTTTTGCCGCTGAATCATTAAGCAACAATAATAATGAAAAAAATTCTGATCCTTGGTGGCGGTACCGGAGGTACAATGATGGCGAACAAACTTCACAGGGTACTGGACCGCCTGGAATGGGAGATCACGATCGTAGACCAGGACAAGACCCACTACTACCAGCCCGGATTCCTGTTCATTCCTTTCGGGATCTATCAAAAATCTGATGTGATCAAACCGAAGGGAGACTTCTTTCCTGCCGGGGTGAAAGTCATTTACCAGGAAATAGACCGGGTGGAAGCAGACCAGAACAAGGTATTCCTGATGGACGGGACCAGCCTCAGTTATGATTACCTGATCATTGCCACCGGTGTCCAGACCCGGCCGGAAGAGACCCCCGGCCTTGCCGGTGAACTCTGGTACAAGAGCATTTTTGATTTTTACACAATTGAGGGCGCCGTGGCGTTGCAGAAGTTCTTCAAATCGTGGGAAGGGGGAAAACTGGTGCTGTGCATTGCTGAAATGCCATTCAAATGTCCCGTGGCACCCATCGAATTCGTTTGTCTTGCCGAGGCCTATTTTACCGAGAAGGGGATCAGGGATAAAGTGGATATCACTTACGTAACGCCCCTTTCGGGAGCTTTCACCAAGCCAATTGCCACGAAAATGCTGAGCCAGCTGCTGGACGAAAAGGATATCAAAGTGGTCCCTGATTTCTACCTGGAAAGTGTGGATAATGAAAAGAAGGTGATCAGGTCCTACGATGAGCAGGAGATCCCGTTCGACGTGCTCACCATTGTCCCCGTGAACATGGGCTCGGAAATGATCGCACGCAGCGGGCTCGGAGATGATATGAACTTTGTGGATACCGACAGTGAAACCCTGCGGTCCAAAAAATACGGGAACATATTCGTGCTTGGCGATGCTGCCAACATCCCCACTTCAAAGGCTGGCTCCGTGGCCCACTTTGCAGCGGAGGTGCTTTTTGAGAACCTGATGAATGCCATTGAGAACAGACCGCTGAAAGCAAAATTCGACGGACACGCCAACTGTTACATTGAAACAGGCTACGGGAAAGGAGCCCTGATCGACTTTAATTACGATACGGAACCGCTTCCCGGAACTTTCCCGCTGCCGGGGATCGGGCCGTTCGGATTATTGAAGAATACAAAGATCAATCACTATGGAAAGATGCTTTTCCGGTGGATCTACTGGCATATTCTGCTGCGTGGCAGGGAAATGCCCATCGAAGCGCACATGACCATGGCCGGAAAGAAGAATGATGTTGACTAACAGGAGCAAAGATGGCTGAAAATACGACACAACAGATCGCCGAGCTGAACCGCAAGGTGGATACGATCCTGGAATACGTGAACCAGCAGCGGTTGAAATCCCAGGCAGTGGAAGATTTCATTGCTGATGCATCCATCATCGGGAAGGATATCTATGATTCCACGGTGAAATCACTGGATGAACACGAGGTAGTGATCGAACCCGACCAGATCAGGGAGCTGGGGATCAGGCTTGCGCAGAACATCGGGAATTTCAGTTCCATGCTGGACACACTCGGCAGCGTGCTGGATCTGATGCGGGATGCAGGCCCCATTGCCAACGAGGTGATCATTGACGCCACCCGGAAACTCCATGAATTTGAACAGAAGGGATATTTCGAGTTTATCAGGGAATTCGGGGCGATTATCGATAATATTGTCACCCATTACAGTGTTGAAGATGTGCGTCTGCTGGCAGACAATGTGGTGACGATCATCGATACGCTGAAAAACCTTACCCAGCCCGAAGTACTGAGATCGGTGGACAACGCGGTAAAGGTTTTCTCCAGCATGGAAACCGCGGATATCCCGCAGTACTCTGTTTTCAGGGTGATGCGTGAAATGAACAAACCCGAAATGAAAAGAGCCCTGGGTTTCTTTATGACTTTCATGAAAAACCTCAGCAGGGACAGCAATCAAACATATCAATCATAAAAAAAAGATTATGGCACAAAAAACAATTGCAGGCAAGACCATCGAGGTCAATGATGAAGGGTACATGGTTGATCCTTCCCAGTGGAACCGCGAAATCGCGGCCGAAATGGCAAAGGAGGACGGGATCGAACTCACTGAAAAGCATTACGAGGTACTGGAATTCCTGAGGGAGAGCAGTGCAAAAGGAGAAACGCTGACGATCAGGAAAGTGGGGAAATCCGGGATCACGGATATCAAGGGACTTTACCAGCTGTTTCCCGGGGGACCGCTCAAGCTTTCGTCCAAATACGCAGGGATCCAGAAACCGGCGAGTTGCGTGTAACCGGAACCGGTCTGTCGTCCCGGAACCGGACTGCCGTCCCTGATCTGGTGAACGGTTACGGAACTGGCGAACGGCAGGCATGATATTCCAAGTGAAGGATGAATTGCTAAAACAGAAAAAAAACATAAAAAATGGCAAAGACAACAGAAACACCTTTGAAGAAGGTTTGCATCATTTGTGCGAAAAGCACCATCGAGGATGTGTATGCCACCCTGGTCATGGCCAACGGGGCAGTGATGGAGGGCATCGAAGCCAAAGTGTTCTTCACCTTTTTCGGGCTCGACGCGATCACCAAAAAATACATGAACCGGATCAAAACGGCCACCGTGGGGAATCCTGGACTCAGGGCACCCGGCGGACTCCCTTTCCCGACGATCCTGGGGATGCTGCCCGGCGTGGAAGCCGGGGTGTCGGCGATGATGAAAAGCCAGATGGCAAAACTGGACATCCCTCCGGTGGATGAATTCCTGGAGATGATCACCGCGGGCGGGGGAGAGATCTATGCCTGTAAACTGGCAATGGATATGTTCAAGCTCGAGAAGGAGGACCTGTGGGATGAGGTGAAGGATGTGCTCACCGTCGGGGAATTTTATGCCATGTGCGGGGGCGAGAACACGCAGATCATCTTTACCTGATTCCCCTCCCGCGCACTCTCCCTGCCGCAGGGCTCTTTCATGAAACCTGCGGCAGGGAAACTGCTGATGAACCGATACGGCTCAGGCGGATACGGTGCTGCCGCCGGACTGCATCAGGTATTCCTTGATGAATCCGTCCAGTTCCCCGTCCAGTACGGCCTGGACATTTCCGGTTTCGTAATTTGTACGCAGGTCCTTCACCAGCTTGTAGGGATGCAGGACATAGTTCCGGATCTGGGATCCCCATTCGATCTTCATCTTGTTTCCCTCGATTTCCGCCTGCTTTTCCCTTTTTTTCCTGAGCTCCATCTCATACAGGTGGGATTTGAGGATCCGCATGGCATTTTCCCTGTTCTTGAGCTGGGACCTGGTTTCGGTATTGTCCACCGTAATGCCGGTCGGCAGGTGTTTCACCCGTACACCGGTTTCCACCTTGTTCACGTTCTGGCCGCCGGCCCCGCCTGATCGGAACGTATCCCATTCCAGGTCGGCGGGATTGATCACCACCTCGATGGATTCATCCACAATGGGGGTGACGAACACGGAGGCAAACGAGGTATGACGGCGTTTATTGGAATCGAACGGGGAGATCCTCACAAGGCGGTGCACCCCTGTTTCGCTTCTCAGAAAACCATATGCATAATCTCCCTCAAATTCTAGGGTGACCGATTTGAGTCCGGCGTCGTCACCATCGACCCGGTGCAGCTCGCGCACCTTGTAATCGTGCATCTCCCCGTAGCGGATGTACATCCGCATGAGCATCTCCGCCCAGTCCTGGCTTTCGGTGCCTCCCGCTCCCGAGTTGATCTTCAATATGGCACCCAGGCTGTCTTCTTCATTCCGCAGCATGTTCCTGGATTCCAGATCCTCGGTCAGCACAAGGGTTTTCTCGTACTGTTCATCCACTTCCTTTTCGGATGCTTCGCCGGCTTCCAGGAATTCGAACAGGACATTCAGGTCATCCACAGCGGTCCGGACCTTTTCGTATCCGTCCACCCATGCTTTCAGCCTGGCGATATTGCGAAGGAGGTCCTCTGCTGATTTCGGATCATCCCAGAAACCGGGAATCCGCGTTTTTTCTTCCTCCTCTTTGATCCGGGCGGTTTTGCCATCCACGTCAAAGATGCCTCCTTAACGCATCCAGGCGTTCATTCAGGTCCTTGATCTGTTCGGTCGTGATCATCTGATGTAAAATTTGGAGCAAAGATATAAAGAAATATGTACCGGTAAGGAAGGCCGTCGCCGGGGTTACTCATCCATATGCAGGATCCTGTAGATCAGGTCGGTCTCAAAACCGCGCTGGGAGGCGAATCTCATCAGCCGGGCTTTTTTTTCATAGGAGCCGGTCTCTTTCAGGGTTGCAGATTTCTGCGCGAGCAGTTCCCGGCATACCTTTTCATACTCCTCCTGGTCCATCTGGTCCAGAGCTGTTTCTATGATCTGTTCGGTGATCCCGTTCTGCCTGAGTGCGTACCGGATCTTGATTTTGCCCCAGCGGTTGAACCTGAATTTGTCCTTCACAAAGAAGGAAGCATACCGTTCGTCATCCAGGAACTTCTCCTCCTTCAGCTTCTGAATGATCTTTCCGGCATCCTTTTCGCTCACGTCCCATTCCGAAAGCTTCCGGAGCATGTAGCGTGTATTCCTTTCCTGACTGCTGCAGAGCGCGGCAGCGCGTTCAAGTGCTTCTTTGTATTTCATCCCTTACCGGGTTGCTTTGATGAACCGTTCCTTTTCGTGGATATCCCGGAGGATGGTCACCTCTCCGAGTCCGGATTGTTGTATTGTCTTTGCAGTTTCCTCTCCCAGCTGTTCGTTGATCTCCACCCACAGGGTTCCCCCCGGGTGCAGGTGCCTGGACGCAAATTCGCCGATTTTTCCATAGAGCTCCAGGGGATGGTTCCTGTCCGCGAACAATGCCTGACCCGGTTCGAACCGCAGCACATTGTCCTCCATGGCTGCCCGCTGGCTTTCCAGCACATAGGGCGGATTGCTGACGATCAGGTCAAAATCCCTGCTGACCTCCTCCTGCAACGCTCCCCTGATATCCGCCTGAAGCCATCGCACCTCCAGAAAATGATGCGCGGCATTCAGCCTGGCCATCTCCAGCGCCTCCCCGCTCACATCCATCCCGTAAACGGTCGCCTCCGGGAAGCGCTGCTTGAGCGCCAGGGCGATGCATCCCGATCCGGTTCCCACATCCAGCACGCGGAGGGGGGGCGAAAGGGTTTCCGAAATGATCCGGTACACCATCTCCTCGGTCTCCGGCCTCGGGATGAGCACCTGTTGATTCAGATGGATCTTCAGATCATGGAAGAAAGTATATCCCAGGATGTACTGAATCGGTTTATTTGTATGAATTTCGGATACAATTTCATTAATTTGTGCCACGGCAGACGGTCCGGGTCTCAGGTCAGGATCCGTGACCGGCAACCGGGGATCGAATCCCAGGTGTTCCATGATCAGACGGATCATGGAGGTGGTCTCTCCCTCAGGATAGGTCCTTCGGATTTCACGGCGGAGATACTCTCCGGTCTGTCGCATGGTTGCATCCGGCTGGAGCATGCTTTAAATTTAACAATTTCTCCATGAGAACGGACAATGCGGATGAAATCTATATGCGCCGGTGTTTTGAGCTGGCCGGGAAGGGGCTGGGCCTGACCCACACCAATCCCATCGTGGGCTGCGTGATCGTGCACAAAGGGAGGGTCATCGGAGAAGGGTATCACCACGAGTTCGGCGGGCCCCACGCAGAAGTCAACGCCATCCGTTCCGTAAAGGACCAGTCGGTTCTGCCTGAAGCCACCCTGTATGCGAACCTGGAGCCCTGCGCACACCACGGGAAAACCCCTCCCTGTTCCCTGCTGATCCACCAGAAAGGGATCAGGAGGGTGGTGGTTTCCAACATCGATCCTTTTCCCAGCGTGAGCGGCCGGGGGGTTGAGTATCTGAGAGCACACGGAGTGCAGGTGGCGACAGGCTGCCTGGACCGGGAAGGGTACCACATGAACCGCAGGTTTTTTGTTTACCATACCGAAAAAAGGCCCTATGTGGTCCTGAAATGGGCGCAGACAGGCGACGGATTCATCGACCTGGAGCGGGAACCCGGAGCCCCGATCGGAACGAACTGGATCACGGACGAAGTATGCAGGACGCTTGTCCACAAATGGAGATCGGAAGAAGCCGGTGTGATGGTGGGGACCCACACGATTCTGACGGATAACCCGAGGCTGAATGTGAGGAAGTGGACGGGGGATCAACCGGTGAGGATCACGATGGACAGGAGTGGCAGGATTTTTGATGGTTCTCATATACTGGACGGTTCCCAGGAAACCATCATCTTCACGGGTGCGGGAGGAAGGTATTCGGGAAAGACCCGCAGAATCGCAATGGATACATTGTACGATCTCGGGGATATGCTGGAGGAACTGGCCGGTCAGAAGATCATCTCCATCCTGGTGGAAGGAGGTGCCACCCTGATCGAATCATTCCTGCATGCAGGGCTCTGGGACGAGGCAAGGGTGTTCACGGGAAAGCTTGCTTTCGGAGCAGGTGTGCGCGCACCGGCAATGGAGGCGCCACCCGATGAAACTTATTGCTTCAACGATATCAGGCTGGATTATTTCCTTAATAAAAAACATATATATTTGTCTGAAAATTAGCTCCCCCCGGGGAACTTCGTCCGGAACAAAACGTACAAACAACTGATTACAGGATCATGATCAAACGCCTTGCATTTCTGGTTGCCATGCTGTTGCTGACGGGAGTCCCGCTCCTGACGGCCCAGTCGGCCAGGCAATATTACAGGGCGGGAGAGGAGTTTTTTGAAAAGAGGGAATACGAAAACGCGATCAAACAATTTTCCAGGGCGCTGGCAATGGATCCGGATTACGAAAGAGCATATATCCTTCGCGCACATGCACATGCCAGGCTTGGCGATTATGCCCATGCCGCAACGGATTACGACAGGGCCATCGGTTACAACGGGAAGGACGCGGAGCTCTATTATCTTTCAGGAAACGCCCACTTCCGGGAGGACCGGTACACCGTTGCCCTGACCAGGCTGGACAGGGCCATTGAGATGAAATGGAATTACCTTGAGGCATACCAGGTAAGATCCCTGGTTTACCTGAAACTTGAGCGATACCAGGAAGCCCTGGAGGACATCAGGAAATACCTGGGGATGCAGGAGGACGAAACTGGCTATTATTATTTGGCCCGTGTGTATGAAAAACTGCAGATGTACGATGAGGCTGAAAAAGCCTACGCCAGGTCCATTGAAATGAACAGGCAGATTGCGGAGACCCATTTTGCACTGGCCGGCCTGCTTTTCAAAAGAGAAAAATACAGTCAGGCAAATGAAGCCGTTACGGAAATGCTCCGGTGGGACCCCGGCAATTTGGAGGGCATGCTCCTTCAGAGCAGGATCCATGCCGCCGCGCGGAATTTTCCCAAAGCCATCGAAGTACTCTCCCTGGCATCCATCGAATACCCCGATGAACCGCGGATCTATCTTGCTCGCGGGAACCACTATGCCCTGATGCACCAGGAAGCATTCGCCATCATCGATTATACCAAGGTCATTGCACTGGATCCCCATCTGGCGGAGGCCTTTTACCTCAGGGCTCAGGCCTATGAAGCCATCGGCGATGATGAAAAAGCCAGGAAGGATTACGAAAAACTGCTCGAAATGTCAGCCGGAGATGGCACCGGACAGATGCGCGAAGAAGTGTCACGGCGCATCTTTGAACTGAAGCGGGAGAATAACAGGCCGGAGGTCACATTGCTGGAACCCTCATCGGGAAGCGGCCAGAGCGTGGACATTCCCCTGGGGGCCGAGGTCGTTGCCGTGAAGGGACTGATACAGGACGAAAGCGAACTCAAATCATTGCAGGTGAATAATTTCACCGTTCCGGTCGAGAAAACGGAAACCGGATACCGCTTCCTCACGAGCGTCAATGTGAGGGAGGCGGAACAGATCATCGTGCAGGTGGCGGACATCTATGACAATGCGGAGACGGCCATCTTCAGTCTCAGGCGGACGGAGGTTGACCCGCCAACAGCACAGATCATCGCCCCGTACGGATCGGAGAACAACATCCTTTACCTGGATACGGGAGAACCTGTGATTTACATAGAAGGGAGGGTGGAGGACGAAAGCAGGATCCGGAATATCTATATTGACAGTGTTTCGGCCAGTTATATCCCCAGCGACATCAATCCCGCATTTTCAGCCATGGTCCGCGTGGAGGACAAGGAAGAGATCACCGTCATGGCGGAGGATGAGTACGGAAACCGGTCGGAAACCGTTTTCACCCTGAACAGGGATGCCCGTTTCCATTCCAACAATCCCATGGGAAAAACATGGGCGGTTTTCATCGGGAACGCCAACTATGAATCGTTTGCATCACTGGAGGGACCGGGCAGGGACATTAACATGATGAAAGCTGCACTGGCCGGGTACAAGATCCATAACATCATCCACAAGCAGGACATGACCAAGCAGGAAATGGAACGCTTCTTTGCCATCGAGCTCAGGGATCTGATCCGGAGCAACCGGGTGAACTCCATCCTGATCTGGTATGCGGGTCACGGAAAATATATCAACCAGAACGGCTACTGGATCCCGGTGGATGCAAGAATGGATGATGAATTCAGTTATTTTAACACCAATGCCCTGAAGGCCTCCATGCAGTCCTATCCGGATTTCCTGACCCACACGCTGGTCATCACCGATGCCTGTGAATCAGGACCCACCTTCTTCCAGGCGATGCGGGGGGAACTGAAGGATAGGGATTGCAGCGACTGGGAAGCCACCAGGTTCAGATCATCCCAGGTGTTTTCATCGGCGGGGTACGAGCTTGCAGTGGATAACAGCCAGTTCACACGGACATTTGCCAGGGTGCTGACCGGCAATCCGGACCAGTGCGTATCCATTGAGCATGTCGTCAGGATGGTCACCTCAGCGGTGGTGAACAACCGGCAACAGACACCCCAGTTCGGGAAGATCGCCGGAATGGAGGATGAGAACGGGACGTTCTTCTTTATTCCGAGGGAGAATTAATACTACAGCAGTCCTTCCAGCTTGTTTACGATCATGCTCTTGGGAACCGCTCCCACCTGTTTGTCAGCCACCTCACCGTCCTTGAAGAACAGGAGGGTGGGTATATTTCTGATCCCGTATCTGCCCGTAACCCCGGGATTGTTGTCCACATCCAGCTTGGCGACGACAATCCTGCCATCGTAATCGGCTCCGACTTCTTCCACAATGGGCCCGACCATCCGGCAGGGGCCGCACCACTCGGCCCAGAAATCCACGATCACCGGTTTGTCGGATTTCAGCACCAGTTCCTCAAAATTACTGTCCGTTACTTCTAATGCCATCTTATCAGGTTTAAATCAAATGAATTCAACGGATCAAAAATAGCAAAATTTCATTTATGAAAAGCGAAATTCAAAACCGGCATGGTTCTTAAGATAATCCATAAAATCGTCTGTCAGATCCACCTGTTTGTTGCGGGAAAAGAGGTTCACCATCATGTTCGTCTGGGGGTCGAAGACATGGAATTTGAGCAGTTTCCCGTGCTCCCCGACCGTATACCTTTCAAATTCGTCGATCAGTTCACGGGTCACCTGGTGGATGTCCAGGGTGATATCCAGGGACCTGACCAGTTTTTCGCGGACGTCTGCGAGCATATGCATCGTTTTGAACTTCAGTGAGAAGATCTTTCGGTGCGGTTCATCGCGCGGGCTCCACTCGTTGACGGTTGCCCGGATCATCAGCGCCACCCCCGGACTGAAATACTGCCTGTAGTTGACGTAGTCGTCATTCTTGAGCCTGATGTTGTAAGCATCGGAGTAATCCTCCAGCTGAGCCAGCAGGTATGGCTTGTTCCTCCACTGGTCCACCCCGTCCCTGACGTTCTTCACGATCCCGCAGAACACCAGGTCCCGCCCCCTGTGCTGCTGCAGGTCTCCCATCTCATGGAGGGTGATGTTGCAGAATGAATCGATCTCCAGCCTGAACCGGTCCAGCGGGTGGGCGGTGAGGTAAATCCCGATGAGTTCCTTTTCACGGGTGATCTTGTCAAGCAGGTGCCATTCGTCCACCGCGGGAGGTTCTGGTTTGGAGATGCTGATGGCGCTGATCTCTCCAAACAGGTTCTGCTGCGGGGTGTTCTTCTCGTACTGGATCTTGTTTCCGTATTTGATCAGTTGCTCGATGAAGGTAGGCTCGCCTTCATCCACCGTGTCAATATACTGGCTCCTGGTAATATTCCCGAAGCAGTCGAGCGCCCCAGCAATGACGAGTCCCTCCAGGTTCTTGCGGTTCACCTGGCGGAGGTCATTGCGTTCGACGAAATCATAAATGTCCGTGAACCGGCCGTTTTTTTTCCGCTCCTCGATGATGCTTTTCACCGCATTCTCTCCCACCCCCTTGATGGCTCCCAGCCCGAAGCGGATATCCCCCCTGTCGTTGACCGTGAACCGCACATTGCTCTCATTCACATCCGGACCCAGCACGGAGATCCCCATCCTCCTGCATTCATCCATGAAGATGCCGATCTTTTTGATATCGGCGATGTTCCTGCTTAAAACTGCCGCCATGAACTCGGCCGGGTAATTGGCCTTCAGGTAGGCTGTCTGGTAGGAGACATAGGCGTAACAGGTGGAGTGCGACTTGTTGAATGCATACTGGGCAAACGCTTCCCAGTCGGTCCAGATCTTCCCGATCTTTTTTGCACTGATCCCGTTTTTCAGGCAGCCTTCCTCAAATTTCACCCTGAGCTCATCCATCATCTTCTTGATCTTCTTGCCCATGGCCTTTCTCAACGAGTCGGCCTCGCCCCTGCTAAAACCGGCCAGCCTCCTCGACAGCAGCATCACCTGTTCCTGGTAGACCGTGATCCCGTAGGTATCCTTCAGGATCTCCTCCATTTCGGGAAGGTCGTATTCGATCTTCTCCCTGCCGTGTTTCCGGTTGATGAAACTCGGGATATATTCCATAGGTCCCGGCCGGTAGAGGGCGTTCATGGCGATCAGATCCTCAAACCGGTTGGGAAGAAGTTCCCTCAGGTATTTTTTCATGCCGGGCGATTCGAACTGGAACAACCCGGTGGTATCCCCGCGGGAATAAAGCTCAAAGGTCGCCCGGTCGTCCATGGGAAGCTTCTCGATATCGATCTCCTTCCCCCTGGATTCCCTGATATTGATCACCGCATCCTTGATGATGGAAAGCGTTTTCAGCCCCAGGAAATCCATCTTCAGCATCCCCACATCCTCCACCTGGTATCCGTCGTACTGGGTGACCAGCAGGTCCGAATCCTTGGATGTGCAGACCGGCAGGTGGTCGGTCAGTTTGTTCCTCCCGATGATCACGCCGCAGGCATGAAGGCCGGTCTGGCGGATCGAGCCCTCCAGCCGCTCCGCAATCCGGAGTGTGTTTGAAACGAGCGGATTGGGAGAGTTCCGCTCGCTTCTCAGTTCGGGTACTTCCCTGTAAGCTTTCTCCAGCGTGGTGCCCGGTCTTTCAGGGACCAGCTTTGCCAGGCGGTCGGCCTCCGGGAGGGGCAGTTTCTGGATCCTGGCCACATCACGGATGGCCATTTTCGCTGCCATGGTCCCGAAGGTGATGATATGGGCCACCCGGTCGTAACCGTATTTGTTGGCCACCCAGTGCAGCACCTGGTCCCTTCCGTCCTCGTCGAAATCAATGTCGATATCGGGCATGGAGATCCGGTCAGGATTCAGGAAACGCTCGAACAGCAGGTCGTACCGGATGGGGTCGATTTCCGTAATGCCCAGGCAATAGGCCACGGCCGAACCGGCAGCCGAACCGCGGCCGGGACCGACGGAAACTCCCATTTCCCGGGCCGCATTGATGAAATCCTGAACGATCAGAAAATAACCCGGGAAGCCCATCCGCTGGATGGTCTCCAGTTCGAAATCGATGCGTTCCCTCAATTCGGTCGAGATTTCCGCATACCTTCTCCCGGCTCCCTCCAACGTGAGGTGCCTGAGGTATTCATCCTCGTTCTGAAATCCTTCCGGAAGGGGGAAGTGCGGCATCACCGGCTTTGAATTCAGTTCGTAGGTTTCCACCTTCCCGGCGACCTCCAGGGTGTTTTCAAGAACCTCGGGCAGGTCGGCGAATACCTCCTTCATCTCTTCAACGGTCTTGAACCACTCCTGCCTCGTATAGCGGAGACGGGTGGGATCATCCAGGTCCCTGCCGGTGTTGAGGCAGATCAGGTGGTCATGCGCCTCGGCATCATCCCGGTTCACAAAATGCACATCGTTGGTCGCCACACATTTGATCCCGTGCTTTCTGCCCAGTTCGAGCAGGGAACGGTTCACAAACACCTGGTCGTCGAACACCAGCTTGTCCATTCCCGGGTCATTTGTCTGGTGCCGCTGCAGCTCCAAATAGAAATCCTCGCCGAAGATCTCTTTGTACTCAAGGACGATCTTTTCTGCATCATCCACCGACTGGTGCATGATCGCCTGCGGGATCTCACCGCCCAGGCATGCGGAGAGACAGATGATCCCTTCGTGGTACTCCTTCAGCAGGTCTCTGTCTATCCTGGGCTTGTAATAAAATCCTTCGGTCCACCCGAGTGAAACCATTGTGATCAGGTTCCTGTATCCGGTCTGGTTCTTTGCCAGCAGCACGATGTGACTGGTGCTGTCCAGGTTCTTGTCTTCCTTTGAATGCCTGGAGCGGCGGGCAATGTACGCCTCACATCCCAGGATCGGCTTGATCCCGCGCCTGGTGGACTCTGCATGAAACTCTTTGATCCCGAACATGTTGCCATGATCGGTAAGGGCCACGGCCCGCATACCGTCGTCCACGGCTTTCTTGAGCAGTTCCTGGATACTGGCGGCCCCGTCCAGGATGGAATACTGGGAGTGAACATGGAGGTGGCAGAATGCAGCTTCGCCGGGTTCCGCTGTCCGGGCTGCCGGTGCGACGGCGTCCGACTCATCCGGCCGGGAAAATTCTTCCTCCTCACCAGCCGCCACTTCTTCGGATCCTGCTTCTTCTTCGAACCCTGTTTCGTCCGCAGATCCCGTTTCCTCTGCGGGCTGCAATTCCCAGGGCGGGGTATGGGTGATCCCGTAATTCCCGATCCTCCGGCTGTTAAGGGCGATGAACCGGGAATAAAGAACAGGCGAAAAATTGATCGTTTCGGGGGCGATGATCTTCTGCCTGAGCAGCTCAAAAAAACACCGGGCGGTGGCTTCCACATCGGCCGATGCATTATGTGCCTCCGGAAAATCCTCCTCGAACAGGAAGCGGTAAAGCTCCATCAGCCTGGGCGGCTTGAATTTCCCTCCCCTGCCCCCCGGGATCTTCAGGTGCTCGGTGCTGGACCACATGGTGCAGACCTGTTTCTTTTCCAGGAAGGAGGTCTCGATCCCCGAGCGCAGGAATTCCGCACCGAGGGCGTTCACATCGAAACTGATGTTGTGCCCGACCAGGAACAGGGCTTTTGAGACCGATTCGTTGAATTGTGTCAGTCCCTCTTCAAGCGAAACGCCATACTTCACTGCCTTCTCTGTGGAGATGCCATGGACCTTTTCTGCGGAGTAGGGGATCTCGAAACCATCCGGTCTGATCAGCAGGTTGTGGTTTGTGATCAGTTCTCCGGTTTCATTGTGCAGCTGCCAGGCAATCTGCACCACCCTGGGCCAGTTGTCGATCTCGGTAATGGGTGCATTGTCTTTCAGGGGAAGACCGGTGGTCTCTGTATCGAAAATCAAAAACATATCTCGGAGGTTAAAGTTACCAGAATTTGCCCTTTGATCCAGTCCTGTTAATAAATTAATTTGTTTGCATATTGTGCGATTAATGCTACCTTTGCATCCGCTTAAAATGTAGGTTTAATTTAAATTAAAGAGAGTATGCCTGTAAAGATCAGATTACAAAGACAGGGTCGCAAGTTCACTTCGATCTACTCTATTGTAGTTGCTGATAGCAGGGCGCCACGAGATGGTAAATACATTGAATCTTTGGGACAGTACAATCCCAATACCAATCCTGCTACCATTGTTCTGGATTTCGACCGGGCTTTGGAATGGCTGCAGAAAGGCGCTCAACCTACAGATACATGTAGAGCTATCCTGTCCTACAAGGGAGTCCTTTACAAGAAGCACCTGATGGAAGGTGTAAGGAAGGGTGCATTCGACGAGGCTGAGGCGGATAAACGCTTCCAGTCCTGGATCACTGAAAAGGAACAGAAGATCCAGGCCAAGCGCGACCGGATCAAGACCGCCAAAACCAGCCTGAAGAAGAGCCGGCTGGAAGAGGAAGAGAAGATCAAGGAAGCCAGGGCCCTGGAGCTGGAGAAGAAGCGGTCCGAGCTGGTAGAGGCCGAAGCTGAGGAAAAAGCCGCGGAAAAGGTGGTGCCGGAAGCCCCTGTGGAAGAAGCCAAAGCCGCAGAAAAGCCTGAGGCTGTTGAAGAGACCAAAGCGGAGGAGGGACCGAAAGCAGAAGCCGAAGAGAAGCCCGAAGCTGAGGAAGAACCGAAATCTGAAGTGGAGGAAAAAGCAGAAGCTGAGGAAAAGCCTGAAGCGGAGGAAAAAGCAGAAGCTGAGGAAAAAACAGAGGCTGAGGAGAAAGCCGAAGCTGAGGAAATGCCCGAAACCGAAGAGGATAAGAAGGAATAGGACCGAAGGCCACTTCGATGGCGGTTCCCGAAAGCATAAAAGCAGGGAAAATTTCCAAACCTTACGGACTCCGGGGGAGTGTCCATCTCATCCTGGACCCGGTTGCCGGCGAACACATTCATGATGGAGATCCGTTGTTCATCCACATCGATGGGCAGCGGGTTCCTTATTTTGTGGAAGAGTGGAAGAGGATTGCCGATGACCAGGCCATTGTCAGGTTCGAATTCATTGATGATGTGGCCCTGGCCAGGTCCGTTTCCGGTTGCGAGGTGTTTCTTGATCCGGACCGGGTTCAGAAGAACCGCCCTCCTTCGGATAATGACCGGGATTTGACCGGTTACGGGGCCAATGACCGCAGTGCAGGTTACCTTGGCAGGGTTACCGGTGTGATGGAACACGACATGAACCCGGTCCTGCTGGTGGACCACAAGGGAAAGGAGTTGATGATCCCGGTGGCCGGGGAGATCATCATCCGGGTGAACCACAGGAAAAAGACCATTCTGGTCGATCTCCCCGACGGACTAATCGACCTGTAAAAAAGACTGACCAACCTTTTCAGGGGCGGATCGTAGACAGTTTCCCGTCCCGGTCCAGTTTCAGAATGGTGGAGGGACTGTGTCCCCCGGTTTCCTCCCGTCGCCAGTCGACGGCATAATCCACCTGTGTCACGATCTCCGGGTCAATCTCCGCAAATGAAGCAGGAGTATCCCTTCCGGAAATATTTGCCGATGTGGATACCACCGGTCTGCCCAGGTAACGGATCAGCAACCTGCAGAACGGATCCAGGGTAATGCGGATCCCCACGGATCCATCTTCGGCAACCAGGTTGTCCGCAAGATTTTTCGCCCCCGGGTAAATGATCGTGGTGGGTCTGGCAGGTGCGAGGATCACCTCCCGGGCAACGTCGGGGATCTCATCCACACAGGATGAAAGCATTGTCAGTCCGTCCACCAGCACGAGCATCTGCTTGTGATCGGGACGTTGTTTGATCCGGTAGATCCTGGACACCCCTTCCGAACTGGTGGCGTCACAACCAATCCCCCAGATGGTGTCCGTGGGATACAGGATGACCAGTCCTTTCTTCAGGAAACCGGCGGCTTTGCTTACTTCCTCATTCATCGTTCAGACATTCCAGGTAAACCCGGTAGAGTGCGGGAATGGTCTGTTCTTCCCTGAATTTAAGCGCGTGCACGCCTCCCTCCCGGATGAGCCGGTCCCTCAGGGCCGAGTCTTCCAGTACCTGCTGGATGGCCGCGATCATCTCCTCCCTGTTCAGGGGATCGATCAGCAGTCCGCCTTTGCCTGCCGTTTCGGCCAGACAGCCGCTTGATGAGGTGATGACCGGTATGCCCGAATTCAGTGCTTCCAGGATTGGGATGCCGAACCCTTCGTAAGAAGAGGGATAGATGAATCCCCTGGATCCCTGGTAAATAGCCGGAAGATCGGTCACCTGCACCTGTTCGAGAAAGTGGATGTTCTTCATCCGGTGTTTCTCGATGTAGCTTTTCACCTGTTGGTAGTAGGCAGTTTTCCTGCCCACCACCACCAGCGGGAAATTGATCCTGCCGTGATCCATGGCTTCGACGATCTTCAGCAGGTTCTTCCGCTCCTCGATGGTCCCCACGTAAAGAAGGTAATCACGAGGAAGGGCAAACTGCTTCCTGGTGTATTCAAGGGATTCCCGGCTGACCCTGTGATAGAACTGCCTGTGGCATCCCTGGTAGATGACACTGATCCGGGACTCTTCCACGTTCAGGAAACGGATGATATCACTTTTGGTCTGTTCACTTACCGCGATGATCCGGGTGGCTACCCGGGCGCCGTACTGGACCTTCTTTTTATATACGTACCTGTCGAAACGCTGGTAGAGGCTGGGCAGTTGCAGGAAGATCAGGTCATGGATGGTGATCACCGAACGGATCCGCGTCCTGTGGATCCCGTAGGGCAGTTCATTGCTCAGCCCGTGATAGATATCCACTCCATCTTCTCCAAGCCAGTGAACCAGCCGGAAACTCCTCCAGTAGGAACTCCAGTATTTTCCGAAGCTGGTCCTGGGCTTCTTGATAATGGTCTGGTCCGGTTGGGGAAAGAGCTCCTCATCGGCAATGGAAGGAGTATAGAGCAGGCATTCGTTCTCCGGGTAAAACCGGCAGATATTTGAAATGATGTACCTGCTATAGTTGCCCAGACCACTATAGTTATTGAACGCCCGTTTTGCATCAAATCCTATGCGCATTATACAGCCACGTGATATTCTCTCAATGCATCATTCAATGAAGTCTTCAGATCGGTGGAAGGTTTTCTTTTACCAATGATCAGTGCACATGCCACCTGGAAATCCCCCGCCGGGAAGGACTTGTTATAGGATCCCGGAATGACCACGGAACGGGAGGGGACCACCCCTTTCATCTCCACGGGCCGGTCGCCCGTCACATCAATGATCCGCGTGGACCTGGTGATGACCACATTGGCTCCCAGTACGGCCTCTGTTTCCACCCTGACTCCCTCCACCACAATGCTGCGGGAACCGATGAAACAGTGGTCCTCAATGATCACGGGGGCAGCCTGCACCGGCTCCAGCACACCTCCGATGCCCACGCCGCCGCTCAGATGAACATGCTTCCCGATCTGGGCGCAGGAACCCACCGTGGCCCAGGTGTCGATCATGGTCCCTTCATCCACATATGCCCCGATGTTCACATACGAAGGCATCATGATCACCCCTTTTGAGATGTAAGCCCCGTGCCTGGCGATGGCATGGGGTACCACCCTGATCCCGCGTTCCTTATACCCGGTTTTCAGGGGGATCTTATCGTGGAATTCGAAGGGGGGCACTTCAATGGTTTCCATCTGCCGGATGGGGAAAGAAAGGATCACCGCCTTTTTGATCCAGTCATTGACGATCCAGCGACCTCCCTGTTTCTCGGCCACCCGTATCTCTCCCCGGTCCAGCTGATCCACCACCTGGAAAATGGCCTCTTTCACTTCATCCCGGGTGAGGGTGTTCCGGTCCTCCCAGGCGTTTTCAACGATTTTCTGAAGGTTCATAGGCGGACTTCTTTTCAGTCGGGTATTTCTTCCCAAAAGTAAGAACTTTCACGACTCTGGCAGCAAGATACATGATGACGAGAAAGAAAATAATCGTCGCGCCCGAAGGGATGTCCAGGAAGTAGGAGATCACCAGGCCCAGGATGGAGGCTGCGAATCCGAGGATCACCGAAGTGATCATGATCACACTGAACCGGTTGGTGAAGATATTGGCGATGTTCTGGGGGATTGTCAGGATGGAAAGCACCAGGATGATCCCGGCAATACGGATGCTCAAAACGATGGTCAGCGCCACCAGGACGATCAGCAGGTAGTTCATCAGCATGACCGGGATCCCGCGGGTTTTTGCAAACTGCTCATCGAACGAGATGTACAGGATCGGTCTGAAAAAAACAATAAAGAAAAACAATACGGTAAGCGTCAGGGAGAACATGAACCAGAGATCTGTAGAGGTCACAGTAATGATGCTGCCGAAGAGAAAGCTCATCAGGTTGGGAGCGTAACCGGGTGTCAGATACACGAAGATGATCCCCAGGGCCATCCCCAGCGACCACATGATGGCAATGATTGAATCATTCCTGATCACCTTTTTCCGGGTAAGGTTTTCGGTGGTGAGGGCGGCCAGCACTGCAAACACTGCGGCGCCTGCCAGCGGCGGGATACCCAGGAAGTACCCTATTCCCACTCCCCCGAAAGAGGCGTGGGTGATTCCACCGCTGATGAAAACCATCCGCCTGGATACAATGTAGGTACCGATGATCCCGCATGAGACCGACATGAGCAGGGCTGCCGTGAATGCATTCTGGATAAAGCCGTATTTCAGCAACTGGAAGACTTCCATGGGTCAGGATTGATGTGATTTCATCACGCGGTGGGGGACGGGGCCGTGTGTGATGAGTTCGATGGGACAGTTATAGACCTTCAGCTGCTCCGCGTTGATCTCGTTGGACGGGTGGTAGTGAAGGCTGCGGTTCACGCAGGCGATGGATTTGATATACGGGGAGATGGTGCCGATGTCATGGGATACCAGGAGAATGGCCATGGTTTCGTTGAGCTCTTTCAGCAGCCCGTACAGCTGCATCTCGAATTTGTTGTCCACGTATGTGCCGGGTTCGTCGAGGATCAGCATCCCGGGAGAAGAAGCAATCGCCCTGGCCAGCATGGTCCGCTGCAGTTCGCCGCCTGAAAGCTCTCCGATGGGCCTTTTATGAAGTCCGGTCAGCCCCACTTTTTCCAGGACCGCTTCGATCCGCTGCCTTTCATGCGAGGTATAGCGTCTGTGTATCCTCAGTCCCTGTTCCAGTCCGGATGCCACCACCTCCTTCACCGTAATGGGAAAACGGTCATCCACCTGGTTCCCCTGGGGCAGGTACCCGATCTCCGATCTGTCCAGGCCGTAACGGATCGTTCCCCGGAGAGGCTTCAGGAACCCGAGGATGGTTTTCAGCAAAGTGGTTTTCCCGCCGCCGTTGGGACCGATGATCCCGATGAAATCCCGGTTATAGACAGTCAGCGACACGTTGCGGATAACCGCCTTGTTCTGATAGCCGGCATCGATGTTTTTCAGTTCAATGATGGGTTGTTCCATGGTACGCCGGGGAATGTCGGGTTCAGTTTCTTGCCAGCCTGTCTGCAATGAACAACATCTGGCTGTGCCAGTCCGGGTCAAGCGGATTGATCTGTATGATCTCAGCCCCGATCTCTTTGGCCAGGGTCTCGGCATCCTTCTGGTTCAGCTGCATCTGAAGGAACACTTTCGAGATCCGCTTCTCCTTCCCCATATCGGCCATCCACTTCATGTGGGCCGGGGAGGGGCTCTTTCCCCCGATCTCAAGGGGGATCTGCTCCAGGTCATAATCCCTCGCGAAATAGGAGAGCGACGGGTGGTAGGTCATGAAACTCCTCTGCTCCAATCCCTCAAGCATGCTGCCGATGGTGGCATGCAGGGAATCCAGCTCAGCCTGGAACGCTGTATGACGTTCCTCCAGAAACACCTTTTCCTCCGGCATGAGCAGGAGCAGTTCACGATAAACGATGGTGGCGATGATCTTCGCATTCAGTGGTGACATCCAGATGTGCGGGTCGATGCCGCCGTGGGCATGCTCGTGCAGGTGCGCACCTCCCTCCTCCCGGATCAAATCGATCCCTTCCGAAAAGCTCACCAGCTTCATGGAGGGATTTGTTGACATGATCTTGTCCATCCAGCTCAGCTCGAATCCCAGGTATCCTATTTTCATGTAAACCTCCGAGCGTTCAAGCCCGCTCAGCTGGGAGAAGGTGGGTTCATAGGTGGCCGGACTGGCGCCGGGGGGGATCATCACATTCACATGGAACAGGTCCCCACCGATCTTTTCGATGAAATATTGCTGGGGCAGGATACTGACGCTGATCACCGGTTTATCCGTTTCCTCCGTTCCGGACCGGCATCCGGCCAGCAGAAGCAGGGAAAATCCCCCAACGATCAGGATTCCTCTAAGAATGGCTCTCATTTTCTTTTTTCTCTGTTTTGTATCTTTTGAATGTAAATACGGGAGCTCCTTTCGGGGGAACCGGATCGTATCCGTGCCCGCCCCAGGGATGACAGCTGAGGATCCTTTTTGTTCCCAGGAAGAGCCCCCTGAGGGGTCCGTGTACCCGCAGGGACTCGATGGCGTATTCGGAACAGGTGGGGATGTACCTGCAGGTTTTCGGCAGGATGGGTGAAATGATCCACTGGTACAGCCTTACCGGGATGATCAGCAGGATGGTGAACAGCTGCCGGATCCACCTGATCAGGAAAAAATCATTCAAGCGGTCCATATGTTTCGAAAAGCCCGTCATCTGCGAATTAACCCATGCAAAATTAGCAATTAAACCAGATTAATTTAGACCTTTTCTTCACTGGATTTCATTTCATTTTTATTTAATTTGGCGGCTTGTTCTTATAATTTGATACTCACATGAAGGATGCAGTGGCAATTTTGTGTGCGGGAGGACCGGCACCGGGGATCAATACCGTGGTGAGCTCCGTAACCAAGATATTCAATAACAACGGATTTAACGTGCTCGGGATCAACGGGGGATATAAGAGCCTGTTCTCCGATGAACCGGCATTCGAGTTCCTGGATTTTGATTATGCGGACCAGATCTACAGCAGGGGGGGATCGGCCCTGAAGATGAGCCGGTACAAGCCGAAGGATGAAGAATTCAAGGTTGATTTCTTCAAGAAGAACAACGTGCGGCTCCTGGTCACCATCGGGGGTGACGATACCGCTTCCACCGCAAACCGGCTGTCCAAATTTCTCGCCGGACAGAAACTGGATGTGAAGAACATCCATGTTCCCAAGACCATTGACAACGATCTGCCGCTTCCGGAAGGGACCCCCACCTTCGGGTATCATTCCGCAAAGGAAGAAGGGGTACGGCTGTCCTCCACCATATACGAGGATGCACGAACCAGCGGTAACTGGTTTGTGGTGAGTGCCATGGGGCGCGAAGCAGGTCACCTGGCCTTCGGGATCGGGACCGCGTGCCATTACCCGATGATCGTGATCCCGGAGATGTTCAACAAGACAAAGATCACCTTTGATAAGATCGTCAGGCTGGTCGTTTCTTCCATGGTCAAACGGCGGATCCTTGGAATCGACTACGGTGTGGCCATGATCAGCGAGGGGGTCTTTCATTTCATGAGCGATGAGGAGATCATTGAAACAGGGATCAACTTCACCTACGACGACCACGGTCACCCGGAACTGGGCAATGTGAGCAAATCCCACATCTTCAACATGCTGACCCAGCAGCACCTGAAAACCCTGCGGATCAACGTGAAAAGCCGCCCGGAGGAAATCGGATACGAGCTACGGTGCTGCCGTCCCATTGCCTATGACCTTTCCTACGCCACCCGCCTGGGACTGGGGGTGTATTCCCTGTTCAAAAAGGGCGAAACTGGCTGCATGGTTACCATAGACAGGGGAGGGAACATCTCCCCGCTGTACCTGAAGGATGTGGAGGATGAAAATGGAAAAGTGAAACCGCGAATGGTGAACATTGAGTCGGAACAGGTGCAGGTGATCTTCCGGAACAACCTGCACTACATCACCAAGGCAGATTACCGGGCTGCGAAGAAATATGTGAAGCATCCGGAGGACTACGATTTCTTCAATATCCTGAAATGGGACGAGTAGGCAGTCCTCCGGGAATTGTTTTATTTTGAATATTGCCGTAATTTTAAAAGAAAAAACCATGGCACAGGGCAACAAGAAAAAAGGAACCATTGGCATTTTAACCGGAGGCGGGGATGTGCCGGGACTCAATCCGGCCATCCGCGCAGTGACCATCCGGGCACTCAGGGAAGGGTACCAGGTGATCGGGCTCCGGAGGGGATGGGAAGGGATCACGGAGATCAGGAGGGATAAGAATGCGGATAACAGCGATCATTACATGTCCCTGACCGAGCAGATCGTGAACAAAGCCGGCAGGACAGGCGGCACTTTTCTTCATACATCCCGGGTCAATCCCAGCAAGATGAAGAAGGAAAATCTGCCCCAGCACCTCCAGGAGCAATATAAAAAGGAAATCAACGACCTGACCCCGGAAGTAATTAAGAACCTTGACTTTCTGGGGATCGATTACCTGATCCCCATTGGTGGGGACGACACGCTGAGCTACGCGGTGCGGCTCTACCAGGAAGGGTTCAAGGTCATCGCCATTCCGAAAACCATGGACAATGACGTGCCGGGGACCGATTATTGTATCGGGTTCAGCACATGCGTAACCCGGACCATCCAGATGACCAACACCCTCCGCACCTCGGCGGGTTCCCATGAGCGGATCCTCGTGATGGAGGTGTTCGGAAGGTATGCCGGATTTACCGCCATGCTGCCGACCATGGCCGGAGCGGCCAACCGGTGCGTTATCCCGGAGCATCAGTTTGACATTATCCAGCTGACGGAACTGCTGGTGGAGGACAGGTTCCAGAATCCGAGCAAATACTCGGTGGTGCTCGTTTCCGAAGGGGCCACGTTCAAAGGGATGAAAGAGATGATGTTCAAGGACGGGGAAAAAGACGCCTACGGGCATGCCAAGCTGGGGGGCATCGGCAATACGGTGTCCGAAATGATCAAAAAGGAATCCTCGCAGTTCAACCGCGGGAAACCCATCAACACCATTAACCAGCACCTGGGATATATGGTCAGGGGAGGAGATCCGGATTCAATCGATTCCATTGTTCCCATGGCCTACGGGAACCTTGCCCTGGATCTGATCCTGAAAGGGATCCACGGGCGCCTGGTGGTCCTCCGGAACGGGAGATATGACAATGCACCGCTGGATGTGGTGACCAGTACGAAAAAACTGGTGGATGTGAAAAAACACTACAACACGGAAAGGCTCAGGCCCTATTTTAAAAGCTTTGAGTTCCAGCCGCTCTTCATTATGAGCGGAACTTGATAGTCGAAAGTCGAAAGTCGAGAGTCGAAAGTCGAAAGTTATTCGATGTAGATCCAGGCTTCCTCGATCACATCCGCGCGGACCTCATCGAGCTGGTTGAGGGCTGACCGGAGCGACTCGTATGAACCGGAGGTGACCAGGTTGAACTGATAGGGCCCCGCGAGAATTTTCCCGTCATACCCCCTGTTTTTCATCAGCGCTGAATAGTCATCGGCATAAGATGAGGTTTTAAAAGCCCCCACGATGATATGGTACCTGCCTTTGGCTCCTTCCTCGCAATTGGCGAGTTTCAGCATCGCTTCGTCCACCTGCATCCTGGCCATGGCCAGCTGGTCTTCAAGTTCGCTGCACTGGGCAAGCTGGGCTTTGAGTGCCTGGTTCTCGGCAACCATGGCATCAATCTGTTCCTGCGACATGGAAGGTTTCTGAAACAGGTTGCAGGAAGTGGCGATCACGACAAGTATGATTAATCCGGCGATTTTTTTCATTTCTCTGGTTTTTGGTTCCTTCGTGTTCAAAGATAAGGATAAATGATTGATTTAAAACAGGGTCGCAGATCATTTTATCCACCTCCTTTTCATACCTTTGGATATAATGAACCAGGGATTTCCGGATGAACTGATGCAGGCCGCCGGGCATTACGAATGGATGCTCTCACGCGGCTACCCCCAGAAAGCGGCGCTCAAGCTGGTGGGGGACCGGTTCAGGTTGTCCGGCAGCCTGCGCCAGGTTCTGTACCGTGGGATTTCAGCCGCGGAACAGGCTGAAGCCAGAAGAAAAAAACTGGGTCAGATCAGGGAGGGTGATCTGGTGCTGGTGGATACCTACAACGTGCTTTTCACGGTGAACAATTATTTGCTGGGCAGACCCGTCTTCATCAGCAACGACGGTCTGCTCAGGGATGCGGGTGAGATGCGGGGCCGGATTACAAACAAGCCCGTTTTCAGCAAGGGGATCAGCCTGTTGCTGGATGTGATGAAAGAATGGAAACATGTGCAGGTCACATTATACCTGGATGAACCGGTATCTTACAGCGGCCGCCTGGCCATAGAGCTTTCCAAGGATATGGCAGAAATGGACATCGACGGGGAAGCCTTTACAGTGAATTCACCGGACCATATGCTGAAACACGAGGCCAGTGACGCCATCTGCACCTCCGATTCGGCGATCATCGATCATTGCGGGCGGCGCATTGTGGATCTGGCCCGCCTTATCCTGGACAGGTTCTACCAGCCCGACTATCCCGTGCTGCCGGTCCGGAGCCTGTAGTCTCAACAGGCACCTCTACCGGGAATCCTTTCCCGGAAAATGCAGCCAGGTGGTGATGGGGAAGTGATCGGAATGTTCGGCTTTGAACCGTTCAAACTGGTAGGCTTTGAAGGGATTGCCGTACAGAATATAATCGATGCGGAAAGAGGGCAATTCTCCTGCATAGGTGCTCCCGAATCCGTGGCCGGCACTGCTGAATGCATCTTTCAGTCCCTTCTTGATCTTCCTGTAAGCAAAGGAATGGGGCGTGTCGTTAAAGTCACCCATTACCACCACCGGATGGGGAGAATCCCTGATGTAGCTCGAGATCATGTCCGCCTGACGCGCCCTCAGTGAGAAAGCGACCTTCAGCTGGGAACCGATATTCCTGATCTCCCTCATCTGCTCATCGCTATATTTCAGCCTGACCGTGTCCATGAACGCGTAATCCCGCTGACTGAAGCGGATGGATTGCAGGTGGATGTTGAACACCCTGATGGTATCGGTCCGGAACAGGATGTCGGTGTACATGGCGCCATTGCCCACGGTATTGAAAGGGATCCGGCTTCTCCTTATGATCGGGTACCGGCTGAAGGTGGCAATGCCTGAACCCCGCCGGTTTGCAGGATCGGCGGTATAATAGACCTCATTGTAAGGCAGGGAGGAAAGCTGCCTGGCAATATCGTCGTGTGTCTTGCCCTTCCAGGGGGTGGTATAGTATTCCTGAAAGCAGATGATATCGGGTTCTTCACGGGCGACAAAATCATAAATTTCCGGTTTCACATCCGGGTCCCTGGTCCACTCGTAGATATTGAATCCGCGGACATTATACGACATGACCTTCATGAGTTGTGACCGGGGAATGTTCTCGGGGATGAGTTTGCGTGAAAAGTTTATCGGGAGCAGGTGATGCAGGTGATTCCAGCCCAGCAGGATGACCAGCAGGGAGATCAGAACCTCTTTTCTGAGCCGGATCAGCCAGTATACCAGGAAAAGCAGATTCAGCATGAGCAGGTAGGGATACAGCAGACCGAGAAGTGCCGGAAGAAAAAATTTTGAAGGATCGATCAGCGGGGCAAGGTAGGAGAGCAGCAGCAGCAGGGCTGCGATCATGTTCAGGGCGGTGATGATTCTCCCGAGTACTTTTCCCACTGTGGTTCAAATAGGATTATTTCCTGCCACTCATTTTAAACAGGGTCTCTTTCTCTTTGGGTGTCAAACTGTCATACCCACCTTTTGAGATCTTGTCAAGGATCTCATCAATCTGCTGCTGCTCCTCGGCCTTCTCCTTCTTGTATTCATAATCGCTGGCTGTCCGCCGGTAGGTCACCTTCATCTTGTGTTTCTGTTTTCCGGGTTTGAACCAGCTGGCAATTCCGTCCATCATGCGGTCGAATCCCCTGGTGATATCTTTTCCGCGCCTGTAATAATATGCGATGAGAAAACCAGTGAGTGCTCCCCCGATGTGCGCGATCTTCCCACCCGAATTTACCGAAAAGTCGACCATAGAGGTAAGAATAAACATCACCAGGGCAATGTACACGATCTTCACGGGCCCGATCAAAACCAGGTGCATCCTCCTGTCAGGCTGATAGGTGGCAGCAGCGACCACCACCGCCATCACCGATGCGGAGGCACCCAGGGCGATGGAGGTTTCCACCACCGGATCGAAGACAGGGAAGAGGTTGTAAAATACGACGTACAACAACCCGCCGATCAGCCCACCCAGCAGATAGGTGCTCAGCAGTTTCTTCAGACCCAGTTCCTGGATGAATACCTGTCCGAACCAGTACAGCCAGAGCAGGTTGAACAGGATGTGCAGGAAGTCCACGTGCAGGAACATATAGGTCACAACGGTCCATGGCCTTCTGGCCAGCACCTCCAGGTTCGATGGAATGGCCAGGTAATCCAGGAACCCGTCAAACCGTTCGTAGGAATTGGAAAGGAAGAGGATGATCCTGACAATCTGTATTGCCAGGAAAAGCCCGATGTTCAGGTAGATGAGCTTGTGGAGCGCGTTCCCCTGCCGGAAAGACTCCTTGATTTCATCTATAATACTCATAAACAGCCCGTTAATAGAAATTCCTCGTGTACTTGTTCCAGTATTTGATCAGGATAAATCCAAAAACCATACCACCCAGGTGGGCAAAATGGGCCACGTTGCTTCCCGGCTGACTGATCCCCAGGTAAAGCTCCAGCACAACGAAACCAATCACCAGCCACTTGGCCTTAATGGGCACCGGGATGGGGATGATGATCAGCGGGGTGTTGGGGAACAGCATCCCGAATGCGAGCAGCACGCCGTATACGGCTCCCGAAGCGCCCACGGTGGGGATCACGAGGCTTCTGGCCAGGGAATGGAACTGGTTTCCCGGCTGCAGGATCTCGTTCAGCAGGGCCATGTTTATGCGGTCCACCGAATAGGCCTGTTTCAGTGCAGCCACATCGGGGGCAAACTGGATGTAATTCACCAGGGTATGAAAAAATGCAGCGCCGAGCCCGGTGACCAGGTAATAGATCAGGAACCGCTTGCTGCCCCAGACGCTCTCCAGGGTTTTCCCGAATATCCAGAGGGCCCACATGTTAAAGAAGATGTGGAACAGACCCCCGTGCATGAACATGTGGGTGATGATCTGCCAGGGTTTGAACAGGGGGGACTGGAAATAGAACAGTCCCAGGATGCGGTTCAGATCGATCCGGAACAGCTGCAGGAAGACGTACATCGCCAGCAGCATCACCACATTGATGATGATCAGGTTCTTCACCACGGGGGGCGTGTTGCTAGTTCGTCCGGAATAAAATCGGCTCATTTTCTATGCTTTAAAATATTTGTCCAGTTCGCCAAGCTCCAGGATCTTCACCACAGGCTTTCCGGATGGTGAATAGTTCGGATTGCTGCAGGCGAACAGCTGATCGACCAGTTCCTGTATCTCAGCACCGGTAAGCGGTCTCCCGTAACCGATCGCCGCGGCCGAGGCAGCAGCCCTGGCCAGTCGCTCCACCTCTCCTGTCGCCGGCTCTTCCTGCAAGTTCTTGAACTGCTCGATCATCCATTCAAGCTTCTCTTTGATCTGCCCGGGCGTCATTTCCGCCGGGATCCCCTGCACCACGATGCTCTGGTTGCCGAAATCCCTGATGTCGAATCCCAGCGTTTCAAGATGCTCCATCATTTCCAGACAGACCTGGTAATCTTCGGCGTTCAGCCGGATGGTCTCCGGAAACAAGGTCTGCTGGGCCACCGGTCTGCTCTTTTCGGCCGCGGCAAGCATCCTGTCATACAGGATCCGCTCGTGGGCCCGCCGCTGGTCAATGACCATCAGCCCTGATTTAACAGGCGAAAGTACATATTTGTTTTTGATCTGCAGGTATTTGTTCCCCGAAGAAGTGATGGCAGTCGCTGGTTCGAATAGTTTCTCCCATCCTTCCAGGCGGTCATCTTCGCCGGGGGTGCCACCCTGTTTGTACGTGCTCCGGTATCCCTTTTCCGGGAAAGTGATCCTTTCCCTGTGGTAAGTCTGTTCCTCCTGGAACGGATTGTAATCCGGGTTGGTCTCGATCTGCGGGGGACGGACCTCCCGGTCTTTCGGGGCGACCGGGATGTCGATGACCCCCTCTTTGTCGAAATCCAGTGAGGGGGAGAGGCTGTTCCTCCCTATGGCTTCCTTCACCGAGGAGAGCAGGATCTGCCAGATGGCTTTTTCCTCTTCAAATTTGACTTCGGTCTTGGAAGGGTGAATGTTCACATCGATCCGTTCGGGATCCGTTTCAAAATAGATAAAATACGCAGGCACATGGTCGGGGGCCAGGATCTGTGCATAGGCGCTCATCACCGCTTTGTGGAAATAGGGATGCCTGATGTACCGCCTGTTCACAAAAAAGAATTGTTCCCCGTAGGTTTTCCTGGCATGTTCCGGTTTCCCGATGTAGCCGTCGATCCTGACCACGGAGGTTTCTGTTTTCAGGGGCAGCAGGTATGTGTTGACGGATTTCCCGAACACCCCTGTGATCCGTTGCCTCAGGTTTCCCGGCTTCAGCCTGAAGATGTCCGTGTCGTTGTGGATCAGGTTGCACGCGATTTCCTGGTTGGTGAGCGCCACATGGTTAAATTCGTTGATGATGTGCCGCAGCTCGGCCTGGTCGCTCTTCAGGAATTTTCTCCTGGCCGGGAGATTGAAAAACAGGTTCTTCACCTGGAAGTTCGTGCCTGCAGGTGTGCTGACAACCTCCTGCGACTGGATCTTAGAGCCGCTTACGCGGACCTGCGTGCCCAGTTCGTCTTCTTTCCTCCGGGTTTTGAGGATCACCTCGGCCACCGCGGCCACCGAAGCCAGCGCTTCCCCCCTGAACCCCATGGTATGGATGGCAAAAAGATCAACGGCTTCGCTGATCTTGGAGGTGGCATGGCGGTGAAAGCACAACCCGGCGTCCTCCTCCGACATTCCCTGACCGTTATCCACCACCTGGATCAGGGTTTTCCCGCCGTCTTTCACCACCACGGTGATGTCGGTCGCTCCTGCATCCACCGCGTTCTCCATCAGCTCCTTGACCACGGAGGCCGGGCGCTGGATCACCTCCCCCGCCGCGATCTGGTTGGCAACAGCGTCATTCAGCACATGGATGAGACCTGACATCTAAGCGTAGAATAAAAGGTATGCGAGAAAAAGCAGAACGGCCAGGATGATCACCAGCCTGATGTTGGAACTCCGGCTGGCTTTCGTCTTGATTGTCTTCCTGGCCTGCCTGAAGGAACCCCTGGTGATGGTGGACCTGGTCGGATCAGACGGGATATCAATGCCCATTTCGTGTTTGATCCGCCTGATCCGGTCCTCCCGTTCCTCCTTCTCCGGGTCCCAGTAACGCGGCGAATAACTGAATCGTTTATTCTGAGGAAGCTTTATGAACCTGGGTATTCCCATACAATTGATTTCAGGCGGTAAAGTTAGGGAAATTAGTCGAAAGTCGGGAGTCGAAAGTCGGGAGTCCTTGTTTGCGAACTTTTCATACATTTGAGGTAATCATTCACTGTGATGAAGACCTTTATCATAGAAAATCTTGCCGAAGCCAGGGATGTCCTGGAAAGGTTCATCAGCCAGCCGGGAAATGTGGATGCCATCGAGGCTGCAGCCGTTATCATGATCGAAGCGGTGAAGAACAGGCACAAGATCATTTCCTGCGGGAACGGGGGATCCATGACCGATGCGATGCACTTTGCGGAGGAGTTGTCCGGTGTGTTCCGTGAACAACGCCCCGCCATTCCGGCCGTCAGCATCTCCGATCCTTCACATATCACCTGTGCAGCCAACGATTACGGATTCGAAAATATTTTTTCAAGGTATATCGAGGGACTCGGGCAGTCGGGGGATGTTCTGGTGGCCGTCAGCACCAGCGGAAATTCGGAGAATGTGATCCGGGCGGCGGAAGCGGCCCGGGAAAAGGGAATGAAGGTGGTGGCGCTCACCGGGAAAACGGGAGGACGGCTGGCAGGTTTGGCGGATTTGGAGATCAGGGTGGAGGGAGGACGGTATTCCGACCGGATCCAGGAGGTCCACATCAAGATCCTGCATATCCTGGTGGGACTGATCGAAAAAGAAATTTTTAAATCATGAACAGCCAGAATAACATGATGATTTTCTATATCGCCATCGTTGTGCTGCTCGTCTTCGTGGTGGCCTGGATGGTCTATGTGTTTACCCGGAACAGGAAGCTGATGCAGCGCAGGCACATGCACATCAGCAGGTTCCAGGACCTGGCCAGGGGAAGTAGGACGGGAAACAAAGAAGCCGCCGGAGCGCTGAAGGCACTGCTGGCAAAGATGGCCCGCGAAGAGGGGTCCGATGAGGACTGGAGCGCACTGCTTTCCCATTTTGAGCGCCTCTACCCGGGATTCATGGTTTCCCTGGGAACGGTCGTCAAAGACCTGACTCCTAAGGAAATCCGAATGTGTATTCTCATCAGGCTCGGGCTGAATACGAGAGAGATCGCCCGTATCCTGCACCTTACCAGGGACAGCGTCAAACAGGACAGGAACGGGCTCAGTGCAAAAATGGGACTGCATGGTGAGAAGGAACTGTCCCGGTTCCTGGAGGGATTCTGAAATGACAGGAGGCCACCCGGGCGGGATGGCCTCCATCACTGAATCGGCTTATTTATCCAGGATCATTCCGTTCCGGGATTGAACCGGACAGGAACAATGACATTCACCGCGACTGCTTTACCCCGCTGGCGGCCCGGCTTCCAGTCGGGCATTCCTTCAAATACATCCAGTGCCGCCCGGTCAAATCCGGCATAGGAACTCCGGGCCACCCGGATATCCGTCAGTTTACCCGAGGCGGGGACCAGGAACTGTACCAGCACTTCACCCGTAATGCCCTGCGATTTTGCACTCTCCGGGTACACCAGGTTTGAATCGATATAGTCCTTCAGCGCAGCAGTCCCTCCCGGAAAAGAGGGCATGTCTTCCACGATGATGAATACCTCCTCTTCCCCTTTCTCTTCCGATGTATTTTCTTCCTGAGCGGACGACCCCTCCTTTTTGGTGGTGATCAGGATCACGCCGTGCTCTGCATTGTATTTTTTAAGCACTGCGGCACCGGGATCATTCGTAACCTCTATTTTATCGGATTTGAACTCCAACTCACCCGGCACCTTGCTTCCCGATTTCTTGAACACCTCAATTTTTTCAATGGATCCGGGATCCAGGTTTTCAATTTCCTTCACCACTTTCCCATCCAGCACGAATACCATGCTGTTGTCAGAATCTTCCGAAGTTCTGAAATTGATGGAGCCAGTGATTTTCTTTGTTTCTTTCTCAGGAATATCCTCAAAATCGAGGGTGTACACCTTCTGTACCAATTCCAGGGGTTTGCGGCCGATCTCCGATGCCTTCATTTTCAGGGTCTGGTATCCCACAAAAGAGATCACGATCTCCGGATCTCCCTCCACGTTGAGCCGGAACGTGCCATCCATATCGGTGACTGTTCCAACGGCGGTCCCCGCGATGATCACCGAGGCACCGGGAGCTGCTTCTTCCGTAGCGGCAAAAATTACCTTTCCTTCAATACCCTTATCCTGGGGCGACATGCAGGTGGCGAATCCCAGTGTGAGCATCACAGCCGGGATCAGCAGTGCGAACTTAACAATTCCCTTCAGGGACGATGTTGGCTTTTTCATCATGTTGAATCTTTTAAAAGTGATGGAATGATTAAACTGATTGCCCAGCCGGAAGACAGGTACCCCCAGCGTTTGATTCAACAGCTGGGCCCTGTACCGGGCGGGATTGACACCGGTCGACAGGACCTGCCGGTCGGCCAGATGCTCGTGGTTCTCTTTAATCATCCTGGAAATAAGCCATGAGAAGGGATTGAACCATGTAAGCAGCAGCGTGAACTCTGTCAGCATCAGGTCGATGAAATGAAGCTGGCGGATATGCGCTCTTTCATGGAGGAGGACATTTTCAAGATCCGCATGGTCCCTGAGGGACGCAGGGATGAATATTCTGTTAAAAAGACTGAAAACCTGGTCGGTTCCTGCCGATGCCGTACCGTCTCCGTTCTTAGCGGAATTCCATGTAAGGTTCCATTTGATCAGGAGCTGGATATTTTTTGCAAGCAGGAAAAGCAGTCCGGCCAGGTAGACGATCCCGATTATCTGGATCCAGTTAATGTTCACAAGGGCCGGATTCACAGCTTCACCGGCATTGAAAGTCTGGGAACCCGGCACGGCAGGAACGGCGGATGAACCCGAAGGATCTATGAAGACTGAAGGAGTGAGATCGGAAAACAGCTCGGGTCTCCGGAACGTGATGAGGGGGAAGATCCAGGCGGCCATGACCCCCCCGATCAGGTAGAAGCGTTTGAGCACCAGGTCCGGATCGTTTCTCATCAGGAAATAATAGGGAATAAAGATGATTCCCAGCCCTGCCGAAACCTTTAGCAGATAGATGATACATTCATTCATTGTCTTGCTGTGCTTTCAGTTCGTTTTCAATGTCGCTGACCACTTCCCGGAGTTCCGAGAGGTCCAGGTCACTCTCCCTGGCGAAAAAAGCGGCCATGTTGGAGAAGGAGCCGTCGAAGTAACGGGAAACAATCCCCGAAAGATATCCCTTCAGGTATTCTTTTTTCTGCAGGCGCGGATGGTACAGATAGGTGGTACCGACCGCCTTGTGCCCCACAAATCCTTTTTTCTCCAGCACCCTGACCACGGTGGATACCGTCGTATAGGGTGTTTCCGGATCATGCATTTCCCGGATCATATCCCTGATGGTGGTCTCTTTGAGTCTCCACAGAACCAGCATCACCTCTTCTTCCGCTTTTGTGAGTCTTTTCATTACCCGGTCGACTTTAATAATCTAACGCAAATATACAACTAAATATTACGTAAGTCAACTAGAAATGCAGTAGAATGACTATAAATTACGTGGGAGCAAAAATTCGGAGTAGTTATCATTTTTTCGATTCAAATCGAGAATTTCATATTAATTCTTCGATTTGAATCGAGAAATCGTCTTAAAAATATTGAAATGCAGCCGTTGGCAGTGCTTTGCATAATGAATGATACGATCATTCAATCGTAGACCACATTAATGGTTGATTAGAATTCAAAAATTGAAGTTACAGGTATTTTATGCTGGTAAAGACGTACAGCTGTGCGGTCCGCGGAATTGAGGCCATCAGGATTTCAATCGAGGTGAATGTAACCCAGGGGATCCGTTTTTTTATCGTGGGACTTGCCGATAATGCTATCCGGGAGAGCCAGCAACGCATCGAATCGGCGCTTGACAACAATGGATTCCAGTGGCCCCATTACAGGGTGGTCATTAACCTGGCACCGGCAGATATGCGAAAAGAAGGCACCCACTATGACCTTCCGCTTGCTATCGGGATCCTGGCAGCTACCCGCCAGGTAAGTGCAGAGCGGCTTGAAAACTACCTGGCTTTGGGCGAACTCTCACTTGATGGAAGCGTGCTACCCGTGAGAGGAGTCCTGCCGATGGTCCTGATGGCCAGGAAGGAGGGATTCAGGGGAGTGATCGTCCCGCAAAGAAACCTCGGTGAAGCCTCTGTGGTGGAGGGTATTGATGTGGTACCTGCTGCAGATCTGACGGGTGTGGTGAATTTTTTAAATGGTGAAGAAGGGATCATTCCAGCAACGAGAGAACCAGGCTCTGTTATTCCGGAACTGTTAAAAAGTGAAAATTATCATGTTGATTTTTCAGATGTAAGAGGACAGGAAGCGGTAAAACGTGCCATGCTGATTGCTGCGGCAGGAGGACATCATCTGATTCTCATTGGGAGTCCAGGTTCAGGCAAGAGCATGATGGCAAAGAGACTTCCTACGATCATGCCCCCTATGTCACTGGATGAATCTCTTCAGACCACCATTGTCCATTCAGTGGCAGGAAGAGTTGGGCCTGATGAGGGACTAATCCGGTCACGTCCTTTCAGATCTCCACACCATTCCAGTTCAAATATCGCTCTGGTTGGAGGCGGAAGCAGTCCCCAACCAGGAGAGATTTCCCTTGCGCATAACGGGGTGTTGTTCCTGGATGAACTTCCGGAGTTCAGGAGACATGTGCTGGAAGTGCTGCGTCAGCCGCTGGAGGATCGCGAAATCCATGTGAGCAGGGCACATTACAGGGTGGTCTACCCATCTGATTTTCTGATGGTGGCGGCCATGAATCCATGTCCCTGCGGTTATTATAACCATCCTGATAAAGAATGCAATTGCGGGCCGGGCCTCATCAAGCATTATCTTTCCAGGGTTTCGGGTCCTTTACTTGACAGGATCGATATCCATATGGAGGTGGTCCCGGTACCGTTCAGGGATCTTTCGGGTCACAAAGAAGGAGAAAAAAGCAGCGTGCTGCGCGGACGGGTCATTGCCGCCAGAAGTATACAGAAAGAAAGGTTTTCCGGGATAAATGGTGTTTCAATCAATGCCCGGATGGGGCCGGATCTAAGAAGAAAATTCTGTATCCTGGACAGGGCAGGTCAGTCCATCATCCGTATTGCCATGGAAAAACTTGGACTTTCCGCCCGCGCTTACGACCGGATCCTGAAAGTAGCCCGCACCATTGCCGACCTGGAGGAGAGCGAACGCATTATGGCTTCACATGTGGCCGAGGCGGTTAATTACCGCAACCTGGACCGGGAGGGGTGGTCGGGATAAGTTTTGAAATATGTAATAAAGTTACTAATATTGTAAGTTAAGTTACTATGCATGTGGTTTCATATAAGCACATAAGAGAATTCATCCAGAAATATCCGGATAGCAGTATTCAGCTGAGGGCCTGGTATCGCAGGCTTGCACGCATACAACCGGCCAATATTAATGAACTGAAGCGAAAATATTCTGGTGTTGAATATCTGTCGAAAAGCCGATATGTGTTTAATATTAAAGGCAATCGGTACAGAATCGTAGCAATCCTTTTATTCCAAACCCAGATTGCCTATGTAAGATTTGTTGGAACCCATGCACAGTATGATAAAATTAACTGCAAAGAAATATAATTGAGATGGTAGAGATAAAGAATGAAATCCAATATGAAAGGGTTTGTGAGCGCATTGAAGAATTACTAAAATTGGTAGATGATGATACACCGCTGACAGACAAAAATATGGTAGAACTGGAGGTTATTTCACTGCTTGTCGCTGAATATGAAGAAAAGCATTATCCAATCGAACCGCCGACCCTGATCGAAATGATCCGAGAGCGCATGTCAGAGATGAAGTTGTCCCAGAAAGACCTGGCCGAACTGCTGGGAGTTAGTCCCCCCCGCATCAGCGAATACCTGAACGGTAAAACAGAACCCACACTCAAGGTGGCCAGGCAAATGTACCGCAAACTGGACATCGATCCGGAGATTTTGCTTGGGTGAAAAATACTTTCCTCCAATTGCGATTGTCATTTTTATGTATCTTACATGCTTCCAGATCGAAGTGAGTATGTATCTTCAATATTATATTAATTAACACAAGGATCTTCCCTTAGAGGTCCTCACCGATTTGTGAGATTAAACAATCTGAGTTAACTTGTGTGTAGGTTGATTTATGGCTAATAGATGAATTTGCCTTCGTGTTCTCCTCATTTATTATTTTAAATGAGGAAATTATGAAATTGTTCCGAATTGTTATTATTGAACTGGAATAATTGATTCAATGACCTGAGAGATATAGCACCTGAAAAAAATGCACAAAAATGAGATGGTTCTGCAGAGAGTATTTTTTTTTAGGTAGATTGGTTGTTACAAAATACAACAAGTGTCCCTTATCAATATGAAAAAGGCGCTGTTAAATACTGGACTCCTTGTATTAGTTGGTCTTTTGGCATCAACAGTCCTATGTGCGCAGGATTATACTCTGGAAATAATTATTGAGGGGTATGGTACAGTGAGCAAGATGCCGGATCAGGCAATTTATCCATCTGGTACAGAGGTTACGTTGACGGCGACACCGGCAGCGGGGTGGAGCTTTGACAGTTGGTCAGGAGACTTGAGTGGGTCTACGAATCCGACCACGATCACGATGGATGGAGACAAGAGTGTGACGGCGGTCTTCACCCAGAACCAGTATACGTTGACAGTGACCCCTGATGGAAGCGGTACGGTGAGCAAGGCGCCAGATCAGACGAGCTATCCATCGGGTACGGTAGTTACGTTGACGGCGACACCGGCAGCGGGGTGGAGCTTTGACAGTTGGTCAGGAG
>JAXGMU010000007.1:63904-64027 GCA_040768485.1 Bacteroidales bacterium
TGAGTGGGTCTACGAATCCGACCACGATCACGATGGATGGAGACAAGAGTGTGACAGCAACATTCACTCTGAAGACCTACACGATCACCGCGAGCGCGGGAGCAAACGGAACGATCAGTCCCT
>JAXGMU010000007.1:64127-84501 GCA_040768485.1 Bacteroidales bacterium
CAATGCGAGTGCGGGAGAGGATGGTACGATTGATCCGTCTGGTCCGACACCGGTGGCGCACGGGAGCAGTCAGACATTCACCTTTTACCCGGATGAGGGGTACGAGGTATCTGTTGTCAGGGTGGATGGTGTAGTACAGCCTTTATCTAACAGTTACACGTTCACGAACGTGACGGCCAACCACACGATCTCGGTGAGCTTTGCACTGAAGACCTACACGATCACCGCGAGCGCGGGAGCAAACGGAACGATCAGTCCCTCGGGTGCCACCCCGGTGACCCATGGAAGCAACCAGACGTTTACATTCAGCCCGAATGCGGGTTATGAGGTATCGGGAATCACCGTGGATGGAACCACCAGACCTGTTGCCGACAGCTATACCTTCACCAATGTAACAGCGGACCATACGATCTCGGTCAGCTTTGCACTGAAGACCTATACGATCAATGCAAGTGCGGGACCGAACGGGTCGATCAGTCCCTCTGGCCCAACAACGGTGGACCATGGTACCAGCCAGACTTTTACATATGCTCCGGCAGAGGGATATGAGGTGAATGAGGTTTTGGTGGATGGATCAAGAGTTGACTCGCTTTCGAGTTATACTTTCAGAAATGTGACAGCCGATCATACGATTTCTGTCACCTTCTCGATCAAGACCTACACCATCACACCGGGTGCAGGGCCCAACGGGACGATCAGCCCTTCGGCACCCACCATCGTAAACCATGGATCAAGTCAGCGATTCACCTTTACCCCGGCCGAAGGGTATGAGGTTGTCAACGTCCGGGTGGACGGAACAAGTGTTGACTCTCTTTCCGGCTACACATTTATCAACGTGGTTTCCAACCATACCATCACGGTCGCTTTCGCCATAAGGACCTATACGATCATACCGTCTGCTGGACCGCATGGAAGCATCACTCCGACAACTCCCGTGACAATCAATCATGGAAGCGATCAGACATTTACCATTACTCCTGATCCGGGGTATGAGATCGAAGATGTACTGGTTGATGGCGAGAGCGTGGGTGTGGTGTCAACCTATACATTCCCGGGTGTGACCGAAGATCATGCGATCAGTGCACAATTCATCAAAGTTGTTGAGATCATTTCCGTCACCATCCCCAATGCCACGATGAAAATCGGGGATGTGATCCCTGTCACCATCACTGTTGTGAATGATGCGGGAATTGGTTATGCGCTCCTTTCAGGCACCGTCGGGGGCTATCCGCTGTATGGTTTTCAGCGTACCTCTGCTACCACCTACCTGGCGAATTTTGACATTACCGATGGAGGGAACAGTTACCGGGCGGATCAGAACATTCCCGTATCGAATCTCGTGATCTCCGACGGGACGATCCAGAGTGAGCCATATAACCTGCCGATCATCCAGAACAATGACCTGCTGGATGCGGAATTGCCTGTCGTGGAATCGATGACAGCCGTGGCGGGCGATTATAAGATCGGTGATGAGGTGGTCATCAATATCGAAACGGATGGGACGGGATATGAATTATTGCCGGCTTCTTCCGTCAACGGGACACCTGCGACCGCTTCAAATGTGGAGTTCACTGCAGCCGGGGGGAACAATTACAGGCTCACCTACACGGTACTGCAGGGGGACCCGGATGTGGGGTCGGGCGAACTGGTTGTCAGTGTGGTATTTGCAGAACCCTCCGGCAATATCGGATCTGCATACTCCACGCTGACGAATCCTTCCCAGGTTACCATTGATGCACATCCTCCCGTGGTGAACCGCATGGAGGTACCCTCTGTGGAAGTGGGGACAGGCGGCACGGTACAGGTGACCATCACGGCCGACGGGACCGGATATGAAGCCATGAGCGGCACGGTGATCAACGGTGTGCCATTCAGTTCCTCCAGGGTCACATTTTCTGAAGTTTCGGGCGGATTGTATGAATTATCCTACATCGTAGACGGTGCTGACAATGATGTTTCCCCGGGGAATCTTCAGGTAACCATGGTCATGTCGGACCCGGCCGGAAACCAGAGCCAACCTTACAACGTACTGCAAAAAAACACTTTAGAAATTTACACGGATCTGCCCACGGCGGTCCTGGCCGGAACACCTGATGTCTGTGAAGGGGAGGATGCTGAACTGACCGTGTACCTCAGCGGAAGATCCCCCTGGAGCATCGATCTTTCAGATGGTACCACCACCACATCATTCGATAATATTACCTCTTCAGAGTACGGGGTGCAGGTTTCACCTGATCAGACCACCACCTACCGGGTTACCACCGTCAGGGATGTAAACGGGGTGACCAATGCGGGCAGCGGAGATATCCAGGTACTTGTACATGACAAGACGGCTGTGGAGATCATCAACCTGGCTGCCGGATACAGTGTGGATGACGATCCCGTGAAGCTGCAGGCAAATGTTCCCGGGGGCGTTTTTTCCGGACCGGGCGTGTTCAGTTCCACGGGATATTTTGATCCGGGCACGGCAGATACGGTGAATTCGCCGCATACCATCTATTATACCTACGTGAACAACAATGGTTGTGTGAGCGTGGCGAGTAAACGGGTCTTTGTTCTGGGAGCGCAGGGTGACATTTTCCTGCCCGGTAAATTTGTATGTGATGATTCCGAATCATTCGAGGTATCCGCATTCAACGTAGCCGGAGTGACCGGCTCCTTCACCCTCTTAAATGCCGGGGGTCAGTCTGTCGGAGGACTGACGGATCATGGGGACAACTCGGCCACGGTGAATCCTGCAGCGTTGCCTGCCGGTACCTACACCGTTGTATATGAATACTTTGATCAGGTGACCCTGTACCTGAGGGAGACATTCATCGTTGAGGCGGTCCCCGTCCCGGTGATCACCTCGCCGGATGAAGCAACATTCTGTCAGAACAGTCCCCCGGTGTCACTGGAAGCCAGTGTTCCCGGGGCGCTTTTCAGCGGTCCGGGTGTAATTGGGAATGCATCGGAAGGATTCATATTTGATCCCGCTCAGGCCAGGCTGGGGGGAAATCCCATTACCTGTACGGTGATGACCGAGAACGGTTGTTCCAGGAGCACAGGTATGGATGTCCTGGTAAGGTTTGCTCCGGAGGTCCAGTTCACCCTCGGTGATGCCTGTATTTCCCAGGAAGGAGAGAATGTAACTTTCAGTAACCAGACAGGCGGTAAGATCATGGTGGCAAGCTGGGACTGGGATTTCGGTGATCCGGCCAGCGGAGAGAGCAACCACAGCAAAGCGATTGATCCGGTCCATTTTTACCGGGAACCGGGCCACAGGAGCATCTCCCTTACCGCCACCACCACTGAAGGATGTGTGGCGGAATACTTGCTTGATACGGTAATCCGGCACAATCCCGTGGCCGATTTCACCTGGATCAGCGACTGTTATTTTGAAGGTTCCGGAACAAAATTCATCAACCTGACCGAACCTGGAACCGCATCTTCCGACACGATGATCTGGACCTTCAGATCCGGCACGGGTGAGGTCCTGGATGAGATCGGGAACCGGTCCATTTCGGACACGGTCAGTTATCTGTTTGCGGATGTGGACAGTTTCCGGGTGGACCTTTATGCGGTGAACGAAGGGGGATGCACCGATATGGCATCAAAAGAAATTGTCCTGAGGCCCACCGTGCAACTGAAGGACCAGGGATACGATGAACCGTTTGATGAATCAGCGGGGATGTGGACCGTACATGCCGAAGACGGCGTTGAGAGCTGGGTGTGGGAGGTACCTGAATTTAATGGTTATCACCAGGATGAAAGTGACAGGGCATGGTTTACCAGGCTTCCTTCGGGGATAGCCGGATACCTTGAAAGGTCATGGGTACAGAGTCCCTGTTTTGATTTTTCAGGCACAGCGCATCCACTGATCAAACTGGATATCATGCGGAGTTTTGTTCCCAATTATTACGGGGCTGTGCTGCAGTACCAGGATGTGAGGGAAGAGGGATGGAAAACAGTCGGGGAGAAGACTTCAGGAGTGGAATGGTACACCGGTAATCAGATTGTTTTTCAACCCGGGGGCAGCAGTGTGGGCTGGGGGATGAAGGTGTTTCAGCCGGATACGGCCTGGGTCACCGCCATCCATGACCTGGATACACTCGCGGGGAATCCCGGCGTGTCTTTCCGCATTGCCCTGGTTACAAACGGGATGCAGGGGATCGGAAACCAGGGATTCGCTTTTAACAACCTGGTCATCACCGAGCGTTCCAAACGTTCCGTCATGGAATATTTCACCAATTCAGGTGACGAGAACGCAACCTATTCCGACAGGCTGGTGGATTCCCTGGGATCCCGGTATTCGGAAGTCATGGTTGATCTTCAGTATCATATGGACTATCCGGAGCTGGATCCCATGCATGAAAACAATCCCTATCCTTCCAACACAAGGTCCTTCTTCTATGGCATCCGGGAGGTCCCTTATGCCGTGGTGGACGGGGGAGAGGTGCCTGCCAAACGGTTCAATTTCTCCGACCTGAAAAGCGCTCCGGATGCAGAATATGTTAAATTACTATCCCTGGAGATCCCCTCATTCGACATTGATCTTTCCGCTGAGTGGCTCGAGGACCGTTGCAGGATCAACACCCTTGTGACCTGTGAAGCGGATCATTATCAGGAATACATCCAGCTTTATCTCGTGGTGTTCGAGTCTTCGGTTACAGCCTATACGGGGGGCAACGGCGATACCCAGTTCCGGAATGTGGTCCTTGACATGATTCCCACCCCTGCAGGGAAATTGCTGGGAGGTGACTGGGAAGCCGGGAGGACGGATACGGTGGCGAATACCTGGTTCTATGCCGATTACGTGGAAGATGTCAAAGACCTGGGGATTACAGCATTTGTCCAGGACCGGATCACGGGACGGATCCTGCAGTCAGCCGTGACCTATTTTGAAAAGATTACCGGTACAGATCAGAAACCGGTTGTTGAGCAGAGAACATTGAATGTGTATCCGAATCCGGCGAAAAACAGTTTCTTTGTCAATCTTGGCCGGACCACCGAAATTGCCGGACGATTTGACCTGCTGGACATGAACGGCAGGATTGTCCTCACCGAGCATGTCCCGCCCGGTTACCAGATCTGCCGGATCGACATCCAGCATCTGGACCGTGGCATGTATATCCTTCGCTGGCATGAACCGGGACGGAAACCTTCTTTCCGGAAGATCGTGAAGTCGGAATAAGAAAGAATGGACCGGATATCCCGCGAATTCCAGATCTTTGTCAAACCGGTGGGCCCTTTGTGCAACATGGCCTGCCGGTATTGCTATTACCTGGAAAAGGAGCAGCTCTATCCCGGAGAGGCCCGGTTTCGCATGTCCCCAAAGCTTTTAGAGGAATACATCAGGCAGCACGTGGAAGCATCCGCCGAGACTGTGATCAGTTTTTCGTGGCACGGGGGAGAACCCACCATGGCCGGGCTGGAGTATTTCAGGAAGATCATTGAGATACAGAAGAGATTTTGTCCCCCGGGTCGCCGCATTGTAAACGGGATCCAGACCAACGGGACCCTGCTGGATGATGCCTGGTGCAGCTTTTTTGCCAGAGAACGGTTCACGGTGGGAATCAGTGTGGACGGTCCCCGCGAGCTGCACGATCTTTACCGCTGCGACAAAAAGGGGAAATCCACTTTCGGGCGTACCATGAACGGCTTCAGGCTCCTGAAGAAACACGGGGTCGCCTGCGAGATCCTCTGCGTTGTGAATGCCTCCAATGTGAGGCACCCCCTGGAGGTTTACGGGTTTTTCAGGGAGCTCGGGGCCGGATTTATCACCTTCCTCCCCCTGGTGGAAAGAAACCGGGATTCCGGCTCGGGGGTCAGCGACAGTTCGGTCCCCTCCGAAGCATTCGGGGATTTCCTGATCGCCATTTTCGATGAATGGAAGGCGCGGGACATCGGAAGGGTGAAGGTACAGGTATTCGAGGAGGCAAGCAGGACGGCATTCGGACTGGAGCATACGCTCTGCATATTTAAAAAAACCTGCGGGGGTGTCCCGGTGGTGGAATACAGCGGGGATTTCTATTCATGCGACCATTTTGTGCAGAAGGAGCACCGGCTGGGAAATATCAGGGAACAAGCACTGGCAGCACTACTGGACAGTCCCCGGCAGAAGGCATTCGGAGAGGCCAAACTGAATTCACTCCCTGAATACTGCCTCGAATGCGAGGTGCGGGACATGTGCAACGGGGAGTGTCCCAAAAACCGTTTCATCACAACCCCTGACGGGGAGGAGGGGCTCAACTACCTGTGTGCCGGATACAGGAAATTCTTTAACCACTGCCGTCCCTTCGTGGAGGAGGTGGCGAGGGTCTGGAAAATGCGGAAGTCTCCTGGAGTTTCTCCCTGAAAAAAGCAATGGTCCGCTTCCAGGCCAGTTCGGCCGCTTCCTTATGGTACCGTCCCGGGTTGGAGTCGTTGTTGAAGGCATGCTGTGCCCCTTCGTAGATGAACAGCTGGTATTCCACCCCTGCCTTTTTCAGGGCTTCTTCAAACGCCGGGATCCCGCTGTTGATCCGTTCATCCTCCCCTGCGTAGTGGAGCATGAGTTCTGCCTTGATTTTCGGCACATCCTCCGGGTCGGGCTGGCTCCCGTAGTAGGGGACCGCGGCATCCAGTTCGGGGGCTCTGACGGCCACCTGGTTGGTCATCCCGCCTCCCCAGCAGAATCCTGTGCATCCGACCTTCCCGTTGGTCAGCGGATGGGTGTCCAGGTATTTGACCGCGGCCACGAAATTCTCCACGGTCTCTTCCCGGTCCAGCTCCCGCATCATGGTCCGGCCCTTATCCTCGTCATCCTCCGGGGTCCCTCCCAGGGGCGACAATGCGTCGGGTGCCAGCGCCAGGAAACCTTCCCTTGCCATGCGCCGGTTTACATCCTGGATATGGGGGACCAGGCCCCTGTTCTCATGGATTACGATCACCCCGGGGAGTTTTTGTTCCACCAGGGGTCTTGCCAGGTAGGCGCGCATTTCCCCCTTTGCACCGGGGTAGGTGATGAATTCGGTATGCAATTGCGGATCCTCACCTGCCGGGATTCCGGCATAGAGCTGGTTCTTTTCAAGGATGGACAGCCAGGATACCGCTGCGGCAACACCACCGGCCATGAAAGTGAGCTTCCTCAGGAATGTCCGGCGATCGAGTCCCCCGGACCTGTAACGGGTATAGAGTTCTTTGATTTTCGGGTCCATAACAATCATGTTTGGGTTGACGGATGGTTGGATATTATCAAATATACAAAAGTAAAGCATGCCTGTCCAGAGGTTTTTCATATTTTAGTATCAGATGGAAAACTCATTTTAATCGCCGGATGATGAAAACAAATCGCAGAACATTTATCAGAAATTCAGCCGCTGGAGCTGCAGCACTCGGGCTGACTTCCGTATTTCCCACCCTGCATGCGGGGATCCTGGGTGCCAATGAAAAACTGGTCTGCGGGGTGATCGGGGTGAACGGAATGGGCTTCGCCGATCTGCGAGCGTTCCTTCAGCAACCGGGCACGGAATGTGCCGCGTTGTGTGATGTGGATGACAACGTACTTCAGAAACGGATTGCAGATGTCAGGAAAATCCAGGGGAGAGCACCCGCGGGATACCGCGATTTCAGAAAATTGCTTGAGCATCCGGGGCTGGATATAATCATCATCGGGACACCCGATCACTGGCACACACTTCCCTTCGTGTACGCTTCCCAGGAGGGATACGATATCTTCTGCGAGAAGCCGCTGGCCAATTCCATCCAAGAATGCAACCTGATGGAGGCTGCGGTAAAGCGTTATGGAAATGTGGTCCAGGTGGGACAATGGCAGCGGAGCGATCCCCACTGGCAGGATGCCATCGCCTATGTGCATTCGGGCAAACTCGGCAAGATCCGTTCGGTGAGGGCCTGGTCATACCAGGGCTGGATGAAATCTGTTCCCGTGGTTCCGGACTCCCCGGTCCCCGCAGGGGTGGATTACGATTTCTGGCTGGGTCCCGCCCCGGACCGTCCCTTCAACAAAAACCGGTTCCACTTCAACTTCCGGTGGTTCTGGGACTATGCGGGAGGGATGATGACCGACTGGGGGGTGCACATCATCGATTATGCGCTCTACGGCATGAAACAGACAGCGCCGAAATCGGTCATGTCCATGGGGGGGAAATTTGCCTATCCCGATGATGCCTGCGAAACACCGGATACCCAGCAGGCCATCTATGAGTTTGACGGGTTCACCCTGTTGTGGGACCACGGGATCGGGATTGACGGAGGGTATTACGGGCGTTCACACGGAGTGGGTTTTGTGGGAAATGACGGCACCCTGGTGGTGGACCGTGACGGGTGGGAAGTGATCCCCGAACCAAAGGAAGGCAATCCCACCATTGAAAGGATAAACCTGATCCCGGGTGAAGGAAACGGACTGGAGAACCACATGGCCAATTTCATTGCGGCCATAAAAAACGGGGCCGCGCTGAACTGTCCTGTGGAAGTTGCTGCAGGGGTGGCCCGCACATGCCACCTGGGAAACATCGCCTACAAGACAGGAAGGCGGCTTTACTGGGATTCGGAGAAAAACAGCTTCATAAACGATCCCGAGGCGGATCGTTACCTGGCACCTTCTTACCGGGCACCCTGGAGTCTTCCGGTGGTTTAAATCCGAACCTGTAAATTTTGCAGGTTCAAAGTGTTCGCACAATTCACCGCAGGCGGATCCGCATCAGGTACATGTCAGCCGTCATGTACAAGTATTTCCCTTCTTTGTCCAGTGCGCAGTTGGAGGTGGCCTGACCGGTGCGGATGGTTCCCAGGTGTTTGCCCTCCGGGGTGATGATCCATACCCCGCCGGGACCGGTGGCAAAGATGATCCCGTCACTCCGTACCTCGAGCCCGTCGGGCGAGCCCCGGTCGATTTTGGCTGCCTCACCCGCATCCACGAACACCCTGCCGTTGGCCAGCGATCCGTCCCCCGCAAGCTCATACACCATCCAGAAAGACTGCTCCCCGCCTCCAGAGTTTGCCACGTAGAGCAGGCTCTCGTCCGGCGAGAGCCCGATCCCGTTGGGAGCGGAAAGCTCATCGGTGAGCAGTTCCATCTCCCCGGTCGTATTCACCCTGAAGACCCCGGTGAAGTCCATTTCCCTGCGGGGATCGTTGTAACGCAGCTCCATCCCGTAGGCGGGATCGGTGAAGTACAGATCACCTTTGCTGCTGTAAACAGCATCGTTGGGGGAATTCAGCCGTTTCCCCTGCCAGCTGTTGGCCAGGGTTACAAAAACTGGAGCCGGATCATCCAGCGGTGCATCCATGCGTGCCATCCTCCGGTCGCCGTGCTGGCAAAGCACCAGACGGCCCCGGCTGTCGAGCAGGAGCCCGTTTGAACCGGTCTCCCCGCCCCGCGCAATGGTATCGGTGTACCCCGATGGCTTCAGGTACAGCTGCAGACTGTCCCTTTCCGACCAGCTGAAGATGCTGTTGTTGGGGATATCCGAAAAGACCACCATCTCCTGCTCCGGGAGCCAGAGAGGGCCTTCGGACCATTCAAAGCCTTCCGCGATGATCTCCGGCCGTACATCCGGGGCAATGATCTCATCCAGGTCGGGATCCAGCCGTTCCACGGAACCGGTCACCGGATATTGTTTCCGGGGGGATGTGTCCCCGCTTGCATTTTTGCCGGGATTCCCGGAATTTCCGCAGGAGGCAGGAAAGACGGTCAGGACCGCCGCCAGGCTGACCAGCAGGCCAGGGTTGTCAATAAATAGTTTTTTCATATTCAGAAGTTTTAAGCCATTCGACCGTTTGCCCAATCCCCTGCCGCAGGCTGGCGGGTTGATAACCGAGTTCCCTGTTCGCCTTTTCCGAAGATACGATCCAGTTGTGGTTGTATTTGCGGATCAGGCCGGGAACGATCAGCGGAGGGATTCCCGTGACACGGGCAAAGAGTTGCATGACCACGGCAACGGTGATCATCAGCGGGTAGGGGACCGGCAGCAGTTTTTTATCCACCCCCGAGGCTTCCCGGATGTGGCCGAACAGTTGCCTGTATGTGACATTCTCACCGCCCAGTACGTATCTTTCTCCGGCCCTGCCCTTCTCCATGGCAAGGATATGACCGGTGACCACATCCTCCACGAAGACATAGTTCCCAAGGCTTCTGCCGTCCCCCGGCAGGAGCCTCCAGCGGCCTTTCATGTAGCGGTCTATCATGACCGTCATGCTGTTGGATTCACTCAGCAGTCCGGGCCCGAAGACCCTGGTGGGATTCACGATCACGATCCCGGGGTGCTCCCCGGCCTGTGACAGCAGCTTTTGCTCCATCCGGTGCTTGGATTCCTCGTACAGGGTGAAAAATGACTGCGGGGCCGGGGTGGATTCATGGACGGGCTCGTTTGCCGAGGGACCCAGGATACCGGCGGTGGAAGTGACCACCACCCGCTTCACGCCGCATTCACGGGCTGCTTCCACCACATTCAGGGCCCCGTCCACGTTGAGCCTGAAGATCATTTCCGGGTCCCTGGTCCACGCTTTGGCAAAGGCTGCCGTGTGGTAGGCCGTTTCGCATCCCTCCATTGATGCACGAAGGGAGGGCCTGTCCAGGAGGTCCCCTTTGAACAGCACCACACCGGGTAGCTCCCTGATCTGAGCGGCTTTCGATTCTGTCCGGTAGAGTGCATGCACCACCGCTCCCTCATCTGCGAGCCTTTTTACCAGACGTGCCCCGATGAAACCGGTGGCCCCTGAAACAAAGATCTTCATTGATGTGGCCGGTTTTGAGATCCTCCAGGAAAATCCATCCCGGGATGGGCGCGGATGGACATCCACTCGTTGGTCAGTGCCATGAAGGAATGGATGACCACCGCGGTCCAGATATTCCCGGTGACGATGGTCAGGTAACAGAGCAGGGCTCCGAGGGGGATCGCACCGATGGTTTCCAGTGGTCCTTTATAGAGATGGGCCACCGCATAGAGCGTGCAGTTCAGCAGGATCGCCGGCTGCGGATCCAGTACGGAAAGAGTTCCGAACAGCAGGAGGCCCCTGAACAGGAATTCATAGGCGATCAGGAACATGACCCAGCTGATCCCGTTCACCACCAGGATCCGGGGGGTCCATCTCTCGATCCGGAACTGGGGATAAAGGGCCAGGTTCTTTGAGCTGGATGCATTGAAACGGGCTCCTGCGAGGATCAATGGGAATGACAGGTAGGCCCACCAGGGAGGGGGCCGCAGAAAATGGAACCCGAACCCGTACGCCTGAAGGGTATCGCGGAGGAAAAGCGTAACCATGAGAGCGGAGAGCATGCCCAGGAAGATCACCCCCCACATGCGCTGGAGAAGTACCTGGACGACATGGAAATCCACGCTGGGATCCCTTCTGGTGATTCTCCTGGCAAGGAAATCATTTTTTGCCAGCAGGTAATAGCAGGTAAACCCTGCCACGCTCCAGAGCAGGGAGATAACCAGGATCCTGTAGGTTTGATCAGCCGGCATTCCGTTTTTCTGACATATCCCTGACCATGGCGGTCACGGTGCGGAAATCTATTTTCCCCGTTCCCATCATGGGCAGCTCCTCGATCACAAAAAATTGCCTGGGAAGCGCAATGTTGGGCAGATGTTTTGCCATTTTCCTCAGGATGGCGATTTTGTTGATCTCCATGTTCACCGCCGCAACGATGGTGGAGCCCTTCAGGTCATCCGGGATCTCCACCACGCAGCACTTGGCATTTTTGGGCAGGAACTGTTCCATCACATTCTCCACCCTGACCAGGGAAACCATTTCACCGCCGATCTTCACGAACCGCTTGTACCTGCCTGAATGGTAAAGGAATCCGTCCTCATCGAAATACCCCATGTCGCCCGTGTTATACCAGCCGTCCACAATGCTTTCGGCGGTCAGCCCGGGATCACCCAGGTATCCTTTCATCACCAGGTCCCCTTTGACCAGGATCTTTCCCACCTCGCCAGGTTTGCATTCCTTCCCTGTCTCCAGGTGCTCGATTTTTACCTGCACGTTGGGGATCACCTTCCCGATGCTGCCCGGCCGGTTGAATTCATGGGTGTTCGTGGAAACCACCGGGGATGTTTCGGTGGCCCCGTATCCTTCCAGCAGGGTGACCCCGTGTTTCTCCTGGTACCCTTCACGCAACGCATCCGGGCACTTGTCAGCCCCGGCCACCATGATGCGGAGACTTTTGAAATCGCCCGGTTCCGACTTCTGCAGGTACCCCCAGTAAAAGCTCGGGGTGCCCACCATGATCGTGGGTCTCTCCTCCCTGGCAATTTTACTGATGGTCTGGAACTCGGTGGGATTTGCATAGGTTACCATGGTCATTCCGTAGACAAAAGAGACCCACAGGTTGCAGGTCAGTCCGAAGATGTGGAAAAAGACCAGGTTGGCCAGCAGGATATCCGACTCACGGAGCTGGATATGCGCACCGAAATTCAGGATGTTCGTTCCAAGGTTCCGGTGGGTCAGCTGGACCGCCTTGGGGTCCTTCTCACTGCCGCTGGTGAAGAGGATGGCCGCCGTGTCATGTTCATCACCCCCGTGAATGCCCGCAAGAATCAGGGAGGTGGGTAGTTTGGACCGGATGGCGGCAAGGAGCTTGTCGCCCGTGGTCACCTGTTTCATGATGTCCTCAATGAAGATCATCCCCTCCAGTTTGGGACAGTTGATTTTTTCCAGCAGCGCACGGGAGGCGATGATGGTCTGAAATCCGCATTTATTCTGCGCGTAGCGTGCATTCTGTTCCGCACCTGTGGAGTAATTGATCATCACCGGGATCCTGCCGCTCATGAGCAATCCGACCGAGGCCAGTGCGCAGCCGGCAGAGGTGGGGATCATGATCCCGGTGTATCCCTTCTCGTATTTCCTGAATTTTTTCGACAAGATCATGGCTGCAATGAGGGCCCTGGCATAGGTGACATTGCTCTGGGTGGTCCTGTCAATGATGGCAAGCTTCTTCTGATGCTTTTTGGCCATTCTGACAAATTGGTGATGGAGGAGCATGGTGGTAGTTATTTAGATTAAAAAAAGGGTAATTTTAGCCAATAAATATATAAAATTGATCGATTCAAATCTCCATGGCAGATTCCATTCAGCAGTTGAACAGGGAATACCGGGAGTATTTCCTGAAAAACAGGACATCGCCTGAAGAACACATGTCGTTTTTGCAGATGTTTCTGCAGGAGCGCGGCTGTACATTCAGGGGAGAGGCAATGCCCACCCTCCTGAAACCCAACTTTATCTCAGTTATGCAATCCGCATTGCTAAAAAGCCATGTGGAACGGATGAGCAAAGCGCTCAATAAGTTCATCGGCCTCTACCTGTCGGATGACCGGGTAAGGGGGATCATGGGATTTTCAGATAAGGAGAACCGCCTGTTCCGGATCGAACCGGGATACAGGAATCCCCTGGTCATATCACGGCTGGATGCATTCCTCAATGGAGCCTCGTTGAAATTCCTGGAATTCAACTGCGATTCACCTGCCGGCATTGCCTATGCGGATGTGCTTGAAGAGGGGTTTCAGGAGATCTTTAAAAGATATCCTTTCCTGAACAGTTACCGGATCCGGTATGCCAGGAGGCAGGAGCGGCTCCTGGAATCATTGCTGCAGTGTTACAGTGAATTTCGGGAGACCCACAGCCAGTTCCCCGGGAAACCCGTGGTGGCCATTGTGGACTGGGCGGATGTATCCACCCGGTCGGAATTTGACCTGCACAGGCAGCATTTCACAGAACGCGGGATCGAAACCATCATTGCCACCCCTCAGGATTTTGAGATCAAAAGGGGCAGGGCCGTGGCCGGGGGACAGGAGGTGCATCTCGTGTACAAGCGTGTGATCACAAGGGAGCTCATTGAAAAATGGGATGAGGTGCAGGATTTCATCGGCTGCATCGGGTCCGGACTGGTCTGCTGCTGCAATTCCTTCCGCTCCTATATCGTGGGAAACAAGAAGGTGCTGGCAGTGCTGGCCGATCCGCGGTTCCAGTCCGTTTTCACAGACAGGGAAAGGCAACTGATCAGGAACACCATTCCGTGGACTGCGGTGCTGGCGGATGTGCAGGTAAAATACGGAAGACGGCTGGTGCATCTGAAGAGTTTTATCCCGGAACAGAAGGACCGGCTGGTTTTAAAACCGGGCAACAAATATGGTGGAAAGGATGTCTATATAGGAAGGGAAACACCCCAGGATGTCTGGGAAAAGGTGATGAACGACCACCTGGATGATGACACCTGGGTGGTCCAGGAATACGTGGACATCCCCATCGACGAGTATCCTGAGATTTCCCGGTCGATTGTATTTAAACCCAAGTATGTGAATATCAATCCGTTTGCCCTTAACAACCGGTACAGCGGGACGATCACACGGATATCGGACAGCCCGGTGATCAATGTGAGTGCGGGAGGGGGACTGGTGCCCACACTGACGGCCGAACCCCTGGAGATTTGAGCAACCGAAAAATAATGAGACGCTTTACACTGGAAGAGATCGGGGAGGGACTTAAAAAGAAGAGGTTTCCCATGGAGGGCATGACATCCCTCGGTTCTGCCAGGTTTCACTTCAGGGCGCCGGACAGCTGCCTGGGGGTGGCCCTGCACGCAGGCAACAGGGTCCGGGACGATTTGCAGGAGGTGATGGAGGTGACTGCCGGGGAACGCTTCCGGGAGGAGGATCCGTACACGGACCTTTTTATCAAGGACTTCCCCATGCAGATCGTTGCCCAGGATTCCAGGTTTGAATATGACCTGAACAGGGAGAAGGAATACTGCATCTACGCGCATGACCGGGAACAGTGGGGACTCCGGGTATGGAAGCGGCCACTGACCGCGGAGGAAAGGAAGGTGACCCTGGAAAAATACAGGGAGTTCCACCAGCTGCTGGATATGGTCATCGGTCACATCCTTGAACGACATGGCATGGCGATCCTGTTCGACCTCCATTCCTACTGTTACCGGCGGGAAAGGGAAGCAGAATGGTGGGTGGACGAACGCCCGGAAATCAACCTGGGGACCAGGTCCGTCGACCGGGAGCATTTTGCCCTTCAGATCGACACTTTCCTGGAGGGGATTTCAAGGACCCCGGTGGATGGACACCTGCTCAGGGTGGCCGAGAATGCGGTCTTCCCGGGCGGTTTCCTCACCAGGAAATATGCGGCATCACACCCCAAAGAGGTGCTGGTCCTGGCCATCGAGTACAAAAAGATCTTCATGGATGAGCGCACCGGTGAGCTCAGCGGGGAGCTCCTCTCGTTGCTGGTCGGTGACCTTGTAAGGGTGAAAGATCAATTAAAGAGCCTGACGGCATGAAATATTTGATTTCTCTTCTGTTCATCCTGGCCGTGGTCAGCCTGTACGGACAGCGTGAAGGCACCGTGCAGGGAAGGGTACTGGATGCGGAGAGCGGGGAGCCCATGGTTGCGGTGAATATCAGCGCGGACAGGCACACCGGGACCATCTCCGGAGGGGCGGGAGAATTTTCGCTGTCCCTTTCCCCGGGGACCCATCTCATGGAGTTCTTTTATGTGGGCTACGAAGTGGTAAAAAGAAACATCAGGCTCTCCGGCGGCGAAACCCTGGTGCTGGAGATCCGGATGAGGACGACCAGCAAAATGCTGGATGAGGTGGTGGTCAGTGCGGGCAAGTACGAACAGAAGTTATCCGACGTGACCGTTTCCATGGAATTGATCAAACCGTATCAACTTTCAAACCAGAATATCACCTCGCTTGACATGATCCTGGAAAGGACCTCCGGGGTGAGCATCCTGGACGGACAGCCCAGCATCAGGGGCGGGAGCGGATTCAGTTACGGAGTGGGCAGCAGGGTGCTGATGCTGGTGGATGATCTTCCCATGATCTCAGGCGATGCGGGGGATATCAAGTGGAACTACATGCCGGTGGAAAACCTGCACCAGGTGGAGGTGATCAAGGGAGCATCATCCGTGCTGCACGGCTCCTCGGCGCTGAACGGGGTGATCAATTTCCGGACCCGCTTTCCCGGGGAGGAACCCCGGACCGAAGTGACCCTGCACGGGGGAGTCTATGCGAAACCCGCACGTGGTGAGCTGGTGTGGTGGGAACGGAACCCGCTTTTCGGCGGGGTTTCTTTTTCACATCTGAGAAAGATCGGGGATGTGGAGCTAACCCTGGGCGGGAATTATTTTAAGAATGAGGGATACAGGGAACTGGAACATGAACACCGGGGAAGGATGAATGTGGCCCTGAGGTACAGGTTCAAAAAAGTACAGGGACTTACCGCAGGGATCTCGGCGAATGCCATGGTGCTGGAGGCGGCGGATTTCCTGCTCTGGCAGAATGCCGATTCGGGCGCGTACAGGCAGAATCCGGAGACCTACACTCCGTTTTCGGGACACCGTTTCAACATCGATCCGTCGGTGGAGTATGTGACTTCCCGCGGAAACAAACACACCCTGAAAACCCGGCTCTACAGCGTGGGCAACAGCATGGTGGATTACGAAAAAAGCAGTTTCTCGGATCTTTATTATGCCGAATACCGCTACCTGAAGCGGTTCGGCGAAAAGGTGAACTGGACAAGCGGTGGCTCATTCTCCCGGAACAAGGTAGTGGCCAATCTGTACGAAAACCACAGGGGATCAAACAGTGCCGCCTATACACAGCTGGATCTGAATCCGGCCCGGCGGCTGAAGGTCTCCACCGGGATCCGGTGGGAACTGAACACCCTGAACGGAACGCTCTATTATTCCATCCCCGTGGTGCGCGCGGGCATCAATTACCAGGCAGGCCGGACCACCTACCTGCGGGCATCATTCGGGCAGGGGTACCGTTTCCCGTCTGTGGCGGAAAAGTTTGCCTCGGCAGAGGTGGGGGGACTCAGGATATTCAGTAATCCGGACCTGGAGCCGGAAAGGGGATGGAGCGCGGAGGCGGGTGTGAAGCAGGGGATCTCCCTGGGAGGGTGGACGGGATTCGCCGATCTGGCCCTCTTCCTCACCGGATATAAAAATATGATCGAATACACCTTCGGCGTGTATCCGGAAGACACCACCGCCATCCCGACTTTTGACGATGTGGGTTTCAAGGCGCTGAATATCGGAACGGCCAGGATCACCGGGGCCGAGCTCTCCCTGACCGGGGAGGGAAGCCTGGGGCCCCTCATTCTGAGGGTCACGGGGGGATACACCTTCATGAATCCCGTGGATCCGGAAATCCTGAACTCGGAAGGCAGGGGGGAGGATGAAGCGTACATCCTCAAGTACCGCAGGAGACACCTGCTCAAGACGGATGTGGAAATGGAGTTCTGGCGGATGACAGCGGGGGCCAATCTCCAGTATAACTCCCGGATGATCAATGTGGACCAGGTGTTCATTGACCAGCTGACCGGAAACCTGCTTCAGCCGGGGTTCCCGCAGTACTGGAACACACATGCAACTGGGTATTTCCTGGCAGATTTCAGGCTGGGAATCAGCATCCTTGAGTCCTTCAGGGTGAATGCCATCGTGCGGAATGCCCTGAACAGGGAATACCTGGGCAGGCCCGGCGATATCGGTCCCCCGCGGAACATCACCCTTCAGGCCAGGATCACATTCTGAAAGCCGGGATGCCCCAGTTCACAAGACCCCCTTACCTGGACTTGATAAACTTACCGGTAAAATTCTCCGAATGGTTGCTGATCCTGTAGAAATAGGTGCCGGGTTCCAGGTCGTTCCCGGTAAATTCGAAATAATGTTCGCCCGGGGGAGCGCCCTGCTCCTCCTGGTAAATAACGGTTCCCAGGATGTTGAACACCTTCAGCCGGATTTTGTCGTCGAGCGGGGTGACAAATCCGATGCGGGTTGCCTCTGAAAACGGATTGGGCACGTTCTGGAGCACCCTGAATTCGAGGGACTGGTTCGGATCGATTCCCGCGGGCCAACGGACGGTCATGGTCACCGAAGAGTCATTCACCACCTGTGTGGCCTGGATGATCGCGTCCAGGTAATTAATGAAGGGGGTTACATAAATGGCCAGCTTGTATTCGCCAGCCTGAACCGGGGTTCCGGTTACCTGGATGCAATAGGCTGTGTCCGGATAAAATTTGGACGCATTGGGAAAATATTCAATCCCTTCCGGCAGGTTTTTCACTGAATCAACGATGATGTATTCAATATTCACCTGGTTCGGTCCCAGCAAAGCCTGACCCGGGGGAATGACGGTGATGGTCTCATCATAACGGACATTCACCATGGCTTCGGGAAGGTACCGGGGACAGATCTCACCTGGATCGCCGGTATCCTTGCAGTTCACCGTGTCGGGGATGCACTGCCCGGAGACCATCAACCCGGAAAAAACAAAGAATGCGGAAGGAATCAAAATCCTTGAAGATCTTCTCATGTCATCAGATTTAGGTTGCTACAAAGATAGTCCCAAACCGGACCAAAGTCAATGTAAAAGATCTCCTTTATTTAATATCATTCTAAATCCAAATTCTATATCTTTGGTCCTGTTTTGAAAGTAAACACCTTAAAAATAACATTATGAAAGAAATCTTCGGAGTATTCTGGCTGCTTCCACTGGCCGCCCTGATATCGTTGTTCTTTGCATGGATTTTTTTCAGAAACATGATGAAAAAGCCGGAGGGGAACGACCGGATGAAGGAGATCGCAAAGTATGTCCGGGAGGGGGCGATGGCCTATATCAAGCGCCAGTACAGAGTAGTGACCATGGTATTCGGTGTTTTGTTGATCATCCTGCTGATACTTGCCTACCTGGGGGTGCAGAATCCTTTCGTCCCGGTGGCTTTTCTCACCGGGGGATTTTTCTCGGGACTGTGCGGATTCCTGGGGATGCGGACGGCCACCTATGCGTCGGCCAGGACCACCTGGGGCGCCTCCCAGTCACTGAACAGGGGATTGCAGGTGGCATTCAGAAGCGGAGCGGTGATGGGACTGATCGTGGTGGGTTTCGGACTGCTTGACATCACAGCCTGGTTCTGGGTCCTGAACAAATGGGTTTTTACTCCCGAGCACATGCAAACGGGACTGTCCTGGGCGGGACTGACCTTCGTCCATGAAGGTACCACCGAGAAACAGAAACTTGTGGAGATCACAGCCACCATGCTGACGTTCGGAATGGGGGCATCCACCCAGGCGCTATTTGCACGTGTGGGAGGCGGAATTTATACCAAGGCTGCCGACGTGGGAGCCGACCTGGTGGGGAAGGTGGAAGCCGGGATCCCGGAGGACGATCCCCGCAATCCGGCCACCATTGCCGATAACGTGGGCGACAATGTGGGTGATGTGGCAGGTATGGGAGCCGACCTGTACGAGTCCTACTGCGGTTCCATCCTGGCCACTGCTGCACTGGGTGCGGCACTGCCGGGCCTCTCGGGTGCCGAGCAGGGGATGGCGGTGGTTGCACCCATGATTGTTGCTGCGATCGGTATTATTTTATCCATCGCAGGCATTTTCATGGTGAGGACCAAAGAATCGGCTACCCAGAGGAACCTGCTTCATGCCCTCCTGCTGGGTACGGGCGGAAGTTCATTCCTGATCCTGGTCGCCATGGCGGTGATGGCCTCCCTGGGATGGGTCAGCTGGGGGATCTTCGGGGCGGTGGTTGCCGGCCTGATCGCAGGGGTGGTGATCGGACAGGGGACCGAACTGTTCACCTCCGATGAATACAGGTATACAAAAGGAATTGCCAGGCAGGCGCAACAGGGACCTGCCACCACCATCATTGACGGCATTGCGGTGGGGATGTACTCTACCTGGATCCCGGTGGTGACCATTGTCATCGCGATCATTGCCGCTTTCGGATTTTCGGGCGGATTCCAGGAATTTGCCAGCGGGGTGTACGGGATCGGATTTGCCGCCGTGGGAATGCTTTCCACCCTGGGGATCACCCTGGCGACCGATGCATTCGGACCCATTGCCGATAATGCTGGCGGAAACGCCGAAATGTCGGAACTTCCCCATGAGGTGAGGGAAAGGACCGATGCGCTGGATATGCTTGGAAATACAACAGCGGCCACCGGGAAGGGCTTTGCCATCGGGTCGGCCGCGCTCACCGCCATGGCCCTGCTGGCTGCCTACATGGAAGAGGTAAGGCTCTGGCTGGGGAAAGTGGCGGATAAGAGCATCGAAGGGTTCAAACAGGTGGGGGATACCATCTTTTATACGGATCAGGCTCCCGTGGTGGCGGAAGGTGTCGAGACTGTAAAACTGAGCTCGGCCCACATTTCGGATTTCGTCAATGCCTATGACCTTTCCCTGTTCAACCCCTTGCTGCTGGGAGGCGTTTTCATCGGTGCGATGATGGCGTTCGTATTCTGCGCCATGACCATGAAGGCCGTGGGCCGGGCAGCCGGTTCCATGGTGGACGAGGTGCGGCGGCAGTTTAAGGAGATCCCGGGGATCATGGAAGGGAAAGCCACCCCGGAATATGCCAAATGCGTGG
>JAXGMU010000008.1:0-46555 GCA_040768485.1 Bacteroidales bacterium
GATCATTATTAATCAGTTTATCATTAAATTTGGAGATAGATGCCAGATATAAAAATTCACCGGCTACCTGTTTACACAAAAAACTTTACAGGCTCATAATCTAAGGAAAATGGCCAATTAGAGCTCATTAGAACTCCTTATCCTTGAGCGAAATGATCTACTTAAACGAAAAAACCCGGGAAATCCCGGATTAAGAAATCTTTGGTTAAAAAGAAACCGTCTCATTTTGACTTATGAGACGGCCTCCTTTTTTTATCAAAATTGAATATTTTTTATCCAGCCATTAACCATTTTAGTATGCATTGAGATAAAAAATATCCTCTGACAGATATTTTTTATCCGAATATTAACCGAAAAGTATAGTTTTCGGATAATTTTTATCTCCTCGAACTTGTTAACCTGTGAAAAGACGGTCATACTGCACATTTATGATTTTGTGCGACAGACAACACCGCCTGTAATTTAGCCGATCAAACAGCTGATAACGTGTGAGTGGAGCCGGTTCTTTTTTTTCTTGGGTAAAAAACCCAAATTTGCAGGGTAACGTATAATAAAGACAGCATGTGATTGCGATGGGGATGAGCGGGAAAATATTTCGGATTCCGGCGGTGCTATTTCGGGTTCCGGCCGTGGTACTCCGTATTCCGTTGATATGGATGATATTGATCGCAGGGTCTGCCCTGGTACACGGTCAGAACCGGGTGGATGAGCGGGGACGGAAGACCGGGCAGTGGAAGGAGGAATATCCCAATGGAAGCACGCGGTACGAGGCCAGTTTCCATGAAGGGGAACCGGTGGGGATGATGACCCGTTTTTATGAGAGCGGGATCAAGTCGGCCGAGATGTACTTTGATACGGCGCGGGGACGCTGTTTTACCAGGATGTTCCATGAAAATGGGAAGCTGGCGGCCGAGGGCTGGTTCATGAACAGGGAAAAGGATTCGGTGTGGACCTACTACTCGGAATACGATGGCTCGGTCCGCATCCGGGAACCCTACCAAGACGGAAGCCTGAACGGTACGGTCAGGAATTATTACCCCGATGGTGGCGTATCCGAGGAGATCCACTGGGAGGGGGATAAAAAGGAAGGCGACTGGAAACAGTATTACGAAGACGGATCACTGAGGCTCAGCGGATCCTATGAAGATGACCTGCTCAGCGGCGGGTACGAAGTGTTCTATCCCGACAGCACACTGAAAATTAAGGGAATATATAAAGAGGACCAGTCCCACGGAACCTGGCAGTATTTTGATGAAGCGGGGAACGAGATCTATTCCATCGAATTCGAAGAGGGGAAAGCGGTGGACCAGGAAAAATACCTGGAGGTGATGGATGAGCTGCTCCGGAGGTTTGAACGGACCGGGGAGCCCGAAACCATTGAACATAAAGAGTGACAGCATGTCCGCACGTGATGGTAATGCCATGAAGAGGAAGCCGGTCGCCCGCCTGGATCCGGGTACGGGATTGCGCCTGGTCCAAAGGATACGTCTTATCGGGGGATTGCGCCTGGTCCAAAGGATACGTCTTATCGGGGGATTGCGCCTGGCAGGGGGCATAAACCTGGCCCAAAGAATGCGCCTGGCCCAAAGAATGCGCCTGGCCCAAAGAATGCGCCTGGTCCAAAGAATGCGCCTGGCAGGGGGCATAAACCTGGCACAAAGAATGCGCCTGGTCCAAAGGATGCGCCTGGCCGGGGGACTGCTCCTGGCCGCGGGACTGCTGCTGGCCGTGCCGGTGGCAAAGGCCCAGCAGATCTCCGAAGACACCTACTGGGTTTATTTCACCGACAAGGACAACAACGGGTACCGGATCGACCAGCCGGAAGCGTTTCTCACCCAAAGATCCATTGACCGGCGGGCCTGGCAGGGACTGGCCGTGGACCATACCGATCTGCCGGTCACAAAAGCCTATGTGGATGAACTGAAGGCACTGGGGGCGGAGATCAAACACGTATCCAGGTGGCTCAACGGTGTGGCCATTGTCCGGCCGGAACCCGCATTGATGGAGCAGGTGCTGGCGAAAAGCTTTGTGGACACCCTCCCCTGGATCCCGGCGTCGGACAAGCGCTATTTTCCCCCTTCTCCCGCGGGCAACCGCTTTGAACCACCGGCGGATCCACTGCCTTCCTTTGATTACGGCTACTCGGTAAACCAGATCCGCATGCTCAACACGCAGATGCTTCACAGCAGGGGGTATACGGGGAGGGGTGTGGGGATCGCAGTGCTTGATGCCGGTTTTTCCAACGTGGACAGCCTGCCCTCCTTCGCATCCATGATCGGTGAGGGAAGGCTGCTGGGGACCCGCAATTTCGTGAATGACATCCCGCTGTTCAGGCAGGGATCGACCCACGGCATGTATGTGCTTTCCATCATCGGTGCCGACTGGAACGGGAACATGATGGGGACCGCGCCGCATGCCAGCTTTATGCTCTGCATGACGGAAGATCCCAACCGGGAGACAAGGATCGAGGAGATTGCCTGGATCGAAGCTGCCGAATACATCGACAGCCTGGGTTTTGATGTGATCAATACCTCCCTGGGTTATTCCGACTTCGACACGACCATGTTCGATTATACCTACAGGGACATGGACGGGAAGAGCACCTTCGTCTCCCGGGCTGCTTCCATGGTGGCGGGAAAAGGGATCATCGCCTGCGTCAGTGCGGGGAATGAAGGCAACAAGGAATGGTATTACATCACCGCCCCCGGGGATGCTATTGATATCCTGACCGTGGGAGCGGTGGACAGCACAAGGAACATTGCAGGCTTCAGCTCCAGGGGGCCTTCCTTCGATGCCCGGATCAAGCCGGATGTGACGGCCATGGGAGTGACCACGGTGGTGCAGAGCACCTTTGGGGGACTGGCCTGGGGAGGGGGAACCTCTTTCGCATCACCGCTCATTGCCGGTTCGGTGGCCAGCCTGTGGCAGGCCTACCCGCAGATCCCTGCCAGGGAGCTGATCCGCCTGATCCGGCAGAGCGGCGACCGGGTGAAGAATCCCGATGCAACCTATGGCTTCGGGGTGCCCAACTTCGCCATGGCATACTGGAGCATCTCCTCGGTTCCTGCAGGTTACGTACCCGGCCATATAGAGCTCTATCCCAATCCGGCCCGCGACCGGATCATGGTCAAATTGCCGGGTGAGGAGGCGGGCACCTATGAGATGTACTTTTACGATTTGTGGGGGAAAATGATCCATGCCCGGGAGGTATCTCTGCCCGGCCAGGTCCTGCTGCCGGATCAGCTGGCCAGCGGGTTGTATATCCTGGAGATCCGCACCGGCGGGGGGATCTTCCGCAGCCGTTTAATCAAGCAGTAATGCCCGAAGCGAGCCTTTCACTGTCCCGGCTCCATCAGCTCATCGCAGATGTGGTGAAACGGGAATTCCCCGACCGATTCTGGGTGGTGGCGGAGATCCTGGAGCTCCACGTGAACCGCAGCGGGCATTGCTACCTGGAGCTGATCGAAAAGAGCGAGAAGGACGACGCCATCCTGGCAAGGGCCAGGGCAACCATCTGGTCCTCCCGCTTCAGCATGCTCCGGCCCTTCTTTGAGTCCGCCACGGGAACCAGCCTGAAGAGCGGGATCAAGCTTCTGTTCAGGGCTTCCGTTGAATTTCATACCCTGTACGGCTACAGCCTGAACATCACCGATATTGATCCGAGCTACACGGTGGGCGATCTGGCCCGGAAAAAGCAGGAGGTGATCCGCAAACTTCGTGAGCAGGGGGTGATGGAGATGAACCGGGAGCTTCCCTTTCCCGCCGTTCCCCAGCGCATTGCGGTGATCTCCTCGGAAACCGCCGCGGGCTACGGGGATTTTATGGAGACCATTGAAAACAACAGCCACCGATTCCGGTTTGAGACCGTGCTGTTCCCCGCGCTGATGCAGGGCGAAGAGGCGGCCGGTTCCATGATCGCCGCCCTGGAAGCCATTTTTGAGCAGGTGACCGCATTCGACTGTGTGGCCATCATCCGGGGTGGGGGCTCCAAAGCCGATTTGGAATGTTACAACGAATACGAGCTGGCATACTTCATCACCCAGTTCCCGCTCCCGGTGATCACGGGCATCGGTCACGATCGGGATGAATCGGTGGCCGACCTGGTGGCCAACCGGGGACTGAAAACACCTACGGCAGTTGCTGAATTCCTGGTGGACCGGATGCTGGCATTCGAGTTCCTCCTCTCCTCCCTCCATGAACGGATGACAGGCTCGGTGAAACGGATCGTCCAGCTGCAGGCGGCCAGGCTGGAAAGGTACGGACGCGATCTGCAGCATCTCTCCCGCACGTTCATCCACCGGAGGCGGGAACACCTGGAGCAGTCGCGCCTGCTGCTGCGCCGGCTGTGCGGAACATTCATCACCAGGAGAAAGGACCACCTGGCCATGCTGGAGAAACAGGCTGCGCTGGTGGACCCGGCGAACATCATGAAAAGGGGATATTCCATGACCCTGCGGGAGGGGAAACTGTTAAAGAGCGTCCGGGGGGTGAAGGCGGGCGACCCTATCGAGACGTGGCTCTCAGATGGACGGATCATCAGCAACACGGAAAAAATCAAACAGAAAAATGGCCAAGAAAGAGATCAGTTATGACGAAGCGGTCGGGGAGATCGAAACGATCCTGGCAAAGATCGAGGAAGGCGAGCTGGGGGTGGATGAGCTTGCCAGAAAGGTGGCACGGGTGACTGAACTGCTGAAGCTTTGCAGGGAGAAGCTCTACAAAACGGAAGCCCGGATAGGGGAGATCCTGAACGACGCCGGATCCGGGGAACAGTGAAACCATCCCTTCGGAAATAGGGCGCCTGTGAACACCTGTATCTGCCTTCCGGCCTGACCGGAACGCGAATTGTAACGCTACTCCTCCTCCCGGTACACGGTCTTCAGCACCAGCAGGTTCATCGGATTGGAGCCCAGTCCCCGGATCTCCGGCGGCGAGAACCGCACCACCATGTCGTAGTAGAGGGGGACCACCGGGGCCTCTGCCACGATGATGCTGTCCATCTGCCGGTAAAGCTGCAGCCGCTTCTCCGGATCCGGCTCACCTCTCGACCTGAGGTAGAGGCGGTCGAAGCGGGCCGACCGGAAATGGGTGTAATTGGGGCCTGCCGGCGAAAAGTTACCCGAATAGAAAAGGCTCAGGTAATTCTCCGCATCGGCATAATCCGCGATCCACGAGCCCCTGAAAAAGGGGAGGTTGGAATTGGCCACCATATTTCTGAAGGAAGCGCCGGTGGCCACCTCGATGGCCAGGTCGATGCCGATGGCCCGCAGTTCATACTGGATGAACTCGCACAGGTCCAGGTAATCGGAGGTGGTGGTGAGGGTGATCTCGGGCATCGCCTTTCCGTGTCCGTATCCCGCCTCTTCGAGCAGTTGCCGGGCATGGTCGGGACGGTAGCCGTATCCCTCTCCGGGCGACAATCCCCCTTCCAGTCCCAGCGGCACAAAACCGGCCGTGGCCGGGTATCCCAGGTTGTTCCGCAGGTATTTCATCATCCTGGCCCGGTCGAATCCCTCGTTGATGGCCTTTCTCACCCGGATGTCCGCCAGGGGATGGTTCTCCCCCACCCGCTCCGGGTCCATCAGGATCCCCAGGTATTCCGTATTCAGGTAGGGCTGGGTCACCAGCCGGATCCGTTCCCTGTATTCCGGGTTCAGTGTCCCGCTCCGGGTAAGCAGCTCGTCCTTGTATGCCGGGTGGACCCCCGAAAGAAAATCCAGGTTCCCCTTCATGAACTCCAGGAACTCGCTCTGCTTATCCTTGATGAAGCTGATGTTCACCGCATCCAGGTACGGGAGCATCCTTCCCTCCCCGTCGGTTTCAAAATATTCCGGGTTTTTCACAAGCACCAGCATCTCGTCCCTGCTCCAGTATTTGAAAAGAAAGGGACCCGTGCCGACGGGTGCCGAGCCGAAATCGTCCCCCAGTGCCTCGGTCACCTCCCGGGGCACCACCATGCAGTAGGGCATGGTCAGGATGGAAAGGAACGGGGGGAAGGGCTCCTTCAGAAGGATGCGGAGCGTGGAGTCATCCGGCGCCCCGAATCCGTTCTCCGGGTGTACATGACTGAAGATCCAGGATCCGGGGGAGGCAATCCCGGGATCGGTGATCCGCCGGAAGCTGTACACGAAATCGGCCGCTCTTACCTGCCTCGAACTGCCCGTAAAATACGGGGAAGGGTGGAACCGGACATCATCCCTGAGGTGAAAGGTATAGGCAAGTCCGTCTTCGCTGATCTCCCATGAGGATGCGATGGCAGGCTGTACCCTCAGGCTGTCGTCCAGCTGGACCAGTCCGTTGAAAAGCTGGGTGACGGGCCAGATGATCGTCTGGTTCCGGGCATAGGCGGGGTCCAGGGTATTGATCCCCTTGGATTCATTGTAGCGGAACACCCGGGGCGGACCGGATTGCCGCTGGGTGCAGGCCAACATAAAAACGCACAGAACAAGAAGAAGGGGGACCTGCCTTGACCGCATGGTCAGATATGCTTTGAAATGATATCGAGCAGTTCGCTTACCTTGATGGGTTTGCTCAGGTAATCGTCGCACCCGGCCTGCCGGCTGATCTCCCTTTCACCCGACATGGCGTATGCGGTCTGGGCAACGACCGCCACCTCCGGACGTTCCTCCTTGATGATCCTGGTACACTCGTAGCCGTTCATCACCGGCATCTGGATATCCATCAGCACCAGGTCCAGGTCCTCCTGCTTGCGGAAGATATCCAGCGTCTCTGCCCCGTTTTTCGCCCAGAAAATCTCCACCCCCGTATCTTTCAGGGCCTCGTACAGGAAATAATAGTTGGAGTGATCGTCCTCCGCGATCAGCATCTTCTTCCCTTTCCAGGAACGGATGTCGGACCGGGGAACCCGCAGTTTGGCTTCGTGCTTGATGGGCACCTCGTTCCTGGGAAGGATGAACCAGAAGGTGGAACCCTCTCCGGAGACCGACTTTACCCCGATTTCTCCCCCCAGCAACTCGGTGAGGTTCTTTGAGATGGCCAGTCCCAGTCCGGTCCCTCCGTACAATTTTGTCTTCGTGTCATGCCCCTGCATGAACCGGTCGAAGATCACTTTCTGCTTCTCTTCCCTGATCCCGATCCCCGAATCCTTCACGTAAAACCGCACCCCCTCTGGATGCTCCTCGATGCCCAGCACGATCTCCCCCTCATCGGTGAACTTCACGGCGTTGCTGAGCAAATTGATCAGGATCTGCTTGAGCCGGAAGGGATCGGTGTAGATGGCCAGTTCATCAAACGGCCAGTCCCACTTCACAACAAGTTCCACCTGGTCCTTGCCGGTCCGCCTGATGTTCTGCTGGAACATCAGCTGCAGCTCCTTGAAGAGTTCGCCCACAAAGCACTCGGAGATGTAGACATTCACCTGACCGGCTTCGATCTTGGCAATGTCGATGATGTCGTCAATGAGCCGCATCAGATCGTCCGCTCCCTGGTTGATCTGTGCAATGAAATCCCGCCGTTCCTCCTGGGTCAGGTTCTCATCCGTCAGCAGGTCCGAAAATCCCACGATGGCATTCATAGGGGTGCGGATCTCGTGGGACATATTGGAGAGGAAAGCCGTTTTCAGCCGGTCGGATTCTTCCGCCTTGTATTTGGCTTCCAGCAACCTGTTCTCCGCCTCTTTCCGTTCGGTGATGTTCTTCACGATCAGGACCATCGTCTCCGGCTTTCCCGCCGCGTCATAAATGGCCCCGCAGGAAACTTCCCCGTCAAAGGAAATCCCGTCGGGCCTGACGATCTCATATTCCAGGTTCTTCAGGTACCCTTTCTCCCAGGTCTTGTCGAAATCGACCAGCGCCCTTTTCCAGTCCGGCCGCCTGAGGAATCCGAAGATCCGCTGGCCGTAAACGGTCCCCGGCTCCACATTGAATGCCTCGATAAAAGCACTGTTGAAATCCAGGATCGTGGCACGGGTATCCACCACGAGCATGGGATCGGGAGATGATTCGAAAACCCTCCGCTGGCGCTCCTGGGTGGCCCTGAGGTGATCCTGGTGCCGTTTCCTTTCGATGGCCAGTGCGATCTGGTCGCTGGCAAATTCGAGCAATTCCGCATCCGATGAGGTATAGACCACATCCTCCGTATAGGATTGTACCACAAATACCCCGATGGTGACACCCCCGTGCTTCAGGGGAACTCCCAGCCAGCTCACGCACGGGGTCCCGACGGGTTCGATCTCTCCCAGTCCGGTCAGCACCTTTTCCCGCTCCACATCCACCAGCTGTGCTTCACCGGTCCGTACCACATAGCTGGTGAGGGTTTTCCTGGCAGGAAACTCCGTGAACGAGTCCTTTTCGTCCTTCATGAAGGGAAGGGTCAGCGTGTCGGACTCATGGTTGTAAAGGGCCAGAAAACAGTTCGTGGTGTCCAGCACCCTGCCCAGGTATTCCCTGATCTTATCGTACAGTTCCTCCAGGCTCTGGGTGGCCATCACCGCGGTGGAGATGTCCAGCAGCACCTGCTTGACCATCTCGTCCTTTTTCCGTTCATGGATGTTCTCATGGATGCCGGTCAGACGCGTGGTATTCCCCTTTTCGTCCCATTCCACCGCCCTGCCCTTGGCCTTGACCCATACGTAGTTGCCCTGCCTGTGCCGGAGCCGGAAATCGATCTCGAAGGAGGCATCCCGTTTCTGAATGCTCTTTCTGACGCGACGCACCGCTTTGTCCCTGTCCTCGGGGTGCAGCAGCGAGGTCCATGTTTCGAACTCCTGGGGCAGCTCATCGGCGGCATACCCGAGCATGGAAAACCAGACCGGGGAGTAATACACTTTGTTGGTGACCAGGTTCCAGTCCCACAGCCCCAGGCTGGTGGCATGCAGGGCCAGGTTCAGCCGCTCCTCGCTCTGCTTCAAAGCCTCCTCGGCCTGCTTGGCAACGGTGATGTCCCTTGTCAGAAGCAACAGGCGGGACTTGGAATCAACACGGATCAGGGAAAAGGAATTGAGCGTCCAGAACCTTTTTCCTGTTGCGGTTTTGTTGCGCCATTCGAAGGTGAAGGGTCCCTCCTTCACGGTCCTGCCGATGTATTCCCTGGCCAGTTCGATGGTATATCCCTCATCCTCACAGGAATAATCCCTCATCCGGAGGTCCTTCATATCTTCATCCGTCACTTCAAAAAGCTCCAGGATGCGCGGATTGTAATCCTCGATCACGAAAGTTTCGGGATCAAAAAGCAGGATGCCGTCGCTGACCGCCCTGAAAATGGATGCGTACCGGTCCATGGACTCGCTCAGTGCATTTTCTGCCTCCTGCCGCTGCCTGATCACCTTGGAATACTTCTGTGATGAGTTGATGGAGGGGATCAGCTTGTAGATGTGATCTTTCAGTACATAGTCCCACACGCCGTGCTGCAGGGTTTCGGCCGCTTTCATTTCATTGTTCTGACCGACCAGGTAGATCAGGGGGATGACCGAGAAGTGCGGTTCCATCTCCTCCTCCACGATCTGGCGGAGGTGGTCTGGCAGGTCGAAATCGGCGATCACCACATCGGGCGGCTGTCCGCTCAGAATGGCATGAAGGGACCTGCGGTCTTTGCAGTGGTGGGGAGCAGGATCGAAACTGTTCTCCTTCAGGGTTTTGATGATTTCGTCAACCACCTCCTGGTCCAGGTACCAGAAACAAATTTTAATTTTCAGACCGGCCATTGTGGTTGCATCATAGGTCCATGGTTCCGGTCAGAAAATTAACTAAAAATTATGAATGCGCAACATGGATTTTTTCAGAACCCGATCCGTAATCCGGCCATCAGATGTCTCCCCGCCTGGGGGAAAAAGCCGTCCATCCGGTCCTCCGATCCCTCCAGATAATACCTGTACACCCAGGCATTTGTCTCGTATTCCGCGTTGAACAGATTTGCCACCTTCAGCTGCAGGACGATCTCCCTGATGAATTGTGGATAAATTGCACAGGAAAGCTGCAGGTCGTTCACAAAATAGGGATCCAGGGTCCGTTCCTCCGAGGAGGTATTGTCGATGTACTGTTTTCCCACATACCTGGACAGCAGCTGTATATGCAGATTTTTCAGGGGATGAATGTCCAGGTTGCTGTTCAGGACGATGCCGGGGGAAAAAGAGAGGTCGGTGGTCCCCAGCTCCTCTTTCACCTGGTAGGGTTCGTTTTCCGGATCGGACCAGTAATCCCAGTTGTCCACATACCCTTCGTAGTTCCGGATCTTGTTCCTGCTCAGGGTCGCGTTGGCATCCCACCGGAGCCATGAGGCGAACCGGGATCCTCCCGAGAGCTCCATTCCGGCCCGGTAGCTGTCCCTCACATTGGTCATCACGGCACTGCCCACATCGTTGATCTCCCCGGTGAGCACCAGCTGGTCGGTGTAATCCATGAAATAGAGGTTGATCCCGAACTGCAGGTCCTCCTCCCCGTATGTGTAACCGGCTTCGTAGTCCAGCATGGATTCCTTCACCGGCCGTGGACCGGCCGGGTCGGCATCCACCAGGTTGGTCCGGTTGGGCTCCCGGTTGCCCCGGGCCACGAAAAGGTACATCCGCTGGTTCCGGGCCGGCGCGTAGTTGATCCCCGCCTTGGGATTGAAAAAGAGGTACCGGTGGTCCTGTGTGATGTCCCGCAGGTCATCATCGCTCCCGTCGATCCGGTACATGATGCCCCTCACCTGTAGGTCCGCAAAGAACGAGAGCCCGGAGCCCGTTTCCAGGCTGGCCTTCAGGTAACTGTTCCAGTCGGATTTTTCACCGGTGTTCTCGTACCACCGGTGACGGATCTCGCTCTCACCCGGGAACCTGGCCCAGATCACCGTCCCGAAGTGATCTCCCAGGTAACGGTTCCAGCCCCCTCCCAGCACGGCACCGAATCCGTTTTCCCGGTACTGTAATCCGCCCACGATCCCGTAAAAATCATTATCCAGCCACTTCCTCCGGATGAGGTCCGTCTCCGCAACGATCTCACCCCCGATGACCACCGGGCCGAGCAGGTAATCCGACAGGGACGCATCCTCCCTGTACTGCTCGTAATAACCCTTACCTCTGGTGTAATGCAGGGCCGTGTTGATATACAGGCAGTCGCCCAGCACCCTGGAGAAATGCAGCTGGTAATGGCTCTGCAGGTAATGGTCGATCTGGTTGTCATAGTAGGCCAGGTTCCCGTCGCTGTCGGTGTATGCTCCCAGTTCATTGTAGGTACGGTGGGATTCAAGGAGATTCGACGGCACCCCGTTCCATGCCTGGTACAGCTCCTCCAGGCCTGAAAACGTGACGAACTTGACCATGGTCCCGGCATCGTAATACCCTGCCGATGCGTAATAGGAACGCAGGTCGGTCCAGGACCGGTCGATGTACCCGTCGGAGGTCAGGTCCGAAAGCCGGATGTCCACCGCAAAATGGTCGCCGATCAGACCGGTGCCGGCCGAGAGGGCGTTCCTGATGGTGCGGAACGAGCCCAGGGTACCTTCATAGACGGCATAGGGTTCCTTCTCCAGGGTCCGGGTCTGGAAGTTGACACTGGCACCAAAGGCGGCCGCCCCGTTTGTGGAGGTCCCCACCCCCCGCTGGATCTGGATGTTGTCCACCGAGGTGGCAATATCGGGAAGGTCCACCCAGAACACCGAATGGGATTCGGCGTCGTTCAGGGGGATCCCGTTGATGGTCACGTTGATCCGGCTGGCATCGGTACCCCTGATCCGCATGGCAGTGTACCCGATCCCGTGACCCGCATCGGAGGTGGTGACCAGCGAAGGGGTGGAAGAAAGCAGGAAAGGGATATCCTGACCGTAATTCCGTGCCCTGATCTCCTCACCCGGGATCCCCGTGTAGGCCACCGGTGTGGTCTCCCCCGCCCGGGTGGCCGTCACAATGGCCTCTTCGACCATCACGGAACTCCGTTCCAGGCTGATCCGTCCCAGATCGGTATCGCCCGTTACCAGGATCTCTCTGACAAGCGATTCATATCCCACGAAGGAAACCTTCAGGGTGTACGGGCGGGCGGGAAGATCCCTGAAGATGAATGTCCCTTCGTTGCCGGAGACCGTTCCCCTCCCCGTTTCCAGAAGGACCAGGTTCGCTCCGGGAAGGGGCCTGCCCCGGTCATCATCAACGCCTCCTGAAATGGAGTACTGGCTGTAGGCCGGCATGGCCAGCAGCGACCATGCAAGCCACAAGGCTGCACGTTTCATGGGCAAAAAATTTAAATCAGTGTTTCATTTGATCTTCTTTATCCCTACACCGGCATTACCCGGATCAGGTGCTAAGGGTATAATCTCAGCCTGTCATTTGAGGCACCCCCTTAGGGAAGTTCAGCTACAAAGGTAAGGAATTTCAGATTCTCCCGGAAACAAAAATGCAGAGTCGGCACTGTAAATCCACCCGGCTGCAAATAAATTGTATTTTTGTGACAGCGAACACAATCATGAACCTGGGAAATCATCTTCATCACCAGATATTTCAGATCATCTCGTCGGTGGGCGACGCGCAGGGTCAGCAGGTGTATGTGATCGGCGGATATGTCCGGGACCTGCTCATCACCGGCTCGGACGCTCCCATGAAGGACATTGACATCGTGGTGGTGGGAAGCGGGATCGAGCTGGCTCAGAAGGTCCGCCGCACACTCGGGGAGGAAGTCCCGCTGACTGTCTTCAGGAATTTCGGCACCGCCATGCTGAAATGGAACGATACGGAGATCGAGTTTGTGGGCGCCAGGAAGGAGTCCTACCGGAAGGACTCCCGCAAACCGGTGGTGGAGGACGGGACCCTGGAGGATGACCTGCAGCGGCGCGATTTTACCATCAATGCCCTGGCCATCTCCCTGAACCGTGATTCCTTCGGTGAGCTGCTGGACCCTTTCGGGGGCATCCGCCACCTGGAAGAGAAAGTGATCCGGACACCGGCGGACCCGGATCTGACCTTCTCGGACGATCCCCTGCGCATGCTCAGGGGGATCCGGTTCGCCACCCGGCTGGGCTTCTCCATCGAGCCTGTCACCATGGGAGCCATCGGCCGCAACCGGGAAAGGATCCGCATCGTCTCCCAGGAGCGCATCACCGACGAGCTCAACAAGATCATGATGACCGGCCGGCCGGGCAGGGGCTGGCAGATGCTGGATGAGACCGGACTGCTGGAGATCATCCTCCCGGAGCTTCACCAGATGAAAGGGGTGGAGGAGATTGAAGGCCAGTTCCACAAGGACAATTTCCTGCACACCATTGAGGTGCTGGACAACCTGTCGGCCGAAACGGACGACCTCTGGATGCGGTGGGCCGCACTGCTGCATGACATTGCCAAGCCGCGGACCAGGAAGTTCGAGCCGGGCACCGGGTGGACCTTTCACGGACATGAATTCATCGGGTCCAAAATGATCCCGGGGATCTTCCGGAGACTGAAACTGCCCCTGGACGAACGGATGAAGTTCGTGAAAAAGATGGTGAAACTGCACCTGAGGCCCATCGGACTGGCGGAGGAAACGGTTACCGATTCGGCCATCAGGCGGCTGATCTTCGATGCGGGCGACGATCTGGAAAAGCTGATGATGCTCTGCGAGGCGGACATCACTTCGAAAAATCCCAGGACGGTGGAACGGCACCTGCAGAATTTCCGGATCGTGCGGGAAAAGATCGTCGAGATCGAAGAGAAGGACTCCATCCGCAATTTCCAGCCTCCCATTTCGGGGGACGACATCCAGCATGTGTTCGGGATCCCGCCTTCGAAGAATGTGGGGATCATCAAGAATGCCATCAAGGAAGCCATCCTGGACGGGGAGATCCCCAATGAATTCAACGCCGCCTACGGGAAAATGATCGAGACGGGGAAGTCCCTGGGGCTCACCGTGCAGAACCCCCTGGAAAGAGGCGGCGGCGGATGACCAGGAGGACCGGCAGGTGGTCGCTCACCCCTCCGGCATAGCGGAATCCCTCGTAGGTGCGGCGCGGCTTGATCCCTCCGTAAGCCTCATCCGGGGTAAGCAGTACGGGCAGCCGCAGCGTGCTCCCCTCAAGGCGGTACCTCATTGTGCCGCCGGTCACCATGAACCGGTCGATCTGTTCCCACACACCCCTGTATTTGTAGCTGCCTCCACCCCCCTCCAGTCCCATGTTCCTGATGGAGTTGCCTGCGCGGATTTCCGGGGAAATGATTCTGAATGAGTTTCCTGCGCGACCTTCCGGGGAAATGGTCCTGACGGAGTCTCCACCGGAAAGAACCTGCCGAAGGGGTTCCATGGCGTAGCCGTCCGCTTCCTCGTTGAAATCGCCGGCCACCAGCACCAGCGCCTGTTGCCTGTGGGAAAGGACCGAATCAATGAGGCGGGACAGCAGCCGGACCTGTTCCCTCCGGTAGGCGGCCGTGGCGCCCGTCCCCCCGTACCTGGAGATCAGGTGCACAAGGAACAGATCCAGGGTGTCGCGCCTTCCCCAGGTGCCGCAGATGTGCACCATCTCGCGGGTATCCGAAAGAAGATCATCCGGGGGCGGAGGGTGAAAGGTGCATTCCAGCAGCCCGAACCGCTCCTCCCTGCAGAGCACGGCCACATCCATCCCCCTGTGGTCCGGCCCGTCCCGGTGCAGGCAGGCGTACCCGTATGGCCGGAGGATGGGATGGCCCGCCAGGTCCGCCAGCACCGAATCATTCTCCACCTCGGCCAGTCCCACCAGTTCGGGCGGTTCTCCCTCCCCCGCCGCGACGATCACCTTTGCCAGGGCGGTGAGCTTTTTGCGGTACCGCTCCCAGGTCCAGTGCCGAACCCCGGCCGGGGTGAATTCATCATCCCCCGGGATGGAGTCATCCGACGGGTGGAACAGGTTCTCCACGTTGTACCAGAGGATCCGCAGCTCCCTTCCCGGAGGTTGCATCCCCGCCGTTCCTGCTCCGTCACAAAAGCAGGTTGCCCCCGTGCCGTCCTCAATCCGAAGGTGCTTTGTGATGTCGTAGTTCCCGTCACAGAGAAGCATTGCAGCCGCGCCGGTCCCCGCCATGATGAGCATCACAACCACGCGCGCCCGCCCCGCCCGGAAAAGCATCGCGGTGGACGGAGATAGGGCCCGGGAATCTTTCCTGGTCCGCATCCGGTCATGTTCCACATGGGATTTATGTGGCGCTTCCGCCCCGATCAGCCATCCCCTTCAGAAAATCTCACCCCGACTTTCGACTTTTGACTAACGACTCTCGACTTTTGACTTTTGACTTTCAATCGCCCCCAAATCAGGCGCCGCATCATCCAGCCGGCTGTTCCCGTTCAGGTCGAAGGGAAAGAGCACCGCGTGGGCGGGAAGTCCCGCGTCAATGACCGGCGAAAGGGAGTCGGGCTGGAAGATGGAATCCAGCAGGGGATCCTCGTTGTTGAGGATGGAGATGAACAGGGGATCCTCCCTGTAATCCAGGCTGTCCTCGTCCACTTTGACCAGGCAGTGGTCGAACAGATAGGTGAGCTGCCGCCCGTCATAACTGTCAATGGCCAGCTCCATGCGCTCGTTCCCGTAAATGACCGAGTTTTTGAAGGCGGCCTTTTCAAAATCCCCTCCCGTGTAGACCACCAGGTTCCCCTCCTGGTCATAGTTCCCGAAATAGTCTGCCAGATACACCGCTGAAAGCTGCCGGTTGGAATACCAGGAAGGCCAGTTGTTGAAAAAGGTGCAGTGGATGAATTCATAGTCCCCCCCGAAGATCAGGCTGGTACAGCTTCCCCCGCACTCGCCGATCACCAGGTTGGATCCGCTCACCCGCGCATTGAGTGCATAGATCCCGCTGGAGCTCATGTAGTTGATGACAGTGTTGGAGATCTCCAGGTCGGGCATTCTTCCCGATTCGGGCGGGGCGCTGATCAAAATCCCGATGGTCCCGTTCATGATCTCCGCATGATCGATGCGGTTTGCGCGGCTGTACTCCGACAGGTAGATGATCCCCCACTGTCCGGGCTTGTCCTCATAAAACTCCTCCAGGCGGTCCCCCCGGAAAACGACCGGCTCGTCCGGGGTGCCGTTCACCTCCAGGGTACCGTCCACGAACAGCAGCGCATCCCTGTGCATGTGGACCCTCACCCCGGGGTCGATGGAGAGGGTGGCCATGGAATCCACATAAACATAATTGAGGATCAGGTAGGGCTTGTCCGCAATCCAGGTACTGGACCCCGACAGGACGCTGTCCCTCAGAATATGCACATCCTGTCCCCACGCCACCAGGTCGATATCCTGCACATTCCCGTTTGTCAGGAACAGGATGGAGTCCTGGATCCGGAGGATGTCCCCCGAATTGTTCGGACTCAGCGTGGCCTCCACGAACACGAAGATACTGTCGCGGGGAGCGATCTCCAGCCCGGAAAATGCGATCCCGGGTTCTCCGTCCACATTGATCCGGAAGACCGACGAGGCGCCCCCGGCCAGGGTGACTTCATCAACCCGGATATGACGGCTGTGGGGGTTTTTGACCCTGAATGATTTGGTGGCGGTGCCGATGGTGGTGAAGACCGTGTCAAAATAAACGGTGTCCAGGGTGAAAACAAGTTTTGCATCCGGATCCTCCGTGAAAATCCGCTCGGGGTGGCAGGCGAAAAACAGCATCGCCGGAACCAGGAAAACATACAGGATCCTCCGGATGTACATCCCTTTGATTTTGTGTTATGAACGCAAAAATGGGGAAAATAATTATGAGAATGCTACTTTTGTGCCAAACCTTTGCTCATGAAACACATGCACCCGATCGTCCCGGCAATGCTCATCACCCTGTTAATAAGCACATCCATGACAAGCTGCAACTACACCCGGAAAGAAGCCGACCTGATCCTGACCCACGGAGTGGTCTACACGGTGGACCCGGATTTCAGCAAGGCGGAAGCCATCGCGGTAAAGGACGGAAGGATCATTGATGTGGGCACCACAAAGGAGATCAGGGAGCAGTACCTGGCGCCAAGGGTGGTGGACCTGCAGGGGGATTTTGTCTATCCGGGGTGGATTGATGCACACTGTCATTTTTTCGGATACGGAATGAACCTGAACAGCGCAGACCTGGTGGGGACAGCATCGGTGGAGGAGATCATCGGGATCCTTAAGGAACACCACGACACCTTCGGGGGAAACTGGATCACGGGCCGGGGATGGGACCAGAACGACTGGGATCTGGCGGAGTTCCCCGACCGGGCAATGCTGGATGCGCATTTTCCGGAGATCCCCGTGCTGCTGAGAAGGGTGGACGGACATGCTGCCTGGGTCAACACGAAAGCCCTCAAAATGGCCGGGATCACGGCGGATACAAAAGTGGAGGGAGGATCGGTACTGATGAAGGACGGCGCTCCCTCGGGCATCCTGGTCGACAACGCCATTGACCTGGTGGACCGGTTGGTCCCCCCCCCTTCCCGGGAGGAGATCGTACAGGCCCTTCACAACGCCCAGGAGAACTGCTTCAGGGTGGGACTCACCTCTGTGAACGATGCCGGTCTGCCCGCATCCACCATCAGGCTCATCGACTCTCTGTACAATGCGGGTGATCTGAAGATCCGGATCAATGCATGGGTCTCCGCCACGGAGGAAAACTTCAGGGAATTTGTGGAGAAGGGACCACGGCAGACCGACCACCTGACGGTGAACACCCTCAAGCTGTTTGCCGACGGGGCCCTGGGATCACGGGGGGCCCGGATGACCGATCCCTATGCGGATGATCCGGGCAACAGCGGGCTTTTCGTAACGCCCGAAGAGGTACTGGAACGGCACTGCAGGATCGCACACAAACACAAGTTCGCCGTGGCCACCCACTGTATCGGGGATGCGGCCAACCGGCGAATGCTGGAGATATACGGACGGATCCTGAAGCCTGGCACCGACCGCCGCTGGCGGATCGAGCACGCGCAGGTGATCCACCCGGACGATTTTCACCTTTTCGGGAAGTACAACATCACCCCCTCGGTACAACCCACCCATGCCACCTCCGATATGTACTGGGCGGAGCAGCGGCTCGGAGCGGAGCGCATGGAAGGAGCCTATGCCTACCGCCGGCTGCTGGATGAAAACGGCTGGCTGGCTGCCGGAAGCGACTTCCCGGTGGAGGACATCAATCCGCTCTACGGATTTTATGCCGCAGTGGAGCGAAAGGACCACAACGGGTACCCGGAGGGGGGATTCATGACAGAACAGGCCCTCACGCGGGAGGAGGCCCTCCGTGCCATGACCATCTGGGCTGCCCGGGCCGGCTTCGAGGAGGAGCTGAAAGGGAGCATCGAAAAAGGGAAACTGGCCGACCTGGTGATCACCGAAAAAGACCTGATGACCGCCCCCGGCTCTGAGCTCTTCCGGATCCCGGTCAAGGCCACCTACTCCGGGGGAGAGCTGGTCTACTGGGCCGGGAAATAGACACGTCCGGCTACCGGATGATGAAATTGACCCCCAGGGCCACGATGTCCCATGCACGCTCGGAGACCGGCAGGTTGTATTCCAGGAAGACGAACATCACCTCCCCCAGGTTGAATCCTGCGTTCAGCGGCACCCAGAACCTGGGGTTCACATCCGATGCGAAACTGAGGTCCATGTCCACCCCCACCGTCAGGTTCAGCCAGTACCGGGGAGCATAGGTATAGATCCCGGTCAGGTCGAACCCGTACGCATCCCACCGGTGAAGTCCCGCGATCACCGAGAAATAACTCTGCCGGGTCTCATGAATGAGGTATTGCAGGTCCACGCTCGCATAATCGGTGCCGTTCACGAAATACCCGTATTTCACATTCAGGTCCACCGAGTACTGCAGCCCGTACCCCGCACTGGCAAAGACGGCCAATCCCCCGGCATCGAACATGACCACGTTGCGGTCCATCTGGTAGGAGGGTGTGATCCCGACACTGAAGGCGCGCTGGGGCAGGGTCTTGGCGAAATTGACCACCTGGGCTGAAATCCCTGCAGGCCCGAGGAGCAGGGCCAGCAGCGGCACCAGGAAGAGCAGGCGATGCAGTTTTTTCACGACCGGCAAAGTTCAGTAAGATCCCCTGGAGGCTGCCTCATAAGACCGGTATGATGCGGTATGAAAGGTCAGGTATTCCGGGAGAGCCTTTTCACAAAAATAAGATTTCTGCCGGAAAAACCGCTACAGGGTAATCTCGCGCCCCATGTAAAAATCCAGGATCTTCACGTAGAAGATAAGCACATACTTGGAGGAGACCATCTCTGCGGTGGCTTCGTACAGCTGGTTCCGCGCTTCCTGCATCTCCAGGGCGGTGCCTGTGCCCACCCTGAAGCGTTCCTCGGCAAACCGGAAGGCTTCCTCGCTGCTGGCCACCGATTCAACGGCGGACCGGTAGTTGTCCCCTGCGGCCACCGCCTCGGCATGGTACTGCTGGATCGATTTCTGCAAATCCAGCACTTCACTCTCATAGCGGTACCGGGCATCCTGCAGCTGGATCTTTGCCTTGTTGATGCCGGTCTGCACCTGCCAGCGGTTGAAAATGGGGAACTGCACCCCCATGGACACCTGCCTGTACTGGTTGTCCTGGATCTGGGTCGGGATCGGGTAATCAAGGGTGGGATTGAACGGATCCGGATCCCGCGGATTGATCAGCCCGTCACTGTAGTTGGTGTAGTAGAGTCCCCTTGCATAGACCCTGGGCGAACGCTTCCCCCGCTGCAGTGCAAGGTAGCGCTCCTGGCTTTCTATGCCGTATTCGGCACTGCGGATCTGGGGAAGGATCTCCATGGCCTTTTGGAAGACACTGTCCAGCGGCGGGATCTCCACAAGGGAGGGATCGAGGAGCTCCGGTGCTTCAATCTGGAAGGAGCTCTCCCCGGTCAGGTTCATCATATGCATCAGGTTCAGCCGGGCGATCTCCCTGGAATTCACCGCCTGGGTCAGTGCCAGCTTCGCAGCGGAGAGCTGCGCATTCACCTCCAGCAGTTTTCCCCGCGGTTCGTTCCCCACCTCCACCAGCTGTTCCATCCGTTCCACCTGGCTCCGGGTCACTTCCACCTTGTGTCCGGCCACCTCCACCAGCTCCCCGTTCCGGAGCAGGTCCAGGTACCCGGTCATCACCCCCAGGGTGATCTGGTCCTCCATGGCCTCCAGCTCCTCCTTGTTCATCTGGTAGCTGGCCCGGTTCATTTTCATGTTCTGAAACCCCTGCAGTCCGTTGAAGAGGGTCAGGTCGCTCTGCAAACCCATGTCGCCCTGGCTCACACTTGCATTTTTCCATTCATAGGTCCCCCTGTCAAGCACCCTCCCGGAACCCAGCTGGTGCTCGATGGCCCCGTTCAGGTTGGGCAGGAGATCCATCTTGCTCTGCTGCAGGTCCTGACCGGTACTCTGCAGCACCAGTTCCTGGCGCTTCACCTCCAGGTTGTGCTGGATGGCGTGCCGGATACACTCCTGCAGGGTCCAGGGCGAACCGTCCTGGCCGCTCAGGTTCCACAACAGGGATACTGAGAAAAAACATGATATGAAGATTCGTCGCATGGGGATACAATTATCGGTTGTATTTCAGGATCAGTTTGTCATGGTCGGCAAAGTTCTGGTAGGAGGAGACGATCACCTTTTCCCCGGGCTCAAGCCCGCTGAGCACCTCATAGTACCTGGGATTCTGCCGCCCGATGCTGATATCCCGCTTCACCGCGAACTCTTCCGAGGGATCCAGCACGAATACCCATTGTCCCCCGGTAGTCTGGTAAAACCCGCCCTTGGTGAGCAGGATGCCCTCTTTTGACTCGCCCAGCTGGAGGCGGATCCTGGAAGTCTGACCGATGCGGATCTGCTCCGGGACCTCCTCTGTGAATTCCATGTCCACCGCAAAGCGGCCGTTCTGCACCTCCGGGTAGACTTTCCGGATCACACCCTGGTAGGACCTGCCCGCAAAGTCGCATGCCCCGGTAAGCCCGATCTGGATCCTGGCAATGTAGTGCTCATCGATATCCACCCGCAGCTTATAGGAATCCAGCACGTTGATGGTCCCCACCCGGTTGCCGTAGGTGACCACCTCACCGATCTCCGGATTGAGGGTGGCCAGCTCGCCGTCCACCGTGGCCTTGATGTTCAGATTTCCCAGCCTTCGGCGGATGATCCGCATGCTTTCCTCCATGCTCCTCACAGAGGCATCCAGGGAGTTGATCTGGATGGCACGGTAGATGGAGTCGTTCTTGTAATTCTCGTGGAGAAGGTCCAGCAGTTCCGCGGATGTTTCGTATGTCTCCCGTGACTGGTCGAACTCTTCCCTGGAGATGTGGTTCTGGGAGAACAGGACCTTGTTGTTTTCATATTGCCTCCGGTTCCTTTCCACCTGGGTTTCCAAATCGATGATCTGCTGGCGGTAGTTGAGCATGCGCTGGTCCATCTGGATCCTGGCGGACCGTCCCTCGTTGATGGCCCGCACCACCTGTGCCTCGTTGTTGGTGATCTCCAGCAGCAGGTTGTCGTTGCTCAGGCGGAGGATCACATCCCCCTGCTTCACCATGTTCCCCTCTTCGATGAGGATCTCCTCCACGCGGCCGCCTTCCACGGCATCCAGGTAGATGGTGGAGATGGGCTCCACGGTGCCCTGGACGGTGATGTAATCCTGGAAGACGTCCTCGATCACCTCCTCGATGGTGATGCGGGAGACATCCACATTGTACTTGGAGCTTTTGTCCCCGAAGATGATGATCGCCAGTACAGCAATGACCAGCGCACCGAATGCCATGTACCAGATGGTTTTCCGGGAAAGTTTTCCTTTCCTTTCAATTTTGCGGTCCATTCCTTCTCCTTCCATATGCGAAGTTTTATCAGAGGTTTTATCGCAAGATTACGCACCTATTGTGCCAAAGAAAACAAAAATTTGATAATCATCAGTTTAATAATTATCACCGGACAGTCGGACCGGAAAAAGTGTACGATTTTGAGACGATAGTGTACGTTTCCGGACGCATCGGACGCTTTTTTTACTATCTTTGATTGGCGACAAGATTGAATATGAACACATTGAAACATAAGGCACTCTTTTTGCGCAATTCAGCCTTATATGGACCTATCTAAATGTTTAATTGATCATGGAAGAGAAAATCGGAAAAATCCTGGCTGTTGATGACAATGAGGACATCCTTTTCGCCCTGAAACTGCTGCTCCGTCCCCACGTGGAGGTGATCGAGACCCTGCCCGGACCGGAACGGATCCCGGAGATGATGGAGAAACAGGAATGGGACGTGATCCTGCTGGACATGAATTTCACCAAGGATGCCATCAGCGGTCAGGAAGGTTTTGATGCGCTGGCACAGATCCTTGAGGTCGATCCCAATGCGGTGGTGGTCTTTATCACCGCCTACGGAGACGCCGAAAAGGCGGTGAGGGCCATCAAGATGGGGGCCACCGACTTCATCCTGAAGCCCTGGCAGAATGAAAAGATCCTGGCCACCATCAATTCGGCCATCAGTCTGCACCGCACCAAGATCCAAGCGGAAAAACTGAGGCTCAGGCAGCAGGAGATCAGCGCGGTCCTGGACCAGCCCTACACCGATTTCATCGGCCAGTCGCCCGAAATGTACGAAGTATTCAACACCATCAAGAAAGTGGCCGCCACCGATGCCAACGTACTGATCCTGGGAGAGAACGGGACGGGAAAGGAACTGGTGGCCAGGGCCCTGTACCGGAACTCCCTGCGGAAGGACGAGGTGTTCATCAGCGTGGACCTGGGCTCCATCCCCGACACCCTGTTCGAAAGCGAGCTGTTCGGCCATGAAAAGGGAGCCTTCACCGATGCGCACAAGATGAAACAGGGCCGGTTCGAGATCGCCTCCTCGGGTACCCTTTTCCTGGATGAGATCGGGAACCTTACCTACCCCCTGCAATCCAAGCTGCTCACAGTCCTCGAGCGGAGGGAGATCACCCGCGTGGGATCCACCAGACCCATTCCCATCGACGTGCGCCTGATCTGCGCCACCAACAACAACATCCACCAGAACGTGGCTGAGGGGATCTTCCGGCAGGACCTGCTGTACCGGATCAACACCGTGGAGATCCACCTGCCCGCGCTGCGTGACCGGACAGGCGACATCCCGCTGCTGGCAGACCATTTCCTGAAGATCTACAGCAGGAAATACCGCAAACCGATCAGGAACATCCAGTCCTCGGCAATTAAAAAACTGAACCAGTACAGCTGGCCCGGCAATGTGAGGGAACTGCAGCATGCCATCGAACGGGCCGTGATCATGTGCGAGGGGAGCAGCCTCGGGCCGGACGACTTCATGCTGTCCTCGCCCATGAGGAGCAGCGGGGGACTTGAGCTGGATTCCTATAATCTGGAAGACATTGAAAAAACGGTGATTGAAAAGGTGCTGAAAACCAACCAGGGCAATGTGACACAGGCGGCCACCCAGTTGGGGCTCACCCGCACATCGCTCTACAGGAGAATGGAAAAACATGGTCTTTAAGCAGTTCAGGTTCAATATTATCCTCAGGGTACTGCTGATCACCGCCACGTGCCTCGCCCTGTTCATCACACTGAACAGTGCCTTCACCTTTACGCCCGTTCTGGTAGCGGGACTGATCATCTACCAGGTCTGGTCCCTGATCCGGTATGTGGACCGGACCAACCGGGAGCTGGCCAGCTTCCTGGAATCCATACGGTATTCCGAGTTTACGCGCTCCTTCCAGATCGGCAACATCGGTTCATCGTTCGATGAACTCAGTGCGGCGTTCAACGATGTGATGAACGATTTCCAGCAGGTGAGAAGCGAGCGGGAGGAGCATTTCCACTACCTGCAGAGCATCGTGCAGAACATCGACATCAGCATCCTGGCCTACCAGCGGGACGGCACCGTGGAGATGATCAACCCGGCAGCCAAGAAGCTCTTCCAGATCAACACCCTGCGAAACATCAACAAACTCAGGGCCCTGAGCGATGACCTGGCCGAGACGCTGCTGACCATCAACCCGGGCGAGAACCGGCTGGTAAAGGTGCAGGACGAGGAGGACATCCTCCAGCTGGCCATCTATGCCACCGAGTTCAAGGTGAAGGACAAGCTGATCCTGCTCAGCACCGTGAAGAACATCCAGAATGTGCTGGAGGAGCAGGAAACGGCCGCATGGCAGAAACTGATCCGGGTGCTCACCCATGAGATCATGAACTCCATTGCGCCCATCTCCTCCCTCTCCTTTACGGTGGAGTCCATGCTCAAACAATTCACCACGGGCGGAAAAGGTGCACGAGAAATTGACCTGGACACGGTAAAGGAGATCCAGGGGGCCCTGCAGACCATCAACAAACGAAGCACCGGATTGATGAATTTTGTGGAGACATACAGGAGCCTGACCAAGATCCCCGAACCCAACTTCACCCAGGTCAGGATGCAGGAGCTGATCGACAATGTGCACACCCTCATGAAAAAAGAGGTCCAGGACAAGAACATCCACCTGATCAACACCGTGGAACCCGCTACCATCGAGCTAACGGTGGACGAGCAGATGATCGAACAGGTGCTCATCAACCTGGTCAAGAATTCCATCCAGGCACTGGAGGGAAAGGAGCAGGGGACGATCCACATCAGGGGTTTCTATAACAAAAGGGGAAGGCCCACCATCCAGGTGATCGATAACGGACAGGGGATCCTCTCGGATGTGATCGACAAGATATTCATCCCGTTTTTCACCACGAAGCGCAGCGGGTCGGGGATCGGACTGAGCCTTTCCAGGCAGATCCTCAGGTTGCACGGGGGGACCATCACCGCCAAATCCGATCCGGGCGAAGAGACCATCTTCACCATGACCTTTTAGAAGAAAATCTCTATCTTGACGCACGAAAGACACAATGTGCGGACTGCACTGACGTTTTCTGAGCGTAGGCATACAAGAAAGACCCGGACATGAAACCACTGAAAACACTGCTTCCCTATCTTCTCCTCTGTTCACTGTCCGCCGCCGTGGACGCCCAGCTGAAAACGTACCTCAACCTGGAAACAGGTCCCCAGTGGAGCATCCTCCGGGTGTCCGATCCCGGGGATTATTTCACGGGAGCCAGCGTGACCAGCACCGCGGCCGGTATCACCCTTTCCCAGGAGATCCTGGAGAATCTTTCCATCACCACGGGAGTCTATTACATTCCGTACAAGGCAGGGATCCGCATGGAGGATGACCGCCGGTTCCAGTCTTCCTGGAACAGCCACACTTCCCTGCTGATCCCCCTCCGGGCCGAATACCGGATCAGCTTCCCCGGTCTCCCCGTCAGCCTCACTCCCAGGGTCGGGTATGTATTCCATCACGCAAGCATGCCCGCGGGGGGCCACGGAGCCGGCAGCGTGCTTTCCGCACCCGACGGGGCGGCTTTCAGCTACAGCTACCTGCAGACAACCGAAGCCCCGGGCAGGCATATGATCGAGGGCGGCTTCAGCCTGGGTCTCCCGCTGCACGGAAACTGGATGGCCTCGCTCAATCTCTCCTACCTGTCCGGCCTGGGAGCAGCCACCGCCTCCACCCTGGAATATACCGACCAGGACCTGAATACCCGGGAAGCGGAATACCGGTCCAAGGGAAATGCCGTCCATACCACCCTGGCATTCAACGTCCCCGTTAGCAATCTCTGGCAGAACAGGGATTACCGCATCCGGTCCCGGATCGAGCAATCCACCGGGAAGGGGAAGCCCGTCGACCGGCAGGGCGAGTTCTATGCGGGGACGGAGGCCGGATCGCTGTGGCGCATCTTTGCCGCCGGCAATCCCGCGGTGGGAGCCCGTCCCATGGAAGGGAGGGGCGTGTTCCGCTATGCCGACCTGCATGCCGGGATCTACGCGGGTTACATGCTCAACAATGAACTGGGGATCGACCTGGGGGTCATGTACCAGCGTTCCTCCGTCTTTTACGCGCTCATGTACGACCATGCCGTCAATTTCGTCACCCGCGAACCTGCCCCCATGTTCCTGGAGGTCCCCCTGCGGCTCCGGTACTTTTACAACCTGTATAAAAAGAAGCTCTACTATGCGGTGTACGGGGGCATTTCCCTGCTGACCCATTTTTCGGGGACTGACTACCGGACGGGAGGAGGCGATTTCACCTACCTTTCGCCCGAATCGGGCATTCCCGTCCCGGCCACCACCACCTACACCGCTTCCAGGACAGCCCGGTTCAGGCCCCTGCTGCGGGTGGGAACGGGGATCGAGTACAAGCTGCCCATGGAGTTCCCGCTCTTCGCCACCCTCTATGCCGGCTACAGCCACGGATTCATTTCCATCGACAACACCGGGGTGACCAACTCGCTGCCGGAGAGCCCTTCGGTGAGCAATATCACCTACCGGGGAAGCGGCTGGAGCATTGACGCGGGACTGAAGATCCCGTTCAGGTTTGAGAAAGGAGGCGTATGCGGGACCAGGCCTGAAAAAGAAGAACGGCCATGAGATCATTGCTGATCATGGGGCTCTGTGTCCTGTCAGGTCCGGCACTCACCCTGCAGGCGCAGCAAAAAATTTCTGATACGGGCTTCAGGATCGTGGATTTTGTGGACCTGCCGGGGGGATGGATCAGCGGCGTGGACATGGATCGGAACACCGGAATGGACGGGGATCGGAACACCGGAGTGGACGGGAATTGGTCCCTTGAATTCAGGGAAACCTGGTACATTGACCCGGAGCGCCCGTCCGTCGTCAAGGAAGTGGAGGAATACAGGCCCCTGAATGATGCGTTGCCGGATCTTCCACCCGACTCGCTCCGGCGCCGCTTTAACGAACTGGTTTCCGCACAGGTCGCCGGAAACGGAAAAGCGGGCATCAAACATATCACCTATGAATTCGTCCTGCTGGACCCACACCTGGCCTCCTCCGGGAATGTCTCCTTCCCTTCGCCGGAGGCCATGGACCCGGGGACCCGGGCACTGCAGCAGGTGCTGATCTCACTTGCGAAGAGGCGTGCAGGAGCCATGTCAGGATTCGATCCGGGAGAACAAATGCTGTCGGTCTATTTCCATGAGGAGTGGGAAGTGGATGTGGCCGCGATGACCATCATCAAGAAAGTGCGGGCAATCACACCGGTGATCTGGCAGCGCAGGAAGACCGTCCAGGGCGAACCGGTCAACGACGGCGCAACCGGGTACCCTGTCTATTACAAAAATGTGCTGGAAAGGATCGATCTGCGCAACCCGTGACCCTGTTCCTGCGTCTTTTCAGTACGGGTGAATTTTAAATATTGCCAGCCATGAAAAGATTCGCACTAACCATTGCTATACTGACGCTCGCAGGGGCGCTGTGGAATTCCTGCTCCCGGACGGAACAGGCCGGGACCCTGCGGCTGGGACTGGAATTTACGGATGACGGGGCATTGAAATCTGCAGGATCCGACCTCTACATCACCGCCGCGCTGGTCACCATCACCGGCGAGAACGGAGAGATCGTCGCGGAAAAGGAACACCTCCCCCTTTACAGGTTCGGGGACCAGTTCATCACTGAAGCCCTCACCCTGCCGGTGGGACATTATACCCTGACGGAGTTCATGCTCATTGATGATGCGGGGACGATCCTCTGGGCCACCCCGGTGGAAGGCTCCCCGCTGGCCCACATGGTGAGCCGGCCCCTTCCCGTTCCCTTCGTGATCGATTACGAACAGACCACTGATTTGTATGTGCAGGTGGTCCGCGTGGAAGGCCACTCCCCGTCAGATTTCGGTTATGTGCGGTTCCCGGTGGATTTTGTGGAACGGTTCTGCCTCAGGGTGTTCTATTCCTATATCTATCCGGCAGGGTACCCGGACTCGGTGCCGGGACCGGACGGGATTTGGATTCCGGAGCCGCAGTTCAGCCTGTCCGTATATATGAATCACCGGCAGGTGCTGAACGCACCGCTGTACTCCGGTACGAATGATTATGAAATTCCCCTGGGAGGCGAATGGTACAGGCTGATTGCCACCGATATGCACGGACGGCAATTTTACGAGGAGCAGTTCCCCCTGGAAGCGCTCCTGAAACACTCCTGCACCGAGGGTGCGCCTCCCCTGGTGATCTATCATGAGGCCGACACGGGGATCTACGTTACTCCGGCGGGGATCACCGAGCCCACCATTTCCCAGGGCGTTTTCGGATACCTCACCATCCCGGTGGACGATTCGACCATGACCGAACAGTATGATTTTGCCCCGGTGGTCCATGACGTTTATTTCTTTCCTTACGCACTGATGGACTCCGTCCTGACAACGAACCTGGCTCCCGTTGACTGCTACTTTCCCGAACAGATGCTGCTGATGGCGCCGGTGGCAATTACCAGGCCGAATTCATGGGGATATTTCCAGGTACCCCTGGAAGCCGGCAGGTATCTGTACCTGGTGAAGACAGACATGGGGTTTTACTTCGATGCGTGGATCAGCTCGCATCTGCCGGGACTGGTGGTCGTGAACCCGGGAGAAGTTACCAAAATCATGATCCATGTAATCGACTGTTCCATGTGGATGTAAGCGGGTTTTCCTATCTTTGGGCAAATCCCGTTTCTGCACATGAACAGTGACCGCCTCCGCGGCATCTACAACGAACGCATCCGTAATATCCGGCAGGCCATCCGGAAACTTTCCAGGCTGATCGGTACGATTTCCCTGCTCAGACTGGGTTCCGCCGCTGCAGCGATCTATTTCCTGGTCCTCGGGATCCGGACAGAGAACACCCTCTTTTACTGGGCGGCCCTCCTGACGGGGATCTGCTTTTTCTGGCTGGTGGGCCTGCACAACCGCAGGAACAGCCGCAGGAAGGTCCTCCGGGAACTGGAATCGCTCAACGAAACCGAGCTGGACTGCCTGGAGCACCGGTTCAGTGACCTGCCAAACGGGGCAATGTATGCCGACCGCTCCCATCCCTGGTCCCATGACCTGGATATCTTCGGGGAAGGTTCCCTGTTCCAGTACATGAACCGCACCTCCACCCTGAAGGGGGGCGAACTGCTGGCCCGTTTCCTTTCAACAGAACCGGAAGGTCCTGCTGAGATCCGGCGGCGTCAGGAAATCCACCGGGACCTGTCGGACCGGATCGATTTCCGGCAGGATTTCACCGCACGTGCCCGGCTGATCAGGGAGAACAGGGACGACCTGGAGGAGCTTTCCCGGTGGCTATCAGCAAGAACCTATATCAGCTCGAACCGTTGGCTCTTCCCGCTGGCGCTGGGAGTGTCTGCCATCTCTGTCACGATCCTCATCCTGGGGATCACCGACTCCTATTATTTTAACTTCTACCTACCCCTGCTCCTGTTCAGCTGGACGGTGCTGGCTCCCTTTCTCGTCCGCACCAACCGCTACCAGTCGGATATCTCCAAAAAGAACCTCCTTTTGGAAGGCTATGCCGCACTGCTGAAGATCATCGCTGAAGCTGAATTCGGGCATCCGGATCTGGAACACCAACAAAACCTGGCCAGGGCCGGACAGCACGAGGTAAAACGGCTTTCAAAACTGCTCAATCTGTTTGACCAGCGGCTGAACATGCTGCTGGGCGTCGTACTCAACAGCCTGTTCCTGTTCGATTTCATCATGTTGTACCTGCTCGAACGGTGGAAGCGGCAGAACCGGGATCAGATCATGCGGTGGATCGAACTGACCGCCCTGATGGATGCCCGGATCAGCCTGGCCGGTTTTGCATTCAACCATCCCGGATACGTCTACCCGTTGCTGGAAGCAGGAATCGAAGCACCTCAGGTGGAGAACGAAGCGTCCGCTGGGAAATCCGTTGCGCAGAAAAGGGAACCGGGCGCGGAACCGGCAGGGCTGCTTGTGGAACAACTGGGACACCCGCTGATCCCCGCTCAGCGGAGGGTGGATAACAACCTGGCCATCGACGGGGAAAAGGTGGTGATCATCACCGGTGCCAACATGGCCGGCAAATCCACATTCCTCCGCTCCCTGGGTGTCAATACCGTCCTTGCCTACGCCGGTTGTCCCGTCTGTGCCGCAAAATTCAGGGGACGATTCACAGGGCTGCATTCGAGCATGCGGACAGCCGATTCCCTGAAAGAGGAAGAATCCTATTTTCTGGCGGAGATCAAACGGCTGGAGCAGATCGTGCACCGGATGGAAAAGGGTGAACCGCTGCTGATCCTGCTGGACGAGGTGCTGAAGGGGACCAACACCACGGACAAACGGCTCGGGTCGGTGGGCCTGATCGAAAAATCGCTCGGATACCCCATCCTCTGTTTCATCGCCACCCACGATCTTTCCCTGGGCGAGCTGGAGCAGTCCCACCCGGGCCGGGTAATCAACTACTGCTTCGAAAGCACGATCAGTGAAATGGAACTGCATTTCGACTATACCATCCGCAGGGGGATCGCCAGGAACATGAATGCCTCCTTCCTGATGCGGAAAATGGGGATCACCTGAGCAGCATGGAAAGGATCTTCACCTCACTGGCCGATCTGGTCTGGGGGGCTCCCCTGCTGGTGCTGCTGCTGGGAGGAGGTACCTACTTCCTGTTCTACTCCAGGCTGATGCCCCTGAAGTATATCCGGCATGCGGTCCGCATCCTGCTGGGCCGGTACGACAATCCCCTGGAGGAGGGACAGATCAACCACTACCAGGCACTTTCCACCGCCCTGGCCGCCACGGTGGGCATGGGGAACATCAGCGGGGTGGCCATTGCGATCACGATGGGGGGACCGGGGGCCATTTTCTGGATGTGGGTCAGCGCGATCCTGGGTGTCACCACCAAATACTTCACCTGCACCCTGGCCGTGATGTTCCGGGGAAGGGATTCCCGGGGGGAGATCCAGGGCGGGCCCATGTACTTTATCGTGGAAGGGCTGGGCAGAAAATGGCGGCCTGTGGCCGTCTTCTTTTCCCTGATGGGCATGATCGGTGTGCTGCCCATGTTCCAGGCGAACCAGCTGACCCAGGCCATCCGGGACGTGGTGCTGGTCCCCGCGGGGGTGCAGGCGGGATTTGCCTCCAACCTGATCTCCGGGCTCATATTCAGTTCGCTGGTCGCACTGGTGGTTTTCGGGGGGATCAAACGGATCGGGAAGGTGACCGGGAGACTGGTTCCATTCATGGTGATCCTGTATGTGCTTTCGGTGCTCTACATCATCTTTTCCAACCCGGACCGGATCATTCCCGGACTGGCCCTGATCTTCCGGGATGCGTTCACCGCCGAATCGGTACTGGGCGGATCGCTGGGAGCCCTGGTGATCACCGGCGTGAGAAGGGGTGCCTTTTCCAACGAGGCGGGCATCGGGACCGCACCCATGGCCCACGGGGCGGCCAAGACCAATGAGCCGGTGAGGGAGGGACTGGTGGCCATGCTGGGACCGGTGGTGGATACGATCATCGTGTGTACGATGACCGCCCTGGCACTGATCATCACCGGGGTGTGGAATTCGGGGGAATCCGACGGGATCACCCTGACAGCCGATGCGTTCCGGGAGGGTATCCCGGGTGCGGGGGTCTACCTGCTCATTGTCTCCGTCACCATCTTTGCCCTCTCCACCATGCTTGCCTTTCCCTATTACGGCACGAAATGTTTCTCGTTCATTTTCGGGGCCAGGTACAGCCACCTCTACAAGTGGTTCTACATCCTCTCCATTCCCCTGGGATCCACGGCCACCCTCGGGGCGGTGGTCGGCATCATTGACAGCGCCTATGCGCTGATGGCGTTCCCCACCATGCTCTCTGCCCTGCTGCTCTCGCCCCATGTGATGCGGGCATCCAGGGATTATTTCCGCCGGCTGGACCGGGACAGATCCGGGGGCAGGGGCGGCTCTCCGGGCTGGGGTGGCTCTCCGGGCTGGGGTGGCTCTCCGGGCAGAAACCCGGATCCGGTTACCAATACAGCTGCGCAACTAAACGAAAGCCAGGATGACAAAGCAGATGGCCAGCAACACCCCGGCAAAACACCAGGACCGAAAAAAGATACATACCGATGACCAGGTTCACCCGATGGATAAAAGATTACCGGATCATCCTCCTGTTCACGATCACAAAACTGATGATCCACCTCTTCACGGCAACCAATTACGGGTTGCAGCGGGATGCATACCTTTACCTGGCCCAGGCCGCCCATCCGGCATGGGGCTATTTCAGCACACCTCCCCTGCTGGCTTTCATCATCCGGATCCATACCTTCATCTGGGGAGATTCTGTCCTGGCCCTCCGGCTGATCCCCGCACTGGCCGGATGCGCGGGCATGTTCATCGTGGGATGGCTCATCAGGCAGCTCAGGGGAGGATGGTTCGCACAGGTGACCGGGCTGACTGCATACCTGCTCTCGACAGCCTTCCTGAGACCTTCGGTCCTGCTCCAGCCGGTGATATTCGACCACCTTTTCTGGCTGCTGTCGGCAGTGGTGGTCTTCCGGATGATACAGAAGCAGGATCCGCGCCGGCTCCTGTGGATGATCCCGGTGCTGGGACTGGGATGGCTCAACAAGTATTCCATCGTGTTCTACGGAATTGCACTGCTGGCTGCACTGGTCATCAGCCGCCAGAGGAGACTGCTGTGGTCATGGTACCTGCCCGTGGCTGTGGCCGGAGGTTTGCTGGTCATCCTGCCCAACCTCGTCTGGCAGTACCAGCACAACTGGCCTGTGATCACCCACATGCACGAACTGCAGGAAACCCAGCTGGTAAATGTGGTGGCGGGTGACTTTCTCGCCTCGCAGCTCTTCATGCACACACCCGCCCTTCCGGTCTGGATCGCCGGGTTGATCTGGCTTTCCTTCAGCAGGGAACACCGCCGGTACAGGGTGTTTGCCTGGACATTCATGCTGACCCTTCTGATGATACTGCTGCTGCACGGAAAGTTCTACTACACGATTGCGGCCTACACGATCCTGGTGGCTTTCGGGGGCATCGCATGGGAACGCTGGATGCGCCGCTCACACCGGCTGGTGGGAGCAGCAGTCCTGACTCTGGTCGTCTGCCTGGGCATAGTGGCACTCCCGCTCAGTCTCCCCCTCTACAAACCTGAAAGAATGGCTGAATACGGCAGGATGCAGATCGAACTGGGATTCGAGGCCATCTTCAAATGGGAGGACGGGAAGGTGCGGCCGCTGCCGCAGGATTTTGCGGACATGGTGGGCTGGGACGAGCTGGGAAAGATGGTATGGGAATTCTATGACGGCCTGCCTGATTCTGTGCGCTCCCAAACCATGGTCTACGGGGAGAACTACGGTCACGCCGGGGCCATGCGCTACCACCGTCCCGGTCCCTCCTGTCCCGAACCCCGCAGTTTCAGCGATGCCTTTATGGAGTGGGTCCCCCGCCGCCCCGAAGCGACATATTTCATCTATGCCGGGTATTCCGACCGGCTACCGTCCTATTTCAGGGACCTGAAGCTGGTGGGAAAGGTGGAGAATCCCTGGTTCCGGGAATCCGGATTGCCTGTTTATTTCGGAAGCCATCCCACCCCGGTACTTTTCAGGGACTGGGAGGATGAGTGGCAGCATACCCGGGGCAGGTTCACCCGGAAACGGCAAATCAGGGCTCCAGGTTCCTGACCGCCCTGAGGAACTGCCTGTAAGTGACGGGTTTGTCTAAAATCACCCGGTTCCGGTCCAGCAGGAAGATAGAAGGCGTGGCATAGATGTGGTACATGGAGGGTACGATGCCTTCCCATCCCAGCGGCTCACGGGCGGTGATCCACCGGGGTTCCAGCGTCCGGATGTACTCCTCAAACTGTTCCCGGGAGGAATCAAGGGATATGGTAACGAACTCCAGTCCGGTTTCATTCTCCTCCAGGTACCAGTCATGGAGCCTGGGGATCAGTTCCCTGCAGTGGTCACACGCGGTGGACCAGAACACGACCGCCACGCAGGGTGCCTCCAGGAGGGACAGCCGGCGGTTGATCCCTTCCGTGTCGCGGATCACGAAGTCGGGGGCGGTCTCTCCTTCCGCCATTTTCCTGTACCCTTCCATCCTGGCCTGCACCATCTCGGCGATGTCCGATTCGCATGTCTCATCCAGGTAATGGTCGGCCAGGTGCAGCTGCACATGTTCCATGCCCAGCATCTCGAATCCTTCCAGCAGGTACTCCACCACGAAAGAACGAAGCACAGGATCGCCGGACACATTCGCCATGATGCGGTCCACCGCCTCCACGTATGCTTCCTGCTGCTTCCCCGGGGAAAGGGTGTCGTTCCTCCATAGGGAGAGGTAGTCCAGCAGTTTGAAGGAATACACCGGTGCGTGCAGGAGCAGGGGATCATCGATGGCCGCGTGGTTGAAGAAACTGATCTTCAGGGTATCGATCCGTTCCCGGTGGGTCATCTCCCCTGGCAGGAAGGGAGAGCGGAAGGCCTCCATGATGCGGGTGGCGTACAGCTCCGGGTGGACCGCCGCCACCGAGTCGATGTACCTGTCCCGTTCCCGCTGCAACGCCTCGTACTCCTTCACTGCAGAGGCGTGCAGGGCATCCGCGCCTGCCGGGGGATCCCCGCCCTTCCGGGGGTTCAGCTCCCCGTACAGCTCCATGATCCGGTCCTCGTACCGCATTTCAAAGGTGGCGAACTCCCTGTACACCCTGTTCTCTTCCGAACCGGGGAAATAGGCCGCCAGGCCCGCTTCCCCTTCTCCAACCTCCCCTTCCCTGGTAAAAATCTCCACATCCTCCCGGTTGAAGATGAACTCGATGAACAGGTTCTCGGACCTGATCCCTTCATAGACATCATTGTAGATGATCCTGTACAGACCCGGGGGGTGCTGCTCATTGAGCAGGAAGTAGAAGGAGCCCGATCCGGTCTCCATGCTGTCGGCCACCCTGAACCGGTCGCCGTAGTAAGAGGCCAGGTAGATCTTTCCTTTCTCCGCCCGCGCCAGGGTTCCCTTCACCACCCACGGTTGTCCGCTTACCATGGACATGGTAATCACCAGCAGGACTCCTGCCAGTACCATCCGTATGCCATCGCTTTGTTTCATCACTGTGAAATTAATGATTTATTTTTACCTTGCCGTTGTTAAAAATCCGATATGAAAACCAGAAATCTTCTTCCGATTATTCTCATCGCTCTTTTTGCCTGCAATCCGTCACAAAAGGAAACCGGCGCAGCCGAAAATGAACAGTGGATCCAGCTGTTCAACGGAAAGGACCTGAGCGACTGGACCATCAAGATCTGCAAGCATCCCCTCGGCGAGAACTATAACAATACCTTCCGGGTGAGGGACGGAAAGCTTGTCACCAGCTACGATGAGTATGAGACCTTCAACGGGGAGTACGGTCACATCTTCTACAAGGTCCCGTTTTCTCACTACAGGCTGCGGGTGGAATACCGGATCATCGGACAGCAGGTACCCGGGGGAGCGGACTGGGCCTTTAAGAACAGCGGGGTGATGTTCCATGCCCGGCCGCCCGAAGAGTTGCTGGTGGACCAGGAGTTCCCGGTGTGCCTGGAAGCCCAGTTTCTGGGCGGACCGGGCGAAGGGGAACGTCCCACCGGTAACCTGTGTACCCCGGGGACCCATGTGGTGATCGGCGGTGAACTGGTCACCCGCCACTGCACCAATTCCACCTCGCCCACCTTCCACGGTGACCAGTGGGTCCGCTTTGAGCTGGTCGTTCACGGGGACAGCATCATCCACCATATCGTGGAGGGGGATACGGTGCTGACCTATTCCAAACCCCGCATCGGAGGGGAGGTACCCGAGGGATTCCCCCTGCCGGAAGGCACGCCGGTCACCTCCGGCTACATCGCCCTCCAGGCCGAAAGCCATCCCTTCGAGTTCCGGAAAGTGGAATTGATGGATCTGAGCAGGTAATCCGCCTTTCATACGCAACCTTTCCAGGGAGGCGCACATCTTCCCAGTGTAATTTCCATGACTAACCTGAAAAAAAATGAAATGGCACCCTGACAAATTCGCGGTATGTGTAATCCTTGCATCCATCTGTCTGGTTACCCCGGGGAGGGGACAGGACAGCGCCCGGGTGGACCGGCAGCTGCTGGACATGAAGCTGGAACTGCTGGACTCGAAGATCGAGCTGTTCAATTCCCAGCTGAAGGTTTGGGAAACGAAGCCCCAGGAGCTGGAGCGCAGGCTGGCGGAGATCGACCGGAAGATCGCTTCCCTGGATTTTGACCCGGTTTATATCAACGACCGGCTCTATGAGATCGAGGCCCGGATCGAAGATGAGCGGGTGGAGCAGAAGCCGCAGGAAAGAAAAATGTTCCAGTCGCTGCGGCCCGACTCCATTCCCGTGAAACCTTACCTGACGGCCATTTCCCTGAACCCGGTCCGCCTTGCCGAGGGAACCTTCCATGTCACCTATGAAAGGGCCCTGACCAGGAAGATCGGACTGAGCCTTTCGGGACTGGCGACCTATGCAACGGAGGAGGGGCTTTCAGGTTATTATATGAGCAACCAGCGGCTGGAGTATTACAACATGGCACTGGATTCGTACATGCCCTACCACAACAAGAACATCTCCGGGTACGGGGTGATGCTGGAGATGAAAAATTACCTGCTGACCGATCATTACCGGAAGCAGCGGGCGCCCGTGGGGCTCTATGCGTCCCCGAGCCTGATGTTCCGGAGGCTTTGGCTGAGCGGTTTATCCGAATATGCCTTTGAGGACGAATGGCTCACCGAAGAGGTCACCCAGCTGCTGAACATCTACACGGCAGGGGCCAGCCTGGGCTGGAAATTCAAGCTGATCAAGGTGCTCTATGTGGATGTGTATGCCGGGGGACTGATCCGCCTGGCCAAATATGACCACGAGGAAGGGTTCACCAAGTACAAACCGCTGGGCAACATCGATTACTCGGGGGTTTCACCCACATTCGGCATCAGCATCGGGATCCTCCGCTGAGTGCTGTCTGCGGATTGGATCATGCACCATTTATTTCATTCCATATTTCATTCCATCTCCAGCTGGGTGAAAGCACTGATATGGCCGTCACCCCTCTTATCCCAGATGTTGATGTCCACCGTCACTGGGTTCTGCAGTTCAGCTCCCGCAAGGGTAAAGTTGGGCGAAAGGTGACCATGCACCTCATCCCGGTCCATCTCCCTCTCTCCGATCAGGTCTTCTTCATCCAACAGCATCTGTCCGGATGCATCGGTAACCCGCATCCCGAGTCCGATCAGGACACTTCCCTCTTCGATGGCAAAACCCTCGAGTCCTTCGAAGACCAGGTGAATATTTTCATCAAGAAAGGCCCGGTTATTGGTGATGGGCTTCCCCCGCTCCTGGGAATAGAGGTAAACCTCCGAACAGGTAACCAGGTGGGACTCGATCACGATGGTTTCATCCGGCACCACCTCAAACTCCAGTTTCGCATTGAAGGTCCCCTTCCCCTTCTTGTCCCAGATGTATATGCGAAGGGTGTGGCTGTGCCCTGAGTGGATCGGCTTGGCCAGGGTCACTTCTGCCTCCAGCCTGAGGGGCGAAAGGTCCACTCCTTCCGTAATCCCGGCATAGAGGTCATCATTCCTCAGCACGGTATCCCCCAGATCACTGATGACCAGCATTCTCATACCCGGATACGCCCTCCCGTCCTCCTGACTGAATCCCTCAATATCGTCGAACCACACCTGCAACACTTCCCCGTAGGTGAATGTGCTCATTTGAACGGGCTCTTCCCGGACCGCCAGGTACACTTCTTCACAGGAAAGACCTTTCCCTGTGGTCAGAAGGCCCGATTGAAAATCCTTTTTCACAGATCTGCTGAAATCACAAGAGAATGTGATCACCAGAATCAGCATGGCCTGAATGGCAATTGTTCTCATGAAGAAATGTGTTTAATGATAATTTTTGCGTTCCCGGGCCACCCTGAACCTGCCTGTTCCGCAAATGATCTCACTGCGGGGGGACAGGCCGCGGACAAGGATGATGTACTCACCGGGGGCGGACGCGGCCGTGAAACGGATATCCACGGCATCGTCCGGTCCCAGGCTGATGTCGTCGTTCCACAACAGGGTATTCCTGCTGTCCGGCACCCTCCCGTTGGCAGGGCGGGAGTCATGCCGGCATTCCGGGTGGAATACCTGGTAATCGAAAAAATAGCCTCCCCCCGGCAGCTCAACGGATGCCATATCCCCTTCCTTCGAGGTGATGGCCAGAATCCCCCCGTAATACATGCTGCCGCGGACGAACACCTCATTGATCAGATCGATCTTCAGGATCTTCGAGGGATCCACTGCAAGAACCGCCTTCTGGTCGAAAACAGGGATCCCGTCCAGCAGGATCAGGGGCGGAAGGTGGGAGATCATGCTGTTCCGGCTTTCGATCTTCAGATAGGCTTCTCCCCTGTTGTATTTCACATACACAGAAGGGACCAGGTTCTCAAACACCTCGGTCATCGTGGGCAGGGAGACAAAGTCCTCCATTGGGACGGTCACCACCGGGTTCCCGTAGAACGGCACCCCCGGTCCGGTTTCTCCTGCCGGACCTGTGCCGCCAGCCAGTCCGGAATCCCCTGCCGTATCTGTAGCTCCTGCCGGTCCGGGCCGATCCGGACGGAAAGCTTCGGATAGCTGCATGTTCATCACCATTCGCCCGGCCGCGTCCCTGCGCTCGGGCGACAACCCGAACGGGTCAACGGGAAACGGAAGCGGATCGGTGGCGAAGTCCTGGTCGATGCGAATGGAAAGTTCCTGTCCGGTTTCTGATGTCGTGCGCTCCGCCGCCACGAATAGCTCCCTGGTCCCGGTTCTTTCAGGCAGGGACACAATGAACCTGCCCTTTTCATCCGTCAGGGTGCCGAAATAGTCCGGATCCTCCCCCAGCAATGAAAAATGGAGGCGGACGGGACCGGTGCCGGCGGCGGTCACATTCCCCGAAATGGAGATCCCGCGGATCTCGGGAAGGAACGTACAGTTGAATTCTTCACCTGAAACAGAGCCGGAAGCATCAGAAAGGACGACAGCGGAGGGGGCTGCCGGAGCATAACCGGAGGCAGCGTGCCGAATGGAGCCGGGATCCTGAACCGGAGCGGAACCCAGATGGATCCCCGCCTGCAGGGTGTCGGCCAGATTGACGGGGACCACGGTCACACAGCAGGATCCCGGGGACAGATCCGTCCCCGGTCGGACAGCCAGTTTGATACTGACCGTTTCTCCCGGCAGGTATGCAGCCTTCTCCGTGGAACAGGTGATGACCCGCCTGACCTTTCCGGTTTCACCAGACCGGGACGCAGGTGCACCGGGTCCTTCTTCCCCGTCCCCTCTTTCCGAATGGCCGTTCCCCGGCCGGGAGCCGTTCCCGCCGTTCACCACTTCCCTGGAATAGGGATTGATGATGGTGAGGGGGACATAGCTGTAGGAACGGGGACCGAAATTCCGCATCCAACGGGTATAGGCACGGAGGTAATAATTCCCCGTGCGGGCATCGGAAGGAACTTCGAGACAGCCGGAGCTCCCGTTTTCTCCGATGGGATATTTTGCCCCTGCCACCGCCATTCCGGCCGGGGTGACCAGCTCCACGTACAGCACCCTGCTCAGCGGCTCCCCCGCTGGCAATCCGTTGATCCTGTAAAATGCGCGGAACCGGATGGGTTCATCCACCGCATACATGTTCCGGTCGGTGAACAGGGTCACCTGCTCGGTCACATGCATCGCCTGCGCAGCAAGACCCCGGTCATCGCCACCCTGCGCCCGAAGCTCACAGGCACCGCAACCCGTCCCGCCCAGGATCAGTCCCGGGAGAACAAACCGAAACCATATGTGAAGTGACCTATTCATCTTCATTCCAGAAATCAGGCGGCTCTGTGGTGCCTCCCCGCATCCTGCAGTCAAAACATTCCGGCTCGCTGGTGGCGTAGGGCGGACCGATGCCCATGGGCGCCATGGAGAACAGGTAATAGGGAAACCGCAGTGCCAGCTCTTCCACGTGCCGGACCGTGTCCACATCGCAATACTGACCCACCGGGGTGCGGAAGCCGAACCTGCACCTGAAGGTGATCCGTTTCTCCTTCACCTGGGAGGTATAGAAATAACCCAGGACCAGTTCCGAGTCGTCCCGGATATTGCGGATATTCCCGGGTACGGTTGACGGCTGGGTTTCATAAAAACCACCTGTCTCCGTCAGCTGGACCCTGGTCTGTTCCCAGAAGCGGAATGCCTCATCCGACAGGGAATGCTGCCTGACCAGGAGGCTGTACTTGTATTTCAGCCTGGGGGACTGGTTCGAGACGAAGGTCAGGGGGAATTTCGTGAGCTGGTTGGAGGCAAGTCGTCCGGAAGATCCCACATGTATCTCATCAATATCCAATGTCTTATAGCAGATATAGAGGGAATCGGTGGGATATTCGTACTCGTACAGGGTAACCCCGTCCCAGATGGCGCTGATCAGGTAATTGGCGTGGTATTCGTAGGTCTCCTCCAGCTGCCACATGACGTTCCTGGAATCGTTCACATCCCCTTTCACATCCACATAGAACTGGACCCCGTAGTAGGTTACCCGCTGATCGGCAGTCGGCTGACTGTGCACCTCGAAATAGAGGTCCGCCGGCTCGGGACACGGCAGAAGAGAATCGTAGGCCGATTCGTATTGCGCTCCTTCCGGGGTATCGATAAACAGTTTGTAGGCCCTGTTCACGCCCAGAAAATCCTCATCCAGGTCGGCCCGGTAAACCCCCGGGGCATCTTCCGTGTATATGGCTTCCATACCGGCACGGTCCTGTACCCGGACCACACATCCTTCCACGGGGATGAATTCGGGTTCCTCCAGCTTTGAGGAGCGGCTGACCCGGACATAGTGATCACCCGGAGTGTCGGTGATCCTGCCGCTTACAACCAGGGTCCCCTCCGACTCCTCAATATCGGGCTGGAAGGGTTCCACGCATGAAACCGCGGCCAGGACCAGGAATCCGGCGACCAGAAAGCCCTTGACCAGATCTCTAATCGCTCGCATAGTTGCCCAGTTTGAAGTTCCATGACAGGGTCACAATGGGTTGTCCGAAAACAGAGAGTTTGTATCCCTTTAAGGTCCCTCCCTCATTCCTGTAATAGACCGAGTAGGCATTTTTCCTGCCGGTCAGATTATAGATATTCAGCATCCAGTAACTGTGCGCCAGTTTTACCCTTTTCAGGTTCCCCTCCAGGTTCACCGACAGATCCATTCTGAAATAATCCGGGATCCGGTACTTGTTCCGTTCCGAATACTGCACATGCTGGACCCCGTCCATGTAATAGATGGAAACCGGATAGGTCACCGGTCGCCCGGTGGTATAGGTCATATTGAAGGAAAGGCTCAGCCGCCTGTTGAGCCTGTAGTTGGAGACCAGGTTCACATTGTGGGGACGGTCATAATTGGAAGGATAGACCCGGCCGCTGTTGATGCTCTCACCGGGACTGTCCCCTTCAATATGCATCAGTGACCTGGAATAGCTGTATCCGATCCAGCCGTTGAGTTTCCCCGCGTTCTTGCGGACCATCACTTCCGCCCCGTATGCCCGCTGTTTTCCCTGGAGGGTTTCCATTTCCACGAAGGGACTGTTGATGAATGAAGCGCCGTCCCTGTACTCCACCACATTGTCGACCCATTTGTGGTACACCTCCAGGCTGGCACTGACCCCCTTCTTCCTGAATTCATGGTAGTAGCCGGCCGACAGCTGGTCCGCCACCGGGGGGACCAGGTGGTAGTCACACAGCTTCCACTGGTCGGTGGGTGCGATGGCGATTGTATTGCTGAGCATGAAAAGGAACTGGCGGATCCGGTTGTAGGATATTTTTACGGAGTTGTCGTTCCCGAGCAGATAGGTGAGTGCCACCCGGGGCTCCGGGCCTGAATAGGATCCGATCTTCTGTCCCGCCCCGAATTGCAGGGTATCGGTAATGTTGGCCTCCAGCCGGGGCAGTCCCTCAACATACCCGTAAACCTCTGCAGGTCCCAGTGCCATGTACGCGCTGTACCTGAGGCCCCCGTACAGCGTAAGCCGCGGTGTCAGATTGATCTCGTCGGCCACATAAAGGGCAGCCTCCACCCCGTTTTCCGTACCCAGATCCACAGGAAACCTCATGGAAATGTCCCCGAAGGGCTCCACCACCCCCCTTCCGAGCCTGTAATAATTCACATTGCCCCCGAAGGTAAGCCTGTGTGATCCAAGGGAAAGCCAGGTAAAATCGGTTTTCAGTTCATAATGATCGATCCTGTAAGTGTGCTGGTAGGCATATGAGGCCACCGTCTCATCCACCGTCCGGAATGCATACTCCCCGAATACCGCCGCCAGGTTCCCCGAAAGCCTGGAACTGAAGCGCTGGTTGTAAATGACCGATGCCCCCGCATTGGAATAGGTATAATCATTGGAGGTCCCCAGCGAGAACCTGTCCTTGCTGTAATACCCGAAAGCCTTGATCAGGCTGTGCTCACCGGGTTCGAAGGTAAGGCTGCCGGCCAGGTCGTAAAAAAGTGCGTCGCTCTGTCTCAGCTGGGGATCCTCCAGCCGGCTGAGGATCCAGTCCGAATAGGTGGAACGCGCGCTCAGCACGAAGGCTCCCTTTTCTTTGATGACCGGTCCCTCCACGGCCACATGGCCGGTCACGGGAGAGATCCCTCCCCTGGCGGTGTATTCGTTCATGTTCCCCTGCCTGGTGGAAATATCAAAGAAAGAGGCGAGCCTTCCCCCGAAATGCGCCGGCAGGTTGCTCTTGTAGAGCGAAAAATCCTTGATGATGTCCGGATTCAGCGATGAGAAAAAGCCGAAAAGGTGTGAACTGTTGTACAGCGGCACCCCGTTCACATAGATCATGTTCTGGTCCGCCCCGCTTCCCCTCACATTGATCCCCGAGGAACCTTCACCCACCTGCTGCACCCCCGGAAGCATTTTCGCCACCTTCAACAGGTCCTTTTCCCCGAAGACCACCGGGATCTCCTTCACCGTCTTGTAATTGAGCCGTTCGAATCCCATCTGCATTCCTCTCACATGATGGAACCGGCTGGCCTCCACCACCACTTCCGAGATGGGGATCAGTCCCTTCTCCATGGCAATATTCAGGCTCCCTCCCGACCTGACATCCAGGTAATAATGTTCCGGTTCCATCCCCATGCAGGCGAAGTCAGCCGTATACTTCCCCGGTTTCAGCACGATGCTGAACCGGCCGTCCACATCGGTGGCCGCTCCCTTTTTCAGCTCCTGGACGTAAATGGTGGCCCCGATCAGGGGTTCGCCCGTTTCCCGGTCCACCATCTTCCCGTAAACGATGCTGCCGGACTGGTCCGCAGATCCGTTCCCCTCCCCGACCACGATGGTCTCAAGCATTCCCGCCTTTCTTCCCTCAATATACCGCTGTTCAGCATTGGTCAGGGCGGGGGATTCCCCTTCCTCCCCATACAGGACAGCGTCGCCCGCACCAGCCGAATAATCTGGAAGCGAGCGGACAAATGGCTGGTCCGGATTGAGATAAATATTCACATCTTCATCGATGTAAAAGTAAACCCCTGCAGGGAGCAACGCATCGGAAAGGATTTTCTGCAGGGATAGTTCTTCGCCGGAGACCGAGACCCGGATCCCCCTGACCCATTGTTCCAGGTAGTAGAACCTGGCATCTGTCTGCGCCTCAACCGTTTCAGCGAAAGTTGCAAATGTGGCTGCGGAAAAATTGCCGCTGAACAACACATCGTGGTCCTGTCCTTTCGCCTGGGAGAACAGGATCATGACCAGCACCGGCACGGAACAGCTGATTTTCCTCATTGCCCTTCCTCCCATTGGGGAAGCCCGGCGATGAATCCCAGCAGACCGGCCAACTTGCCGCTGCCCGCCTCCCTGAATTTGAACCTGTGCTGCCGGAGATACTTCCTGACCTGTTTCCTGGCTTCCCCCCGGAAGATCGATTTGAATGACGACGGACCGGAGAATGGATGGAGCGATCCCTCAAATTCCAGCAGATAATCCCTGCCGGCTTTCGAAAAGTAGTAGGTGTAATGCAAATCGTTGCTGTTGGGGACCATCAGTTTTGACCAGTGGATGTATAATGAAACCCCATCCGCCGTGATCACCTGGTAGAACAGCGGCCCTTCTTCCGTGAGCGATCGCTTCTCAAAATAATCCCCCTCCAGCGAAAATGCATCAACGTGGGGTGTGACCAGGATGATCTTGCCCACACCGCTGTTCCGGCCCTGGTACTCCAGGATCACCTGCTGTGCGTACAGGTCATAGTTGAGCAGGACATCTTCATATTTCCTTCCGGAAACGGTCACCGTCCCCCGTGATGACCCCTCTCCCCGGTAAAAGGGATGCTCCTTCACCCTGTAGTACCTGTTCGTAAACTGAATGCCGTTGATCAGGCCCGGATCGGGTCCGTGCTTTTCACGGATGAATGCAAGCAGGTCCGTCTGTGCGGAAGTTGTCTGCGCTTCCAGGGGGAAAAAACCGGCAAGCAGGCAGATCAATGCCGTCATCACTTCGCGCATGCCCGGATACCGTCGAGAGATCATAGATGTAGCAGTAACAGATCGCTAAAATAACGATTTGTGCGGAACGATCCATGTCAAAAGTCAGGTGGGCTCAGGAATCGATGCCGAAAACCCTCCTGAAATGATATCCGTAGATGCTGTAGGTGATGGCCATGGGAAACAACCTGGGCCTGTTGAAGAGGCTCCAGAAGAACAGGTTCCAGTAATGGATCCTGCTTCGGCTGAACACCCCGATCACCAGGACCGAACGCAACAGGGCCCTGATATTTCTGAAGGTGACGGCCGATCCCGCTTTCACTTTCGGAGTGAAATCTTTCAGAAAGCGGATCACCCGTTCATAATACGCTTTGCTTGAGTAAATGTTTTCCAGGATATGCCGGTATCCTTTCAGGAGGACCTCCTTGTCCATTTTCGGAATGAAATTCATGGAATAGTCGGTGTTGTTCCCGCCGAACCGCTGCAGGATCCTGCCTTCCCTGGAAAGACGTTCATATAGCCTGGTGCGGCTGGGAGCATTGAGGAGCCCGACCATGGCCGTCAGGATGCCGCTTTTCTGAATGAAATCGATCTGGCGCTGGAACACCCCGGGCGAATCCTGATCGAATCCCACGATAAAACCGCCCATGACCTCGATGCCGGCCGACTGGATCTCCCTTACCGAGGAGATCATGTCCCTCCCCGTGTTATGCATCTTTCCGCATTCCACCAAGCTTTCCTCCTCGGTGGTTTCGATCCCGACGAACACCTTCTCAAAACCTGCCTCTGCCATCCGTTCAAGGAGCACGGGATCGTCCGCCAGATCGATGGAAGCCTCTGTGGTAAAGGTGTACGGATACCTGCGGGCTTCCGACCAGCGGATGATCGCGGGCAACAAATCTTCCTTCAATCGCTTCCGGTTCCCGATGAAGTTATCGTCCACAAAAAAGAGGTTCCCCCGGAAGCCGGTCTGATAGATGTTCTCCAGTTCGGCCAGGATCTGCCGGGTTGTTTTGATCCGGACCTTCCTGCCCAGCAGGGCGGTGATCTCGCAGAACTCGCAGTTAAAGGGACAGCCCCTGGAATATTGCAGGTTAAGCTGTGCATACCTGGATAATTTGAGCAGGGAATAATCGGGCGCGGGAGAAAGGGTCACGTCCGCAAATCCTTCCGTACGGTATACCTGTTTCGGGCAACCTTTCTCCAGGTCTGCCAGAAATTGCGGCAGGGTGATCTCCGCCTCGTTGAGGACCAGGTGGTCCAGGTGCATGAATGGCCCGGGATCGCCCGTAAAGAGCGGTCCCCCCGCAACGATTTTCTTGCCCTGTGCTTTGCACCTGCCGATCACCTGGTGCACGGAGGCGGACTGGACCGACATGGCCCCGATGAATACGTAATCCGCCCATCGGATGTCCTTGTCCCGCAACCTGCCCACATTCAGGTCCACCAGTTTTTTCTCCCAGTCCGCCGGCATCAGTGCCGCCACGGTGAGCAGGCCCAGCGGGGGATTGGTGGCTTTCTTGGAGATGAACTTCAGTGCATGTTTAAAGCTCCAGTAGGTATCGGGGTACGCGGGATTGATCAGTAAAATCTTCATTGGTAGTATTAATTATGTTGAATGATTGCTCCCCTGATGTTGCACGTCCGGACGCCTTCAACGGTGATCCGGCTGTTTCGGCCAAATGTAACAGGCAGATGATCCGGAAAAAAATAATTGGGACGGTTGCAGCAAAAGAGGGCCTGAGTGATAACCGCCTGGGATGAACGGACCCTATACGGGATGAAAATTTTCAGTTTTAGATGAATTTTTAAGTTATAAGGATTTATCAACAGAAAAAGCGTATCTTTGTCCCGATTTTAGATTTTGATTTTTAAAACTGCGCTTTCGGCAACTATTTCCTCACCCAAGGTTAGTTTAACACTGCTCTTTTTTTAAATCCGATCTTAAATCCGCCAATCAGCGGATTTTATTACCGCGTGATTGATTTACACAACTTAATTTTTAACAGATGAACATTTATGTAGGAAACCTTGATTTCAAGGTAAATGAACATGACCTGGAAGAGGTATTTGAGGAGTACGGAACAGTGAGTTCCGCCAAGATCATCACCGACAAATACAGTGGCAGAAGCAGGGGCTTTGGCTTTGTCACCATGGAAAGCCAGGAAGAAGCAAACAAAGCAATCAAATCACTGAATGGAGCTACGTATGAGAATAGGGAGCTGGTGGTCAATGAGGCCAAGCCGAGGAAAGAGAACAACAACAGGTATTAATACTGAACCCATGACAAAAGGAAAAGTAAAATGGTACAATGAGGTCAAAGGTTTTGGCTTCATCGCGACCGAAAAAGGAGAGGATATTTTCGTTCACCGCAGCGGCCTTTCCGGTTCTTAC
>JAXGMU010000008.1:46565-78035 GCA_040768485.1 Bacteroidales bacterium
GGACTTCAGCCTGATCAGGAAGTGACATTCGAGATCGAAAAAGGCGAAAAGGGCCTGTATGCAACCAATGTGAAGACAGTATAACAATCTCTGGAGCCGGCATGCCCCGGTACAACGCATGCCTATGTATGACGCATGCCAGGGCACACCGGCCGGTACCGGCTAATCCAGGGAGATCCAGTGTGACTCCGGGTGACTCCGGGTGATTCCGGGTAAGACCGGATCAGACCGTAAATTCATTGATACCCGTTCCCGCCCCCGTGGCCGGAACGGGTATTTTTTTGCCTGTTCGCCGCTGTTCTTGTTCTTTTCCTGGGAGTTGCACTGACCATCCCGGAGAACCATCCCGATTCACCCGCAAACCGGACCGCTTTCCTGCAGGTGGCTGCAGATACAACAAAGGACCATTCCCAACATATGGCCGGACAGTATGCCTCTCCCCAGGCTGTGACTGAAAATTGCCTGGGCTGTCACGCGGGAGAAGACCACCACATCCCGGGTGCCACGGTGAAAGACCGCATGCCCGGAAAATCGTCAACCACCACGACAGAACGGTGGCCTGCGAGACCTGCCACATTCCTTCATTCGCGCGGGAAGAACCCACGAAAACCTGGTGGGACTGGTCCACCGCGGGGAAAAAGAGAAGGGATGTCCATCTGGATGAATTCGGCATGCCGGACTACGATGTCATGAAAGGAGATTTTGCCTGGGAGAAAGATGTGGTTCCGGAATACATGTGGTACAACGGAAAGGCCGATTATTACATATCGGGGATACATTCAATCCTGAAAAAAAACTGAAGCTGAACACGCTCGAAGGCAATATCGGGGATGAAACGGCAAAAATCTTTCCCTTCACAGTCATGCGGGGGAAACAGCCCTATGATTCAAGGAACAGGTACCTGCTACCCTATTCCGGGAGATACGATTTTATTGAAACGGAAATGATCTGGTCCATCAACCACATGGTGGCTCCGGTCGCCCAGACCCTGAAATGCAGGGCTTGTCATCTGACCGGTAATTCCGGGCGCCTCGTCTGGAACCAGCTGGGATATGCGGGCGATCCCATCAAAACCGGCGGGAGGTTCAGATAGGAGCGGGATCAGCTCCTCCGAATCATGTGAATGTTCTGGCGGTCTGCTGAAAGGCCCGGAACATCCAACTTATTCCACATTGAATTCTTCATAATAATCGCTATTTTGCATTTCGCGTCAAACCAATATATCCGATCACGTGAAACCAGGAACAGCGACAATCATTATCTGTGTAATATGCTCTCTCATGGCATCCAGGATCCGGGCTCAGGAACAGACAGACTCCAACACTCCGCTCCACCTGTTGCAACCTCACTACGACACCGATTACGGGGTTCCGGCGGCGGAGGAAATCACCGGGGTGCTTGACCGTATATATCACTACCTGGACTCGGCCACTCCCGCAAAGCTCCTGGATGAATCGGGTGAAGCGTTTACCGATCTCGGAGATATTCCATCGGCAGACCACCTGCGGCTGGAAGAGGGTGATTTCCGGATCATCAGTTATGAATGGGGAGTGGCCTACGCGGGGATGCTGCTTGCCTCGGAGGTCACCGGAGATCAGAAATACGCCGGTTACGTATTCGACCGGATGAAGTTTCTGGCCGATGTCCGTCCCCATGTAATGGAATTCGAGAAGCGCCATCCGGAAGTCCGCCATCCCCTGACTTCCGTGCTGCACCCCCGGGCACTGGATGATGCAGGCTCCATGTGCGCGGCCATGATCAAAGCGGAACATGCGGGATTCCAGTCCGACCTGGGCCCGATGATCCAAACCTACATCGACCATATCAGCAACCGGCAGTTCAGGCTTGAGGACGGCACCCTGGCCCGTAACCGGCCGCAGCCCAGCACACTGTGGCTGGACGACCTGTTCATGAGCGTCCCGGCCCTGGCACAGATGGGCACATACACAGGTGAGCGCCAATATTATGACGATGCGGTCAGGCAGGTGCTGCAGTTTTCAGAACGGATGTTCGTTGAAGAGAAAGGATTATTTATGCACGGCTGGGTCATGGGAATGGAGGAGCATCCCGCCTATCACTGGGCCCGTGCCAACGGCTGGGCCATCATGGCCATCGTGGAGCTGCTGGAGGTGCTGCCGGAAGACCACCCCGGCCGGGGTGAGGTGCTGGATCTGCTGCGGCAGCACATATCCGGACTGGCCAGGGTTCAATCCCCCTTTGGCTTCTGGCACCAGCTGCTCGACCGCAACGATTCATACCTGGAGACCTCCGCCACGGCCATTTTCACCTACTCCATCGCCCGTGCCATCAACCGGGGGTACGTGGATGCAAAGGTATACGGACCGGTGGTGTGCCTGGCATGGAACGCGGTGGCCTCCAATGTGAATGAAAAAGGGCAGGTGGAAGGAACGTGCGTGGGGACCGGGATGGGTTTCGATCCGGCATTTTACTACTACCGCCCTGTCAGTGTCTTTGCCGCCCATGGCTACGGGCCGGCAATCCTGGCCGGGGCCGAAATGATTGAAATGCTGCGACATACCCATCCGAGGATAAATGACAGCGCGGTCCAGTTCTATGACACACCTGTGAAGGCGGATGGTCCCATTTTCGGGGTGGAAGAGTAGGAGCTGTTGGTGGATCCCGCCAGTCTGACTGCGCGGTTTTGGGGAGCGTATTGAAATTGTGGAGCGTAATGAAACACAAAAATTATGAAAACCAAGCATTTACTGTTCCTGATTTTCCCGGGAGTATTTGCATTGTCCAGTATGCCCCTGGAGGCACAGATCGGGACCCGGTTCCCGTCCGAGCGGAAGGTGGTTCAGGATCCCGTCACCGGTGTGGATTTGATCTTCCTGACGAGCGCCTCCGCCGGGGATCACAAGATATACCAGACACACAACCAGTGGACATCTGATGGGAAGTGGTTAATTTTCAGCTCCAGACGGCTGTGGGGAGAAGCGATGGCGGTCAATGAGGAGACGGGCGAGATGGTGCAGGTAACCGAGGGAGGATACAGGGGAACGCTGCTGGTGGCGAGAAAATCCATGAGGCTTTATTATATGAAAGGCCTCTCCCGTGATCCGGAAAAGAATGATCCGAAGATTGTGGAGGTGGATCTGGCCGGACTGTTTGCCGACAGTGAAGCGGGGACATTAAGGGGCGAATCTGCCTATCAGCGTGTATGCGGATCCGTTCCGCCAGAAATGGGTCCAGGCGGGGACATGGCCCTGGATGCCGGGGAGGAATGGATCTGGTTCCGGGTGGGGAAGGCGGAAGCAGAAGAACATCTTCCAGAGGGTACCGAGCTCGAGCCGGATTTCGGTCCCCGGAACATGGGCGCCGGTCCGGGCGGCATCGCGGGGATCAACATCCGCACCGGGGAGCTCAAACATGTCATATCCGTACCCTTCCAGGTGGGACATATACAAAGCAATCCATGGGTACCCGGACAGATCGTATTCTGCTGGGAGACCGGTGGCAAATCGCCCCAGCGCACCTGGTTCGTCAACGCGGACGGAACAGGGCTCAGGCCGCTGTACCCCGAGGCCCCCTACGAATGGGTCACCCATGAAACCTTCATCACACCGGACCAGGTGGCCTTCGCCATCATGGGACACCGAGTAATCCGGGACAGTGGAGACGGAGAGGACCCGGGGTTGGAAGGTGACAGCCGGACGAATCCCGGGCAGGATTCCGAAGGTGACAGCCGGACGAATCCCGGACAGGAGCCCGAATGGGGCAATACGGGAACCCGGGAGAAACCGACGGGACTCGGGGTGGTGAACATCACCACCCGGGAGATGATGATCGAAGGACAGATCCCTTACGGAAGCGGATTCTGGCACGTGACAGGCTCGCCTGACGGCCGGTTCCTGGCAGGGGACAATTTTGCCAGGGAGATTTACCTCATTGACCGGCACAGTCATGAAATGAAGCTGATCTCAGCCGGCCACAAACGAACGGCTTCAGATCACCCCCACCCCACCTTCAGTCCCGACGGCACCCGGATCGTGATCCAATCAGCCATGCTCTCCGAAAACAACAGATCCATGAATATCTGTGTGATCCCGCTGCCTGATGAATGGTTGACTCGGAATTTCAGGAGGTAACAGGGTTGTGACTTTTTCAAAAAATGACAAGTTTCTGAGAATTCATTTATTTTTTGAAAGCCTCCTATGTATTTGTAAATAAAGTAATTATACTTTTCTCTAAAATGACCTCCTGATTCAAGAACCGGCAAATAGATTCAGGTTTCAATGCTTCTTGACAGGCTCAAATACCACGTAGTCCCAGAATAACATGCCATTGACGATATTCCTGAGGGTGATGGTATGCTCGGCAGTGGTGGTGAAATTGGCATCGGCCATTTTCTGCAAACCACCGGCGCCTCCGGTGTTGCCATAATGCCCTTCGTAGATATAGTCGGTTTTCACACCATCGAGATAGGCAATACAGTTGGTCACATCATTCCAGTTTGGCTGGAAAATGTAGATTTCGTATTCTCCTTTCATCACTTTCGGGAAAGTGATGGAGACCGACCACCAGCCCAGCGTGCTCAGGCAATCATGGTTCATGATGGCCGAGTTGTTGGGTTGAAAATAGTACAGCAGGTATTCACCCTTCCATTTGATCTTTTCAAATGTATTTTCACCATCCCACCACCTCATGTAATATTTGCCATAATAGTCTCCCTGCTTCAGGTCGAAAAAATCGGTCGTCTCAAAGGTGATGGTCGCAGGTTCAGGAACAGTTACAGGAAGTATATCATTGACTGAATGTAATGCGCCGTTCTTTGCGGGAGTATTGGATGCCGGGATATTAAAGCCGGTATAGCGTCCGGTCCTGGTGTCAAGATTGATCTTGTAGTCCGTATCAATCGTAAAGGATAGGTTATTGTCCCTGGACAGGATGGGATATATCCCGCTATTCAGGTCCGACAGGTAATAGGTGCCGTTCAGACAATGGTATTCCATGTACCGGTAGGCCGGATTGTCCAGAAAAGTGATACTGTCCGGATTAGCGCCGCACCACGCAATCAGATCCTGCAGATTATAAATGCCATAGCGGTGATAGATGGTATCTGCCACTGCAAGTACCGTAAACCTTGTGCGGGCAACTCTTTTCCCGAACGGGAAGCTGATGAGCCTGAGGGTGTCCTTCAGCCCGGTAAGGCTGAGCCCTTCCGAGAAGATCTGGTAGGAAGGATTGGAGGTAATGACACTGTAAATATCCAATTTAATAGGATCTATGACTTTATCTATGACATGGATATACCCGTTTGAAGTACGGATATCCCTGTCGATGATTTTGGAGGATTTCGATATAATGATGTCTGATCCCTCGAATTCAGTGACCAGGAAATCACCTATTGCGTTGGTCTCTTTGAGCGTACCCAGACCGATGTCTTTGGTCTCTATTTCAGCACCAATGGTATGATAAAGGATTAATTCCTTCAGCAGGGAATCGCTGAAATCGGAAATTGAATTTGCATTCTTAAGGCTGTAATACTCGTACATGGCTTCATCGTTTGGAAGAAATAGCGTAAATGGGCCCCTGGTATTTAATAATGACTTCATTCCAGTGGCATCAACCAGTTTCCCAAACTCGGAAAACTGGTCAGGATGGGTGGCAATATAATCCCCGATCACCTGTTGTTGGGAATCCACCCTCCATAACTGAGGTTCTTCCTTGCAGGCATTGAAAACCATGATTGTCAATACCAGCAGCACAATCCTGGATCTGGTAAGGCCGATGATAGATCGAGTGGCGTAAGGATTCATATGGATGCTTTTTGAGCACCAACAAATTACGAAAAATTACTCACCGCCAGTCCAATAGGACAGGGAATTAATTTCATGGCATGACGCATTAATCCTGGCTGTAATTTTTTGTTATCCAGAAGAAATAATAAATTGTACTAGTGTTTAAAATCAGGTGATAGACCATCCACCCTAAAGCTATAACCATGAAGAAAAGATTTACCTTGATTTTGCTATGCACAGTGTTTGCCATGGGCGCCATCGCTCAAAAGCCCACAGCTGTGATCAAAAAAGCTTCCGAGGCTCCGTTGATTGACGGAGAGATTGACGATGTCTGGGCTGAAGCACCCCTTAACAACATTGATAAGGACTATACGGGACAGGTACCCACCCTTGGACCATCGGGTACAACAACCTGGCAGGGCTTGTGGACCGACGACGGCATGTATGTCATCCTCATCGTGAACGACGATGTTTTCTATCCGTATTACGCGGTGGATCCTCCCGGAGAAACGTGGCAGTATGACAAAACAGAGCTCTATTTTGACGTGAATTATTTTCTCGAGGATGGTGGTGGACCGCTGCCGGACTGGGTTGGAGGAGGAAACGGGCACTACCAGATTGAGCCTGCATTCACCGAGGGATCCAATGACGGCACCCTTATGTACGACGCGCGTCATGATGGTGTTGAATATGCATTTATGGTCAACGACCCGGATTACGTCGCCGAGTATTTTGTTCCTTTTTATGCGCTTAAGAACGGTGAAGGGGGACCGATCGATCTGACAGGAGAGATTGGTTTCGATGTATATGTGATCGACAGGGATCCCGGAGATACCGGTGAGAGGAACGCAGTCTGGGCCAACACGGGGACCACGGAATCATCCTGGAACAATATGGACGATTGCGGGATCATCACATTTGAAGGCGCGGTGGCCCCTGTTTATATTGATGAGATCAGCCTCACCGGTGGAGAGATCAACGAGAATAACGGCAAATTACAGATCCAGGCCACGGTTGTTCCGGAAGACAACACGGAAACACTGACCTGGACGGTGACGGACGGTGTGGACGGCGGCAGGGCAAAGATAGACAAGAATGGTATGGTCACAGCTGTGCTTGACGGTACTGTTACGGTCACCGCTTCATCCCTCTATGTGGATGCCTCTGTGGATGTGACCATCAGCAACCAGATCATGACCATGCCGGAGATTAACCTGATCAGGAACGGCTACTTCGATGAGGTAAGTGAAGCCGGAACGGCCCTCGAGTGGAGCGGCAACCGTCCCGTGATTGACGGCGCTGTGATGCTTGATCCGCCCCCGGGCGGCGTCAATGTCTGGGATTACACCATGGCCCAGCAGCATTTCGGATGCAACACCACAGACCAGTACTGGTTCACATTTGTTGCCAAGGCAGATGAACCTGACACATTCAATGTGGACTTCGAGGATCCCAACCAGGAATACCTCAGGTACGGCACATCTATGCATGAGCTCTCCAACGGTACGTGTGACTGGACCTTTATCACGGAAACGGAATGGACCAAGTATGTTTTTGATGTCATGTTTGTGGACATGATCGAGAACACCATTGAGACTCTGAATTTCATGCTTGGATGGCATGATCCCGTGGTTTACATTGACAGTATCATCCTGTACAACGAAAATGACCTGGCACGGCTTACCGAAGACTACATTCCCGTGGAGTCCATTACCGTGACCAGTGAAAGCGGCGAAAACATGGTTTCAATAGGCGCCACGCTTCAGATGGACGCGGAGGTGCTCCCAGCCGACGCCAACCTGACCGATGTGAACTGGAGCGTCGTTCCCGGAACCGGGTATGCAACCATTGATGCCAGCGGGCTGCTGACCGGTGATACCGTAGGAATGGTGACGGTTGTGGCTTCTGCCAAGGATGACAGCAAGGTGTGGAACGTTATGGAGATCTTTGTGACCTGGCCTGAAGGGATCCAGCAGCACAGCGTGGATCTCCTGCAGGTTTATCCCAACCCGGCCGTGGATGAACTGAACGTTGTGCTCACCAATGTAAATACTACCGTGAGCATTTATAACAGCATGGGTCAGAAAGTGGACGAGGTCACCGTGAGCGGTAACAAACACAGGTTTGACATCAGCAGCTATGCCAGCGGCCTCTATTTAGTAAAGAGTGCCGGCGCTATTGCGAAATTTGTCAAGTAACCACCGCTGGATTACTCACCCGCATACGCGGGCTCGTGATCCAGAGGCGGGGGAGAGATAAAAACACCGGAGGCCGTTTTTCACTGACGCTTAAAACGACTTTGTGGGAACTACTGGATTCGAACCAGTGACCTCCTGCTTGTAAGGCAGGCGCTCTGAACCAGCTGAGCTAAGCTCCCGAAAGCGGCTGCAAATATACCCCAAGTTTGCGGAATCCCAAAAAAATTTACTGGAGCTGGCTCTCCAAAAGCCGCTGCTCGTTGATCCGGCCGGTAAGGATGTACCCGTAATCCCGTGACTTCCGGATGCCGTAACGGCCCCATGCATCGGTGGCCCATTTCTTGGCCTCCTCCAGGTTGCCCAGGATCTCATAGATCACAGCCAGGTTATGGGCGGCACGGCCCTTGGTTTTGAAGTGTCCGTTCTCCACGGCGGTCGTCAGCGCCGCGATGGCCCGGTCCCAGTCGTTCGCCTCCATCATCCGCGCTCCTTCGGCCAGGTATGGATCCCTCTTTGATTTTTTGAAATATTCCCGGTGGATCCGAACCCAGGAAGGGGTAATCCGCTCCCCGTAAACGATCCCCGCCTGGAAACTGGCCTTCCGGATGGCATCGTTCTTGGTCAGCAGGGTTGCCACCGCCGCAGTGATGGTGGAACCTCCCGATTCCCAGAACTCCTTGTGGGAAAAATGGTACTGGTCCGTGATGTCCCTGTTGCGGTAATCATACATCCGGAATCCGCAGTTCACCGTTGCCACCCCCTGGGCGGATATCCGGATCCCTCCTTCCCCGCCTGTCTTCGCCCCGTGGGTCACGATGAAATCCGAATCATAGGTCTCCAGGGAGACCAGTGCATCCGCTTCATACTTTTCGCACAGTTCGGTAACCCGGTCCCAGTCCAGCGGTTCCGGGAATGTGCTGCCCGCACCGGATCCCTTCATCTTCTCCGTAGTGCGGATCACCTGGTAGCGGCTTGAATTCTGCAGGCTCTGGTTCAGGCCGTCGATCACGATCTGGGTGGCCAGTTTGTCCTGGCTGATCCCCTCTCCGGTGAGGACCCCTTCCAGGAGGTTCGCATCCTCGTCTTCGGGGATCGACCGGTCTATGATGGCCAGTGTCTTGATATGATGGGGGATGTTGTACATCGCGGGGACCTGTGAATTGAAATGGATATGGCGGGTGCCCGCACATCCGGTGAGGGCCATGATCACCGGCAGCAGAAATAATGCAATTTTTTTCATGTCATACAGGATATGGTTATCAGATAAGGTTTAACATGCTTAGAAACAGGGTCTTGTACAGAATCAGCGTCCTGTCCGGAAACAGGCCCGGTTTTTCAAAACTATGAAATCTTTCAGTGTGTTCATTTTTTGTATCTTTCAACTTGTTAACAATAAAGCTATCAGCCATGTGCAAAACCGGTCACCCCGCTTTGAAGGGCACCCTCCTGTTCCTGTTCATTTCAGCAGGAATTTTCTTTGTCCGCTGCGACAATAATACGGAAGAATCAGCCGGATCCCATGTGGATGTGGAGATCGATTCCTCCTATTACGCCATGAATCCCATGGACCTTCAATTCGATTCCCTGGAGATGGTCATGATCGATTCCGGAATGGCGGATTTCATCCATGCATACCGGCAGATCCGGGCCTACGAGCTCCCCAATTCCACGCCCCCGTCCCTGCAGTTCAATCCCCTGCCGCCGGATTTTGTCCCCCCGTCCCCCACAAAGCGGAACAGCTGGGAAATTCCCGAAGGGATCTCCAGGCCTGCCAGGGAAGCGGACCTGGCATTCATGTCCATCCCCGAGCTTGCCTCCCTGATCCGGTCAGGGGAGATCTCCTGCCTGGCCCTCACCGAATTTTTCCTGAGGCGGATGAAGGAACATGATCCGCAGCTGCACTGCGTGATCACCCTGACGGAAGAATATGCCATCCGGCAGGCAGAGAAAATGGACCAGGAACTGGCACAGGGACATGACCGGGGAATCCTGCACGGCATCCCCTACGGGGCCAAGGACCTGTTTTCTTTCCCGGGCTACCCCACCACCTGGGGAGCGGGAGCTTACAAGGACCAGGTGCTGGACGAAAAAGCGGGTGTGATCAAAAAAATGGAGGAGGCTGGTGCCATCCTGGTGGCCAAGACCACCCTGGGCGCCCTTGCCATGGGGGATGTGTGGTTTGCCGACACCACCCGGAATCCATGGAACCTGGAGGAGGGCTCCAGCGGTTCCTCGGCCGGTTCTGCATCGGCAACGGCGGCGGGACTGCTGCCGTTTGCCATCGGGACGGAGACCTGGGGGTCCATTGTCTCTCCCTCCACCCGCTGCGGGACCACCGGACTGCGGCCCACTTTCGGGCGGGTGACCCGGTCCGGGGCCATGGCACTGAGCTGGAGCATGGACAAGGTGGGTCCCATCTGCCGGAGTGCGTCGGACTGTGCCATCGTATTTGATTTTCTCAGGGGACCGGATCCGGACGATCCGGCCCTGATCGAAGCGGGCTACACCTATCCGGGGAAGGCAGACCTGTCAGAACTGAAGATCGGGTACCTGAAAAGCGCATTCGAGGGTGATTACGAGGAAAAGGAATTTGACCAGAAAACCCTCCGGATGCTCAGGGAACTGGGGGCTGTACTCCAACCGGTGGAGCTGGTCCCCCAGGGGATCCCGGTAGACGCGCTCTCCCTGATCCTGGAGGCGGAGGCCGCCGCCGCCTTCGACGAGCTGACCCGTTCGAACCGGGATACACTGCTGGTGCGGCAGCACCGGTACGCATGGCCCAATATCTTCCGCACGGCCAGGTTCATCCCGGCGGTTGAATACATCCAGGCGAACCGCATCCGGCATGACCTGGTGCAGGAATTCAACAAAAGGATCAGGGAATTTGACGTGGTGGTCGCCCCCTCCTTCCACGGGAGTTCCCAGCTGCTGGCCACCAACCTGACCGGTCACCCGGTGGTGGTGGTCCCCAACGGATTCAAAGACAACGGTTCGCCTGCAAGCATAAGCTTTCTGGGGAATCTGTTCGACGAGGGGACGGTCCTCGCTGTGGCCTCCGCCTACCAGGAAGCCACCGGGTTCCACAAAAAAAGGCCCCCGCTTTTCAGCGATAACACCAGCCATTGACTTTGTGGGGAAGAATTCTGTACATTTGGTTGATCAATCACTGCAATCGTATCAAACATGAGCTATGTGGTATGCCTTCGGAGCGACATGATGGGATCGGGGGATCCCGACCTGGGAACAGGACTGATGGAATCTCTTGTGGAAAGCCTGAATTTCCAGGAGGAGCTGCCCACGCATGTGCTGCTGTACAATACGGGGGTCAAGCTTGCCATGAAGCAGTCGCCTGTATGCAGGTCGCTTTCGGAACTGGAAGAGAAAGGAAGCAGGATCATCCTCAGCGGAACCTGCGTGGACCATTTCGGGATCCAGTATGACCTCGGGGTGGGCAGGATCTCCAACATGCTGCTTATTACCGGGATCCTGGTTTCGGCAGACCGCGTGGTCAGTCCGTGAATCCGGTCACCTGCCAGGATTTTGCACCAGGGGCATGCAACCACGCATAACCGGGGGAATGCACCCACGCGGTTTTTTGCTAAATTTGCAGCATGGCGCGCCGTAAATCCTACAGCACAGTCTACAAAACCCAGCGGATCATCCTGCTGATCTTCTTCCTTACAACCATGACCGCAATCGCCATCCCGCTGGTCATGCTGGTGAACCGCCTCCTGCCCGGCCGGTACTTTCCCCTGGTGATCATCCTGCTGGCCTACATGGTCCTGGTGTCCGTATTGGGCTCATTTATCTACCTGGTCAGCTACATCCCGTTCAACCTCTCCTCCGCATTCGATCCCATCAAGAACGACATTGCATCCGGACGGATCACGGGCCTGGAAGAGTTCGGGAAAAGGATCACCAGATTTGTGACGGAATTCTACGACTTTTCCTTCCTGAACATTGATCATGCATTTTTTCAGGCACCGGGTACGGACCTGATCTCACACGAGGATATGTCCCCCGTCGGGGAGGCCATGAAGGAATATGACATGCTGGAGAAAAGCAGCAGGCTGGAGGAGATCGTACGCGCCGGGGAGGTTGTCTTCCGGGAGCGGGAGTACCACCTGTACATCCTTCCGGTCTGGATCGACGAAGAGTGGCTCGGATACCTGGGTCTTCTATCGGAAAGACGCATCAGCCGGTTCTTTCAGAACTTCCTGGTGGAGTTCGAGGACAATTACCTGGACGACCAGCTCATGCATATCATGACAATCTCAAATACGGGAAAGTAGTGCATGGAAGCATCCATCGAGTACTTTCAGCCCCTGCCCCTTTTGCTGATCATTTTGAGCTGCGTGATCATCTGGCGTTCCTCACGGGGCTTTGAGACCGCATCGGATTATCTGGGCCGGAAACTCCCGCCGGGCATCAAAGGGGCTTCACTGAATGCAATTGCCAGCTCCATGCCCGAGTTCCTCACCACGGTGTTCTTCCTTTTTTATCTGAAGGAGGAGGAGGGGTTTTCGGGGGGACTGGGCGTTTCTTCCGGGAGCGCGCTTTTCAACCTGCTGATCATTCCCTCCCTGGCCGTGCTGATGCTGTATTCCATGGGAAGAGGCCGGAAGGTGGTGCTTCAGAAAAAAGTATTGATCCGCGAGGGGGTTGTCCTCATGGTTTCCCAGCTACTGTTCGTGGTCTTTCTGTTCAGGGGCGAGCTGCTGGCCAGACACGGATTTATCCTTGTCGTCATCTACCTGCTTTACCTGTTGCTTCTTTATGCCATCACCAGGAGAAAGGGGATCGCCGATCCGGGATTCATCACACCGGAGGCCAGTAAAAAGCGGTCCGTGCTGATGCAGCTTCTTTCACTGGATATTACCCATGTGGTCCTGGGAGACCGGAAAATCAATCCCCGCCTGGCATGGCTGCTGCTGCTGGTGAGCACGGTGGTCATGACTTTCGGGACCTGGCTGCTGGTGGACGCAACGGATCTGTACGGAAAACGGGCCAACATCCCGCTGATCTTCGTGGCGGTGGTGCTCTCTGCTGCAGCCACCTCGGTCCCCGATACCATTATCTCCGTCAGGGATGCCCGGAAGGGCAACTATGACGATGCGGTGAGCAACGCACTGGGGAGCAATATCTTTGACATCGCTTTTGCACTGGGTCTGCCCGTTCTCCTGTATAACCTCATCTACGGGAACTCCATCCGGATTCCGGCGGGAGAGCTGGACTTTGTAAAGGAGGTGTGGGTCTTTCTGGTCATCGCCACCCTGGTGGCATTGCTCATCATGCTGACCGGAAAGCACTTCACCAGGCTGAAGGCGTTCCTGCTGGTGCTTATTTATGCCTTGTTCATCCTCTTTGTGGAAACTCAGATCGAAACCGGTTTGCGGGAAGGGATCGGAGAGAATATCGCAAAGTTCCTCACCGGGGCGGCGGACGGGGTCGGGAGCCTTTTCCGTTAGAGAGAAGGAATCCCGTGCTGTTTCAGGTTCCGCACCACCTCCACATCCGCCTCCAGCCAGTCCAGTCCCTCCATCTCACCGGGCGCCATCCACCGGAAGGCCCTGTGCTCCCTGAGGCTGAGCGTGCCTCCTTTTACCGAGCAGACAAAGGGGATCAGCCGCACCTGCTTCGCATGGTACCTGTGCACCACCGGTGTCAGCGCCCGGAGGACTTCCACCTCCAGTCCCAGTTCTTCCCGGATCTCGCGCACGATGCAGGATTCGGGACTTTCACCCGCCCTGAGCTTTCCGCCCGGGAATTCCCACTTCAGCGGATGCTCCATCTGCCCGCTGCGCTGGGTTGCCAGCACCAGTCCCCCCTCCACCACCACGGCACAGGTTACTTCTGTCATGGGGTTGCTCCCTTCAATGTTTGTGCTTGGGGTAGTCGACCCGGATACTTTTCACCGCGGGCCGTCCGATCCCGTACCAGTGGTCGCCTTCCAGGGTCACAATGACGACCCCCGCCGTGGGCAGATTGTCCAGCGGTTCATCCAGGAACTTGTTGGCATAGAGGGTGAAGGAAGGATTGTGACCGAAAATGGCCAGGTGGCTGACCGAGTCGGGAGCTTCCCCCACCACCTCTTCGATCTCCGATTCATCGGCCATGTACAGGTCGTCATGGACCTGTACCGAAGCCGGATTCATCTCCCAGATCCGGGCCATGATCATGGCGGTGCTCAGTGCGCGGTTGGCGGGACTGGTGAAGATCAGCCCGGGTACCTCTCCGGCTTCCTTCAGCCGGCGGGCCATGGTATCGGCATTCCGGATCCCCCGCTCTGCCAGGGGCCTGTCGATGTCGTCCAGTCCTTCATCCTCCCAGCTGGACTTGCCATGGCGGATAATAAACAGTTTTCTTTCCATTGGATGTTAAAGCAGGTTGCTGGCCAGGTCGGCCAGATAGCTCCTTTCACCCTTCACCAGGTGCACATGGGCGAAAATATCCTGTCCCTTCATGCGGTCGGCCAGGTAGGAAAGCCCGTTGGACTTGGTATCCAGGTAAGGCGAATCGATCTGTTGAATATCCCCCGTGAAGACCATCTTGGTGCCCTCGCCGGCCCTCGTGATGATGGTCTTGACTTCGTGGGGAGTAAGATTCTGGGCCTCGTCCACAATGAAGAAGACCCTGGAAAGGCTCCGTCCCCTGATATAGGCCAGGGGCGTGATCACCAGTTTTTCAGTCTGCTGCATCTCCTCGATGCGGCTGAATTCCTTGCTCTGCTGCTTGAACTTTTGCTTGATCACGGCCAGGTTGTCGAACAGGGGGGCCATGTAGGGACCGATCTTCTCATTCACATCCCCCGGCAGGTAACCGATATCCCTGTTGCCCAGCGGGATGATGGGACGTGCAAGAAAGATCTGGGTGTACTCCCTGCGCTGATGGATCGCGGCTGCCAGGGCCAGGAGGGTTTTGCCGGTTCCCGCTTTCCCGGTGAGTGCCACCAGCTGGACCTCCGGACGGGACAGCGCATCCAGGGCGAAGGTCTGTTCAGCGTTCCGCGGATCAATGCCGTATGTGCGGGTCTTCTCCACCCGGGTCACCACCCTGTTGAACGGATCATAATGGCCCAGTCCGCTGCGCGACTCATTCTTAAAAATAAAATACTCGTGCGCATGGGGTTCTTTCTTAAACCCGAACCGCTTCACCGGAACACCTTCCGGGGAATCATACATGTCGCTGATCAGCGAATGATCCGTCACCTCGTTCACCTTCACACTGTCAAAAATGTCCTCGATGTTCTGCACCATGTCGTTGTGGTAATCCTGCGCCATGATGCCCAGCGATTTGGCCTTCATCCGGAGGTTGATGTCCTTCGTGATCATGATCACCTCCCGTTTCGGCGCGTGCTTCACCTTCAGGTACTCCGCGATGGCCAGGATCCGGTGATCGGGTGTGTTCTCAGGGAAAGAGGAAAACAGTTTCTCCGATGCCGATTTGCCGGTCTCGATGCTCAGCTTCCCCTTGCCCCTGCCCAGGGAGATCCCTCCGTTGAACAGCTTGTCGCCGCTCAGCTTGTCCAGTTCCCTGGTAAATTCCCTCGCATGGTAATTGATGATGTCGTTCCCCTTCTTAAACCGGTCCAGCTCCTCCAGAACGGTGATCGGAATGACGATGTCGTGTTCCTCGAAGTTGTGCATGCACCTGTAATCATGAAGCAGCACATTGGTGTCAAGAACGAAGATCTTGGTGTTTTTTTTCACCGCATTTGCCATAAATCCCCCCGTTACGCTAACTTTACAGATCGTGTCAAAAATAGAGCTTTTTACTTCCGCTATGCGGGAGAATTATTCACATTGGACCAAGTTTTACACACAATGATATACCGGCTGCCATGAATGAACTGGATTATATCCTCAACAGGAGGAGCATCCGTAAATTCACGGATCGGAAAATCGATGATGCACTGATCGGAAAAATCCTCGAAGCTGCCATGTATGCCCCCTCGGCGGTGAACAGCCAGCCCTGGCATTTCGTGGTGGTGGACAGCCGGGAGATGATGGACCGGATCATGGAGGTCCATCCCTATGCGGCCATGTTCCGGACCGCCTCCCACGGGATCGTGGTGTGCGGGGACGAGCAACTGCAGCACAGGGAAGGTTACTGGGTGGTGGATTGCGGCGCGGCCACGCAGAATATACTGCTCGCGGCCCATACCCTGGGGATCGGTTCATGCTGGGTGGGCATCCACCCGCGGAAGGAGCGGAAGGAAGCCTTCCGCCGTTTACTGGAACTTCCCCCGTATGTAAACCCCTTCGCCCTGGTGGCGCTCGGATACCCGGATGAGAAGAAGCCGCGGCCCGTCCGGTTCCGGCCCGAAAAGGTGAAGAGGAACACCTGGGACGATCCTTATTTTCCAGGCGACGCCTCCTCCGGACAATGAATTACAGGGAAGCAACCGAATATCTTTTCAACAGCCTGCCCATGTACCAGCGGGTGGGCGGAGCCGCTTACAAGGCAGACCTGGAGAACACCCTCCGGCTGGATGCGGCCCTGGGGCACCCGCACCTGAAATTCCCGTCGGTCCACGTGGCGGGGACCAACGGAAAGGGATCGGTGAGCCACATGCTGGCCTCCGTTTTCCAGCAGGCCGGGTTCAAAACCGGCCTTTACACCTCCCCCCACCTGCTGGATTTCAGGGAACGGATCCGGGTGAATGGAAAGCCCGTCCCCGAACAAGAAGTGGTGGACTTTGTCACCCGCCACAAACGGATCATCGGGATGATCAGCCCCTCCTTTTTTGAAATGACCGTGGCCATGGCCTTTGACTTTTTTGCCCGGCAGCAGGTGGAGATGGCCGTGATCGAAACGGGACTGGGAGGCAGGCTCGATTCCACAAACATCATCACCCCTGTCATCTCGGTGATCACCAATGTCTCCATGGACCATACCGAGTTCCTGGGGAACGACCTCTCCTCCATCGCCCGCGAGAAGGGAGGGATCATCAAGGAGGGGATCCCGGTGGTGGTGGGGAGGGCGGACGGTGAAAGGGAAAAGCTGTTCCGCCGCATGGCACGGGAGAAACAGGCGGAGATCACCTTTGCCTCCCGCACATTTATCCCTTCCTTCCACACCTTCACCCCGGAGGGAAAAATCATGCTCAGGTATACCAGTACGTTGCCGGGGAATGAGGGAACGAAGGGAACGATGGGAGCGGGGGGAACGGTGGTATGCGACCTGGCGGGGGATTACCAGCATGAGAACCTGATGACTGTGCTCGCCGTGCTGTTGAAACTGAGGGAGTCGGGATGGGATATTCCGGAGAAGGCCGCAGAGAACGGCCTCTCTGCCGTCTCGGTGAATACCGGACTGCTGGGAAGGTGGCAGACGGTGGATCACAATCCGAGAAGCATCTGCGATGTGGCCCACAACCAGGAGGGGATCGCCGCCGTGATGAAACAACTGATGCAGCTTCCCTGGAAATCACTGCATATTGTATTCGGACTGGTCAGGGAGAAGGATCTGCCGGCCATCCTGCCGCTGCTGCCCGTGGAGGCCACCTATTATTTCACCCCAAGCAGTGTTCCCAGGAGCATGGATGCAACCCTCCTGCAGGAGGAAGCCGGGAAAAGGGGACTGAAAGGGAGGGCATTCCCGTCGGTGGAAGAAGCTTACAGGGCGGCACGGCAGCGGGCGGAGGCGGAGGATGTGATCTTCACCGGGGGAAGCACCTTTGTGGTGGCCGACCTGCTGAAGTCCCTCGGATCCCGATAATTTGTTTACTTTGCAGGATTAAAAAAGATCCCATGCAATACCGGAAAATCTGTTTCGACACCATGGAGGTGGTCCGGGAGGCCGCCGCTTATGTCAGGGAGAGGCACCAGGAGCGGGGCGACCTGAACATCGAGAAGAAGGGCAGGCAGAACTACGTGACCGAGGTGGATACGCACACCGAGCAGATCCTGGTGAAGGGGCTCTCCGCGCTGCTTCCCGAGGCGGGATTCATCGCCGAAGAGGGCACGAACAAGAAGCGGGGCGACACCTGGAACTGGATCATCGACCCGGTGGACGGGACCACCAACTTCATCCACGGGGTTTTCCCCTTCGCCATCAGCGTGGGCCTCGCGGAAAACGAACAGGTGGTGGCCGGGGTGATTTACGAATTCGGACTGGATGAGTTTTTTTATGCCTGGGAGGGCGGGGGCGCATGGCTGAACGGAAAACCGGTCCGGGTCAGCTCCGTTCCCCGTGTAAAAGACGCGCTGATCGCCACCGGATTCCCCTACACCGATTTTTCCCGCATGGACCAGTTCATGGAAAGCATGGATTATTTCATGAGAAACTCCAACGGCCTCAGGAGACTGGGATCGGCGGCCACCGACATCGCCTATGTGGCATGCGGCCGGTTCGATGCATTTTACGAATACGGGCTCAATCCGTGGGACATCGCAGCCGGGATCCTGCTGGTGAAGGAGGCGGGCGGGAAGGTGTCCGATTTCGGGGGGAACGAGGATGTGCTCCGCCGGGAACATGTCATCTGCTCCAACGGACTGATGTTCGGGGAGTTCCTGGATGTCATCAGGAAAATCATGCTTGAGCGATGAAACGGCTCTCCATCGTCATCCTTAACTGGAACGGGAAGATATTCCTGCAGCAGTTCCTGCCGCCCCTGATCCGGTATTCCGGACTGCCGGGCACGGAGATCGTGGTGGCGGATAATGCCTCCACGGACGGATCCATCGCATTCCTGGAGACCGAATACCCGGATATCAGGCTGATCCGGCTGGAAAAGAACTACGGTTTCAGCGGAGGCTACAACCGTGCGCTGGCCCGGCTGGATGCGGACTATTTCCTGCTGCTCAATTCCGATATTGAAGTGACGGAGGACTGGCTGCCGCCGCTGCTGGAGCTGATGGAAAAAAATGAGCGGGCGGCGGTGTGCACGCCCAGGATCAGGGATTTCCGCCGGAGGGATCATTTCGAGTATGCCGGGGCCGCGGGCGGGTACATCGACCGGTACGGTTATCCATTCTGCAGGGGCCGGATCTTCGATCATGTGGAAAGGGACAGCGGGCAGTATGACAACACGGCGGAAGTTTTCTGGGCCAGCGGCGCCTGCCTGCTTGTGCGGGCCGAACTGTTCAGGGAGGCGGGGGGACTGGACGAGCGGTTCTTTGCGCACATGGAGGAAATCGACCTCTGCTGGAGACTGAAAAGGATGGGCTACAGCGTTTACTGCGAGCCCCGTTCCACGGTGTACCACGTGGGTGGCGGGACCCTGCCCCAGGGCGACCCCAGGAAAACCTTTCTCAATTTCAGGAACAACCTGCTCCTGCTTTACAAGAACCTCCCGCCGCGGTTGCGGAGGAGGACCATCTTGACGCGGCAGCTGCTGGATGCGGTCTCCGCCCTCAGGTTTCTATGGCAGCGGTCAATGGCGGATTTCCTGGCGGTGATCCGTGCACACCGCGCCTATCGCGGACTTCGCAATGATTACATAAATATGCTGGCAGTGAACAAAATAAAGCCGGAAAGTGTTACCTTTGCACAAATTTATCCGGGGAGTATCGTTATTGATTTTTTTCTGAAAGGCAAAAAGCGGTTTGGACAGCTTTCGGATTCGTTCAGGCCAGAGGGGACAGATCAATGATGAGTGCCGGGAAGGAGGAGACAATCGATATGAAAACAAGGGACCTTGGACATTGGGAAGGGATGCGGAACCTGCCCCTTCTTTTAAAAATCAACAGCAGGAAATACGGATCAGACACCGCACTTGCGCGGGTGGACGGCGTTTCTTACAGCTATGAGGAACTGGACCAGGCATGCAGGTACCTGGCCGTCATGCTCCACAGCGCGGGGATCGGGAAAGGGGACCGGGTGGCCATTCTCGGAGAGAACAGTCCCCACTGGGGAGCCGCCTATTTCGGGATCCTGATCGCCAACGGGGTAACCGTGCCCATCCTGCCCGACTTCAGGGGGCCCGATGTGCGTGCCATCCTGGAGCATGCCGAAGTGAAAGCTTTGTTCCTTTCCGGGAAACTGATGCAGCGGGTGCAGGATCACATTCCCCCTGTGGTGGAAATGGTGATCCGCCTGGAAGATTTCACCGTCTGCCCCGTGAAAGCGGGAAAAATCCTGGCATCTGGAAAAAGCCCGGAGGAAACAGAGTGCACGGAAGAGGGAAAGGTCTCCCTGAAAAAACTGGTGCCCCCGGCAGAGGCAGGCGAGGTACCCGGATCATTTTACACTGCCGATCCGGAAGACCTGGCCTCGATCATTTACACATCCGGGACCACCGGGCGGAGCAAGGGAGTGATGCTCACCCACCACAACATCCTGGTCAATGCGAAGCAGGCCAGGAGCATCCATGAAGTCACCGAGGAGGACGTTTTCCTCTCCGTTCTGCCGCTGGCCCATACCTATGAGTGCACCATCGGACTGATGGTCCCCCTGCTCAACGGGGCCACGGTCTATTACATGGACGGTCCCCCCACCGCCTCGGCACTGACCCCGCTGCTGAAGCAGCTGGCGCCCACCACCATGCTCACCGTCCCCCTGATCATTGAAAAGATCTACCGCACCCGGATCAGGCCCGCCCTTTACGGTTCTGCCGCCACCCGGCTGCTCATGAAGGTGGGGGTCACGCGCAGACTCCTCTCCCGGGCTGCGGCACGGAAGCTCCTTAAATTCTTCGGAGGCCGGATGCGCTTCTTCGGTGTGGGAGGAGCACCCCTGGCACCTGATGTGGAAAAGTTCCTGATCGAAGGAGGCTTCCCCTATGCCATCGGATACGGACTGACGGAGACCTCCCCCCTGCTGGCGGGATTCGGACCGCACAATCCGACCTACAGGTCGGTGGGCAAACCGTTGAGCGAGGTCACCCTGAAGATCCACCAGCCGGACCCGGTCACCCATGAAGGAGAGATCGTGGTCAAAGGTCCCAACATCATGAAGGGTTACTACAGGGATGAAGAAAAAACCGCCGAAGTTTTCACAGAGGACGGATTCTTCCGGACGGGCGACCTGGGCTATGTGGACCGCAGGGGGATTCTGCATATCCGTGGCCGCTCCAAGAACATGATCCTGGGTCCCAACGGGGAGAACATCTACCCGGAGGAGATCGAGGCGGTGATCAACAGCAAGGAGTACGTGAGCGAATCGCTGGTGATGCAGTACGGCGGCAAACTGGTGGCCAGGGTTCACCTGAACCTGGAATTGCTTGAAGAGCGGTTCCAGCACATGAAGGAGAATGCGGCGGATTTTCAGCAGCATCTGAATGAGAGGGCCGAAGAGATCCTTGCGGAACTCCTGGTCCAGGTGAATGCCCATGTGGCCAGAAATGCAAGGCTCCAGCAGATGATCCTTCAGGTCCAGCCATTCGAAAAGACCCCCACCCAGAAGATCAAGCGGTACCTGTACAGCGGAATGTGAGGATGATCATCCGGCCCGTGCTCAGCAGCCCGTCGCCCGGATCAGCTGGCTTTTGTGCTCAGCAGCCCGTCGCCCGGATCAGCCGGCTTTTGTGCTCAGCCGGTCAGCAGCGGGACCAGCTTCTCCAGTTCCATGATGCGGCTTCCCTTGACCAGCACATGATATCCCCGGGGCTGTTCGGACCGCAGCCAGCGCTCCACCTGCCCCGTATCCCCGAAGACCATTACCTGGGAAGAGGAATTCCCTGAGGAGGGATCAGACCCTCTGCCAGAGGGGCCGTGCACCCCTGAAGAGGGATCATGCACTCCATAAGTGGGGCCGCACACCCCGGAAAAAATCTTGCCCACCAGGAGGGTGAGATCGACGGGCAGGGTCACGATCCATTTCACCAGTTCGCGGTGCTCCTGCTCGGATGCATCCCCCATTTCGGCCATGTCCCCCAGGACCAGCATGCGCGGGTGCGGGGCAAACTGGAGCAATCCCCCGATGGCTTCCCGCATGCTGGTGGGATTGGCGTTATAGGCGTCCAGGATGATCCGGTTCCTCCCTTCGCCGATGAGCTGTGACCGCAGGTTCTGCGGGCGGTAACCGGCCACAGCTTCCCCGATCATCCCGGCTGGTACTCCGAAGTGGATCCCCAGGGCCACCGCATAGAGGATGTTCTGCAGGTTATATCCCCCCACCAGACTGGTCTCCACCCGGAATGGTTTTCCACTTCCGGTCTCCACCTCCACCTCCAGGAAAGGATCCTGCTTTATGATGCGGCAGACCACCGGCAGATCTCCCCGGGGACCGACCACCATCCTGTTCACGCCCGTTTCTTCAGACTTTTTCATCAGCAGGGGATCGGATCCGTCCACAAACGCCGTTCCGCCGGTGCCGGCCAGGAATTCGTACAATTCACCCTTGGCACGGAGCACCCCCTCCAGCGAGCCGAATCCCTCCAGGTGGGCCTTGCCCACATTTGTGATCAGACCCGTTCCCGGTTCGGCGATCTCCGCGAGCTTCCTGATCTCCCCCGCATGGTTCGCTCCCATTTCGATCACCGCCATCTGCTCATCACGCAATGCGAGCAGGGTCAGCGGCACCCCGATATGGTTGTTCAGGTTCCCGGAGGTGGATAGCACAGAGAATTTTTTTGAAAGAATGGCAGCGATCAGTTCCTTGGTGGTGGTCTTCCCGTTGCTCCCGGTTACAGCCAGCAGATCGGGTGCTTTCACCCGGCGGTGGTGGCGGGCCAGCTGCTGGAGCGTGTCCAGGGGGGAACGGACAAAGGCCACCCCATCGCGGCCGGCAAGGTCGCTTCTGCCGGTGACCGCCAGCCGGCATCCCTTCCCCAGCGCTTCCTCCACAAAGGCATTCCCGTCGAACCGGTCGCCCCTGATGGCAAAAAAAATGGTGCCTGCAGCCGCCTTCCGCGTATCGGTGCAGATGCCGGCGGATTGCAGGAATTCCGCATAAAGCCGATCAATGGTTATTTCCCCTGACATGTTAACAAATCCATGGGATGCTGTTGAAGCACGTTGCCAGAAAGCATCCCTCCGGACATGCGAAGAGGGTGCCCTTTCGAGACACCCTCTCCTTTTATTTTTAATACTGTGGCGCCATGAAGCCAGGATTCCTACAATCCTGTCGGCGTTCCCATGCGGGACATGGCACAGCGGAATCCCAGATCATCCCTCGATTCTGTCTCCACCAGGTACCTGCGTTCACCCGGGCTCAGCCAGTAGGCGCGGTCCTTCCAGGAGCCGCCCTTGTAAACCCTGACCTGGTCGTTGATCAGCGAAACCCGCTCATTCTCATTGTTCAGGTACATGCTCCCCGAACCGTCGTAACGGGCTGCATCGGCCCTTTCCCCGTCTTCGAAAACAGATTCGATGTCACCGTCCCTGTAGTTCCTGTAATCAGATTTGCGGTAGTTGAACCTGCCCTCCGCATCGGCCTCGTCAATGGGCACCCTGCGCAGGCGTCCCAGGCTGTCGATCACCGGGTTCCCGTTGGCATCCAGGTACAGCTTGTCAAACTGGTTCCCGCGGAACGGACGAAAATCCGATACATCCATGTGGGAGAGGGGACGGTATACATCCTGAACCCACTCATTCACATTCCCGGCCATGCAGTAGAGCCCGTAATCGTTGGGCCAGTATGATTTCACCGGAACGGTGATGGAACCCGCGTCGTTCAGGCTTCCGGCCACACCCATCATGTCGCCGCGGCCCCTGATGAAGTTGGCCATCATCTCACCCATGTTCCTTGGATTGTCGTTTCTCACATTGTGACCGTTCCATGGGTAGGTCTTCCTTTCCCACACCAGTTCGTCGATGGTGTTCCCGATCAGGCCCAGGGCTGCAAATTCCCATTCGGCCTCGGTGGGGAGCCTGTACTTGGGAAGCAGGTAACCATCCTCCATGGTGACCAGCCTGGATTCCACGTTGGGATTGAGGCTCGGGATCGGGTCAATGATGTTGGGGGTGTAGATCCCGTAAATATATGCCTCCGTGTTGAAATTCCTTTCATCCTGCTGGTCGGTGGACAGCTCGATGTGACCGATGTCCACAAGGATCCTCTCGTTCACACGGTCGGTCCGCCACAGGCAGTAATCATTGGCCTGCAGCCAGTTCACACCCACCACCGGGTATTCGTTGAAGGAAGGATGCCTGAAGTAATACTCCACGTACGGCTCATTGTATGCCATGGGATCCCTCCAGACAAGGGTGTCGGGAAGGGCTGCATTCACCACCTGGGGATTGTTCATCCCGAATACGCGGTTCAGCCAGTGGACGTATTCCCTGTAATCCACATTCCTGATCTCGGTAATGTCCATGTAAAATGAACTGACTGTCACCCTGCGGGGCATGTTGTCCCACTCATACATCACATCATCCTGCACCCTGCCCATGGTAAATGTTCCACCTTCGATCAGTGTAAGTCCGGGTCCGGTCTCCTGCTCTGCCGCCGTCCTCACTTCAAACCCACCATTCTCGGGATCATTGTATTCCCATCCGGTGGTGGTGGAAACCTTACCGGAGGAGGTGACATCCTTGCTGCCACATCCCCATGCGACCAGTACCGCAAGTAAAACCGGGGTCAGTCTCATGATCATTTTCATTCGTATAGATTTTTAATTTGAAATTCCAAGTTCACATGAACCAGTCCGTTTTTTCTTCTCACAAACTTAACTAAATTTTAGGACATTTTATTGCCCTCCGTTTCGTTGATTTATAAAGGTTTTCAAAAATTATCACCAACGATATTTCATGCGCTCCCATGTTGGGGATATGCAGATCGGGGGGTGATAATTTGGCATCGTAGCTGTACCGGAACCGGAAGGGACCGCTGCCGTAACCCGCGGAGAAGATCAGGGTCCCGTAGGAGAACGTCAGATCCTGCCGGAACCATATCCCGCCGATGACGCCTTTGAAAAAGACCTCCAGCCCGTAGTTGATCTGTTGATAAATATCCTGCTGCATGAAAACGATCTGGGGTGACAGCTGCAGCATCTCCGTGCCGAACCTTCTTTCGTACACCGGGATCATGGCGCCCGCATGCGCGGTACACTTCCTGAAGATCCGGGTGTTGGGGTCCTCCGAAGGGGAGCCGTAGGGCTGCAGCAGGTGGTGGACCGCAAATCCGCCGAAGAAGTTCCTGTAAAAAGCGGCCGTCCCCACCGAAAAATCCGGGAACAACCGCGAATATCCCTGCAGCGATCCAGTGGCAACACCCGCCACCTCGTCCGGCAGCACCAGTCCCTCGGTATTCAGACTCCGCTGTCCCATGGAAGCCTGGAACCCGCCGGTCACCGTCAGCTCCCTGGTCACCTTCAGGTGGTAGGCATACACCGCATCGATGGAAATGCTGTTGAAGACGCCCCCTCCCAGCCGGTCGTTCATGAAGTGCACTCCCACCCCGCCCTGGAGGACATCCAGGTATTGCTCGTAGGAGGCATGATAGGTGGAATAAGGATCCACCGCCCCGGGCCACTGGTTGCGGTATCCCAGGTACACCTTCACCGGTCCCTCCACCCCCGCCATGGCCGGATTCATGTAAAGGGGATTGGCATAGAACTGGGAAAAGGCCGCATCCTGTCCTGCCGACGGGCATGCGGACATCGCCATGATCCCGGCCAGGACAAAAACCATATATGACCCTGCAGTGTTGATGATATGCAAACTTTCAACTGAACGACACCTACAACAAACCCCTGAAAGGGGCGTTATAATATCAACGGTTAATCCTGTAATAAAATATATATTTTTGTTGCCTTACACCTTTTTTCGCATGAAGCAGCTGGCCGTCCCGGTGTTGTTAACCCTCTCCCTGGTCCTGCACGCCCAGGTTAAAACCATTGAGATACAATGGGATAAAACCGGAGACCTGCCCTCCTTTCCCCATGCTTTATACGAGGACGGGGACAATACGTTACCTTATTTTACCAGAAAATTGCCATGGGATGCCCGGGGGATGCTGCCGGTGGTCAGACTGGTGGTAACGGAAACAGAGCCGCTGGAGGAGGGAATTTCCGGCCGGCTGCCGGTTGCCCACGTGAAGGAGGCGCCCCTGCTGGAGTATGCACTCGCCATGGAGGCAAAGGTCCCTTTTATCACCATCCGGATCCTTCCATTTCTGAAAGGTCCGTCCGGCAGGCTGGAGCGGGTCAATTCCTTCGAGATCCACCTGGAGGAGGAGGCACCCCTGGCTCCGCTGAAAAGCGCCATGGAAGGAGAATGGTCCGCCTCCTCGGTGCTTTCCACCGGCAGCTGGTACAGGATCTCGGTGGAGCAAAGCGGGATCCACCGGCTGAGTTACGGACAGCTGCAGGAGATCGGCCTGTCCAATCCCGCCTCTGTACGCATTTACGGGACCGGGGGATACCAGCTTCCCGAGGATTTCTCGCAGGGCTATGTGGATGACCTCCGGCCGGTGCCTGTTTACATGCACAATGGGAGCGACGGACTTTTCGGTCCGGGTGACTACCTCCTGTTCTATGCGCGGGGACCCGTGGAATGGAACCTTGATGCGGAGGAGGGGATGTTTGTCCACCGTCTCCATGACTATGCCACCGCGGGAACCTATTTTATCACCGATGACCACGGGGTTCCGGTAACTCCGGGTGATCTGGCGCTCAGTGCCGAAACACCCACCCATACGGTCACCGCATTCGATTACCGGGCACATTTCGAGGAAGAGATCTACAACCTGATCAATTCAGGGAGGGAGTGGTACGGGGACAATTTCAATGTGAACCTGGAGGAGAATTACCCCTTTGCCATCCCTGCCAGGGAAACCGGCGAAGAGGCAAGGATCCGGGTCACGGTTGCCGCACGCTCCAACGAGGTTTCCAGCTTCACGGTGAGCGCCAACGGGAGCAGGCTGGGGAGCCTGGAGCTGACTTCCACCGATCTGAGCACCTACACCGCCACCTATGCCTATGTGCGGACCGGCACCTTCGGGTTCGTGCCCGGACAGGACAACGTAACGGTCACCCTCCGGTACGACAAACCCAACACAAATTCCGACGGGTGGCTCGACGCCATCACCCTCCAGGCCCGGTGTGTGCTCCGGATGAGCACGGATGCGCTTGCCTTCAGGGATTCCAGGAGTGCGGGCACAGGCAACGTGGGTGCATTCAGGGTGGAGAACTGCGGTGAAAACACCATCATCTGGGAGATCTCCGATCCCGCTCAGCCCCTCAACGTCCCCTACCAGCGAACAGGTTCCACCGGCCAGTTCACCGTGGAAACCGGTGAGATCAGGGAGTTCATCGCATTCAATACAGGGGGGAATTTCCCCTCGCCGGCCTTTGAAAGCGAAGGGGGAGGGATGGTGGAGAACCAGAACCTGCACGGACTCGGACAGCCGGACCTGGTGATCATCGCCCCTGAGGAGTTCCTGGAGGCCGCCGAAAAACTGGCCGCTCACCGGGAAGAGCACGACGGCCTTTCGGTGGAAGTGGTGCCGCAGCAGCAGGTGTTCAACGAGTTCTCCTCCGGGACACCCGACGCGACCGCCATCCGCAATTTCATGAAGATGTTCTACGACCGGGCCGGCGGCTCTGAGGAGGTCTGCCGCTACCTGCTGCTGTTCGGGGACGGATCCTATGACAACCGGAACAAAACGGAAAACAATCCCAACCGGATCCTCACCTATCAGAGCGCCAATTCGCTCTCCCCCACCCGGTCCTATGTATCGGATGACTTTTATGGATTGCTTGATACCGGTGAATCCATGTCGGGGGGACTGCTGGATATGGGGATCGGACGGCTGCCGGTTTCCACCCCGGAGGAGGCGATGGATCTGGCGGACAAGATCATCTCCTACAGCGATCCGGCCAGCCAGGGCAACTGGCGTAACCAGCTCTGTTTCATTGGCGACGACGAGGATGCCAACATCCACATGCGGCAGGCCGATGCGCTTTCCTCCTTCGTCCGGGCCAGGCATCCCGCCTACAACATCAACAAGATCTACCTGGATGCCTACCAGCAGGTGAAACTGGCCACCGGATTCCTCTACCCGGAGGTGACCCGCGCCATCAACGACCAGGTGAACAGGGGTGCGCTGATCGTGAATTATACCGGTCACGGGGGACCCAACGGACTGGCCCACGAACATGTACTTGGCAAAAGCCACATCCAGGGATGGAAAAACAGCCGGATGCTGCCGCTGTTCATGACCGCCACCTGTGAATTCAGCCGGTATGACGAGTACGACCGCACGGAGGACCAGGAGATCACCTCCGCCGGGGAAGAGGTACTGCTGAATCCCACCGGAGGAGGGATCGCGCTGTTCTCCACCACCAGGCTGGTCTATTCGGGCCCCAACCAGGTGCTGAATGAAAAATTCTACGAGGTGATCTTTGAAAAGGACGCAAAGGGGGAGTACTACAGGCTCGGGGACATCATCGCCTACAGCAAGAACAATACGGGTGCAGGGATCAACAAGCTGAATTTCACCCTGCTGGGAGATCCTTCCCTGAAACTGGCCTATCCGGTGCACCGGGTGGTGACCGACTCGGTGAACGGGATGCATATTTCCCAGCTGTCCGACACCCTGTCGGCCTTTGAATGGGTGACCGTATCGGGACACGTGGAGACGGTGGACGGATCGGCCATGGATGATTTCAACGGCACGGTCTATCCCACGGTATTCGACAAGGAAAAGCTTGTGGAAACCCTTTCCAACGACAATGATCCCTCCTGGAGCTTCCGGTCCAGGAACAGCATCCTTTACAGCGGCAAGGCGAGTGTGTCCGGGGGAGAGTTCTCCTTCGGGTTCTATGTCCCCAAGGACATTAATTATGCCTTCGGGAACGGGAAGATCAGCTATTACAGCCACAACGCGGTGGTGGATGCCCAGGGCAGCACCGAAGCGTTCATTGTGGGAGGGATCGGCAAGGATAATGTCACAGACGACATCCCTCCCGAAATTGCGCTGTTCATGAACGACACCTTCTTTGTCCCCGGCGGAATCACCGATCCCGATCCGGTCCTGCTGGTGCATGTGAGCGACAACTTCGGGATCAACACCACCGGCAACGGCATCGGGCACGATGCCACGGCCACCCTGGACGGGGACCGGCTCAATGCAATCATCCTCAACGATTTTTACCAGGCCAATGTGAACAGTTACAATTCGGGGACGATCCGCTATGCCTATGACAACCTGGAGAAAGGAAGACACGAGGTGGCTGTGAAGGTGTGGGACATCCACAACAATTCGGCCGAATCGGTCCTGGAATTCGTGGTGGTGGAATCGGAAGAGATGCTGCTGGAGCAGATCTACACCTATCCGAATCCCTTTATTGATTACACCTGGTTCAACATCGAACACAACCGCCCCGATTCGGAGCTCAGGCTGGTGCTGACCATTTACAACCTTTCCGGGGAAATGGTCAGGATCTTCGACACCCGGATCTTTTCACCGGGATACAGGCTGGAACCGTTGATGTGGGACGGGACCACCGCAGGGGGTGACCGGCTGGGTGGAGGGATCTACCTGTACCGGGTTGCCCTTTACGGTAATGAGGGAGAGGTGGCAGCCGGGAACGGGAAACTGGTCATTGCAAGATAATCTTCCGTGGATTATCCTGGCGTCCATACTAAAACCCGCATTATTACGTACTTTATATGTGCTGCGGCAGGCATCCTGCATGGTTAAATTGAACCGCAGATGGGGCCGTTTTGCTGAAATCATGTTATATTTGAAGACCAAAACAGATCATATGTCAAAAGGATTCAGACCCGGGATCATCGCACTGATTGCCGGAGCATTGCTGGGAACCGGGGGCTCACTCTCGGGGCAGATCTCTTCGGGTGAGCTGGGAGGGGCCGAACTCAATACCATCCAGACTTCCGTACCGTTCCTGACCATTGCACCGGATTCCAGGGCGGGGGCCATGGGTGACGTGGGAGCGGCTACCACCCCCGATGTGAATTCCCAGCACTGGAACATCGCAAAATATGCCTTTATTGACAGCAAGGGCGGTTTCGCCATCTCCTACACACCCTGGCTGCGGAACCTGATCCCAGATATCAACCTTGCTTACCTGACCGGCTTTTACAGGTTCGACGACCAGCAGCTGATCAGCGGCTCGCTGCGCTATTTCTCCCTGGGGAACATCGTGTTCACCGACCTTACCGGGAACATAACGGGACAGTATAATCCCAATGAGTTTGCCGTGGATGCAGGATATTCCAGGCTCTTTACGGACAATTTTTCCGGGGGGATCGGATTCCGGTTCATCCGTTCCGACCTGACCTCAGGTCAGACCACAGCCGACGGACAGCCGACCAAACCCGGGATCTCCTTTGCGGCGGACCTGGGGTTCTATTACCAGGACCAGGTGGATCTGGGGACCAGCGACGGAGAATGGGCGGCCGGTATCAGTTTCACCAACATGGGGACCCCTGTCTCCTACACCCTGGATGCGGAAAAGACCCCCGTTCCCACCAACATGCGGCTGGGAGGCAGGTTCAGCTATAACATCGACGACTATAACACGGTCTCGATCCATATGGATTTCAACAAGCTGCTGGTTCCCACCCCTCCTGTGTACGAGACCGACTCGGCCACGGGCGACCAGATTGTCATTGCCGGGAAGGAAACCCCCGGATCGGTGGTGGTGGGCATGTTCCAGTCCTTCTACGATGCGCCCGGCGTGGAGCGTGTGGACGGGACAAGGAGCGTATTCAGGGAAGAGTTCAACGAGATCGCCTACAGCACGGGTGTGGAATACTGGTACCGGGAGCAGTTCGCCATCCGTGCCGGCTACTTCCACGAACATGCCAGCAAGGGGAACCGGAAATATTTCACCGTGGGCGTGGGACTGAAGCTGAATGTGTTCGCCCTGGATTTCTCCTACCTGGTGCCCACCAACGGGAACAACAGTCCCCTGGCCAATACCCTCAGGTTCACCCTCGGATTTGATTTCGACAGCCTGAACCTGTAGCCGCAACCCCCATGAGCTTCCGGATCGGTTACGGATACGATGTGCACCGGCTCGAAGCGGGGCTTCCCCTGTGGATCGGGGGGGTGAAGGTCCCCCATGAGAAAGGGGCCGTGGGCCACTCCGATGCGGATGTGCTGCTGCACGCCATTTGCGATGCCCTGCTGGGAGCCGCCGCACTGGGAGATATCGGCATGCATTTCCCTGATTCCGATCCGGCCTTTAAAGGGATCGCGAGCACCGTTTTACTGCAGAAAACATTCGATCTGATCAAAGTAAAGGGGTACCGCGTGGGGAACATCGATTCCACGGTGTGCCTCCAGCGGCCCAGGATCGCTCCGCACATTCCGCAGATGCGCAGGCTGATCGCCGCCCGCCTGGATACCGAGGAGGATGCGGTCTCCGTGAAAGCCACCACCGAGGAGCAGCTGGGCTTCACCGGCCGGGAGGAAGGGATCTCGGCCCATGCCGTGGCCCTGATTCATCCAATTTAAATACACCAGACCAGTGAAAAGCAAAAAGACCCTCGTCCTGGGCGCCAGTCCCAATTCCATCCGGTTCTCCCACAAGGCGGTGAAAAGCCTGATCTACCACCAGCACGAGGTGATCCCGGTGGGACGGCGGAATGGGACCATTGCCGGAAGGGAGATCCTGACGGGCAAACCCGGCATCGATCACCTGCACACGGTTT
>JAXGMU010000008.1:78135-83763 GCA_040768485.1 Bacteroidales bacterium
GCCGGAAGGGAGATCCTGACGGGCAAACCCGGCATCGATCACCTGCACACGGTTTCCCTCTACATGGGCCCCTCCGGGCAGGCGGAGTATTACGACTACATCATCTCCCTGAAACCGAAACGGGTGATCTTCAACCCGGGAACGGTGAATCCCGAATTCATGGCCATGCTCAGCAGCAAAGGCATCGAGCCGGTGGAGGACTGCATGCTGATCATGCTGAACCAGGGTACCTACTGACCTTGGAATCTGTATTCACCCTGCCGGAGGTGGATGCGCTTATCCGGGAGGAAAAAGCGCTGCTCATTTACTTCTCCGCGGAAGGCTGTTCGGTGTGCAAAACACTCAGGCCAAAGGTCCGGGAAATGATCACCGGCACCTTTCCGAAGATGCGCTCCATTTACGTGGATACGGAACGGAGCCCCCTGATCGCCGGTCAGCACCGGGTCTTCTCCATTCCCACGATCCTCCTCTTCTTTGAGGGAAAGGAACACATGCGGCTGAGCCGGAACATTGCGCTCTACCAGCTGGAAGATGTCATTTCCAGGCCTTATCACATGCTCTTCCCGGAATCCGCGGACTGACCGCCCTTCCCCCCCTGCCTGCCGCGAACGACCTTCCTCCCCTCCCTGCTGCGAGCAACCTCCAGCCCTCCCTGCTGCAAGCGACTTGCAGCCCGCCTGCTGCGAGCGACCTCACGGCCAGCTGTGTGCGATCTGCCTTCCTCCCTTCCCGCTGCGAGCGACTTGCAGCCCGCCTGCTGCGAGCGACCTGCTTTTCCTGCTTTCCGCCTTTACTTCGGCCGGATTGGCGCGTGGTGGGTATCCGTTTACGGTCATTCATGAAGTCACCAATCTGTTACTTATTAACTTTTTTGTTAGTTTTCAAATTCCAGCCTCTTCTTTATATACTGCCTTATATTATTATAAGTAAGGTAGTTATAATTTAATACCGGGAAGATAAAAATTGCTGCGAAGTCACACAATTGTGCAAAAGTCACATCTTTGTGACTCGGTGAAATAGCGAAATGGGATACCCGCAGAATCGCTCCCCCACGCAACAGGATCACCTCAAAGAAACAGGCACGCTGAAGGCAGCTTGCCTGGAGGAACCTTCAGATCGGCAGCCAATATGCGGGCGGGATTGACTCTCCTCGCGGCAAACTGCTGGGAACCTTGAGCTAGACAGCCAATGTGTTAGCGGGATTCAGAACAGACCCTCCAGGAGGTGGTCGTCCACCAGCTCGGGGAGGGTGACCTTCAGCTGCGGGGTCCGTTCCATTTCCCTGCGGATGGTCCGGATGGAGCCCTCGTTGCGGGCCCAGCTCCTCCGGGCGATGCCGTTGTTCACATCCCAGTGCAGCATCATCTCCAGGCGCCTTTCGGCTTCCGGGGTGCCGTCCACCACCAGCCCGAAGCCCCCGTTGATCACCTCTCCCCAACCCACGCCCCCGCCATTGTGAAGGGAGACCCAGGTGGCTCCCCGGAAGGCATCCCCGATCACATTCTGCACCGCCATATCGGCCGTGAAGGCGGAACCATCGTAAATGTTGGAGGTCTCCCGGAACGGCGAATCGGTGCCCGACACGTCGTGGTGGTCGCGCCCCAGCACCACCGGGGCACTGATTGTTCCCTCCCGGACGGCCCGGTTGAAAGCCCTGGCAATGGCGATCCGTCCCCGGCAGTCAGCATAAAGGATCCGCGCCTGGGATCCCACCACCAGGTTCTCTTTCCCGGCCTCCCTGATCCAGTGGATGTTGTCCTGCAACTGTCCCCCGATCTCATCGGGTGCATCCGCCGCGATCCGTTCAAGCTCCTCCATCGCGATCCGGTCCGTAACGGCCAGGTCTGCCGGATCGGAGGAGGTGCACACCCAGCGGAAAGGACCGAATCCGTAATCGAAGAACAGCGGCCCCATGATGGCCTGCACGTAGGAGGGATACCTGTAGCGGCCGTCCGGCGCAAAAATATCCGCCCCTGCCCTGCCCGATTCCAGCAAAAAGGCATTCCCGTAATCCCAGAAATACATCCCCCTTGCCGTCAGCGTATTGATCGCCTCCACCTGCCGGCGCAGGGATGCGTTGACGGCCTCCCTGAATTTTTCGGGCTGCCCGGCCATCATCCGGTTCGCCTCTTCGAAGGTGAGTCCCGCCGGGTAATACCCCCCGCCGTATGGATTGTGGAGGGACGTCTGGTCCGACCCCAGGTCCGCCGCTACCTCCTTCTTCACAAGAAACTCCCAGAGATCCACCACATTGCCCCGGTAGGCCAGGCTCACAGCCTCTTTGTTGCCGCGTGCCTTTTCCAGCCGGGTCAGGAGCTCCTCCAGGTCTTCGTACACCTCGTCCACCCAGCCCTGCTCCAGCCTCCTGGCCAGGGGCTTGGGATTGATCTCCGCCACCACGCAGATCCCCCCCGCGATTACTGTTGCCCTCGGCTGTGCGCCCGACATCCCGCCGAGTCCGGAGGTCACGAACACCTTCCCGGCGAGCCCCCCCTCCCCTGTCTTCAGCATCAGCCGTCCCGCATTCATCACAGTAATGGTGGTCCCGTGCACGATGCCCTGGGGACCGATGTACATGAACGAGCCGGCGGTCATCTGTCCGTACTGGGTTACCCCCAGCGCATTCATCCGTTCGTAATCGTCCTGCCCGGAATAGTTTGGAACCACCATGCCGTTGGTCACCACCACCCGGGGTGCATCGGCATGGGAAGGGAAGAGCCCCAGGGGATGCCCGGAGTACAGCACCAGCGTCTGTTCATCGGTCATCTCGGCCAGGTACTTCATTGTCAGCCGGTACTGCGCCCAGTTCTGGAAAACCGCCCCGTTGCCCCCGTAGGTGATCAGCTCGTCGGGATGCTGGGCCACGGCGTGGTCCAGGTTGTTGGAGAGCATCAGCATGATGGCGGCCGCATGGCGAGACCGGTGCGGAAACGCATCGATGCTGCGCGCCGAAATGGGATAATCGGGCCTGTACCGGTACATGTAGATCCGCCCGAAGCGCTTCAGCTCCCCGGCCAGCTCGCCGGCCATCACCGGATGATGTTTGCGGGGAATGTACCGCAGGGCATTCCGGATGGCCAGTTTCTTCTCTTCGGCAGTGAGAATTTCCTTTCTCCGGGGGGCATGGTTCAGAGCCGGATCGTACGGCTTCGGCTCCGGAAGCTCCTCCGGGATCCCTTCCAGGACCGCCACCCTGAAATCTTCCTGGTTCATGGCATGTGTGGCTTGGTTCGAAAGGTAAAATTACGATATTTCAGGTGCGGTGACAGGCGTGACCCGGGGGTTTTATAACACATCGGATCTATCCGCCCCCGGCCGACTGTTCCCGGCAGCGAGGGCGCCTCCTGAAAGCGGGGCAGGCTCCGGACAGTCAGGGCAGCCTCCGGGCAGCGAAGGCAGGCTAAGGGCAGCCATGGCAGGCTAAGGGCAGCGGGGCAGGCTGCGGACAGTCAGGGCAGCCTCCGGACAGTCAGGGCAGGTAGCAGGTCTCCCTCTGGCCGAACCACCGCTTCCGGTTCCGGGCCACCAGGTCATAGAGCCAGTCCCTCGCCGGAGCGGGCACCAGGAAGAAAACGGTGAGCAACGGCCAGGGAAAACGGAGGCGGGAGGCGATCCGGAGTGCGGCGGCAGAGCGGAAAAAAACCTTATCGCCGGCCACCAGCACCACGCTGTCGATCCCCTTCCTGTCCGGTCCGGGGCCGGCCGTCTCTTTCAGCATCGTACGGGCACGGCCGTCCTGCAGCGGGATGTAGGTGAACCGCTTTTTGCGGTCGTTCCGAACGATCCAGCGCACAGAACCGCTGCACAGGTTGCAGTAGCCGTCATACAGGATGGTCCACGGGTAGCTCACGGGTGTATAACATGGATGGGCCGGCAATTGTTTCGCGGGGATATGGTGGCCGGGCCGAAGGAGGGCGGTGGGTGGCCGGGCTGAAGGCGGGCGGTGGGTGGATCGGTGACCGAATTTTTACCGATAATTGGCCGCTGATTGAAAATGAGGTAGATCTTTTCTTATTTTTGGGGACAGATTGCATCTTCCATTCATTAAAACAGATCAGAAATGAACAAGAAATTCAGCACCTGGATCATCGTTATCTTCGCCCTGCTAGTGGTGATCCTCTGGGGTGTCCGCAGGTACAACAACTTTGTGACCCTGGAAGAGGGTGTATCCGGCCAGTGGGCCAATGTGGAAAATTCTTACCAGCGGCGGGCGGACCTGATCCCCAACCTGGTGAATACCGTGAAAGGGTATGCCGATTTCGAGCAGGAAACCCTCACCCAGGTGATCGAGGCCAGGGCGAAGGCGACCAGCATCAACGTGGATCCCGCCGCGCTGACCCCGGAGAACATCGCTGCATTCCAGGAAGCCCAGGAAGGATTGAGTTCGGCCCTCTCCAGGCTGCTCGTCACCGTCGAGCGCTATCCCGATTTGAAAGCCAACCAGAGCTTCCTGGAGCTCCAGGCCCAGCTGGAGGGCACCGAGAACCGGATCGCGGTGGAGCGCAGGAAATTCAACGACCTGGTCAGGGACTTCAACACATCCATCCGGAAATTCCCTGCCAATGTGATTGCGGGGATCACGGGGATGGACCAGAAAGGTTACTTTGAAGCGGTCGAGGGCTCCGACGTGGTCCCCACCGTTGAATTCTAAACACTGTCTTTGCCATGCTGGCCATCAATTTCTTTACAAAGGAAGAGGAGGAGATGATCCGTTCGGCCATCCTGGAGGCCGAGAAGAACACCTCCGGCGAGATCAGGGTACACGTCAGCAACCAGTGCAACGATGATGCGAAGGACTGTGCCGCATGGTGGTTCGCCAGGCTGAAAATGCACAAGACCAAACTCCGCAACGGGGTCCTGTTCTATCTTGCGGTGAAGGACCGGAAGTTTGCCATCCTGGGCGACAAAGGGATCAATGCCGTCACGCCGGACGATTTCTGGGACAGGATCAGGGATACGGTGCTGGAGCAATTCAAAAAGGAGAACTTCGCCGGAGGTCTGCAGCAGGGGATCCTGATGGCCGGCGAACAGCTGAGCAAGCATTTTCCCTACGAGAAAGGGGATGTGAACGAACTTTCGAACGAAATATCTTTTGGAGATAAGTCATGATGAAACCGGGCATATTGTGGATCACTGTCATCCTGGTACTGGCCACCGGCCGGCTTTCCGCCCAGGACAAGCTTCCCGTCCCTGCCGCTCCCTCCTCATGGGTCAACGACTACGCGGAGGTGTTCAGCCGCGAGGAGCGGACGGGGCTGGAACAGAAACTGGGCGCGCTGGAGCACAGGACTTCCACCCAGATCTTCGTGGTGACCATCGAGGACAACCAGGGATACCCGGCATCCATGCTGGCCCCCATGATCGGCGAGGCGTGGAAGGTGGGACAAGCGGAGGAGGACAACGGGGCATTGATCCTGGTGGATATGGGTGAGCGGGATGTGTTCATCTCAACCGGTTACGGCCTGGAAGAGTATATTCCGGACGCCATTGCCAAGCGGATCGTGGAAAACGAGATCATTCCCGCTTTCAAGCAGGGGAATTACTACCAGGGGATCGATGCGGCCGTCGATGTGATGACCGACCTGCTGGACGGCAAGTTCACTTCGGATGAGTACATGAAGCAAAGCA
>JAXGMU010000009.1:0-13596 GCA_040768485.1 Bacteroidales bacterium
ACCTCTAAAAACTCACAATGATGGAAGAACAAGCAGTTTTTTCAATGCCAAGGATCGGCGATCCTGCACCTGAATTCAAAGCAGTGACCACCCAGGGAGAGATCAATTTTCCTTCCGATTATAAGGGTAGCTGGGTGATCCTTTTCAGCCATCCGGCCGATTTCACTCCGGTCTGCACCTCCGAGTTCATGACCTTCGCCCATATGGAAAGCAAGTTTAACGAAGCGAATTGCAAGCTGGTGGGACTCTCGGTGGACGGCCTTTACAGCCATATCGCCTGGTTGCGAACCATCAAGGAGAAGATCGAGTACAAGGGAATGAAGAATATCGAGGTGAATTTCCCGCTTATCGAGGACATCAAAATGGACGTGGCCCGCAAATACGGGATGATCCAGCCCAATGAAGACACCACCAAGGCGGTCAGGGCGGTGTTCTTTGTAGATCCCAAAGGGATTATCCGCACAATCATCTATTATCCGCTGAGCCTTGGCAGGAACTTCGATGAGCTTTACAGGGTGCTTATTGCGCTCCAGGCTGCCGATGAATTCAACGTTGCCATGCCGGCCGACTGGCGCCCGGGAGATGATGTCATCGTTCCCACCGCCGGATCATGCGGCACAGCAAAGGATAGGATGGAAAGCAAGGATCCGGACGTGAAATGCCTGGACTGGTTCTTCTGCCTGAAAAAGCTGGATGAGAAGACCGTTATGAAGAAGGTGCTGAAGAAGTAACAAAGAGGACCTTCATCCATCCTTTTTCCGCCCCGCAACAACGGGGCGGTTTTTATTTTCATTCCATCATGGCCCTGTAGTCTCCGTCTTCCTTGATTTTGCTGACAAGGTACTCCTTGCAGAAGTGCCTGCGTTTTCTCACATATCCCTCGCTCCTGAATCCCAGCTGATCGGCGATTTCTTTGGCGCTGACATCCTGCGCGGTAAGCCGAAGGATCTTCTGGCAGTCCTCCGGTATGGACGCCAGGGTCCGCTGGTAGATGGCCATCCTGAGGTCCTTGTCCTGTACGGGCGAGGGCTCCTCAAATTCGATGCGCTCCTCGAGATCACGGTTCAGGGGATCGATCTCTACCTTCCTGATCTCGCGCAGGTGTTTGAGCCATAACAGACGACATATGGAATACATGTAGGTGCCGAAGCTCGCGGATAGGTCCAGACCGGCATTCTCCTTCAGTTTCCGGAAGATGATGATCAGTGCTTCCTGGAAAACATCCTCGGCATCATTCTCTGAACCGGCATTATTCAGGATCAGTTGTTTGACCGGGTTGAATGAATTTTTATAAACATATTGGAGAATACGGTTATCCCGTTTCCTGATCCCGGCAAGTATTTCATCATCCGATAACCGTTTCACTAATTGCAGGTTATATTGGAGGAACAACAAATATAGAAATTAAGTTGCACCTCGTGCCTTCATGAACACTAAAAAAACCGGCTAATCCCCTGTGTGGCGACTGATCATCCGTTGGATGGCCATGCTGCAAACAGGACAGAAAAAAGCGTCATTGGAATGCATCCGGCAATCGATCATGGGCCTGTAGACCCCCCTTGAAACATATCCTCCCCCCTCGTAAACCCCGACGGTTTTCCGGTATTTATCAAGGGGCGGTGTGGGAACCGGGGTGTTCTCCCCGACCAGGTCCTCCCATTTGGAAGAAAAATCCACCAGGGTTGTCAAATTCGGGTTCCACGGCTCGGCTTCAAGGTTGAAGAAATTGATGTAAGCCACCTCCGAATTGTAATATTCATCAGCCAGTCCGGCAAAGGCGTGACCGAATTCATGGATCAGTACTTCCCTGGAATTTTCATTATCCGCAGCCGATATACTGTAGTGGTTATAAATCCCCCCTCCCCCGTACCTGGAAGTGTTCACCAGGATATAAATCTGGTCGTAATGCGCATTTGATGCCACATTGCATACCGAAATGTAATCCAGGGTGGTCATGTACCGCTCCACTCCGAAGGTGTAGAAGGTGGCGTTGAGGACAGTATTGCTCCATACTCCTTTCCCCGGCACGTCCGGTCCACTGTCCGCACTGACTGACTTTACCGCCCTGATATTGAATGACTTCCTGTTGCTTTTGAATGGTTCTTCCGAAAAAATGAAATCTGCCGATCTCTTTGCATCTGTGATAAACTTGTCCATCTCTTCCTCCGTATATCCTTCGGCCAGGAACAGGATGTCCACCCTGGTGTCCGGGGACCCGTTGATCTCCAGTTCCACCATTTCGAAAGGCTGTGGATTGCCGGGATCTGCATAGGGTGTTGACGGATCCAGAAGGCCTGACCAGGTGCACCGGAATTCACCGGCATCATCCCGGTCATGGATCTCCAGGACCACCTTTTCCTTCGGCCATGGAAACCGCACCACATGGGGAAAAGCTCTTTTCAGGGTATCTGCCTCCGCGGTGGTCTGCCATTCGCGGAACAGGGTACAGTATGTATGCCTGAAGATCAGCCTGCCACTGGCTGCATCCCTGACCAGAAACTGATGGTCGCCATAATCAAACGGATCTATCAGGGTTTGCTTCGGTCCGCTGTAATACTTCTCCTTCCTGATCCCTGACAGGGCGTAGTCCGTTGTTCCAGCCGTCCCGGTAAAAACCAGGTCCACACGCATGACGCCTTCCGTAAACCAGTCGTCAAAAGACTGGGAATGAACAGGCTCAAAGCAAGCCAGCAGAATAATGGGCACCAGCAAACCAGTAAGGCGTTTCATTTCAATTCGGTTTGGAGAATTAAATTTCTAATTTTGCAAGATAATCATTATTCAGCGCCCCGTGATCGAAAGGTGGATTATTGCATACCAGGAACTGCTTGTCAGAGCCGGATTATCGGAAAAACTGGCCGTCGCCCTGGAGAATGCTACGGTAATCCTGGTCACAGTCGGACTGGCCCTCCTGGCCGATTTTGTCATCAGAAAGATCATCGTGGTTTCCATCACCCGGATCGCGCGGAAGTCGAAAACCCACTGGGATGACATATTCGTAAAAAGAAAGGTATTCCACCGGCTGGCACACCTTGCCCCCGCAGCCATCATCTATTACTCCCTTCAGTTTATTTTCGATGCCCCCAACCTGGTCACCTTCCTTGGAAACATCGTCCAGGCCTTCATGGTCATCATGATCACGCTTGTTTTTGATTCCGTGATCAACGCGCTGCATGAGATTTATAACACACTCCCCGTTTCCAGGGGAAGGAACATCAAGGGCTATGTTCAGGTAGTGAAGATCATTCTCTATTTCCTGGCACTGATCCTGGTCATCTCCATTTTCAGCGGAAAGGCACCGATGTCACTGATCGCCGGACTTGGCGCAATTGCTGCCGTCCTTCTGCTGGTATTCAAAGACACCATCCTCGGTTTTGTAGCCTCTGTTCAGCTCGCCGGGAACAAGATGGTTTCGGTGGGCGACTGGATCACCATGTCAAAATACGGAGCCGACGGGACAGTCATCGATATCAGCCTGAATACGGTAAAGGTACAGAACTGGGACAAGACCATCTCAACCATTCCCACTTACGCGATGGTGTCCGAGTCTTTCAGCAACTGGAAGGGAATGGAAGAGTCAGGCGGCAGAAGGATTAAAAGGAGTGTCAACATCGACATGAAGAGTGTCGCTTTCCTCACCCGGGAGCAGATCGAGAAATTCCGGAAGTACTACCTTCTCAAAGACTACATTAACAGCAAGGAGAAGGAGATCGAAGAGTACAATGCTTCCCTGAACCTGGATGTGACCACCGTGACCAACGGCAGGAGGATGACCAACCTGGGAACATTCCGCAAATACCTTGAAAATTATCTGCACAACCACCCCAAGGTACACAATGACATGACCTTCCTGGTGAGGCATCTGCAACCCACCGAAACAGGGATTCCCCTTGAAATCTACGTTTTCTCAAAAGAGCAGGAATGGGCGAAATATGAAGCACTCCAGGCCGATATTTTCGACCACATCCTTGCCATCATGCCCGAATTCGACCTCCGCGTCTTCCAGAATCCCACCGGTGATGATTTCAGGAAGCTGGGGACCTCCTGAATGTAAGCAGATATGGGTAAATATGTTTAAAATCACATGATTGTATGTGAATATCTTTCAAATTGTAACTACATTAGGGGAGGATATTCACCATCGCCCATCACAAAGCAACACCGCACCTATGGAAGACACACATCAGATAGACGACCTGGACCGCAGGATCCTGGCGCTGATCACCAAAAATGCAAGGATCCCTTACCTGGAGGTTGCCAGGGAATGCAAGGTGTCCGGGGCAGCCGTTCACCAGCGTATTCAGCGTCTAATAAAACTCGGGGTAATCACCGGATCGGAATTTGTCCTCAGTCCGAAGAAGATCGGGTTTTATACCTGTGCCTATGTGGGAATATTCCTGGACAGTGCGAGCCTCTATCCGGAGGTGGTCACCCGGCTCAGGGAGATTCCCGAGATCACCCAGTGTCATTATATCACAGGAGGCTACTCCATTTTCATCAAGGTCTACACCAGGGACAACGAAGACTTGAAGCATCTGCTGGTGGACAAGGTCCAGTGCATCCCGGGGATCGCCCGGACGGAAACCTTTATCTCGCTGGAGGAGAGCTTCAACAGGCAGCTGCCCCTGGAGTAGTGCCCCTGGGGGTGCGCTCCACCCGCACCGCAGATCAGGCCTGCAGGCCCCGCTGGCGGACCACCTCGAACAGCAGGATGCCCGCAGCCACGGAGACGTTCAGGGATGAAATGCTCCCTTTCAGGGGGATGGACACGTGAAGGCCTGCCATTCTGAGCAGCTGCGGCGAGATTCCCCGCTCCTCCGAGCCAAGGATGATCACTGCCGGACCTTTCATGTCGACCTCGAAGCATGTCCTTTTCGCATGTTCGGTTGCCGCAAATAGTTGCAGCCCGCTGTCCTTCAGAAAAATGGCAATCTCTTCCAGGTTCCGGTGGCGGCAGACAGGGATCCGGTGGAGGGCGCCTGCGGAGGCCTTGATGGCATCCGCGTTGATCCGGGCGCTACCGGAAGCCGGGATCACCACGGCATGCGCCCCTGCACACTCGGCGGTACGCGCGATGGCTCCGAAATTCCGCACATCCGACACTCCGTCCAGCAACACAACCAGGGGATCCTCCCCCGCCTCGTAAACTGATGGAAGCAGCGTGGCAATGCTGCAGTAGGAAATCGAGGAGAGATACGCGACCACCCCCTGGTGATTTCTGCCTGTAATACTGTTAAGTTTTTCCACGGGAACCCGCTGTACCGGGATCTCCCGTATGCGCAGCTGACCCAGGAGCTGTTTGATCTGTCCGGACCCGTCGCCCCGCCTGACGAGCACCTTATCCAGTTCCTTTCCTGAATCCAGGGCTTCCAGGACCGGATGGATTCCAAAAATGAGATTCTTCTTTTCTGCCGCCATCAGGATCCGGGTGAATACACCTTCCCGCTCCGCCATGAGCGAACCGCCTCATTCCAGAGCACCTGAGATTCGGGAGTCCTGGCCCATGTCATGTGGTCAAAGGAATAGGTACTGGGTTTGCGATCGAAACGGAATTCCACCGCCTTGCTTCTCCTGCGCTCGTAATAATACCAGCGCTCGCCGGTTCCTGTCATCCGGATCCTGCTCGGGGGACCGAACAGGATGAAGATCATACCCCGGTCGGTCTTCCATCCCTCTTTGTTCGAGGTGAAGTAGAGGTTGGAGTAAACCACGCGGTTGTAGTAGACGCGGATCAGTTCCCTGGACCGTTCCACGCTGTTCCCCCTTTTCAGCCAGAAATCATCCACGGCAAGCTTCCGGTTCGGCTCTTTTCGAAGGTCCCTGTATTCGGCCAGCGTGGCCAGGTAAAAAATCGGCTCCATGAGCTCGTTGGGGGTTTTGACCTCCGGAAAGGATCCCCCGAAGTTGAAAAGTGTCAGTCCCTCATCGCGCCCGGGATCCACTCGGAAAAAGTACATTCCTTTCCTGACCAGGTTGAACTGCACGGTATCAGCCAGCGGGTACACATAGCTGGTATCCGGGGAATAGCTCATGGTGTAATCCACACTTGCGGTAACGGGCTGACGGGGCAGCTCACTCTCCGACCTGAAATAGTCCACATAAACGGTGTCATAAGAAAGATCCCGGTACTGGATATTGAACTTCTCACCGGGAAGGAAGAAATTCATGAACTTCGGATAGCCCGTGGACTGTGCAATCACCTTGAAATTTTGCGCGCCGAATGGATTGGTCTTGTCAACATACAGATACTCCAGGCCGTAGCTCCCCCGCTGAAGGTCCCTGGCTTCGAGCCTCAGCAGGTACCGGTAACCGGACCTGGCAGGGATGGGGATGGAACCGAAGAATGCTGGCCGGTCTTCGTCCTTCTTCAGTAATTTATAGGTGACGGTGGCCGAGTCAACCATCACTCCCTCCATGCTGGCGGGATCCAGCTCGATCAGCCTGTAGTGGACCCCCATCAGCGCCCTGTATTCCGCCTGTTCGTTGGTCTGGCTGAACCTCAGCTCGCGGGGGTATGCCCGCAGATACAGCATCGAAAACCGGTCGTCTTCATGAAACAGGGAATAATCGGGATGAAGGGATAGTTCGCTGGGATTGTAAAGCGCGGCCAGATATTCTGCGGTCTCCGGAGCAGATGCCTGCCGTGAGGCACCACACCCCCCGAGGAGGACGGCGGCCGCTGCGATCCCGGCGATCCTCAATTTCATTCTACCCATGATCCTCAAAATTAGTCAAATTCTTTATCCCTTCATCCTTTCCAGCAGGCCGGACTGCTTCGCCCATTCCTCCAGGACCTCGTCATGCCTGGTCCTGAGTTTCTCATATTCCTCGTAGACATGCATACCCGTCACATTGACCGGATCCACGAGCAGCCTGTCCATCTGGGTGATTTCCGCTTCGATCTCTTCAATCTCCTTTTCCAGCAGCCTGACCCGTCTGGCAACCTTCCTGATCTTTTTCTCCTGTTCTTTGCGCTCCTCATACTCGAGCTTCCGTTCCCCGGACGCGGGCTTGAAGGCACCTGCTGGCTGCTCTTTTACCGGTCCGGAGGGTTGCCTGCGCTCGATCTCCTTCAGGGATGCGACGTTCCTGCGCCTCAGGAAATCATAGATCCCGCCCAGGTGTTCCCTGACCGCATGATCCCTGAATTCAAATACCTTGCCGACCAGCCCGTCCAGAAATTCCCTGTCGTGTGAAACCACAATAAGTGTACCATCATAGGCAAGCAGTGCATTTTTCAGAATGTCCTTGGACCGCATATCCAGGTGGTTGGTGGGCTCGTCCAGGATGAGCAGGTTGAAAGGCTGCAGCAACATCCTGGCCATGGCCAGTCTGGAACGTTCTCCTCCTGAAAGCACCTTGACTTTCTTGCCCACATCTTCACCGCTGAAAAGAAAGGCCCCCAGGATATCCCTGATCTTTGTCCGGATCTCCCCCACCGCCACCCGGTCGACCGTCTCCAGCACCGTCAGGTCCCCGTCCATGATCTCATCCTGGTTCTGTGCAAAATATCCCAGTTCCACATTGTGTCCCCGCTTCAGTTTTCCGGTATACTCCAGCTCCCCTACCAGGATCCTGGACAGGGTGGTCTTCCCTTCCCCGTTCCTTCCCACGAAAGCCACTTTTTCGCCTCGCTCGATCATCAAACTGACCTTTTCCAGCACCACCACATTGCCGAAACGCTTCCCCAGATCTGATGCCTCGAATACGATATCGCCGGATCGCTTTGCAGTCGGGAACTTCAGCTTCATCCCCGTGTTGTCTTCCTGTTCCACCTCGATCCGGTCCAGTTTCTCCAGCTGTTTGATCCGCGATTGTACCTGCACCGCTTTGGTGGCTTTGTACCTGAACCTGCTGATGAATTCTTCCGTATCCTGGATCATCTTCTGCTGGTTCTCGTAGGCTGCCTGCTGATGCGTAATGCGCTCCTCCTTCAGTACCGTGTACTTTGAATAGGGAACTTTGTAGTCGTAGAGTTTGCCGAGGGACAGTTCGATGGTGCGGTTGGTCACCTGGTCAAGGAAAGCCCGGTCATGGGAAATGATCAATACCCCTCCCGGGTAGCTGCCGAGGAATCCTTCCAGCCACTGGATCGATTCGATGTCCAGGTGATTGGTGGGCTCATCCAGCAATATGAAATCGGGCCTCTGAAGCAGGATCTTCGCCAGTTCCACCCGCATGCGCCAGCCTCCGCTGAACTCGTGCACCGGCCTGTCCATATCCGAGTCCCTGAATCCCAGTCCCGTGAGTGTCTGTGCGATATCCGACTGCATGGTATGCCCCCCTTCCAGTTCATACAGCTCGTTGGCATTGGCCAGCTCCTGGATGAGGGAAAGATAGGACGCAGATTCGTAATCTGTTCGCTCGGCCAGCTCGGTGGTGATCCTGTGTATCTTATCCCGGAGCCCGAGCAGGCCGGAGAACGCGTCCAGGGTTTCGAGATAAACGGTCTTTCCCCTGCTGTGGCGCATTTGCTGCGGAAGGTATCCGACCGTCTTACCCGGGGTTCTGACCACCTTTCCCGCATCAGCGTTCTGCAGGCCGGCGATCAGGTTCAGCAGCGTGGTTTTCCCCGCCCCGTTCCGGCCTACCAGTCCGATTCTGTCGCCCGCGTTCACCTGGAAGCTGATCCCGTCGAACAGAAAGAATCCACCGAATCTGACGCTCACATTGTCAACCGATATCATCTATCCTCCGTTTTATCATGAATATTCCCTGCAGGGGGAACATTTTTTCCGATTCCAGGCAAAAATAGAACAATTCGTCGAGCCGGCCGGTATATTTTGCCCGGGCAATCTTAAATTTGCAGGCCGGGGCCTATCGATTTATGTCATGGGAAGAAAAAAGAAACTGCCGCTTCTGGAAAAGGTCGCCATCGAAAATATGGGGGCCGGGGGAAGGTCCGTTGCCCGGGTGGACCAGGTGGTGGTTTTCGTGAAAGAAGCTGTTCCCGGGGATGTGGCGGATCTGCAGGTGACCAGGAAAAAAGGGCGGTACATGGAGGCCCTGCCCGTGAAATACCACAGCTACTCGGATAAACGGGTCAACCCTTTCTGCAGCCATTTCGGTATCTGCGGTGGCTGTTCCTGGCAGCATCTCACCTACAAAGACCAGTTGTATTACAAGGAACAGCAGGTAGTGGATGCCTTCAGGCACATTGCAGGGATCGAGATCCCCCGGGTGGAATCCATCCTGCCTTCCGCCCGCACCATCGGTTACCGTAACAAGCTGGAATATACATTCTCGAATCACCGCTGGCTCCTCCCAGGTGAGATATCCTCCGAAAAACCGCTTCCCCATACCAATGCGGTGGGGCTCCATGTACCGGGCCGTTATGACAAGGTGGTGGATATCGGGACCTGCCACCTGCAGGATGAACCCACCAACCAGGTTCGCAACCACCTGAGGAGGATTGCCCTGGAAAAGAAACTGTCATTTTATGACCACCGGACCAACGAGGGCTTGCTCCGGAACCTGATCATCCGGAACTCCACCCAGGGAGAAGTGATGGCCATCCTGTCGGTGCAGCATGATGTTCCGGAGCTGTACGAACTGCTTGAATCGGTGAAGCAGGAATTCCCGGATCTCACCAGCCTGATGTACACCGTGAACCCGAAAAAGAACGAAGCACTGTATGACCTGGATATTCAGCTCTTTGCGGGAAGGGACCACATCTTTGAAAGAATGGAGGACCTTCTCTTCAGGATCGGTCCCAAGTCCTTCTTCCAGACCAATTCGCTGCAAGCCCTGGAACTCTACCGGAAAGCCAGGGAATATGCGGATCTCAGCGGTAGTGAGATGGTGTATGACCTGTACACGGGAACCGGAACCATTGCCAACTTCATGGCGCGCCGGGCGAAAAAGGTGGTGGGAATTGAATCGGTCCCGGAAGCCATCGGGGATGCAAAGGTAAATTCGGAGATCAACGGGATCGGCAACACCCAATTTTTTGCAGGGGATATGAAAGAGCTTCTGACGGGTGATTTCTTCACCAGGCAGGGCCGCCCGGACGTGATCCTCACCGATCCGCCCAGGGCAGGAATGCACCCCGGGGTGGTGGAGCAGATCCTGAGGAGCACGGCATCCAGGATCGTATACGTTTCATGTAATCCGGCCACACAGGCCAGGGATGTGGAAATCCTGGGCCGGGATTTTTCCCTTAAGAAGATCCAGCCGGTGGATATGTTCCCGCATACCCACCACGTGGAGAACATCGCATTGCTGGAAAGATAAGGTCAACGCCTCACAGGAAGCTTTTCCCGGGGCCATGCCGAACTGAAATCGACCCAGTACTCGGCAATCGTCTGCCTGATCTCCCTCCGCAGGATCAGCAATCCGATCAGGTTCGGGATGGTCATCAGTGCAATGGTGATGTATGAAAGGTTCCAGACAATGGTGGTGTCGGTAAAAGAGGCCACAAAGAAACCCACCACATAGATCAGCCTGTAAATGATCACGTATCTGGTCCCGAACAGGTAAGTGACCGCCCTGTCCCCGTAATACGACCAGGAGATGGCCGTGGAAAAAGCGAACAGCAGCAGACCGATGGAAACGATGTACTGGCCCCAGTCGCCCAGGATGCTCCGTTTGAATGCCTCCGTGGTCAGGGCTGCGCTGTGGAGCAGGGATTGGCCTGTCATATAGACCTCTCCCGTAATGGAAGAGATCTCGCTGAATTGAACCTTTCCCGCTACAACCGGGATTTCCCCGCTGAAGAGCGAATCACCCGCGTGTACCATCACATTTTCAGCGAATGATTCCGCGTGGATCAGGGTGATCCCGTGGGTAACGGGCCTGCCTTTTTCCACGACCAGGGTCCCCGTGAAAAGGTCCACGGTGGTATCGTTGCTGAAAAAGCGGCCCAGCAGCATCCTGTCCTGATGTTCCGTCTCCGAATAGGTTCCCTCCAGAACATAGAGGTCCGCCGACTGGAACTTGTTATCGATCTTTTCGTTCCACACCCCGGAAGAGAGCAGGACCAGGCCTGTGAGGGTACAGATAATGATGGTGTCGATGAACGGCTCGAGGATGGCCACCATTCCCTCGGAAACCGGTTCATGGGCCCTGGCGGCCGAATGGGCGATGGGAGCCGATCCCTGGCCCGCCTCATTGGAGAATAATCCCCTGTTGACTCCCTTGTTGAATGTAAAAGCAAATCCTGCACCCAGAAAACCACCCACCGCTGCGCTGCCTGTGAATGCATCGGAAAAAATGGATCCCAGCGAGGGGAGGATGTTCTCGTAGTTGGTCGCCACCACAAGGATCGCCCCGATGAAATAGAAAATGGCCATGACCGGCACCAGGGTGGAGGTTACCTTCGCGATCCGTTTAATCCCTCCGATGATCACCAGTCCAAGCAGAATGGCCAGCACCAGCCCGGTAAGGGCGTGCCTGATCCCAAAGGAGGTGAACATGGAATCGGCGATACTGTTGATCTGTGGCAGGCTACCCGTACCGAAGGAGGAGAGGATGGTGGCAAAGGCAAAGAATGCACCCAGCAACGCACCCGTCCGTATGATCCTCCCCGACCGGGTGGTGATGTTCAGCCTTTTTTTCATGTAGTACATGGGTCCCCCCGACACCGTCCCGTCCGGCAGGATGTCCCTGTACTTGTGGGAAATGGTTACCTCGACAAATTTGGTGCACATTCCGAGCAGGGCGGTCATCAGCATCCAGAACAGGGCAGCCGGTCCCCCCAGGTGGATGGCCAGGGCAACACCTGCAATATTGCCCGTCCCCACCGTTCCTGAAAGCGCGGTGGTCAGTGCCTGAAAATGGGACGTGTCTCCCACATCCCCCGGCCGGTCGAATTTTCCCGTGACGATCTTGTATGCATGCCTGAAGTACCTGATCTGGGGCAGACCCAGGTAAATGGTGAAAAAGACACCTGTCCCCAGAAGAAGGAAAACGAACCACTGATGTCCGCCCAGGTAGCCGTTCAGAAACAGGAGAAATTCGTTGATCTTCTGCATGAACCCACAGGATTAGCCAGATGGAACCTTCAAAGTCCGTAAAAGTAGCAATTATTTGGAAAGGCGGAAATTTAACGATCCGGCAAAAATAGATGTTACTAAAGGTGGCGGGAGAGTTGCCCGGGCTTCAACGGTCTCCTGACGGGCAATTCCACCTGGAAAAGGGCTCCCTTTCCCAATTCCGACCGGATCCCGATCCGGCCACCCATCAGCTGCACCAGGTTTTTAGAGATGGATAATCCCAGTCCGGTTCCCCCGAACTTCCTGGTGTTGGAATCGTCGATCTGCCTGAACTGCTCGAAGATCATACCGTGGCTTACGGGATCGATCCCGATCCCCGTATCCTCAACGAATAGCACTACTTTTTTATCGCCTTTCCTGCGGAACCCGATTTTCACAGTTCCCGCAGGGGTAAACTTGATCGCATTGTTTACAAGGTTTTTCATCACCTGGGAAATCCTGATCATATCCGCCTCTATCTGGAAGGATTTGATTTCTTTTTCCACCAGGATCTCCAGATCCCTTTTTTTCATCCGTTTGATCTCGTCAAGAGCATACTGGTGCAACTCCTCCAGCAACTCGGACAGATCCATCCGGTCATAGATGATCTCCAGCTGACCGGATTCGATCCTTGCCAGGTCGATGATATCGGAGATGAGGGTGAGCAGAATTTCGGAGTTGCGGATGATGCGGTGTGCATATTCTTCCCTCTGGGAATCATCCAGGTCCGAATCCACGAGCAGGTGGGAGAATCCCACGATTGAATTCATGGGGGTCCGGATCTCATGGGACATATTGGCCAGGAAGGCAGACTTGAGCCGGTCGCTTTCCTCGGCCCGCTGTCTGGCAACTTCCAGCTTCTCAATCAATTTGCGATCCGCGGTCACGTCTCTGCTGATGCTGAGGATCATTTCCTTCCCATCTTCTTCTCCGGGGATCAGCACATTTTTGGCCGACATGTGCAAATAATGCCCTTCCCTGTGGCGTACCCTGTATTCAAAAGTGATCACATCCTTCTCGGGGAGTTCCCTGTTCTTTTTGATGACCATTTCAAAATCATCCGGGTGAATGATATCCCGCCTGTCGATCTCCAGGAATTCCTCTCGGGTGTAACCGACCGAATGATAGAAGGCTGTATTGACCAGAAGGAACTTCCCTTCCGTGGTGAGCAATGCAACCCGGTCATTCGCAGCCTCGAACAGGATCCTGTAAAGCTTTTCGCTCTCCCGGAGTGCCGCCTCGGTGAGTTTGCCGGAGGTGATATCCTTTACAATGGCAAGCACCAGGTCCTCCCCCGTCAGATTGAAGGAATGACCTGTGAATTCAAGCCATGCACGTTTCTCTTCACCCAGGACCACTTCTTTTTCGAACCTGACGAAACCCGTCTCCCTCAGCCGGCGGATGCCGGAACCGCTCACCCCGATCAGCGCATCTGTTGCGAACGCAGGTGGGATCTCCCCCACCAGCCGGCTTTTGTCTGTCTCAAAGAGCGCAACAGCGGCCTCATTGGCATCCACAACCCGGAATGCCTTCTCGTCACGGAGCTCGATGATCATGATTGCCTCGTTGCTGTGCCGGAAGATGAACTCGAATTTTTGTTTCTCCTCCAGCATGGATAGAAGGT
>JAXGMU010000009.1:13606-75245 GCA_040768485.1 Bacteroidales bacterium
GAACCGGCCGGAAATATTCATGGAGATACCGCCCACGACCGCTGGCTTCCCATCAGGTCTGTATTCGATCACATTTCCGCGGTTATAGTACCACTCCCACGCTCCCTCACGGTTCTTCACCCTGTATTCAATTTCATACAATTCGATCTCACCCTCCAGCAGCCTCCCGAACCTGATCTTGTTCTCGCCGGCATCTTCGGGATGGATGTTCCTGTAGATGGTGGGTTCATAGGGATCGTACTCTGCCGGGGTGTACCCGAGAATCCTGAGCAAACCCGGACTCACGGTAAGCCTGTGTTCCCGGGTGTCCCAGTACCACCAGTGAAGCCCGATCCTTTCGGATGCCTCCCGTATTTCGGCGGACGGAGCGATCAGTTCCCGCGGCAGTTTCAGGTTTTTTCCCTTCATCGTCGTCTCAGATCATTTAAAGTTAACACATTCTTCGATACCCTGAACTTTCTGCTCCGATCAGCGTTTTTATCAGTGTGTGACTTAAGTTACAGACAGCATCGGCGATGAGTACTATCTTTGCATCATCATCGCAACATAAAAAAAGACACGCCATGAAACTTGAACATTTGACAAACGAAACTTTTAAAGAAAAAATATTCAATTACGAGACACAAAAAGAGTGGAAATTCGAAGGAAAAATCCCCGCAATTGTCGATTTTTACGCAGACTGGTGCGCACCCTGCAAGATGATTGCCCCCATTTTGGAGGAGCTGAAGGATGAATACGGAGACAAGCTGGACATCTTCAAGGTGAACACGGAAGAGCAGAGGGAACTGGCTTCGGTCTTCGGCATTCAGAGCATTCCGTCCCTTCTGTTCATTCCCACCGAGGGTCAGCCCCAGATGGCCATGGGCGCGCTCCCGAAGGAGACATTCCGCCAGGCGATCTCGGAAGTACTGAATGTAAACTGACAAAGGAGAAAAACCATGAAGAAGATATTGTTCAGCATCGCAACCGTTGCATTTCTTGCCACTTCCTGCTCCAGCGGCACGCCCGCCCCAGGCGACCGGTCGGCCGGCATCAACAATCCGGAGGTATCGCGCGACAGCCAGATCGAAGCCTCAGGGAAACCTGTGCACCTGACCAAGAAGGATTTTCTTGAAAAGGTGATGAACTATGAAAAAAACCAGACCGAATGGGTCTATGAGGGGGATCTTCCGGCCCTGATCGATTTTTACGCGGACTGGTGCGGACCGTGCCGGATGGCAGCTCCCGTGCTGGAAGAGCTGGCTGCCGAATACGAAGGCAGGATCCATGTCTATAAAGTAGATACGGAAAAGGAAAGGGAGCTGGCGGCTGTGTTCGGGATCCAGAGCATTCCCGCCTTTTTGTTCGTGCCCAGTGAGGGCCGGCCGACCATGAGCAGCGGCATTGCCAGGACACCCGAGGAAACCAAGGAAATGTTCCGGAAAATGATCAATGAACTCCTGCTTGATGAAAAGCAGGAGGTGCTCTGATCCATGAAATACATCGGCGCCCATGTAAAGACACAGGGTGGTGTGGAGAATGCCCCCCTGAATGCGGAAAGTATCGAGGCCACCGCTTTTGCACTTTTCACAAAAAATCAGCGGCAATGGGTCGCCAAACCCCTGTCTGAGGAAAACATCAGGAATTTCAGGGAAAACTGCAAAGACAGAGGCTTCGAGCCTTCCCGGATCCTTCCGCACGACAGCTACCTGATCAACCTGGGGAATCCGGACCCCGCGGCGCTTGAAAAATCCCGGGCAGCTTTTCTGGATGAAATGCAGCGCTGCGAACAGCTGGGACTGGAAATGCTCAATTTTCATCCTGGCAGCCACCTGAACCAGATCAGCGAGGAGGAGAGCATGGATCTCATTGCGGCATCGATCAACCAGGTGCTCGAAAAGACCACGGGCGTTACGGCAGTGATCGAGAACACGGCAGGACAGGGAACCAACCTTGGCCACACTTTCGAACAGATCAGGTATATCATTGACCGGGTGGAGGACCAGTCCAGGGTGGGTGTATGCATCGATACCTGTCATGCATTTACCGCCGGCTATGACCTGAAGAGCCGCAAGGGATTCGAGAAAACATTCAGGGAATTCGACCGGGTGATCGGGCCCGGTTACCTGAAGGGCATGCACCTGAATGATTCAAAAAAGGAGCTCGGATCGCGGGTGGACCGACACGAACAGATCGGCAAAGGGGTGCTTGGGATCCAACCCTTCAAATGGATCATGGCTGACAGCCGTTTCGATGGCATTCCCCTGGTGCTTGAGACTCCCGATGAGGAGCGGTGGGCGGAGGAGATCCGGATGCTGAAGGATTTTATCTGATCCATTTTTGATCATTATTCTTTCGGATTCGACGCAATAAGGATAACTTTAGTGAGACAAAAGTTATACCGTCATGCGACACGAAAGATCCCACACCAAGATCGTTGCCACCATCGGACCGGCTTCCAGCAGCAGGGAAACCCTTGAGAAGATGTTCCATGAGGGGGTGGATGTCTGCAGGATCAATTTCTCCCACGGAACCCATGAGGATCACCAGAAGGTCATCGAAACGGTCCACCTGCTCAACGGGGAACTGAATGCGAATGTGGCCATTCTGGCTGATCTGCAGGGACCGAAACTTCGCATTGGAGAAATTCAGAACGGAGAGGTGGAACTGAAGGAGGGAGAAGAATTCTCTTTCGTTACCGAACCCTGCACCGGGAATGAGAAGGAGGCATACATCAGCTATGAGCAGCTGCCCTGGGAAGTGAAAACGGGAGAAAAGATCCTGGTAGACGACGGCAGGCTCATCTTTTTGGTGCTCGAATCCAACCTGAAAGACAGGGTGATCACCAGGATTATCGAGGGCGGAACACTCTCCAGCCGCAAGGGGGTGAACCTTCCCGAAACCGAACTCACCCTTCCCGGGATTACGGAAAAGGATATGGAAGATGCCCGGTTCGCCCTGGACCACCAGGTGGACTGGATCGCCCTCTCGTTCGTGAGAAAAGAGCAGGATGTGCTGGATCTGAAGAAGATCCTGGAGGAGCATCCCCACCAGGTCCATGTGATGGCCAAAATTGAAAAGCCGGAAGCCCTCAGGGAGATCGACGGGATCATCGGGGCATCGGACGGGATCATGGTGGCACGGGGAGACCTGGGAGTGGAGGTGGAATTCCACAGGGTGCCCATGATCCAGAAAAACATCATTCAGAAATGCACCGAACGGTCCAAGCCGGTGATCGTGGCCACCCAGATGATGGAGAGCATGGTCAACAGTCCCACCCCCACCCGCGCAGAGGCGACCGATGTGGCCAATGCGGTGCTCGACGGGGCCGATGCGGTAATGCTCAGCGCGGAGACCTCCGTGGGCAGGTTCCCGGTTCAGACCATCCGGAACATGCAGAAGATCATCGACTCCACCGAAATCGAAGAGCGGTTCTTTTTCAGGCTTCATGCACCCCTGAAAGAAAGCGATACCTTTCTCGCCGATTCCATCTGCTACAATGCGGTAATGATGGCCCAACAGGTGAACGCCGCCGCCATCATCACCCTCACCTTTTCAGGGTACACCGCTTTCCGGATCAGTTCCCACAGGCCCAGGGCCCCCATCTTCACCTTCACCATGAACCGTGATCTGATCAGGCACCTTTCGCTGGTATGGGGGGTCCGTACTTTCTATTTCAGGGAGTGTGACGATGTGGACGAGTACATCGATTACACCATCGGATTTCTGGTGGAACACAAGTTACTGCACAAAGGTGACCTTGTGGTGCACGTGGGGAGCATCCCCATTCTGGAACGGGGGAAAACCAATATGCTGAAGCTTACCCACGTTTCATGACACCCCTGTGATCCTGCCGGTCAACCGTGACAGATATGACCATGCATAAACAGTCTCGCCCATGAAACACAACCTGCAAAAATGGATCCTGGGCGCTGAGGAAAAATGGCTCGTCTCCTTACGTCAATCCCTTGAGGAGATTTTTGCGGGCACGTTCCTCCCTTCCCACGACCACACCCACCACCTGAGGGTCTGGAACATAGGCAAGTCGCTGCTCATGCAGATCGGTTCGTTTAACAGGCACCTGGATGCTTCCCTGGTGGAAGGGCTGCTCATCGCCGCCATGTATCACGATGCAGGAATGGCGGTGACCAGGGAAAAGGAACATGGCCGCATCAGCAGAGAGCTCTGCGAAAAATGGTTCCGCAGGTATGATCTGCCTCCTCCGGGAAGATTCGGGGAGGTTCTGGATGCAATTGAAAAGCATGACAACAAGGAGGAGCGGACCGGCACCGGCATTACACGAAACGGGGCGCCCGATTTACTGACGCTGCTTTCCCTGGCCGACGATCTGGAGGCAATGGGGACAATCGGGGTATACCGGTATGCGGAAATCTGCCTGGCACGCGGAATACAGCTGCAGGCACTGGGAATGCATGTCCTGGACAATGCAAAGAACAGGTTCGGTTATATTTCAGAGAACTGTGCCCTGTGCCCCCATCTCCTCGAAGGATACCGCCAGGAATACGCATTCCTGGTGTCGTTCTTCGACAGCTACAACCAGCAGCTCCTTGTGGAAACGGATCCGGAACAGGTACGGTCCGGGTACGTGGGGATCGTAAATGCCATCCGCCGGCTGAGCGTGGAGGGAAGGACCAGGCCCGAAGATTTTCCCGCAGCGGTCGTGAAGGACGACCCGGGAAAACTGGTGACCGGTTTCTTCAGCGGGCTGAAAGAGGAACTCCGGAAGGAGCGCCTGAATCTTCCGAATCCCGCTTAGGGGAACTCAGGGGAGCTCCGGCCTTCCCATGCCGGATCGATCACCGTTGCGAAAAAACACAGGTGGGGTCCCGGAACCCCACCTGTGCACCTAAAACACCGATCTATTGAATGATCAGTTTATGACTGAAACATTTTTTTCCGGCATCCATCCTGAGCAAATAGACCCCGGCGGACAGATCAACATAAACGGGAATGATTTCGCCATGTAATTCATTGGCGTACACGGTGCGCCCGCTCATGTCACGAATGGTGATCGTGACCGTGCCAGAATGCATGTCTGTCAGATCCAGCATAAAGTGCCCGTCGCCCGGGTTGGGGTACAGCCGGAACCAGGATGCTGCCTCTTTTTCACCGGTACCTGTCGCATTGAGGGTAAAAGCATGGGCAAAGGTATGGCTCCACCGGTTCAGGGCATCTTTGCCCCTGATGTATATGATATGGTCGCCATCGCTTAAACCACCCAGGTATACGAGAAAATCAGCAGTTACATCTTTGCCGTGAGATGACATGTTCACAGGTGTCCCGCTCCCGAATCCCGGATCCTCGTCGATAAAGTATTCCATACCGGTGACATCCGGGATTTCCATCGTGACTGCCTTAAATACATAAAAGACCTGCTGGTGGATGGCACTCCAACGGCCCATGTCGTCGCAGGCCCTCACCATCATCACATGGAAACCCTGTGCGAGTCCGGCAGCGTCCACATGAAAGCTGAGGGACAGGTTATTCCCCGGACTTGCGATGGGTACCGGTGTGGCAAGCCCGAAACCCGGATCCGCGTCGATGAAGTATTCCGCGAAAGTAACATCCGCGGATAAGGTGGAGACCGGTCCTGTAATGTAGAAATTCTGCTGGAAGGGAGTGCCCCAGCGGCCCGATTCATCACAGGCCCGGATCCCCAGGATATGGAAATCCTGCGCCAGTCCGGACAGGTCCGCCTGAAAACTCAGCGACAAATCATGCCCCGGGGCCGTCACGGGAACCGGTGTGGCCAGTCCGAAACCCGGGTCCGTGTCGATGAAGTATTCCACCCGCTGGACCTGCTGCCCGGCAGCCGTTGCGGCCAGGAGCATAAATGCCGGAATGAACATTGAGCTTTTCATTGTTCCCGCTATTAAAAAAGGCTATTTCCCGGATTTGATTTTTATGCTGCAGTTCAGGCCCTCACCGGAGTAGGCAGTCCCCGGGATCTCAGCCTCGTAGATGTGCGGCAGAGCCGGAACACCAGATAACACGTAGGGAGTGACACCTCCGAAGACGCCGCAGTCGACTCCGCTCACACCGGCCCCGGTGGCGGGCGAGCCGGTCCTTAACTGCCACTTTCCGTCGGTGCTGAAACCCTTGTCCCCATTAAAATCAACGAACACATTGGCCATGGCCACATTGTACTGGTTTCCGCCCGAGTTGGTACCGTCGCTGGCCAGGATGTTGTTGGTGATTGTATTTCCCGTGTTGACGGGGATCCCGCCGGACTGGTAACAGATAATGTTGTTGGCAATGCTTGCATTATAGGCGCTGAGCGGGTTTGAATATAAATATGTGAACACATTATTGGTGATTTGCAGGGGGCCGCTGCTCTGGCCCAGGGTCATAGCATAGGTGACAATGTTGTTGGAGATGATGCCGTTCGTGAATGTGCTGTTCCAGGCTTCATAAAGTTGATACAGGTAATTTTGCACGATGAGGATCTGATCCACTTCCCCGTCAATATAAATCTGACTGATATTGCACCTTGTGACAGAAATATCATCGGTCCTGATGTAGATGGTCACGTTACTAATCCCGGTAATGATGCTGCCTGCCGATCCGGAATTAAAGTACACGGTCCCCACGATTGTTCCCATTTTGTTTGCCTGGGTGCTGTCGTTTTCGCTCAGGAAATAGCCCGGACCGATGATGGTGAGCCTTCTTGAGATGTTCGCCCCTTCATAGTTGGTGACAGATCCTTCCATGTAGATGGTATCGCCGTCGGATGCATTGTCGTTTGCTTCCTGCAGGGTGGCATAATCTGCACCGGCACCCGGATTGTTATTGACCCGGATGAGGTGCTGTCCGGAGATGATCCCGCACACGATCAGGCCGGACAGGATGAGTATTTGCCTTTTTTTCATGGTTATGGTATTAGGTATCGGAACGAAAGTTAATCATCGTTTGACCGGACGATATTGCCCACCGTCCCAAAAGTTTTGCCCACCGTCCCAAAAGTTTTGCCCACCGTCCCATTTTTTTCAAACCCCACGGCTGAAGGGATCAGATCTCGCTGGGGTTGATGTTGAAAGTTTCCTTGAAGACTTTACTGAAGTGTGAGACGTTCTTGAAGCCCGTACGGAACGCTACTTCGGAGACCGTCAGATCGGTATTCCGGAGCAGGTCTTTTGCCCTGTGAAGACGAAGTAAGCGAAGGTATTCGGCAACTGTTGTATCTGTCAACGCGCTGAACTTCCGGTAAAGCTGCGTGCGGCTCATGGAGATTTCCCGGCAAAGCAGGCTGATGTCGAAACCTTCCTCCTCAATGTTTGCCATCATGGCTTCCCTCACTTTTTTTATGAAGGCATCTTCCCTTTCCAGATCTTTTTCCTCAGCCAGGATCAGCTTCGAAACAGGCGCATACCTTTCACGGAGTTTCTTCCTGAGCTCTATCAGCGACCGCATCTGCAGGATGAGTTCTCTCTTGTCAAAAGGTTTTGCAAGATAGGCGTCGGCTCCGTGCTCCAGGCCTTCCAGCCTGGAGGCGATATCCGCCCTGGCCGTCAGCATCACCACGGGAATATGGCTTGTCCGGAAATCTTTCTTGAGCCTGTCCAGCATGGTGATTCCATCCATCACCGGCATCATCACATCACTGAGGATGATATCGGGAATATACGTTGTGGCTGCCTCGAGTCCCTGATTCCCGTCACCGGCTACCCTCACGTCATATTCATTTTCCACAAGGGTGAACAGGTACTGAACGACATCCGGATGATCCTCCACGATCAGGAGCAGGGGTTTTTTACCTGAAAGCTTCGCCCTGACAGGTGCAGCCGTTTCTTTCCGGAATGCTTCCGCGATCCATGTGGAGACCCGGCCCTTCATTTCATGCAGGTCATTCATTTCCGATAGGGGTGCTGTCCGGGTGACGGGTAGTTGCACCGTGAAGGTGGCGCCCCTTCCGGAGGCACTCTCCACGGAGATCTCTCCCCGCATCAGCCTGACCAGTTCCTTCGTAAGGGCAAGTCCGAGTCCCGATCCAGGCAAAGACCCCAATCCTTCCCCCTCGACCCTGTAAAAACGTTCAAAAATATATGGCAGGTGTTCTTCAGGGATCCCGGGACCACTGTCCGTGATGCGAATTTCAAAGGTTTGATCATCTGCAAGAGAAGTGCTTACCTCCACCTTACCGGATGGTTGCGTGAACTTCAACGCATTGGAGAGCAGGTTAGAGAGGATCTGCATCAGCTTTTCCGGGTCATGGTCAATCACCAGTTCCCGGTTGCAGGGATTGAATGCAAGGATGATCCGCTTCCCGGCTGCCACGGATGCAAATAACTCAACAATGTACCGGATGCAGCGGTTCACATCTGCCCGGACCGGATGGACCGGCATGGCTCCCGCATCCAGTTTGGCAAGGTCCAGCATCTGGTTCACCAGGTTGAGCAGGAGGTTCGCGTGCCGGTTGATTTTCTCCGGACCCTCTACAAGCCATTTTTCCGGGTCTTCCCTCATCAGGGAGGCCATGCCCTTAATGACGGTCAGTGGTGTCCTGAACTCATGGGTGATATCGGTATACAGCTTTGTCTTGGCCTCATCAAGTTCTTTCAGCCGCTCTGCTTCCAGCTGTTCCAGCTTCACGCGCTGCGAAATAAAACTTAATACAAAAGCCGTGGCAAAGCCAGAAATCCACAGCAGATTGACAACATACAGGGAGATGTTTACCCCGGGGGTCATTTCAGGCGGAACGGTCAGATAAGGATGAAGGACCCCGGCAAGGATGACTGTGATCACATAGATAATATAAATGGCGATTGTGGCACTTCTGTTCCAGAAGTTCAGCGAGAAGAAAACCAGGGCCAGACCCACGAAGATCAGTCCCCCGGAATAAGGGATCCCCCCCATCTTCAGAATGGCAATGAACGTGGCGATGGCTACCAGGAACTGGTCTGCAAACCTGTGCCATACCGCAACGCTGCGGATGACCAGGGGCAGGATGATCCCCTGCATGAAAACCAGCGCAAGGAACAGACCGTAATAGATGAGGATCCTCAGCTGCGGGAATATCAGGTGATAGACCAGGGTAAGGCACAGGATCATCAACGTCACGGAAAGGCTGGCGATCCAGTAGATCTTTTTCTGGGCCAGCGAATTTTCATCAATGCCTGGATAGCCGAGGGCTGTTGAAATCCACTGATCTATCTTCTTTAATCCGGGAATTTTCAAGATCACCGAGATTTCATATGGATAAGTTAATCAATTTCAGTGGATATTCTTTATTTTCACTGCAATAAAATAATAAAGCCTGACAAGTGGCTGGTTCATGAAACTGCAGAAGATTTTTTTTATCCGGATCTTGCCGTTGCTGCTCTGGATCCCTTATGCCGTTCCGGCCCAGGTGATCCTGAAATACGACCAGAACCAGACGGTGACCTGGCAGGAGGCCATCGACATGTACGGGTGGCTGGACCGCCAGTACGAGGAGGCGCTCCTGGTGGAAGCCGGGGAGACCGATGCTGGGAGGCCCCTGCACCTGTTCATCATTTCCACCGGCCTGCAATTTGATCCCGCTTCGGTCCGTGCCGCGGGAAAGACCATCCTGTTCATCAACAACGGGATCCACCCGGGCGAACCATGCGGGATAGATGCCAGCCTGAAGCTGGCTTCTGAGCTTCTGTCCGGGAAGGACCCCTATGCCAGATTCCTGGAACACACCGTGGTGGTCATCGTACCGGTGCTCAATGTGGGCGGTGCACTGAACAGGGGGCGCTATTTCCGGGCCAACCAGGACGGACCGGTGGAGCACGGGTTCCGGGCCAATGCCAGGAACCTGGACCTGAACAGGGATTTCATCAAGCTGGATTCCAGGAACACCCGGTCGCTGGTAGGCCTGCTCAGGCAGTGGGAGCCGGATCTTTTCGTGGACACCCACACCTCCGACGGGGCCGACTATCCATATGTGATCACCCTGATCGAAAATCATGAACAGCGTCTCGAACCCTCGCAATCCGGGTTCATGAAAGAAACAGTGCTGCCGTTCCTTTACGGAGCCATGGAACAGACTCCCTATGAGATGATCCCCTACGTGTGGAGCGTGGGAGCGTCCCCCGAAAGCGGCATGGTGGGCTTCATGGATTATCCCAGGTACACCACCGGGTACACAGCCCTGTTCAACACCCTTTCCTTCACCGTGGAAACGCACATGCTCAAGCCTTTCAAAGACCGCGTGCTTTCCACCTGGCACCTGCTCAGGGAAGCCCTACGGTTCAGCAGCACGCATCGTGCGGAAATCGCAGAGGTGAAACAAACCGCCACGGAGGAGAAGATGGAACGGGATTCGTTCGTCATTCGCTGGGAAGCGGACAGTGCCAGGTATGAGTGGCTTCGTTTCAGGGGATATACAGCCAGGACAGAACCGAGCAGGGTGACCGGTCACCCCAGGCTCTGGTATGACCGCGACGATCCCTGGGAGCAGGAGATCCGGTACTATAAATATTTCAGGCCCGCGGTCACCGTGGATGTTCCCGAATATTACATCCTCCCCTGTGCCTGGCAGGAAGTGGTCGAAAGGCTCCGCCTGAACGGGGTGGAGATGCGGGAACTTGCCGGGGATACGGTGATGGAAGTGGAGGTGTATTTCATCGGGGATTACCGGACCACCGGCGAGCCGTACAACGGGCATTACTGGCATTCCGGTACGGAAGTGCGGCGCGAAGAACAGAAGATCCGGTTCCTGGCGGGCGATTACGTGATCCCGGTCAGGCAAAAGGCCATCGAATACCTGGTCCAGACCCTGGAGCCTCATGGGTATGATTCCTTTTTCAGCTGGAATTTTTTCGATGCCATCCTCTCCCGGAAAGAATACTTCTCCCCCTACATTTTTGAAGAGACCGCCCAAAAACTCCTGGAGGAGGATCAAGGGCTGAAGCGGGAATTCGATGCACTGAAAGCGAGCGACTCCGCATTCAATGCCAATCCCTACCTTCAGCTCAGGTATATTTACGAGCGCTCCCCCTGGTCGGAGGCCACGTACCGCAGATATCCCGTCTGCCGCTGGTCGCCGTAAGGGATAAAGAGGAAATATGTATTTTTGTTTTTTTAGCCCGATGAACAAAGGCAAAATACTGGTAATTGATGACGAGGAGCAACTACGTAAAGCGCTTTCCAGGATCATTGAACTGGAAGGGTATGAGGTCTTCCAGGCTGAAAATGCTGTCATAGGATTAAAGCTGCTTGAAAAGGACAAGGATATACTGCTGGTGATATGCGATGTAAAATTGCCTGACATCAACGGACTTGAAGTACTAACAACCATAAAATCACAGTATCCTGAATGTGAAATAATCCTCCTTACGGCATACGGTACGATCACTGACGGGGTATATGCAATGAAGCAGGGTGCATTTGACTACATCACCAAGGGAGATGGGGATGAACAGATCATCGTGACCGTGGAAAAGGCGATTGAAAAAGCCAGGATGCACCGGAGGATCCTTGAGCTGGAAGACAGACTTGAAAACCGCTACAGCTTCGACCGGATCATTGGCAAATCAAAGATATTTACAGAGACCATTCACCTGGCAAAAAAAGTAGCCCCTGCCGATTCGGCTGTGCTGATTGAAGGAGAAACCGGAACAGGAAAAGAACTCTTTGCCCAATCCATTCACAACGCCAGTCCGAGAAGGAATAGACCCTTTGTGGCGATCAACTGCAGCGCCTTTCCGAAAGAGCTGCTTGAATCTGAGATGTTCGGTCACAGGAAGGGTTCATTTACCGGAGCCAATTATGATAAAAAAGGACTGTTTGAAGAGGCGAATGACGGTACTTTGTTCCTGGACGAGATAGGCGAAATGCATCCTGACCTGCAGGCAAAATTACTCAGGATTATTGAAAATCAAACATTCACAAAGATCGGAGATACAAAACATACGCAGGTAAATGTCCGGATCATCGCCGCCACCAACAGGGATCTACTGAAGGATTCCCAGAGCGGCCATTTCAGAAGTGACCTGTATTATAGGCTTTCGGTATTTAAGATTGCAATTCCGGCACTAAGGGACCGGAAAGAGGACATCCCGTTGCTGGTCGATAATTTCGTCTCTATTTATTCCTGCAAGACCAACAAAAAAATCACTCATGTATCCGATAAGTTCCTGAATAAAATCATGGGATTCAACTGGCCGGGAAACACCAGAGAATTGAAGAATGTCATTGAGCGGGCAGTGATCCTGGCAGAAAATGAAGAACTTACACGTGAACTGCTGCCACTGGAGATTTTATTCCCTGCCGACACAGCGAGCCCTGGGGATCATGCCACCCTGCAGGAGGTTGAAAAAGAACATATTATCAAAATGCTGGTATATACGAAAGGGAACAAAACAAAGGCTGCAGAAAAATTAGGGATCGGAATACCTACACTGTACAGGAAACTCGAGCAATACCATCTGAAATAATACCCTATCAAAATAGAAGTATCCCCTTTTAATTTAACATGGTCCTCCCGTAGTCCACAGACCATGAGAAAAGAAGGGTAACTTTTTCTGCCCTGTCAGAAAGACCGTTACGCGCTGCTTCTCCCTTTTCCTGTATTTCTGGAACGACATTTGGCATATCCGTTCAAAACCAACGGATCGAAAAATGGATTTTATGGATGTTGTGGCTGTGGTGTTATTCATCGTGATCATCCTCCTTCTTCTTGTTGTTGGCAGGGCAGCTTTAAACATACTGGATAAAATTGCGATGAAAAAGAAAAATAATAACAGTCCGGAAGTTGATTTAAACAGCTTGAAAAGAGTAATTTGGACCTGGTTTAAAAGCTGAAATAATGATACGTATCGGTCTGAAAAATAAGCTATTTATCGGCTTTGGATTTCTTTTCTTCATGATTATCCTGCTGTGGATCATCGGCGGTTTCTTTATATATGATCTTTCAAACAGGTCCAGGGCTATGCTTCAGGAGAATTATCAGACCGTTGAATCCGCGAAATATCTGATTCTATCGGTTGATGAGATCAAAAACCAGCAGTTCAAGTATTTCCTTTCCGGCAAGGAAATTTTTGACGATAATCTGTATCAACAAAACAGACTTTTATTCGATACGCATCTTGAAGCTGTGGAGAACAACATCACCGAAGAAGGAGAGTCGGGTGTCATTGAAAAATTGAAACATTCCTATGCCGCATATATTTCCACCTTTGAACAAATGATTTCCAGTGAGATGGATGATCCCGGACTGTCCTTCGACAGGCTTATACCGGAATACACTGAAACCAGAAATCTGATCGTCATCCTCTGGGATATGAACATGGAAGCGATCAGCTATAAAAATACACTGCTGGAAAGTACAGCCCACGGGGCTTTTGTTTTCATGTCATTGATCGGGACCATCTGTTTCATTATTTCAGCGCTTTTCTTTTTAAGGTTTCCGAGAAATATAGCCAGGCCGATTGGAGCATTGATCAAAGGGATTACAGAGATCGCTAACCGGAATTACAGCCAGAGACTGGACTTTCAGTCAAATGATGAGCTGGGAGAACTGGCCAGCGCATTCAACACCATGGCGGCAAAGCTGGATGAGTATGAAAACAGCAACCTTTCAGAACTCCTGTTCGAGAAAAAACGCATCGATACCATCATTAATAATATGAAGGATGCCATCATTGGCATTAACGACAGGAATGAGATTATCTTTTCAAATACGTATGCAAGCAAGATCATCGGGATAAGTGAATCTTCCCTGATCGGTAAAGATGCGACAATGATCGCAACCCAGAATCCTGTTTTCCAGTCTATTATGCATGATATCCTGGACTCCCCGGAGACCCCGAACAGGGACTTTAAACCGCTGCGGCTGTTCATCGATGAGAAGGTGCGGTATTTTACCCGTGAGATCCTGGAAGTGAACATTACAAAAACCGGAGAAGATAAATCAACGCATGCGGGTATCGTGATTGTTCTCAAGAACATCACTCACTTTTTGGAACAGGATGAAGCCAAGACCAATTTCATGGCTACCATGTCACACGAGTTAAAAAGTCCCATCTCTTCATTGCGTCTCAACCTGAAGCTGCTGGATGATCCTCGGATCGGAACACTGAATTCAGAGCAAAGAGAAATCATCCGTGCGCTGAAAACCGATACCAACAATATGCTGACAATCACATCTGAATTACTGAACCTTGCCCAGCTGGAAACAGGCAACATTCAGCTGAATTACCGGAAGGTTCGTCCCCTGGAATTATTTGAATACGTGAAAGAAGCATCCGATAATCAGTCGAAAAAGAAGCAGATAAATATTTATTATCAGGCAGATCCCGATCTCCCTCCCCTGTACGCCGACTCTGAAAAAACAGCATGGGTATTAATGAACCTGATCAACAATGCCATTCAGTACTCCAATCCCGGAGGGCAGATCCGGGTGACTGCTTCCATGGATCGGGAACAGATCATATTCACGGTGGAGGATTTCGGGAAAGGGATAGAAGGAAAATATCTTGAAATGATATTTGAGAAATTTTTCCGTGTGCCGGGATCAGACCAGCAGGGAACCGGGCTTGGACTCACTATTTCCAAAGAACTTATTTTAAAGCAGGATGGTAAAATATGGGCCGAGAGTGAGCCGGGTTCGGGCAGCCGGTTTTATTTCAGCCTTCCCATTATTTCTGAATCATAAATGTCTTGATATGAAAGGGATTACAATGCAACTTATGTACGGATTATTTCTGGTATTCCTGATATCCTTTCTTCTTCAAATTGTAAATATTTCCGTTAATCAGGGTTTGGTTTCCAAATTACAATCCTGCCACGGTCAGAATTATGCATCCTTGAGAAATATGTACGATATGCAGACAATTCTGGACGGTCTAAACACGATGCTTATTGAAAATCAACCACAAGATAGTGTTACTACAGAGAACGAAGGTATTATTTTAAGCCCGGCAATGTATTTAGATGAGTTCGAAAAAAAACTTCAATTGCAGGAATCTTCACCTGTAAATGATACTGAACTTGAACTAAGTGAATCACTGAATAATGCCTTTATCCGGTTTTCATACAGCGTAAAAGCAGAAGAATATGTAAGTAATTATCAGGTTTATAAAGAAAAATTCCTCAATCTGCGGCAATATGTACGTGATGTGATGGAGATTAAATTCAAAATAATTGAACAGGGAGACGAAGAAATTGTAAGCCAGGCCATTAAAGTCTTGAAAATCCAGAAAAAAGTGGGAATCACAGGAATAGTAATCATCGGCCTCATCCTGTTTATCCTTCCCGTATACTTCTATAATAAGATTGAAAATCTTACGGATAGACTCTCGAATTATTACAAATCGCATTTAAACAAAGAAGTCGTATTCACAGCTGAAAAGCAGCTTGAAAAATTGGAAGAACTGGTAAATAAGATTCTCACTGAAGCGGATAAAAACAGGGCAATGAATAATGCGGGAGGTATATGAGCAGTATCGTGAATTTCAAATCGGTTCTAAAGATAGTCTCAAGGATATTATTCATTGCAGCCGCATCCATGGCCGTTTGTACCGGTGTGGCGATCATCTATACGGAACCTGCTCTCCCTTTCATCTACTCTGCTCTGGTCTCATTCAGTGTAGGGCTCATATTGTTCATACTGACCGGCAAACAGGGAAAAAATGAGATCATCCAGCGCAAAGATGCTGTTCTGGCGGTGACATTATCGTGGGTTTTCATAGCCCTGGTGGGTTGTCTGACCTACCTGTTTTCAGGTGCAATACCAGGTTTTATCGATGCCTTTTTTGAATCGGTTTCCGGGTTCACCACCACGGGTTCTTCCATTCTGACTGACATTGAATCATTGCCAAAGTCCGTTTTGTTCTGGCGAAGCCTGACGCACTGGATAGGCGGGATCGGGATCATCGTTCTGTTTATCGTCATCATGCCCCAGCTTCAGATGGGTGGCTACAACCTGTTCACACTCGAGTCTTCCCTGCAGGAAAAAATAGAACCCAGGATTAAATCTGTCGGGATCCGGCTGTTGATCATTTATGTAAGTCTCACAGTTGCCGAGGTAATCTTATTGATGGCCGGGAAAATGAACCTGTTTGAAAGTGTCTGCCATGCATTCGGGACAGTAGCTACAGGTGGTTTCTCTCCCAAAAACACGAGCATTTCGGACTATTCAAATTATGTACAATATGTGGTAATGATCTTTATGCTTCTCGGGGGGACAAATTTTGTCATTCACTATTACCTGCTGAAGAGGGATCTAAAAAGAATAAACAGTAATGAAGAGCTGAAACTCTATATATCCGTTGTCCTGGTGCTTGGAGTAATCATTTCATCAATGCTTTACTTCGCATTGGACAGGCATTTGGAGGAATCTTTCCGCCAGGGATTTTTCCAGGTAATCTCAATCGTGACCTGCACCGGATATTCCACTGCCGATTATCTGCTCTGGCCTCATACTGCCTGGGTGATCCTCTTTTTAGCCATGTTTCTTGGAGGAAGCACAGGATCCACTGCCGGCGGAATTAAAATGGCAAGGCACCTGGTGGCATTGAAAAATATACGACTGCTTTTGAACCGGTCTGTTTCTCCCAATGCAGTCTTTACACTCAGGCTGAACAAAAAACCCCTGGATGCGCAGACAAATAATTCCATTCTATCCTTCATTGCCATTTATGTTATCATTTTTCTTGCCGGCAGCTTTTCTCTTATTTTATGCGGTCTGAACGGGGCCACAGCCGCTGGATCGGCAGCCACCTGCATGGCGGGAATTGGACCCGGGATCGGGGATGTTGGACCCGCATCAAATTTTGCTTCCCTGCCCGGCATGGCAAAGCTGATTCTCGCCTTTCTCATGCTGCTTGGCAGACTGGAAATATACACGGTTATTTTGTTGTTCACCGGAAATTTCTGGAGAAAGTAAATGTCATTTCAGATCCCGTAAATGAGAAAGACGTGGCTCACATTTTTCCCGCTGATCAACGGCTCACTGGCTGTTCTAACCCTTCTTTTTGATGTGGGATTTGAACAGGGTGGCAGACTGGTTTACATCCTCGACCACTTGTATCTTTTATTTCTCCTGGTCATCGTACTCAGTATTCCTTTAAAATACATCCTGATCACACCTGAAAATCAGAAGTTCAGGGTATGGGTAATAGATACTATACTGTGGGCTTTTTATGTCCTGATCTTCATCTGCAGAATTTTTATTGTCTTCAAAGACCAGGCCCTGTTACACCCACTGGAACTCAAGATCTGGCTGGTGCCGGTTTTTGCGATAAACCTTATCCGGGAGCTGTCACGTTTTACTTTCTGGTCAAAGAATAAAAAAATCAATCCGGCGCTTTTGTTTGTAGGCAGTTTTTTTGCGCTTATCATGGCAGGTACGCTGCTGTTAATGATGCCAAGAGCGACTCATTCAGGTATCGGCCTCACCGATGCACTCTTCACCTCCACCAGCGCTGTGTGTGTCACCGGACTGATCGTGGTGGACACGGGGACTTATTTCACCCGGTTCGGTCTGATTATTATTATGATACTGATACAGCTGGGGGGCCTGGGGATTATGACATTTACCAGCTTTTTTGTATTTTTCTTTAAAGGAGGTGCATCTTATCAGGGTATTATCTTAATAGGAAATCTGACCAGTGAAAGGAAAATTGCCAGGGTGTTCAACACCCTGCTTAAGATATTGATTTTCACCCTGTCATTTGAAGCTGCCGGAATGGTGCTGATTTATTTCAGTCTGAACGGATCAGCGGCATTGTATCCAGGTGACAGGCTATTCTTTTCCGTCTTTCATGCAATTTCCGCTTTCTGCAATGCAGGCTTCTCCACTCTGTCCCAGAGCTTTTTCGATATTGATTTCCGTTTCAATTATACCCTTCAACTGGTAATCGCTCTGCTGTTTATCACAGGCGGACTGGGATTCCCGGTGATCATTAATATTTACAGTTACCTGAAGCACCTGATCATTCACAAAGTGAGGAAACCGGGCAGAAAAAGAAAACCTGTATACCTTCCTCACATCATCAGCCTGAATACCCGGATTGTGGTGCTGACCACTCTGTTTTTAACTGGTGTGGGAACCGTTGCATTTCTTCTGCTCGAATATAATCACACCCTCTCTGAACACTACGGCATCGGCAAGCTTGTAACTGCTTTTTTCAGTGCGGTCACGCCCCGTACGGCAGGATTTAACACGGTCAATACCGGAAATTTGCAGCTTCCCGCCCTTGTGATGGTCATCATATTGATGTGGATCGGTGCATCGCCCGGATCCACGGGCGGGGGGATTAAGACAAGCACTTTTGCGCTGTCCCTGCTTAATGCACACAGTTTGATCAGAGGCCGCAACCGGGTTGAATTTTTCAGAAGGGAAATTCCGGGGTCGTCGCTTAACCGGGCTTCGGCATTTGTGATGCTGTCACTGATAGTAATCGGCCTGGCTGTCTTCGTGCTCTTGCTGTCTGATCCGGAAAAAGCATTTTCAGATATCGTGTTTGAAGTTTTTTCGGCATTCAGTACGGTGGGACTCAGCAGGGGGATCACAGCTGATTTATCGGTTCCCGGAAAATACATGATCATTGTGACAATGTTTACCGGACGCGTTGGAACCCTCACCCTTCTTGTGGTATTCTTCAGAAAAATAAAAAGCATGCAATACCGGTATCCCTCAGAAGAAATATTAATCAATTAAAGTCAGATTCATGAACTATCTAGTGATTGGCCTCGGGAACTTTGGCGCTTCTCTGGCAACCCAGCTGACGAACCTCGGACACGAAGTGATCGGGCTGGATAAACGGATGGAGAAAATCGAATTTTATAAGGATGAAATCACACAGACCATCTGTGCCGATTGTACGGATTTTCATGTAATAAGTGATCTTCCTGTGAAGGATGCCGATGCGGTAATAATTTGTATCGGAGAGAATGAAGGAGAAAACATCATGGCTACAGCATTGATGAAACAGCTGAATGCAAAACGAATAATCAGCCGTGCCGTATCTCCACTGCATGAGACTGTGCTTCAGGCCATGAAGATCGAGGAGATCGTGCATCCTGAACTTGATTCAGCAGAAAGACTGGCTAAAAATCTTCATCACGAGGACTACATTGATTCATTCCAACTTGCCGGTGATTTCACGATCGTGAAGGCAAAAGTTCCCGGAAAATATGCGGGAAGATCTCTCAAAGACATGGATTTAAGGAAATCTCACAATATTACCGTATTAACTACCATTGTATCAACACGCAAAAAGAACATTTTAGGTATGCAGCGCACTGTGCAGGAAGTGAAAGAAGTGGCACATGCCGAAACTGTATTAAATAAAGATGATATTGTGGTAGTGTATGGTCGCACGAAAGATATAGCAAATTTTCTGGAATAGTTAACTTTAGCCGGTCTGCCGACTGCAAAAACAGATCATGTTTTTTAAATTATCCTGCGCAATCATTGCGGGAACGGCGACTTACAAAATGTAATACAGATGAATATCTATATCACAATCATCGTACTCGGACTGTTGATCTTTTCCTCTCATGCATTCAATGAGCTGTTCGACAAAACCAAGATCCCCAATCCCCTGCTCCTCATGCTGATCGGTATTATCATCGGGCCTGTGAGCGGGGTGGTCTCTCAGGATTTCTTCGGGCAGCTGGGCAGCGTGTTCACAACGGTGACACTCATCGTCATTCTGTTTGAAAGCGGATCGGGGCTTAAATTCAAGGAGATCAAATCCTCCATCGGTTCTGCTTCCCTGATCACGGTGATCAATTTTGTCGTAACCGTTTTTATTACCTCGCTTATTTCCCGATGGTTCCTCTCCCTTGATCCACTCAGCTCCATATTCATCGGGGCCATTGTCGGAGGAACTTCTTCAGCGGTGGTGATCCCCATGGTCAGGCAATTGAAAATGAGCGAAAGAAGTTCCTCGGTACTCATCCTGGAGTCCGCCCTCAGTGATGTGCTGTGCCTGGTGGTGGGACTGGCCCTGCTGGATGGAATGGCAAGAGGCGAAGTGTCCACGGGCGCTGTTTTCTCGAAAATGTGGAAGGCTTTTCTTTTTGCCATTCTGATAGGTCTTGCCGGGGGATTGTTGTGGTCCTTTCTGATCAACCTGATCAGAAGCGTTAAAAATTCCATGTTCACCACCCTTGCATTCGTATTCATTCTCTACGGGCTGGTGGAATCACTGGGATTTAACGGCGGCATTGCCGTTCTTTCCTTCGGGATCCTGATGGGAAATGTGGACCTGTTCCGGGATGGTTCCAGGTTTCGAAAGACATTCAAATTCGACAGCTCCGGATTCAACCTAAATGAAAGGGATTTTTTCGCGGAGATCGTTTTTATCATGCAGACTTATTTTTTTGTCTATGTGGGTATTTCCCTTCAGTTCGGAGCGCTGGGCACTTATGCCACCGGACTGTTCATCGTATTGCTGATCATCCTGCTGCGGGTTCCCGGAATCCTCCTGCTGGCGGGGAAGGGGATTCCCGGACCCGAACGGGCCATCATGTCGGTGATGTCGCCTAAGGGACTGGTGCCTGCTGTGCTTGCATCGCTGCCACTTCAGAGGGGATTCAGCAGTGGAGAGATCATCCTGGATCTGGGCTATTCCATCGTCCTGTTCAGCATATTGATCTGTTCAACCCTTGTGATCATTCTGAGTATCAAACCCGATTTTTTTAAAAAAATGTTTTCGAAAAAGGCGGTATTCGCAATAGAGGCGACCGTTCAGGATACAATAGACGGTCCCGGTAATGAGAAAGATGTGTTAAATGAGAACCAGTAAATGTTAAAACTGCTATTTTTGCGGTTTTGATGTGCATATGAGAAAGCTGTTCTTGACCGGGGCGCTGCTGGCCGTTGCCCTGTTGCAGGGATGGGGGACGGTCACCCTGGACCAGTTCCTCAGCCGGGAGGAGGTGATCGAGGTAAGGGAACTCGGACAGGAGTCCATTTACGACCGCATCCTGGAGGTGATGATCCGGCAGCCGCTGGACCACCGGAACCCGCAGGGTAAAAGCTTCACCCAGCGGATCTACATCTCGCACATCGACCCGCTGAAACCGGTTGTGCTGGTCACCGCCGGTTATGATGCCAAATACTACTACACCTCCGAGATCGCAAACCAGCTGCAATGCAACCAGATCATGGTGGAGCACAGGTATTTTGGCCGAAGCCGGCCCGACAGCCTGGAATGGCGGTACCTGGACACCTGGCAGGCGGCATCCGACCACCACAGGATCATCTCTATGTTCAGGGAACTCTATCCCGGGAAATGGATCTCCACGGGGATCAGCAAAGGGGGACAGACGGTGATGTACCACAGCATGTACTATCCGGATGATGTGGATGTGAGGGTCCCTTACGTGGCCCCCCTGAATTTTTCGGTGGAGGATCCCCGGATCTATGAATTCCTGGACCGGGTGGGATCGGCCACCGAGCGGAGGAAAGTGCGCAGGTTCCAGAAGATGGCGCTGAAGGAACAGGAACGCTTCTTACCCGGTTTCATCGAATTCTCAAAGGAAAAAGGATACAGTTACAGCTACGCCGGCGGATTTGAGAAAGCCTATGAATACTGCGTGCTTGAATATCCGTTCGCCTTCTGGCAGTGGGGCTATGCCACCGCTTCAGAGATCCCCGGGAGAAGGGCCGGGCCCGGAGAAGTGATCCAGCATATGAACCGGGTGGCCGGCTTTGACTATTTCAGCGACCAGTTCATTACCGAATACCAGCCCTTCTTCTACCAGGCGCTCACCGAGATGGGGTATTACGGGTACGAGTTGGATGAATTTGACAGGTTTATCCGGCATGTGGATAATCCGGTATTCACCTTCACCCTGCCGGAAGGGTTGGAATACAGTTTTGACGGCCGACTCTCCAAAAGGCTGCAGGATTACCTGGAGCGGGAAGCGGAAAATTTCATCTTCATATACGGTGAAAATGACACCTGGTCGGCCACCGCAGTGGAACTTGATGCAGTGAAGCACAATGTGAAAGTTTTCGTGAAGGAAGGGGGCACGCACCGCACCCGCATCAACAACCTGCCCGATGCCCAGCGGCAGGAGGTGTATGATCTCATTTCGGGCTATCTTTCCGAACCCTGATGCACCGGTGCATCCCGACCGTACTTCTTCAGTGCGGGTTCAAGGGCATCATGGAACTGTTCTGCCGTAAAACGGTTCCCGTGTGCCGGGTAGATGACCTTCACGGGAAGCGACCGGATCATTTTCCAGCTTTCCAGCAGGGCCGGGAGATCCTCGGCAAAAGGCGGGAAATATTCCTTCCCCTCCAGCCCGAAAAAGGTATCACCCGAAAACATCTCCCCGGCTTCGGTGAGCACCACCATGGAACCCGGGGTGTGCCCCGGGGTGTGGATCACCCTGGCGGGAAATCCGAACTCCCTCAGATCGTATGAATCATCTGCGAGGAGATCCGGTTCCACTCCTTCATATTTTCCCAGCCGGGGCACGAAGATCCTTCCCAGACCCACCAGAACCCTGGCTTTCCACCGGGTGCCGCCCGGCAACTTCGTAAATCCCTTCCTGAGCCGCTCCTCCTCGGAGCGGTGGACCATGATCCTGCAACCGGTCGCCGCCTTTATCCTTGCGGCAGTCCCCGCATGGTCGAAATGGGCATGGGTCAGGATGAGGAGCCCAAGCATCTCCGGCTGCAGTCCCGCTCCCCGCAGCGCTTCCAGGATCTTATCCGCGGACCCTCCGCGTCCGCTGTCCACCAGCACGGCCCTGCCAGGTTTGAAAAGCAGGTAGGCGGATACCCCGCCCAGGGAGATCCTGCGGAGTTCGTAACCCTTTTCTTCCTTCATTCCACTTTGAAATCAAACATCCGGATCCCGCCCAGGAATCCCTCCAGGTGGTCGCCCTTGTTCACAGGTCCCACCCCGGCCGGCGTTCCCGTAAAGACCAGATCGCCCCGCCGCAGGGTCACAAACCGGGAGACGTATGCAATGATGGCCTCGAAGGAGAAGATCATGCCCGAGGTGTTCCCTTCCTGCACGGTGGCTCCGTTCAGATCGAGCCTGAAGGGAAGGTTGTGGATATCCCCGAACCGCTTCAGGGAGAAAAACCTGCTCACCGGGGCCGAATGGTCAAATCCTTTGGCGATCTCCCACGGAAGTCCCTTTTCCTTCATCTCATGCTGGAGGTCCCGTGCCGTAAAATCCACACCCAGTCCGATCTTCCCGAAGCAGCCCGGCGCATCCGCTTCGGGGATGCGGCTCCCGTCCCTGCTGATCCGGAGCACCACCTCCACTTCGTGGTGCACATCTTTTGAAAAATCCGGAAGGAAAAAGGGACGGTTACCGGTGACCAGCGCCGTGTCGGGTTTCATGAAAAATACGGGGACGGCGGGTACCGCGCTTTTCATTTCACGGGCATGGTCCGCATAGTTCCTGCCAATGCAGATGATCTTCATGATGCTACTTGTTGAGGGACCTGAGCTTGATGGTAGTGAGGACTTTCTTGGTGTAGAGCGGGAAATCGCCATTCATCATCCATCCGTAATAGCCTGGGTCCTTTTCGAGGACCTCGCTCACCAGCCTGCCTTTGTATTTTCCGAAGTTAAATACCTCCTCATCCTTCTCGTTGTAAACGATCCGGCCGGCAAAATCGGCATTCCGGTTATGGGAGGAGAATTCTGCCAGTTTCCCGATGTCGTTTTCAAGCTGCGGGTACCGGTCCAGCTGGGCCTGCAGCACCTCGTAAGTGGCCATGGTGTCCACGGCGGCCGAATGGGCGCTGTCCAGCTCTTTTCCCACAAAAAACTTGTATGCGGCGGCCAGGGTCCTGGGTTCCATCTTCATGAAAATGATCTGGACATCCACGAACTTTTTCTTTTTCAGGTCTATGTCCACTCCTACCCGCAGGAATTCTTCGGCCAGCAGGGGAATATCAAATTTTACCGAATTGTAGCCGGCCAGGTCGCATCCCTCGAAATCCCTGGCCAGGTTCTTTGCGACCTCGCCGAATGTGGGGGCGTTCTTCACATCCTCATCGGTGATCCCGTGGATGGCGGTGGCCTGTTCGGGGATGGGCATCTCCGGATTGACCAGGATCGTTTTGGAAGTCTCGTTCCCGCCCAGGTCCACCTTCAGGTAGGAAATCTCCACGATGCGGTCGGCCGCGATGTTGATACCGGTGGTCTCCAGATCGAAAAAAACAATGGGATTCTTCAGGTTCAGACGCATCCGTCAGGCATTTATCATCATGGGCATGAGCAGCATGAGGGTGTCTTCATTTTCGTTGTCCTGCTCGGCGGGGACCAGGATCCCGGCGCGGGTGGGATCGCTCATCTCCAGCACCACCTCGCCGGAGGAGAGGTTCGCCAGAATTTCCACCAGGAAGGTGGACTTGAAGCCGATCTCCATATCCTCCCCTTCATACTGGCAGCTGAGCCGTTCATTGGCCGAGATGGAGAAATCAATGTCCTGTGCGGAAATGTTGAGCTGGTTCCCCGTGAGTGAAAGTTTCACCAGATTGCTGGCCTGGTTGGAAAAGACCGAGACCCTTCGCAGGGTGTTGTAAAAGGCCAGCCGGTCAATGACCATCCGGTAGGGATTGTCCGTGGGGATCACCGAGTTGTAGCTGGGATAGTTCCCGTCCACCAGCCTGCAGACCAGCCTGTAGCCGGGCAGGGTGAAGGATGCATTCCGGTCGTCGAATTCCAGGACCACCTGGCCTTCTTCACGGGGAAGGATGTTCCTGAGCAGCGAGGCCGGTTTCTTGGGAAGGATAAAACTGGCCGCGTTTTCGGCCGAGGCGTCCGTGCGCTTGTACCTGACCAGCTTATGGGCATCGGAAGCCACGAAGGTGATGTCGTCGGGGGAAAGCTCCATGAAGATCCCGTTCATCACCGGGCGGAGTTCGTCGTCCGCGGTGGCAAAGAGTGTCTTGCTGATCCCGGCCAGAAGGAGGTCCCGGTCCAGTTCCACGGTTTCTTTCTGGTCATCCTTGATCACCGGCATCTGGGGAAACTCATTGCCGTTCTGACCCGGAATGGTGAACTTGCCGTTCTCGGACTGGATCACGATCACCAGGCTGTCCGTGTTGATCTCGAATGTAAGCGGGATCTCCGGGAACTCCTTCAGCGTATCGGTCAGCAGCCGGGCAGGGACCGCGATCACTCCCGAACCATCCGTGTTCTCCAGCCGGATCTGCGTGACCATCGTGGACTCCAGGTCGGAAGCAGTGATATCCAGTACCCCGTCCTCCAGTGAAAAGAGAAAATTGTCAAGGATGGGCAGGGTGTTCTTTGAACTGATGACGCGACTGATGGCCTGCAGATGACCAAGCAGTTCCATACTGGATACGACAAATTTCATGATCTGTTCTTTTATTATGTTCTTTATGTGTTCAGAGATCGGTTAATCCATCAATAATACAAAAAAAAATCGTGAAAGCCGCTACTCCCCTTTTGCAAAATACCGCGACAGATCCCGCATCAGCACATCCAGGTAGATGTAGTTCACCACCAGCGCTTCGGGCCGGTCGTTATAGGCCACCAGGGCCCGGAACATGTCCGGTTCGCCGCCCTCGTCCCGGTACAGGGGATAGATGCGGAGGTTGTATTTCTCACCGCTGCGTGACTCCACGCGAAGCCGGGCCAGGGGAGTGGTTTCCGGTCCGGAGCCGGTCAGCCGGCTTACCGGGACCGCTGTCACCCGCTCGTACCTGATGTGGGTAAAATAGCTGAACAGCAATCTGACGGCAAGGGTGTCCAGCCGGTTGAAGGGGATCACACTGTCGCTCTCCGGAAGCAGGCAGCGGATGTCCCCCCCGGGATCCTGTGTAAAACGGAACGGTTCACCATCCCCCGCCTCCACCTCGATCATGGAGATCTCCGAGGGGAGCAGATCGATCAGGAGATGCTCCCTGTAATGGTTTTGTGCACTGGAAAAGACCCTGTCCAGGTCCAGCCCCGGATACCCCGAAAGCGACACATAGTAACTCCGCTCCGATCCGGGGGGCCTGACCAGGTAACGCGTGCCGCCGGTGATGAGTTCGTACTCCAGGACCACCTCATTCCCGCTGTAAAAGCGGATCCTCCGGACTGTTTTTCCTTCCGGATCCGGTTCCCCGGTCAGGATGGAACTGATCCGGATCCTTTCGGCGGCAAAGAGCAGGTTTTCCACGGCCACGGGATTGGCCCGCTCCCGGCCGGAGAGCAGCCAGGCAGTGTCCTGCCTGACCAGCAGGGTGGTGTCGTACCCGTCGGAAAGGAAGATCCTGTCCACCTCGGCCGGATGGTTCAGCAGCAGCTTCCTGCTGTCCCGGCGCAGGGTGCTCCACGGGTCCGTAAATACCAGAATCAGCGCAATGACGAGCATCACGGAAACGATGATCCCGATGGTTGCCCGGCGTTTCACGCTATGTGGCGAATTTTCGTTTCCTGAAGAAATAAAACCCGATCCCCCCCAGGATCACCAGCACCACCGGGACCAGCGTGTTGACCAGCTTCCACCGGAGAACCGTGCCCCGGTCATTGATGGCTTCCCGGTCCAGCAGCCGCAGCTTGAACTCCCTGGACCGGAGCTCCATGATCCCTGTCTCATCGGTCATGTAATTGATCACGTTCATCACGAATTCCAGGTTCCCGAATGTCTGCCGGGTGTACTTGTCGTACCCCAGCGGCCGGGCCACCAGCCGGCCCTGTTCGTATTCCACCTCGTTCCGGACCAGGTCCCCGTCGGTGGCAACGAAAACGGAGGTGGGCGGACTGCTGCCGGTCACCCGTGTATCCGGCGGATAAACTCCGCGGGGGACCTGGTAGTTTTTGTAGAACGATTCGAAGCTTCCTTCAAGCAGCACCCCCACGGGGAGGAAGGAGGAGTTGTAGATCCCGGGATCGGGAGGGACCGTGATCTCTTCCATGCTGATGTAGAGCGGGACCTCCCGCGCCCTGCTTGCGGGAGAGGTGGCCAGCAGCACCGTTTTCCGCACAGCACCGCCGCCGAGGGTGTCCATCGTGGAGGCAAACTCACTTTTCACGTAGTTGAGCCCGCGGGTGACCGTATGGGAAACGGGCCCGGACAGGAGCGGGAAATAGACCCAGGGCATCATGGTGAACCGCGCCTGTTCCCCCGCGGGAGCGGTGTTCACCGGGACGTAATTGCATTGCAGGTCGGCCACCAGGTCATAGTTGACCCGCACCCCGTATTTGAACAGCAGCTCTTCCAGGCCCACCTGGTTTGCCAGCGCCACGGTGGTGCCGCCCGACAGGCTGTCGGCGTATGGCTGCACCGGGTCAAGGAAAAACAGCACCCTGCCTCCACGCATGATATACTGGTCAACGGCGAACCGGTCGGCTTCGCTGAATTCCCGCTCGGGCCGGGCAATGATCAGTGCCTCGTAATTCAGGAGCGCATCCAGGTTCCCCCGGATGAATCCCCGGTCCACCTGGAAAAAATTCTTCAGCTCGTTCATCAGGCCGTGGGTCTGCAGCGAATCCAGCTCCCCGTGTCCCTCGATGAATGCGATGCGGGGGACCTTCTCCGTGGTCAGGTTCTGAATGGCCCTGGCAAATTCATATTCCAGTGTCTGGATGGAATTGTTCAGGTTGACCTCATGCGGCAGCGCCGGATTGTTCCTGAGAAGGTTCACCGGCATCTCGTATTCCCTGCAGGAGATGATGGCCCCGGGAAAGATGATCTTCCCGGACACCCCTCCTTCCTTATCACGCATCTGGATGTTGGTCACCTTCAGTCCCTTTTCATACAAATCCGAGATCATGCGGTTGCGGACCGTTTCATCGGTCTCCTCGTACAGGTTGACAAACTCGTATTGCAGCTGCTCCCCCGCATAGGCCCTCATGTCATTCATCAGCTCACGGACCGATCTCCGGAAATGCACGAATTCCGCGGGGAGATCACCCGCCAGGTAGATCCGCACGAACACCACCTCATCCAGGTTCCGCATCAGTTTCCGGGTGGAGGGGGCCAGCGTGTACCGGTTCTCCGATGTCAGGTCGATCCGGAAGAACTTCATCCCCGACAGCACCGAAAGCAGGGCCACAGCCAGGACCGCGATCAGCATGGGAAGTCCCCTCCTCCGCAGGACGGTCTGCGCTCCCATGATGAACAATGCCATGACCATCAGAAAATAAAGGAGATCCCTGGAATCAAGCACCCCCCGGCTCATGGAGTTGTAATGGGATTCGATCCCCAGCCGGGAGAGCAGGAAGGCTGTCTTCCCCTCCCCCGCCAGGTCTCCCAAAAAACCGAAGCCCAGGTACATGAACAACGAAATGAATACGGCGAGGATGAATGCGACGATCTGGTTCCCCGTGAGCGAAGAGGTGAAGATCCCGATGGCTGCATAGATCCCGCCCAGGAAGAGCAGCCCGGCATAAGATCCCCAGGTCCCACCGCTATCGATGTTCCCCGGGGGACTCCCCAGCCGGGAGACGGACCAGAAGAAGAGGAGGGTGGGGATCAGTGAAAGGAGGACCAGCGCCCAGGAGGCCAGGAACTTGGCCAGGAGGATCTGCATTTCTGTCACCGGCCTGGTATACAGCAGTTCCAGGGTCCCCGATCTTTTCTCCTCCGCGATCATGCGCATGGTGATGGCGGGGACCAGGAAAAGGAAGACCCAGGGGGCCAGGGCAAACAGCGGATCCAGCGTGGCATACCCGTTCCCGATCACGTTGAACTGTCCCGGGACGACCCACATGAACAGGCTGTTCAGCAGCAGGAAGACCACGATCACCACGTAGCCGGTGAGGCTGCTGAAAAATCCGCCGATCTCTTTTTTAAACAGTGTCCACATATCCGGTCCGAAAAACGGGTGTCAGAATTCCACGTCGGGGATGCTGGAGGCAGGCAGGTCCCTGTAATCCATCAGCCTGACCTCGTGAAAATAGAACTGCAGGATGTCCCTGAACAAGAATCCGTCCCCGGCCATTTTCATGGCTCCCTCCTGGCTCATGCCGATCCCGTGGCCGTATCCCTTCCCCCACACCAATATGGAATCCCCGTCGGGGAACAGGTCGAAAAAAGCTGACGGGAACCCCCAGTCCTCCCTGATCTTGGTCATCCTGATCGAGTCTTTGTCCAGCACGAAATTTTTCTTGCGCCGCATCTGCTCCACGTAGATGATCTCTTCGGGGATCCGGTTGACGCTCCGCATCCCGTTCTTCAGGAGATACTGCTTCCAGTCATTGAACGAGATGGTGTCCCGCCACTTGGCATGGGGCTGGTGGAGGGAGTAAGGATCCACCACGGACTGGAGGTAGTCGGCATCCGACAGCCACACCTCCCCCGCCCGCTGGGTCTGTCCCCCGCTGTTTGAATGATACGCGGCCGTGATCAGCTTGTAGTGGTAATCGGCCAGCACCATTCCCGTGGTCTCCATGATGGCCGTCAGGATCCCGGGATGCTGCATGCTCCTTCCCCTGTATGCCTGGCAGTGGGTCCCGTCGCACAGGGAAAAGCCCTCGGAAAAATGGCGGTCCAGGTTCTTCAGCGCAAAGGTGCGGCAGAGGATCGCCTGTGCCTTATAAAATTCCTTTTCCGCATTGTATCCGGCCTCGGCTTCGACCACCCCTGCCAGGTATTTATCCATGTCCACCCGGTTGATGAGCGTCATGTAACGGTCGTGGGCGGTCACCACCAGGTCGTCGTCGTACATCCTCGATTCCAGCTCGGGCTGGACCGGCCGGATGCGGAAGACGCAGTCAGGTGTGGTGCCCCGCAACTCCACCTCCGAAAAGAAGCCGAAATCCCGCTCCGCATCCAGTACCTTCACCATCTCCCGGTCCAGCGTGAGGTACAAAACATCCCCCTGCCCGAACCTGGCAAGGATCTCATCCCCGGCCACCAGGTGGTAATTCCCCGACGAGCAGTACACCACCGAGGCGGTTAAAAGCTGGTCCTGGAAGATGCCCACACGCACATTCTGCGCCCACGCTCCCGTCAATGCGCATCCCAGGATCACCAGAAAAAGAATCCGTCTCATCTTCATGCCTCTTTTCTCATTTCGTATTTCCCCGTATGAGTTCCACCATCCGGGCTGCGATCCTCGCCGAAACCCCTTCCTCCCCGATCCTGCGGCGGATCTCCCCATAGCCCCCGCGCATCGCTTCCCTGTATCCTTCATCCTCCAGCAGCCGCGACAGCTCTTTGTCCGTCCGCCGCCAGAGATCCTTCTGGATCACCTCCTGCACCAGTCCCTCCCCTTGGATCAGGTTCACAAGGCTGATAAAATTAACTTTTATCATTCGTTTTGCAAGCGCATAGGCCAGGGAACCGGTCCTGTAGAGGACCACCTGGGGCACGTCGAACAGCGCCGCTTCCAGGGTGGCCGTGCCCGAAGTGACCATCCCTGCAAATGCCGAAGCCAGCAGCGGGTAGGTCTCGCCCAGCACCAGCTCCACCTGCGAATGGCGGATAAAGGGTTCGTAGAAAGCGGGATCAATAGAGGGAGCCCCGGCCAGTACGTACCGGTATCCGGGATGGTTCCCGGCCACGCGGACCATCACCGGCAGCATGGCCTCGATCTCTTTTTTCCTGGAACCGGCAAGCAGGGCCACCACCGGTCCTTCCCCCAATCCGTGTGACTTTTTCCACGCTTCAGGTCCCGGGAATTCCTTCCTGAAGGCAGCAACCGCATCCGCCAGCGGATTCCCGAAATACTCCACCCGGAGACCGAATTTCTGAAAGAAGGCTTTTTCGAACGGGAAGATGACGAACAGGCGGTGGGTATATTTTTTGATCAGTCTCACCCTTCGCTCTTTCCAGGCCCATACCTTGGGAGAAATGTAGTAGAACACCTTCAGCCCCATTCCCGCGGCCGCCCTGGCCATCCGCAGGTTGAAACCTGGATAGTCAACCAGGATCACCGCGTGGGGACCGAATGCGCGCATTTCGGCTTTCATTTTCCGCAGGGTCCGCAGGATCTTTCCCAGGTGGAACACCACATCCAGGAGCATGTAGCTGGTCTCCCGGTAATGCATTACCATCCCGTCTGAGACCGCAGCCATGAGGTCTCCCCCCATGAACCTGAATGCCGCCTCCGGGTCAAGACGCTTCAGTTCCTTCATCAGGTTGGAAGCGTGGAGATCGCCGGAAGCTTCCCCTGCGATGATGAAATATCTCATGGCAGCTACGCAAATTTGAGCACCAGCATGACAAAAGCCATGATCAGTGTGGCAAAGATAACGCCTCTTGCGGAATAAGGGCGGTTTGTCCAGAGAAAGAGAAAGAAGAGCAGGAGGTTGGGGATCACGGACAGGCTGAGGATCTTGGACAGCATGCCCATCTGCTGGAACTCTCCCAGGAAACGGAAGAGTCCTCCTTCATACCTGATCAGCCAGATGATGACCAGCGTAACGGCGGGAAGGATGAGTCCGGGGACCAGCCCCGAGAGGATGGTATCGAATCGCTTTTCAGGCGCCATGCTTGATCCCTGATGTTTCCCATTCCTTCATTACTTCCAGGAAGGCATGGGCTGTCATGTCGGTCTGGATGGGGACCACCGAAACATAATGATTGGCCAGGGCCCATTCATCGGTGCCGATCCCTCCTCCTTTCGGTTCCCGGTTATGAAAGAACCCGGTAAGCCAGTAGTAGCTGTGGCCGTTGGGATCGGTCCGCTTTTCGAATTCCTCTCTCCAGTATCCGTTGGCCTGTTTGCAGAACCGGATCCCCCTGATTTCGGAGGCGGGGACCGAAGGGATGTTCACGTTCAGGCAGATCCCGTCGGGAAGCCCTTTCTCGAGCACCAGCCGGATCACTTCCCTGGCCACTCCTGCCGAGGCATCAAAATCCGCATCAGGCCTGTAATCCAGCAGGGAGAAACCGATGGAGGGGATGTGGTTGACGGCTCCTTCCATCACGGCTCCCATGGTCCCCGAATAAAGGATGCTGGCGGAGGAATTGGATCCGTGGTTGATCCCGCTGAGCAGCAGATCCGGGCGCCTTGCCAGCAGGGTGTGGAAAGAGAGTTTGACACCGTCCACCGGTGTTCCGGTGGTCTGGTACAACCTGAATCCTTCCTCATCCAGGACCGGTCGTACCCGGATGGGGACCTTGATGGTGATCGCATGCGACATCCCCGACATGGGGATCTGGGAGGAGATGGCCGCCACCTCCCCGAACTCCCTGGCAATCCCGATCAGTTCACGGAATCCTTTTGCGTCGATCCCGTCATCATTGGTCACCAGGATCAGCGGCCTGTGTTTTTTATTCTGCATTTGCCCTCCCTTCATGTGTTGATCTCCCGGCGCGTCCGGCATGCGGACCGGAATGAAAACAGGCTGTAAAAATACCTAAAAAAATTCAATCCACGTCCGTCTCCGGCGCCCGGTCCTTTGAGAAAAGCCGGATCAGGCCGCTCCGCCGGATCGCCCGGGAAGCCTCCGTGGCCTCTTCGATGCCCCGGTTGATCTTATACAGGAGGATCTGCACAGAATCGGCAAATGCGGTGTCGCTGATGAACAGGCTCAGGGCGCTGGAATCACTGTTCAGCTTCTCGGTGAGGTCCATCAGGTTGAGGGTGGTGTATTCCAGGTGCTGGCTGGTCCGGTACAGCTTGTTGGTCAGGGTGGTGTCGGTGAACAGACGCCCGAAGATCCCTTCGCCCTGGTTGACCTTGTCGGTGATCTCAGAGATGTTCGCGGCAATCTGGCCGATGTTCCTTCCGGCCGAATCGAGCTGACCGGTGAGGAGGGTATCGGTGAACAGCCTCCCCACGATCCCCTGTCCGCGGCTCACTTTCTCGGAGATCCCATTGATGTTTTCCGTGATCCGTGCAATGTATTCACTGGCATCATCCAGGTTGGAAGTCAGCGTTGTATCGGTAAAGATCTTCCCGAAAACCCCGTCCCCCCGGTTGATCTTCTGCGTGATGGAGATCAGTTCACCGGTGACCACGGCAATGTTCTCGCTGGAGGTTTTCACCTCCCGGAGGATATCATCCACATCCACCTGCTCCATGGTCTGCAGGGTATCCAGTTCGGCAACCGGTTCGGCCTGGATGCTTCCCGGCAGGATGGTGACCACCTTGGCCCCCATCAGTCCCTCGTTCCCGATGGTCGCCTTCGAATCTTTCTTCACATGGACTGCCCTGTTCGTATTCAGGCTCATGCGGATATTCACCCTGTTGTCATCCAGAAAACCGATGCCCTTCACGGTTCCGATGTCGATCCCCGAAAGCCTCACCCTGTCGCCCGCCTGCACTCCCTTCACATCATTGAATATGGCATTTACCTCCATGGTGGAACCGAAGATATTTTCTTTCCTGCCGACGAGGTAGATGCCCGCGATGAAAATGAGCAGTGCCAGGGTGATGAACACTCCCACGATCAGGCTTCTGCGTTGATTGCTTTTCATGGCTGTTCGATTATTTAAAGTAATTCCTCACTTCCGGATCCGGGTGGTCCCGCAATGCACCGATGTCCCCCTCTGCCACGATCCTGCCGCCATGCAACAACAGCAGCCGGTCGCCCGTTGCCTCCGCACACCTGATATCGTGGGTGATGATGATGGAGGAGGTTTTGTACTCGCGGCGGACCTTCAGGATCAGCTCGTTGATGGCTTCACTTGTAAAGGGGTCCAGCCCCGTGGTGGGTTCGTCATAAATGATCATCTCGGGCGACAGCATCAGCGTTCGTGCCAGACCGGCCCTTTTCTTCATCCCTCCGGAGAGCTCCCCCGGCATTTTGTCCACCGCATCGGACAGCCCGACGTTCTCCAGGTTCCGCAACACGATCTCCTGCAGCTCCTTTTCACCCAGCTTCCGCAGCCTGCTGTTCCGCCGCGCTGGGAACAGAAGGTTCTCACCGATGCTCATGGAATCGTAAAGCGCCCCTTCCTGGAAAAGGAAACCGATCCGGGTCCGGATCCGGTTCAGCTCTTTTTCCGAACATCTGACCACATCCGTCCCGAACACATTGATCTCCCCCGCATCCGGCTCCATCAGTCCCACGATGCATTTCACGATCACCGACTTGCCGGTGCCCGACCTGCCCAGGAGCACCAGGTTCTCGCCCCGGTACAGTGAAAATCCGACCCTGTCGATCACCTGCTGGCCCCCGAATGATTTGGACAGTCCGCTGATATGTAGAATTCGCTCCTTATCCATGGCCTTACAGAATGAGATCGGTGATCTGCACCGCGATCAAATCCAGCAGGAAGACAGCCAGGGAGGAGACCACCACCGCCGAGTTGGCGGCGCGCCCCACCCCTTCCGTCCCCCGGTCCGAGTAATACCCCATATAGCTGCTGATGATGCCGATAAAGAATCCGAAAAAGAGGGTCTTGATGGTGGCCGGGAAGATATCGCTGAAATAGAAATCCGAGAATGCGCGGCTGTAAAAGAGCTGGAACGAAATATTGCTGTATGCTTTCAATCCCAGGAAGGAGCCCAGGAAAGCCAGCAGGTTCCCGTAAAAAACCAGCAGGGGCAGCATGAAGGTGGTCGCCAGCACCCGGGTGACCACCAGGAACTTCACGGGATTGGTGGCGGAAACCTCCATGGCATCGATCTGGTCCGTGACCCGCATGGAACTCAGCTCCGCACCGATCCCCGAGCCCACCTTTCCCGCAAAGAGGAGGGCGAAGATCACCGGCCCCAGCTCGGTGATGATGGTAATGAACACCATGTTGGGCAGCCAGGCCTCCGCACCCAGGTCGGCCAGGATGGGCCGGGTCTGGATGGTAAGCACCAGTCCCAGGATCACCGCCGTGATGCCGATCAGGAGGAGGGACTGGTACCCGGTCCTGTAGCACTGCGTAATGAACTCCCTGGTCTCAAACCGGCCCCCGAAAAGGTTCCGGAAAAAGATGCCCGTGAACCTTGTCAGGTTGCCGACCTCCAGAAAGATCCGGCGGATATTTCCGACCGGTGGCGTTTCCATATTCCAAAGATACCAATATTTATTCCTTTAAATCAATGGCCTGGCCCTGTTGATCCAAAAGGCGATATTTCCTACCTTGGTATCATTTATAAAACGTACCGGGAATGGCTGTTATTACTGAGCTTCTGGTACCCGGATCGGTCGGGGAGCGGAAACTGACCTACGTGGTGATCGGGGCCCGGTACGGGGACCGGTGGCTGTTTGTGCGGCACCGGGAGCGGTTCACCTGGGAGATGCCCGCCGGGCATATCGAGAAGGGGGAGCCCGCCGGTGAAGCAGCTGAAAGGGAACTGAGGGAAGAGACCGGGGCCGTGGAGTTCACCCTGGTCCACCTGTGCGATTATTCGGTCACCTCGGGGAAGCGAACGGAATACGGAAGGCTGTATGCAGCTGACATCGAAATGCTTGAAGATGATCTTGCATTTGAAACGGAAGAGGTCCGGTTCACGGACGGCCTGCCCTCCCCGCTCACCTACCGGGAAGTGCAGACGGTGCTCTTCAACCGGGTGGCGGACCATTTTCAACTCTGATTGAAATGCACTATTTTAGCAGCTTATTTGCGACAGTATGCGGCAGATCCCTGATGAACCGCCCGCCACGGCAGGACCGGACCGGGCCAGGAGTATTCAGGGGGGCTGTGATATAAACCAACATACCTGTGAACATTTCATATAACTGGCTGAAAGAGTATCTCACCATCGACCTTCCCCCCGGGAAGGTAAGCGAGATCCTGACCAACATCGGACTGGAAGTGGACGGCATGGAGACCGTGCAGTCGGTGAAAGGGGGACTGGAAGGGGTGGTGATCGGCGAGGTGCTTTCCTGCCGGAAGCATCCCGGTGCGGACAAGCTCACCCTGGCCATGGTGGACCTGGGAAAAGGAGACCCGGTGCAGATCGTCTGCGGGGCGCCCAACGTGGCGGCGGGACAAAAGGTGCCGGTGGCCGCAGTGGGAAGCAAACTGTACAGGGACGGTGAGGAATTCCCCATCAAAAAGACAAAGATCCGGGGAGAGGTATCGGAAGGGATGATCTGCGCCGAGGATGAACTGAACCTGGGGCCCTCCCATGACGGGATCATGGTGCTGGATCCGGAGGCGCGGACGGGTTCGCCCGCTGCGGAATATTTCGGGATCGAAACCGATACGGTCTTTTCCATTGACCTGACCCCCAACAGGATCGATGCAGCCTCCCACCTGGGGGTGGCCAGGGACCTGGCCGCCTCCCTGAGCCGGAAAAACCGGGTAAAAGCGGTCAGGCCTTCCGTGGATGAATTCACAGTGGACAACAACGACCTTCATATTCCCATCCGCATCGAAGAAAAAGCGGGTTGCCGCCGGTATTCGGGGGTGACCCTGTCCGGGGTGACCGTGAAGGAGAGCCCTGCCTGGCTGCAGAACCGGCTGCGGACGATCGGCCTCACACCCATCAACAACGTGGTGGACGTGACCAACTTCGTGCTGCACGAATCGGGTCAGCCCCTGCATGCCTTCGATGTGGCCATGATCAAAGGAGGAGAGGTGGTGGTCAGGACCCTTCCCGAAGGGACCCGGTTCACCACGCTGGACGGTGAGGAGCGGACAATGCTGGGATCCGACCTGATGATCTGCAATGCGGAAGAAGGGATGTGTATCGCCGGGGTTTTCGGAGGGATTGACTCGGGGGTGACCGGGGCCACCAGGGATGTGTTCCTGGAATCGGCCTGCTTTGACCCGGTCTACATCCGGAAAACCTCCAGGCATCACGGACTGCAGACAGATGCTTCGTTCCGGTTTGAACGGGGCACCGATCCCAACATCACGGTGTGGGCCCTGAAAAGGGCGGCCATGCTGATCCGGGAGATCGCTGGAGGAACGATCTCCTCGGAAGTGGTGGATGTCTACCCGGAACCGGTGGAGGAGTCCAGGGTAAGGATCCGCTTCGATCATATTGACCGGCTGGTGGGCAACAGGATAGAGCGGGATACCGTCCGGTCGGTCCTGGAATCCCTGGAAATGCGCATTGAGGAAAGCGACGGCGAAGGAATGCTGGTGCGGGTCCCCACCTACCGGGTGGACGTGACCCGCGAACCGGATGTGATCGAAGAGCTGCTGCGGATTTACGGGTTCAACAGGGTGGAAGTGGACGGACATCTCCATTCGAACATCTCCTACACTGAGAAACCGGACCGGGAGAAGGTGGTCAACCTGGTCTCCGACCTGCTGACGGCCAACGGCTTCTTCGAGCTGAAATCCAATTCCCTTACCCGGAGCGCCTATTACGACAAAGGGGACCGGCAGGATCCCGGGGCGGTACGGCTGCTCAATCCCCTGAGCCAGGACCTGGCGCTGATGCGAAAGACGCTGCTGTACGGGGGACTGGAAGCTGTTGCCTTCAACATCAACCGCAAACATCCCGATCTGAAGCTGTATGAATTCGGGTACTGTTATTTCCGGGATCCCGGGAATGAAACCGGCAATCCCACCGACCGGTTCGATGAAAAACTCCGTATGGGGATTTTCCTCACCGGGAAATCACAGCCTGGGAACTGGTTCCGCGAAGCCGGGAATGCCTCTTTCTTCGAGCTGAAAAGTTACGTGGAACTGGTCCTGCAAAAACTGGGCATTGATCCGGGCTCACTTGACCAGGACGGGGACAGGCATCCGGATTTTGCGGAACTGGCGGGCTTCAGCACCGGCGGGGAACAGATCGTGCAGTTCGGGACAGTGGCGGCCCAACTGCTGAAAAAGTTCGACATCAAACAGGAGGTGTATGCCGCCGAGTTTTACTGGGACAGGGTCATGCAAATCGCGGCCCGCCAGCAGATCAGCTTCAAACCGCTCCCCCGTTTCCATGTGGTCAGGCGCGACTTCTCCATCATGCTGAACAGGGATGTCACTTACGGATCCCTGCGGAAACTGGCCTTCAAAACCGAGCAGAGACTGCTGAAGAAGGTGGAACTGTTTGATGTGTACGAAGGGGACAAGATCGAGAAGGGGAAAAAATCATATGCCCTGACCTTCACCCTGCTGGATGAGGAAAAAACCCTCACCGACAAGCAGATCGACAATGCCATGCTGAAGATCGCCAGGGCATTCGAGAAGGAATTCGGGGCGGTTATCCGGGGACTGGAATCGCAATAAAACCTGCCCGTCCGCGACAGGCTAAAATGAATGATTAAGGGGTGAAAACAAAGATCACACTTCACATGGGCGACATCACGAAGATGGACGTCGATGCCATCGTGAATGCCGCCAACCGCTCCCTCCTGGGCGGAGGCGGAGTGGACGGGGCCATCCACAGGTCGGCGGGACCGGAACTGCTGGCGGCCTGCCGAAGACTGAACGGATGCGATACCGGCCAGGCGAAGATCACGGAAGGGTTCAACCTGCCCGCCCGTTATGTGATCCATGCGGTGGGACCCGTATGGACCGGCGGCGGGAAAAATGAACGGGAACTGCTGGCCGGTTGTTACCGCCGCAGCCTGGATCTGGCCGCGGAGAAGGGACTGAAGCGCATCGCATTCCCCAATATCTCCACGGGGGTCTACGGGTTCCCGAAAGAAGAAGCGGCACGGATCGCCATCGAAACGGTCCGTTCCTTTCTGGAAAATAAGGAACATGAAGACGCGCCCGGATCTGTGGAGGAGGTTATTTTCGTGGTTTTTGACAGCGGCAATGAAGCCATCTACAAAGAAATCCTCGGCGCAATGTAAATACCGGCATATGAAATCCGCCCTCCTGCTCCCCTGCTTCGCAGCCCTGCTCCTGCTTTCCGCCTGCGAATTCGAATCATACCGCAACTACCGGGTACCTCCGTATGAGGGGGTGTTCAGCTGGACCGAGGTTACGCATGAGGCACCCTGGTGCAACCGGTTCGACCACACCTCGGTCTGGTACGGCGACAGGCTCTGGGTCATGGGCGGGTACAATTCCGGCAAGGTGAAAGGGGATACCTACCTGGAGGATGTGTGGAGCTCGGCGGACGGCCAGGAGTGGACCCTGGTCAATGCGTCCGCTCCCTGGCTGGGCAGGAGGGGACACGCCAGCGTGGTCTTCGACGACGGATCGGGAGCGGCCATGTACGTGATCGGCGGATTTGCGGTGGATGAGGAGACCGGTTACCGGGAATACCGGAATGATGTGTGGCGCTCCACCGACGGGGCCATCTGGACACAGATCAAGGAACGGACCTATCCCGAGCTGGATTCCCTCTACGACTGGTTTCCCCGTTTCAACCACACCTGTCTGACGGCCATCCACGGAGGCACCGCTTACATCTACCTGATCGGGGGGGCCACCATGCTGGAGGACCACAACGCCCGGTATTCCATGATCTATTTCAATGATGTGTGGCGGTCGGAGGACGGGATCACGTGGGAGCGGCTGCCCAACGACGATTTCGGCATCCGTTCTGAACATGCGGCCACGGTGGATCCGGCCACGAATCGGATCTACATCCAGGGCGGCCGGCACGGGGTGATCTTCGAAGGGGTGGAGAACGGCACCCATCCCCTGCCCGACTGGCACTGGCTGTGGAGCTCGGATGACGGGATCAGGTGGACCCCCGCCAACGACACCGCCGAATTTACCCAATCCCCCCTCTGGAGAGCGGAGCACCAGCTCGTCTTTTACGGGGAGACCCTGTTCGGCCTGCAGGGGAAAAGCAATTCCAATGCCCATTTTCATTTCTCCCGCAAGGAGGACTAGACCTTCTGGCGATTGGATCCGGGGAACCTCTGGTCGGTTGATTCTGAAGGAAGCGACTTCGGCGCCCGCTACGGGTACAGCCTGGTGGTGAATGAAGGCAGGGTGTGGATCCTGGGAGGCGATACGGGTGCGGGCGGACCCGCTAATGATGTCTGGTACGGAGAAATCAAATAAGAACATGAAAAGATTCCTGGTCATCCTGATCATCATCCTCCCTTCCGTGCTCCTCAACGGGCAGGATTCCGCATCCAGGTTCACCTTTCCCCTGGGCAGCTGGGAGATGAGACTGGCGGGACTTGAGAATTTCTATCCCACCTACCTGGCGGATCCCCTGGGGATCCGTTTCGAGGTATCCTCCCAGCGGATCCTGTACGGTGATTTTGAGCATGCGGACCCGGTGAACAGCGACGGAACCTACCTGAACAAACTGGTCATCTTCCCGGGGGTGCGGATCTCCCTGTTCAGGTTCAGTCCCGCGGCACGGCCCGACCTGGGGGTGGAGGTGGACCTGGGGATGAACCTCCCCGCCATCATGCGCGGGGGGAACCATGACCTGATCGGGGTGGACGGCATCTATTATTTCGCAATCGGCGGAAATCCCGCCCCCTGGCTGAGCCTCCGCTTCTCCAAGCACCACATCTGCACCCACATCGGTGATGAGTTCCCGTCGGGATCGGTGGAATCGCCAACCGACTACGATCCCAACACCACCCAGCTCCCGGTGCGGGACGATTTTATTTTTTCGGCCGCCGCCCGTCCGCTTTTCTTTCTGGGGGACAGGAACCTGGACATCCTGCAGGTTTACGGCGATTTCGGGTTCTTCATGCCCGGTGCGGATTTCATGGGGGACCGTCAGAACAAACCCAATGCCGATGCCTGGCTGAACCTGCAGGGGGGAATGGAACTGGAGTATTACTTCCCCAACCGGTATTTCGGCGGACTGTTCACCGCTTTCAACGTGAGTGCTTACCAGCAGAACGCATTCGCCCCGAACATCTCTTTCAACGGCGGGTATCTCTTTCCGCAGGACCGCAACAAGCGCCGCCTGCGCATCGGCTTCCACTACTACAACGGCCGGAGCCTCAGCAACCAGTTCTATAACCGGAAGGAGAAATTCATCGCATTTTTTGTGGCCCTGGATGTGTAGCAAAACAGGCCGCCGCAGGTGAAAAATGGCACGGATTTTGGGCTGTTATCCGGGATAAGGCTGTTCAAAAGTGTGAAGCAAGACAACCTTTTCAGAACCACAAAACCTGTTGACCATGAAAACCTTTTCAATCATCATAGCCATTTGTATGCTGGCCCTCTCAGCTTCTGCGCAGGAACCCGAGCTCAGTCCCCGGGAAATGAGAAAACTGGAGAAGCAGCTGAAAAAGGAACAGCAGGAGAAAGAAGCCGAGGCGAAGATGGAGATCGTATCCATGATGGTGGAACGCGCCTTCTTTGTGCTGGAAGCCGACCGGTTGCGGGACAAGTACGGGAATACGGTGATCGTCACCCCTACCCTCAACTTTGTGGCGGCCGATTCGGTGAGCGGTGTCATCCAGATCGGCAGCAATTATTATGTGGGACAGAACGGGGTGGGAGGCATCACGGTGGAAGGATCCATCGCGAACTATGAATTCACCCGCAACAACAGAAATGACACCTATTATGTCAGTTATACCCTGAGAACACCCACGGGGACCTACGATGTGCGGATGAATGTTTTCGCCGAAGGAAGGGCCGATGCCACCGTGTCCTCAACATGGCCCGGCCAGCTGCACTATTCCGGCGACCTGGTCCCTCCGCCCCTTTCCAGGGTGTACAAAGGGATGAGCTACTGACAGGGTCCCGCTCCGTTCAACAGGACCCCGCTCAGCCTTCCAGTGTATAGAGGAACCGTTTGATGCTCCGCTTGGGGGTCTTTTCGAATTCGGCTTCGTGGATCCGGATCTTCACCAGCGCCTCGTATGTTTTCAGGTGCTGGTTGATGGTCTTCCTGTTCTCTTCCATGATCTCCTCCAGTTTCCCTTCCACCCCGTTCGCCTTTGCCTCTTCATAATCGGGGTAGACCATTGCCTCCAGCCTGTGGTTTTCGTTCATCAGCACCACCGATTCGGCAATATAGGGAAGGTTGGCCAGCCTGGCCTCGATCTCCTCCGGGTAGATGTTCTGTCCGGACGGGCCCAGCAGCATGCTTTTGCTGCGGCCTTTGATGTAAATAAAACCATCCGGGTCGGTCACCCCCAGGTCGCCCGTATGCAGCCAGCCTTCCTCATCAATGGTCGCCTTCGTGCCTTTCTCGTCCTTGTAGTACCCTTCCATCAGGTTCTCTCCCCGCACCAGGATCTCACCGGGCTCATTGTAGGGATCGGCTGAATCTATCTTCAGCTCCATGATATCCAGGATCTTCCCGCTGGAACCCTTCCGGGTGGTGGCCCATCCGTCATAGGAGATCAGCGGTCCGCATTCGGTCATCCCGTATCCGATGGAAAACGGGAATTTGATCTTTCTCATGAACTCTTCCACCTCCTCGCTCAGCGCGGCGCCTCCCAGCACGGCTTCGCGAAAGTTGCCCCCGAAGGAGGCGTACAGTTTTTTCCGGATCGCCCCGTAGATCAGTCCCCTGATCCCCGGGATCTTCGTGAGCACCTTCATGCTCCCCTTCTCCAGGGTGGGCAGCACCCGCTTCTTATAGAGTTTTTCAAAGAATATGGGAACGAACATGATCAGGTGCGGCCTGATCTCTCCGAATGCTTTCAGGATCACCGGGGTGGCCGGCAGTTTTCCCAGGATGGTCACATGGACCCCCATGATCAGGGGGAAAAGGAAATCAAATGCGCATCCGTAACAGTGGGCCAGCGGCAGCAGGGCCAGCATCCGTTCACCGGGGTTCAGTTCCATGTTCCTCCGGGCAAATGTGACATTTCCCGCCAGGCTGTTGGCCGACAGCACCACTCCTTTGGAAAACCCGGTGGTACCCGATGTGTAGTTGATCTCCACCACCTCGCTGTTGTCAATCCGGGCATATTTGATGTGCTCCTTGCCGAATTCCCCGCTGAATTTCTTTTCAAAGAGTTCGTCCACCTGCTCCACCGCTTTTTTGTGCCGGGCGGATGGTTTGGAGGAAAGGATCCCGAAATCATCCACGGAAAGGATTATTTTGAGTTTTTTCATTTGACCCTCATCAAGGGTCTGCATGATCTGCCGGTCCACGATCAGCATGATCGAATCGGAATGGTCCACGATCGTATGGACATCACCGGGTTTAAAGTCCGAGAGGATGGGAACCACCACCGCGCCGTATGTGAAGACGCCCAGGAAGGAGATGCACCACCTGGCGGAGTTCTTTCCCAGGACCGCAATCTTATCCCCTTTCCTGATCCCTAATTCTTCGTACAGCACATGCAGGCGGGCAACCTCCCTGGCCACATCACCGTACGTGTAAGTTTTTCCGTTGTAGTCAGACAGGGCAGGCAAATGCCAGTTCTGCCTGAAACTGCTCTCGTACAATTCAATAAAATTCTCTTTGATCATGTCCCGTTCAGGTTAGATTTCCCGAAAGATATGAATTCCTGATCAATCCGTGATGCGATCTCCGGCCGAATTGTTGAAAAATCCGGTTATATTTGCAGCATCGATGATCTGTTTTTTTCAACACGGGGAAGGCAAAATCATTGCCGCTGAAACGGCCGGCCGTCCCGGCGGATCCACCCGGAAAAAACTGGAATGGCTTTTCGGAAATGCCGGCATGCTCGATGCAGGCAGGGTGGAAGGGGACTTCGTGGGGCCCCGGAAGGAGATGATCACACCCTGGAGCACCAACGCGGTGGAGATCACCCAGAACATGGGCATTTCAGGTATCAGGAGGATCGAGGAATTTATCAGGGTTGCGGGCAGCAATGCCGGATTCGATCCCATGCTCCAGGCGCTGTACCAGGGCCTGGGACAGGACCTGTTCACCATCGGAAGGAAGCCCGATCCGGTCATCCGTGTGGAGGATATTGCGGCCTACAACCGGCAGGAGGGACTGGCACTGAGCCCCGAAGAGATCGCATACCTGGAAGATCTGAGCAGACGCATCGGCAGGAAGCTGACCGACAGCGAGGTGTTCGGGTTCTCACAGGTAAATTCGGAGCACTGCCGGCACAAGATCTTCAACGGATCCTTTGTGATCGACGGTGAAGAAAAGGGATCCTCTCTGTTCCAGCTGATCAAGCGCACCACAAAAACCCATCCCAACCGGATCGTTTCAGCCTACCGGGACAACTGTTCGTTTAGCGGGGGACCCGTCATCGAGCAGTTTGCACCGCCTTTGCAGGACCGGCCCGATTTTTTCCGGGCCACCGGTATTGAGACCGTGCTTTCCCTGAAAGCCGAGACCCACAACTTCCCCACCACCGTGGAACCTTTCAACGGGGCATCCACGGGGACCGGCGGGGAGATCAGGGACCGGATCGCCGGGGGAAGGGCGGCCATTCCCATGGCGGGGACCGCCGTCTATATGACCTCCTATCCGCAACTGGACGGTCCCGGGAGCCGGGAATATGCCATGCCGGCGAGGCCCTGGCTCTACCAGACCCCGCTGGAGATCCTGATCAAGGCCTCCAACGGAGCCAGCGATTTCGGGAACAAATTCGGTCAGCCGCTGATCTGCGGGAGCCTCCTCACTTTTGAATACCGGGATGGCGACAGGAAATACGGCTACGACAAGGTGATCATGCTCGCCGGGGGTATCGGCTACGGACGGAAGGAACACGTGGAAAAGGGGATCCCGGAAAAAGGCGACGTGGTGGTGCTGCTGGGGGGGGACAACTACCGGATCGGAATGGGCGGAGGGGCGGTCTCCTCGGTGGATACGGGCGAATACGAAAATGCCATCGAGCTCAACGCGGTGCAGCGCGCCAATCCCGAAATGCAGAAAAGGGTGTACAACACCATCCGGGCGCTGGCCGAATCGGGTGTCAATTCCATCATCAGCATCCATGACCACGGGGCGGGGGGACACCTGAACTGTCTCTCCGAGCTGGTGGAAAGCACCGGGGGGACCATCTGGCTGAACCGGCTCCCGGTGGGCGATCCCACCCTGTCGGCCCGTGAGATCATCGGGAACGAATCCCAGGAAAGGATGGGACTGGTGCTGAAACCGGGCGATGTGGATGAACTGGTCCGGATCGCGGAGCGGGAAAGGGCCCCCGTGTACATCATCGGGAAGGTCACAGGCGACCACCGGTTCGTGTTCCTGGACGAGCAGACCGGCGAAAAGCCCATGGACCTGGAACTGACCGACATGTTCGGCAATCCCCCCCGCACGGTGATGACGGACCGGACGGTCGTGCGGGAACACAGGCCTGTCACATGCGATGCTTCCCTGCTGCCGCAGTACCTGGAAAAAGTACTGCAGCTGGAAGGGGTGGCCTGTAAGGACTGGCTCACCAACAAGGTGGACCGCTCGGTCACCGGCAAGATCGCCAAACAGCAGTGCTCCGGTCCGCTGCAGCTGCCCCTGAACAACCTGGGCGCGGTTGCACTGGATTACCGGGGGGTAAAAGGATATGCCACCGCCATCGGACATGCACCCGTGGCCGGACTGGTGGATCCCGGGGCGGGAAGCGTACTCTCCATTGCCGAGGCGCTGACCAACATCATCTGGGCTCCCATGCCGGACGGGATCAGAAGCGTCTCCCTTTCGGCAAACTGGATGTGGCCCTGCAGGAACGAAGGGGAGGACGCCAGGCTTTACAGGGCCGTGGAGGCGGCGAGCGATTTTGCAGTGGCGCTGGGGATCAATATTCCCACCGGCAAGGATTCCCTTTCCATGACCCAGAAATACGGGGACGAGGTGGTCTATGCACCGGGGACCGTGATCATTTCCGCCGCGGGAGAAGTGACCGATGTGCGGAAGATCGTGGAACCGGTACTGGTGCCGGACCCGGAGACCCGGATCATCTGGCTGGATTTCTCGGGCGACGATCCCCGGCCGGGCGGGAGTTCCCTGGCCCAGGTCCTCAACAGCCTGGGGAATGAGGTCCCCACCGTGAACGATCCGGCCTATTTCGTGAAAGCATTCAACCTGGTGCAGTTACTCATCCGGGACAGGAAGATCCTGGCCGGCCATGACATCTCTGGCGGGGGACTGATCACCGCGCTGCTGGAAATGTGCTTCTCCAATGTTTCGGGCGGTGTGGAGGCAGATATCAGCGGGCTGCAGGCAGATACCATCCCGGTGCTTTTCAGCGAGAACCCGGGGATCCTGATCCAGGTGAAGGAACACCATGCCGTCTGCGGGCTCCTGGAAAAAGAGGGGATCCGGTTCCATGTGATCGGGAGACCCGTTGGAGAACGTGAAATCATGCTCAGAACCCGGGAAAAGAGCTGGATCCTACCGGTGGACCAGTACCGGGACCACTGGTTCAGGACCTCCTACCTGCTGGACAGGAAACAGGCATGTGAGCTGATGGCCGCCGAGCGGTTCAGGGCATACAGGTACCATGCACTGGACTTTTCCATGGGAAGCTTCAGCGGTCATTTCAAAGATCTTGGCGCGGACCCGGACCGGCGCACGGAAAGCGGGGCCAGGGCGGCGATTATCAGGGAGAAGGGGGTCAACGGAGACCGGGAAATGGCCTATGCCCTCTACCTGGCCGGATTCGATGTGAAGGATGTGCACATGACCGACCTGATCTCCGGCAGGGAGACCCTGGAAGAGATCCAGATGATCGTGTTTGTGGGCGGCTTTTCCAACTCGGATGTGCTCGGATCGGCAAAAGGATGGGCCGGGGCGTTCAGGTACAACGAAAAAGCGAGGACAGCCCTGGAGAAATTCTACGCAAGGGACGACACCCTCAGCCTGGGCATCTGCAACGGCTGCCAGCTGATGACCGAGCTGGAGCTGGTGGTGACCGGCCACAGCCAGCCTCCGCGGATGCTCCCCAATGCCTCCGGGAAATTTGAATCCCATTTCCTGAGCGTGGACATCCCCCAGAATGATTCGGTGATGTTCGGTTCCCTGGCCGGGATGCGGCTGGGCGTCTGGGTGGCGCACGGAGAGGGGCGGTTCCGGCTTCCGCCCGGGGAAAAAGCGTATCATGTTACGGCAAAATACAGCCACCACACCTACCCCGCCAATCCCAACGGCTCGGATGAAGACGTGGCGGCCCTCTGCTCACCCGACGGCCGGCACCTGGTGATGATGCCCCACATTGAGCGTTCTTTTTTGCCCTGGCAGTGCGCATGGTACCCGGAAGAGAGACGAGGCGACGAGGCAACCCCCTGGCTGGAAGCCTTCGTGAATGCCCGGAAGTGGGTGGAACTGCACCCAAAGAACTGATTGAACATGCCTGTTCAGGACGATTCAGATCTGAAAATTAAAACACGTCATTTCCTGAGAAGAAAATATGGCAAGGATTTACTGATCGATTGTTCCCTCTATTCACAATCAAATTCAATACTGCCTGAATACCCTTTTACAACAGATTTTTACAGTACGGTGATCGTAACCGGGGGATCCGGTTCAATTGTTATTGACGGCAGCGAAATTCATTTCAGCAGAGGCACACTTTTGTTCATTCAACCCAATCAGATCAGGCACTGGCGAACCGTTTCTCCGGACTTTGACGCTTTTTTCCTGGTATTTGAAAATGAATTTACCGAGACTTTCTTTCAGGATAGTTTTTTCATTTATCGTTTTCAGTTCTTTCACAACAATGCTGCTCCGTCTTCATTGAAATGCGGGCAGGAATTCACAGGCACCCTGGTTAATCTCTGCAGGGAGATCAGCATAGAACTCGCAGAATTACAGGACGACAGCCATCACCTGTTGCGCGCTGTCCTCTATTATATGCTGATCCGGATTAACAGAGAATACATTGTACAAAATGGACTTTCAGCGTTTCTTTTTCAGGACAATCCCGGAATTCGATTAAAGAAACTGCTGGAGGTGGAAATAAAGAATTATAAAAAGGTGGAGGACTATGCAAGGCTGATGAAGGTCAGCCGCTCCCATCTGAATCATATTTCGAAAAAAGCATTTGGTCTGCCTGCTTCTGCAATCATTAAGCAGAGAATATTAATCGAAATCAAGAGGGAACTGTTGTTCACTCACCGGTCCGTCAAAGAGATTTGTTTCCATATGAACTATTCAGACGTCTCCAATTTTGTACGCTTTTTCAAAAAACAGACCGGGATGAATCCCGGTGAATACAGATTGAAGTATACAAAATGACCATTCATTGGCCAAAAGGATAACCTGCATGATGATCATGAAATCTATTTTTATGAAATGTTCCGGTACCGTACCGGCATCTGATAGATATCCTTATGAAACAGGCGCATTTAATCGTCCTTTTGACCATGGTCTGCATGAATACAATTCAATCTCAATCGGTTTATGTTGATTCCAGTACCGGCAATGATGATCATCCCGGCACCAGCGCAGCCCCTTTGCGTTCCATAAAAAAAGCCATGGAGGTGATCAGAAGCGGTGAAAATGATATATATACCATGATCCTCAATCCGGGGCTGTATGTGCTGGATCGCCATATCATCCTTTCAACAGAAAAAGAGATGACGGATAAGCGTCTGGTGATCGAAGCGGCAATCCTGCCGGGTGACCCCGCATGGACACCGGAAAAAATGCCCGTGATCATCAGCAAGTCGGTAAAAGGAGAAATAGCGTTCAATCAGAATCTTGTCGTCGGTTTCCTGGTCGATGAAAGTCATGTGACCATCAGGGGAATGAAATTCCATGGGTATTTCTACCCTCACACCAGGTATTTTCCCATTGCCAGATTGAATATTGAGAGGACAGATTTGTCAGTTGAGCAGTGTATGTTCATTGGAGATGCAAATATTTCCCAGATCCAGGCGGGGATCCTTGCAAACGGGAATGAGGTCCTGGTTGATCACTGCATCTTTTACAAACTGAGAAATTCGGTGGTGTTTTTTCTGGCTTCAGGAGATGGTCCAAAAACCGGCAACGGCATCACAAACTCCATTATCTGTGGTGCATCACAGGCTGTCTGGACAGTATCGCCGGATGATGATTTCCGGTTTGAAAAGAATATTGTCATGAATTGCAGATATGTCTGGACCAAAAATCATTTCAATACCGCAAAGTACTCCATGGATCATTGCATCATCGTAAACAACAATTACGACACCGGGATTGCGGATGAGGTGCAACTCAAACCGGTGACTTTTGAGATCATCGAGAACAACGTGATGAAGGAGGGTGATATCTCGCTCAGGCTGACAGGAAAGGAGGATAAACCATTCCTGGACGAAGTAGATCAACCGCTGCCGGTCGATTATATGCATGTGATTCCCGGTTCGGTGGGGGATGATTTAGGGGCCGGATTGTTTAAAAGTCAGAGAATGAAAGGGATAACGGCTTTCCGCTCAGGTGGGTAATCCGGGAAAGTTGACCTGTACCACCGGTGGTGGTCCAGTGCCCTGGGCACCAGATTGAAAAAGGTCCACAGTGCAAAAGCCAGCGCGGCCGGACTCCATGTGAGGATCGCAAAACCGGTCCATTCCAGGATCTCCCCGAAAAAATTGGGACATGAAACGTACCTGAATAATTTTCCCCTGGGGATGAAATAACCCTTCTTCCCGCCTTTCCTCAGGTCAATCAGGATCTGGTCGGACCACCAGTTGATCAGTATCCCTGCCGCGAATACGATCGCCCCGATAATAAACCTGGCATCCGTCAGCCATTCCCATGTATACTCCCTTGAAAAGGCGGAAAAATAATAGCCGTTGATAAAACCGTTTACCACGTTGAAAAGCACAGCCATCAGTGCCACCACCAGGGGCATGGTCTTTCCCGCGGTGTGCGTTCTCCAGGGATAGATGACGGACCGGTTGATGTAATGGGCGGTAAACAGTGCAAAAAAGATCCAGGTCACCGGGTGCGGGTTGGAAGGACCCAGCAGGTAACAGAGCACAAAAACCAGAAGAACAGGGAACTCCATGATGAACCACCCGGTGCGGTTGGGGATCACGGGGCCCCAGTTCTTTCTGCTGTGGCGGCCGTAGGGAGCGGTCACGAACTGAAGGAGAACGAAAACTGCCATCCCCAGGAACACCCAGGCCCAGATGATGAAATAGAAATTATCGCGATCCATGGAGATTGGTCAGGCAACGAAGATAGAATTTTTTACCGATCCGCCTGACCCCGGTCCGGAATCTTTATTTTGCATCGGCCCTGTTTTCGCCATACAGGTACCGGATCCTGAGATACTGTTCGTCCAGGGAAACAATGCGCATCTGGTAGGTGATGGTCCCGCCCCAGTAACCCACCGTGATATCCAGGAGACTGTCGGACAGGGCCTCCCAGGTTCCTTCGAAATTGTCATAACTGAGGGGAGGGGTCCCGCACCACGTAGCATTCTTGCGCTCGATAAAGGTCCCGTCTTCCCGGATGATGAACCCATATTTATCCTGCGCGAGATTTTCAGCCCGTTGCAATCTGGTCACCTGATCCTCCAGGCTTTCCTCCACCCAGGTGCCCACGATCTCTTCATTCTCCCCCAGCATCTCACTTGGTTTGTACATCTCTGCACAGGATGCAAGGAAAACAACAGACAGGATCATGCCCAGCCATTTTTTCATCTCACAAACTTTAATTCAAACTTAAGATGAAAAATTGAACCATTGGGTTGCTTTCAGGTAAAAATCGTTATCAAACGATCTATGATCCCCTGACCATCACCAGCAACATCTTGAATTGGGTGACCGCTTCCAGTGCGTGGGGAACATGGGCGGGCATGATAATGAAATCGCCCGCTTCCAGGAGATATTCTTTTTTGTCAATCGTTATGTTTGCCTTTCCTTCAATCACCTGAACGATCGCATCATAGGGGGCGGTGTGCTCGCTCAGGTTCTGTCCCCTGTCAAATGCAAAGAGGGTAAGGTTCCCTCCGTCGCTCTTCCGGATGATCTTGCTGACCACAGAGTCTTCCGCATAGGAAACGGACTCTTTCAGGTTGTAGATCCTTGAATGGTCGAATGCGTTTACCGGCATGTGAAAAAAATTATCGGTTGGTATCAGGTATCAGACACTTCACAGCAGAATTTGTTCGACCCGGGCAGGGTCGGGAGCCGGATTGACCGGAAGATCATACTCCGGCGGCCGGGAACGGGGCGGGCAGGCGGCTCAGAACCGGACCTCTCCCGTCAGGCCGAACCATATCTGCACGTTGGTCTGCCTGTAATTGTCCGCGGTACGGTCGAAGACGGAATAGGGAGGGATCTCATGCCACGCCCTGGTTGACAGATCGGGCCGTGTGTGGGCCACGGCCACATTGAAGGTGGGACCCACATGCAGTGAAACCACGTTTTCCATGTTCCACCCGAAAAGGAACCTGGCTGAATTGTACAGGTTCAGCCGGTCGGAATAGAAGAAGTACCTGTTCTCCGGATTGGGGATCCAGAACTCGTGGTGGACGATGCCCTCGATGTTGAGGGTGGTCTTTCCGGTCAGGTCCAGTTCCGTACCCAATCCATATCCATACATCCAGCGGCCCGCCGGACCGAAAGGTTTTCCGAAGGAGAAGATGTTATAGAACTGACTGACACCCATCCTGAAGGAAAGGTTCGCATATTGCACCTCGCTCACCGAGAAAGCCAGCTTCCGGTACCCGTTCTTTTTAACCACGCTGAAGACGCCGATGGGCACCCCGTCGATGGAATCGCACACGTTGATGAAGCCGGAAAGCTGGACTCCCTTCACATGCCCTGCAACATTGAGAAAACCGGCGGCCTGCAGACCCTTCACCCTTTCCGCCACATTAAAGAAACCCGCCCCCTGGAAGAAGGTGGTCCCTCCTCCGGATACATTGCCGAACCCGGCTGCCTGGATGCCCCGGTCGGATGCACCCGCAATGTTCAGGAATCCGGCCGTCTGGAGCCCGGTCATCTTCCCGCCTGTCACATTGAGGAATCCCGCAGTCTGGAATCCGTTCATGTAGGATCCCGTCACATTCATGAACCCACCTGCCTGGAAACCGTTCATGTAGCCTCCGACCAGGTTCATGAAACCTCCTGCCTGGATTCCGTTCATATAGGTTCCCGCCACATTCATAAAACCGGCTGCCTGGAACCCGTTGACAAATCCCCCTACCATGTTCCCGAATCCGGCCAGTTGAACCCCGTTCACATAAAACCGGTCCACATTAATAAACGACCCGGCTTCAAAGATCTCCACTCCCCCCGACACTCCGATGAAGAGGTTCAGGGAAACGTCATTGATAATATGCACATTGTCAATCCCGTTGGTGCTCAGCGGTGGAAACATGAAGGTAAACTGGAACGGACGGTGCCTGTACTCCAGGGTGTCGCTCTGCGCCTTAAGCAGAAGAAAAGGCAGAAGGCACAGAAGCAGAACTGCGGGAACTTTTTTCATTTCGCTTGTATTTGGATAGATTACCGGATTAATAGACACACGAAAACGCAAGAGGTTGTATATTCTGCGAAATTTCTTCTAATTTCATCTGCATAAAATACCTGTTCAACCCATGATCAGATACAGTTTTCTTTTTCCATTCGCCCTGCTGATGACCGCATTTTCCTTTCAGGGCTGCGGTAAACAGGAAGTACCATTGCCCAACATCCTCTGGATCACCAGCGAGGACAACGGGCGTTTCCTGGGCTGCTACGGAGATACCTTTGCCACCACCCCGAACCTGGACCGGCTGGCGGCGGAGGGTTTCCTCTACACCCATGCCTACGCCAACGCCCCGGTCTGTGCCCCGGCCCGCAACACGATCATTACCGGGGTGCATGCGTGCGCGAACGGCCACGAGCAGATGCGCAGCACATACCCGAAATCGGAGCAGGTCCGCTATTATACCGAATACCTCCGGCAGCTGGGCTATTACTGTACCAACAACAGCAAGACCGACTACAATACAGGCAGCGTCGATCTGCAGGAAATGTGGAATGAATGCAGCAACCAGGCGCATTATAAAAACAGGGCGGAGGGACAGCCTTTTTTCGCTATTTTCAACACCACCATCAGTCACGAAAGCTCCATCCACCGGTCCGATCCGGCAGGAGAACTGAGGCACAGCCCTGACGGGGTGACCCTGCCGCCCTACCATCCCGACACCCCTGAGATGAGGCACGACTGGGCGCAGTATTATGACCGGGTGGAGGAGATGGATACCAGGGTGGGTGAGGTTCTGGTTGAACTCGAGGAAGCAGGGCTGGCGGACAATACGATCGTTTTTTATTACAGCGACCATGCAGGGGTGCTTGGCCGCAGCAAGCGGTTCCTGTATGAATCGGGGACCCATGTGCCCATGATCGTCCGCATCCCTGAGAGATTTAAGGATTTCTATCCTGCAAAACGTCCCGGTTCCCGGGTGGACCGGCTGGTCAGTTTTGTGGACCTGGCCCCCACCCTGCTGAGCATTGCGGGCACGGATGCTCCGGATTTCATGCAGGGCAGGGCTTTCCTTGGGAAATTCAGGAGCAAAGAACCGGAATACGTGTACATGTTCAGGGACCGGATGGACGAAAAGTATGACATGTCCCGCTCCATTGTGGACGGTGAATTCAGGTATATAATGAATTACAACCCGGAGCGGATCTGGCTCCAGCACCTGGAGTATCTCTGGAGGGCCCCATCCATGAGGTCATGGGAGGAGGCATTCAGGGCGGGACAATGCGACAGCATCCAGTCCCGCTGGTGGAACCCCAAACCGGCGGAGGAACTGTACCACATTGTCAGTGATCCCCATGAAGTGCACAACCTGGCGGGAGATCCGGCCTATGCGGACAGGCTTGCCGTGATGAGGAGCGCATGCCTGGATTACGGCCGGTCGATCCGGGATGCAGGGTTTATCCCCGAAGCGGACAGGAGCATCCGGGCCGGCAGTACGCCCGTTTACGATTACGTGCGGAGTGCGGATTGTCCCCTGGACAGGATCATGGAGGCTGCAGTCGTTGCCACAGAACGCGACCGGGTACGGCTGGATACCCTGGCCGCATGGCTGGATCACGATGACAGTGCCATCAGGTACTGGGCCATGCAGGGACTGCTGCTGCTGGGAGAGGAGGCCCGCGGAGCATTGCCGGAGATCAGGAAGGCAGCGGGGGATGATTCATGGGACGTGCGTGTGGTTGCGGCCGAGGCATTGTACCTGATTGGGGAGACGGAACCCGCAGCGGAGGCATACAGAAGCGTACTGCAGTGCGATCACATGATGGCCAGGACCCGGGCTCTCAACAGCATCGGCCATGTGGATGCGCCCCCGGATCTTTTTCTGGGCGAATGCCTCCGAATCCTCAGGGATTATGAATCACTGGATCGGGGCGACCAGTATGATGCCCGGGTGATCCGGTGGTTGTTTGAGAAATGGGAGATGGATCCGGCGGACCATTCCATTGTTTTCAGCTGGTGAAAATGAATCCCCTGGCAGACATGACCGATCACCCGAAAGACATTACCGATCACCCGAAAGAGATGTCCAGGCATCTGAAAACATTCCTGGCAGCCGCATGCCTGTGCCTGGCAGTGGGTGTGCAGGGTCAGGAGACCGATCACTGGGAATCCATTATCCGGACCGGTGATCCGTGCAGGTACCTGGTACCTTCCCAACCGGTCGATGCGCAATGGACCGAAACCGGCTTTGATGATGCGTTGTGGATGGAGGGGACCGGCGGGGTGGGATTCGGGGATGACGATGACAACACGGTGATCGATCCCTGTATATCGGTTTATTGCAGGTATGCATTTACGCTGACCGATCCCGGTGTGATCAGCCAGCTGGTCCTGGATGTGGATTTCGACGACGGATTCGTGGCCTGGCTAAACGGGACCGAGGTGGGCAGGTTCAATATGGGGCCGGCCGGAAGCGGGGTAACGTGGGACCAGGCGGCGGACGAATGGCACGAGGCGGAGCTGTATTCGGGGGGTGAGCCAATGCGGATTCTGCTGCATGAAACATTTTTGACAGCGCTTGTTGCGGGAGAGAACGTACTGGCCGTCCAGGTGCACAACCAGTCCCTTACCTCCTCGGACCTTTCATCGAATGTGTTCCTGCACGCGGGAATTACCACCGGAAACTCATATTTCCAGGAGACCCCGGAGTGGTTCAGTCCCCCGTTCCGGCTGGACAGCACGCATCTTCCCCTGATGGTGATCAATACGGGAGGCCGTGAGATCCCCGACGAGCCCAGGATCACGGCACACATGGGACTGGTGGACAACGGACCGGGCAGCTTCAATGCCCTCGGGGATGAGTTCAACGGTTACGACGGACAGATCGCCGTTGAACTGCGGGGGGAGTCTTCCCTCGATCTGTACCCCAAAAAATCCTACAGGATCGAGACCCAGACGGACAGCGGCACCAACCGCAACGTACCCCTGCTGGGACTTCCCCCGGAGAACGATTATGTGCTGTATGCGCCGTACGGGGACAAGAGCCTGATCCGCAATGTGATCTCGTACGGATTGTACGGAAAAATGGGGCACTACTCTCCCCGGACCAGGTTCCTGGAACTGGTGGTCAACGGGGATTACAAAGGGCTGTACGTGCTCACCGAGCTCATCAAGCGGGACCGGAACCGGGTGGATGTTGCCGGGCTTACCACAAACGATACCGACTATCCCGGCATCTCGGGCGGGTACATCCTGAGGGTGGACAAGAGATCGGGAATGGAACCCTATGAATACTGGGAATCGCCAGTGCCTCCGGGCGTGCCCGGATTCAATTACATCTATTATCAGTATTACGATCCGGGTTATGAGGAGCTCACAGAGGAGCAGCGGACATATATCAGGGATTACATGCAGCGGTTCGACGAGGTTTTTTCCTCGGAGGATTTCAAAGATCCGGTTTACGGTTACAGGCCTTACCTGGATATTCCCTCCTTTGTGGACATGATGATCCTCAACGAGGTGACCAAGGATGTGGATGCATACAGGCTGAGTCATTACTTCTACAAGGAGAATGATCTGAACGGCGGCAAACTGGTGAACGGTCCCCCGTGGGACTACAACCTCACTTTCGGGAACAACGATTTTGCAGGGGATCTGAACCGCCCGTCCAACTGGGTCTATACCAAATTCATCAACATCTACTGGTGGACCAGGGCCATGGAGGACCCCTGGTTCCGGAACCGGTTGTACTGCAGGTGGGCCGATCTTTACGCCGGTGTCCTGAGCAACGAAAGCATCCAGGGGATGATCGACAGCTGCCTGGCAGAAATGGGCGACGCAGTGGACAGAAACTTCCGGAGATGGCCCATCCTGGGGACATATATCTGGCCCAACAGTTATGTGGGGAACAGCTACCAGGATGAGGAAGCTTATCTCCGCCTCTGGATCCGGGAACGGATCACCTGGATGGACGGCCAGTGGGCTGGGCGTTGCCCTGCTGTTTCAACCGGTCCCGGGGAGACCCTCCCCCTTCCGCCGGCGCTGAGGGTGTACCCGAATCCGTCCGATTTCTCCCGCATGTACATCTCTGTCAGCGGGGATCTCCCCCGGGAGGGCCTGCACCTGCGGCTGATGGACATGAACGGGAAGGTGGTATATCATGCGGTGCCGGAATTTCCGGGTTGGGGACAACCGCTGCAGCTGCCTGACCTGTCATCCCTGCCGGCAGGAATCTACCTGCTGGAGGTATCGGATCACACGGGGATGAGAGAAACGGCAAAGGTGGTCAGGCGCTGATCCGCTGACCCCTTTCAGAAGTCATAAGAATAGCCGAGCACAAGGATGTGGGCCTGCAGCGGATCGGTCACATTGAACTCGTCCTCCAGGATGTAGCGGAGGCTGATGTCTGACCGGAAATTAAGCATGTACTGGATCGCTGCCGAGTAACGCATCTTGTAAAAGGAACGGATGGGGGACCCGCTCAGCTGATGAAAACTCTCCACGTACACCGACACCTCGAACCGGGTCCCGAAGATGTCGTATCCGGCCTCCAGCCTGTTCCTGCTTACCAGTTTGCTGCCGCCCGCATCGCTGACGAAATCCAGTTCGTCAAAACCGTACTGCAGCCTGGACCGAAGGCTGCAGTCAAGCAGCCAGATATCATGGTCCAGTGTGGCATCCGCGTGGAACCTGTACTGGGGAGTGAGCCTCCGCTCACGGTTCATCCTCACGAGTCCCCGTACACCCAGTTCGGCGTTGAGCCAGCCGGTCAGGTCGTAGTCGGCCGACAGGGTCAGCACGGAACGGTCATACTGCAGGCTGTTGTTCTCGAACCGCTGCTCCCCTTCCAGGGAGAGATCGATCCCGCTTTTCAATCCCTTGTTCAGCGTCAGGCTGTACCAGGACTGGAAATCCTGCTGCTGGCCGGAAAGATTCCCGCACCAGAGAAGGATCAGAAAAACCAGCAGGACGGGAGCCCGTCCCCTCCTAATCGTCATCATCGTCATTGCCGTTTTGCTGGTCAGCATCTCCCAGGCTCACCCAGTTTTCATCCTCGAAATAATAAATGATCACCCTGGCCGAATCCCTCAGGTAATCCACCCGTCCCACTTCCAGGCGGTTGATCACCAGCCCGGTCCGTTCCTCCAGGTCGCGTTTCAGATCTTCCCTGCGTTCGGGCTTGATCAGCTCCACATTTTCATAATTGATCACCTTTTTCGATTCATGCCTGAGCAGGAAGACCTTTTCCAGCAGGTAGGTAACGAAAATGAGGGCCAGGTTGGTGAATATCAGCTCCGCATAACTGACCTTCGCGTTGGAGAGTGCATTGATCACCGACAGGCCGATCACCAGGAAGAGGTAGGTCATTTCCCGGATGGGGATCTGGGTGGTCCTGTAGCGGATGATCCCGAAGATGGCAAACAGCCCGAGGGCAAATCCCAGCTCCAGCTTGATGTTCTCCAGCAGGAAACACATGAAGAAGACCACCAGGCTGATGAGGATATAGGTAAAAAGGTAATCTTTCCTGGGGGTGGTTTTGTAATACATGTACCGGACCAGGTAGATGACTACTCCCGTGTTAAAGACAGTCCTGAGGATCAGGTCGAAAAAATCTTCCCAGTTCATCAGTTCGATATTCAGCAGCTCAGGCATATTTCGTTTGGTTTAATGTATTCAGATAATGGCGATTCAGCTGGGCCACCCTGCGTATCTTTTCCTTGAACAGGTTCTGTTTGAGCCCCGGATTCAGCACGGCCATCCCGATGCAGTATTTGCTGAAACGGCTGGGCACGATATGATGCCGCCTCAGTTCCGCGTAGAAGGGTGATCCCGATATGAAGTCCTTGTATTTGATCTCGGCGATGGAGATCCCCGGCAGTTCGATGCTCCCCTCAACGAGAGAGGTCGCAAACCACAGGTAATAATCAATGGTGATCCGCTCCACCTGGTCGGGGCTCACCAGGGTGATCCTTTTAAAGCTGTTCTCAAGCACGGGGAGCATCTGCCTGTTTTCGTACGGCGTGTAATAATTCAAAAACTCCTCCTCCCTGCTCAGGATCACCGCTGCCTCACTGTCAGATCGTATCCGGTTCTTGATGGTCACTCCCTTGGCATTTTTATGCTTCACCTCGAAGAACAGTGCATCATTGGAACCGTATTTCCGGAACCTGATCTTGTGGCGGTTGACCATCCCCCGGTGGTGCATGTGGTACATATCCAGGTCGAGTGTGTCATAATAGACCGTCTGGTAATTCTGTGCCCGCCTTCCGTCCACCTCCAGGACCCTGTAATGCTCTTTAAGCGATTGAAGGATTTCCGGAACATGGCTGATGCTGAAAAGAAACTTGGCATCCTTTCTCCGCAGCAGTTCAGCCTCTTTCAGTTCAACCAGGCCGATGCTCCTGAATTCCTGCACGGCCTCCTCGATCCGGTTACCGATACTCATACAGATATTCCTTCTTCTTGAATAGCCTTCCCCGTTCGTCGAAAAAGTGCTTTTCGACGCGCAGTCCGTCCTTATAAATGCTTTTTTCCGTCCGGGTCACCTTTCCCTTTTCGTCCAGGAAGATCTCTTCCACCAGGTTCCCCTCTTCGTCGTACACATATTTCTCCCACAGCTGGACCTCGCCCAGCTTATTGAACTCCTTGATCTCAATGATCTCTCCCTCCTCATTGTATTTTTCGATCAGCTCCACCACCGGTTCATCGATTCCCTCCTCCAGGAAATATTCATGAACGGTCTGCTGGATGATCCCCTTCTCCCTGATTTTCTTCGAGCTCTGTCCGTATATCATCCCGGTCAGGAAAAGCAGAATGATCCCTGCGGGAACAATCATTTTTATTTTCATAAAAAAAAGTTTAGCGTTCTTCGACTGTGATCTCACCCAGGTCAACCACCTGGTCCATCCGGGTGACAGTGGCTTCGAACTTCAGGGCCACCTTGTCCGTCACCCGGGTCACGTCCTCCGAGTAAAGGACCACAAGATAATCTCCCGGGATCAGGTTCCTGAACTCGAACGATCCGTCGTGCTGGGTCCTGATCCGTTCATCGTAAAAGGTATGGTTCCCGTAGGTCAGATATACCTCGTGCTCATAGGCATAGGAAATGAAATCCACCACCAGGTTCGGCCACCTGGAATCATCCACATAGTCGATCAGTTTCACCACACCCCTGATCACGGCCCCCCCGTCATCAAAATCCAGCGTGGTGAGCTTCACAAGCTCGCCCAGATCGGACTCCTCTCCCCTGCCCAGCTCAACCTCCGTCAGCCTGGCCACCTCCTCTTTCAGGATATCGGTGGTGGAGTCCTGGGTCAGGTAAAAGACGGTATAATCTCCCGGAAAGAGGAAATCGAACCGGAAGCTGCCGCCGGCACCCGTGCGGATCATATCCCCCAGCGCCTGGTCGTCGCCGTAATGGATGAAAACGTCTTCATCCACTGCAGGGGCCGTATAAAGCAGTTGTGAATAATCGTCATTGTAAAAGTGTTCCGTAATGGTCCCGGAAATGGATGCCGTGCCTCCCTCACCTTCTGTCTTTGTGCAGGAAGCGACAACCAGAGACAGGATGATCAGGCCGAAAGCCATTTTCAAAACCGGAGCGGACCGTTCTGCTTCTGTATTCATGATGCGATATTAAATCTGAAACCCAAAAGTAATAAAAAAGAGTGCCCTCTTTTAAACTCCCCACATATTTGTTCACTTTTTACGGACGTCGGACTATATTTGTTGCCCTGGAAACAAAGACTTCATTACGCGGGATGGAAAAAAGGATGCACCGCCGGTTCGGACTGCCTCTGGCTGTATTTCTGTTTACCTCATTCATCCTGGTGATGGTACAGCTGAAGGTGGAGAACCCCATGCTTCTGCTGGAGCGTTTTATGAAAGGGGGTGGCTGGCTCGAGATATTCATGATTGCCTGTTACGGGGGACTGGTCGCCTGGCAGATGCAGGATCCTGCAAAGGTGCAGGCATGGCGGAAATACACCTGGTTTGCCTTCTCCGCATTGTTCTTCTCCCAGCTGGCACTGGGACTTCTCGGGGCCGAAAGGTTCCTGATGACCGGAGAACTGCACCTTCCGGTCCCCATGATGATCCTGGCCGGGCCGATTTACAGGGGGCATATCTCGGTGATGACCATCCTCTTCCTGAGCACGGTGCTTCTTTCGGGGCCCGCCTGGTGCAGCCATCTCTGCTATTTCGGCGCCCTGGATTCCATGGCATCGGCAGGCAGGACCACCAAGGAATCCTTCAGGAACAAATGGGCACTGAAAAGCACCGTGTTTTTCCTGGTGGTTGCTGCCGCCATCGCCCTCAGATGGATGGACGTACCAATGCTGTCATCCACCCTGATCGCGGGCGGCTTCGGGGTGGTGGGCCTCTTCCTGATCCTGACCGTCTCCCGCCGGGAAGGCCGGATGGTGCACTGCACGGCCTACTGTCCAATCGGCACCATCGTGAATGTGGCACGGTTCGTGAATCCGTTCAGGATGCGGATCGACCGCGCCACCTGCACCGATTGCATGGCCTGCAGCCGTTCCTGCAAGTATGATGCGCTGAACCGGGAGGACATTGCAGCAGGAAAACCGGGGATGACCTGCACCCTGTGCGGGGACTGTGTGGCCAGCTGTCACGCCGGTTCCATCCGGTACAGGTTCTTCCGTCTCTCCCCCAAGGCAGCCAGGAACCTGTACCTGTTCATCACTGTCTCCCTGCACGCATCCACCATGGCCCTTGCCCGCATTTAAATTAAATTCATTATTTTTAGGTAAATCATCTACTGAAGCACCTTTTACATAACAGATGAACCGGATCACCGAAATCCTTGAACAATCGCTCGGGATCAGTCCCGAAAACCAGACCAAGATCCTTTACTCGCTGGTCATCCTGCTGGTGCTCGCAGCGATCCGCTTCGCCGTCCTGAAGATTGTATGGAGATTTACGGAAGATCCCAAATCCAGGTACACCTGGAAGCGTTCGGTTTCATTTACCATCGGGTTCCTGACCATCATCCTGATCGGAAGCGTATGGATCAAGGCCATCGGACAGTTCGGTGCATTCCTGGGGATCTTTACCGCGGGTCTCGCCATCGCCCTGAAAGATCCCCTGACCAACATCGCCGGCTGGATGTTCATCCTGGCCAGGAAACCTTTTGTGGTGGGCGACCGTATCCAGATCGGCGAACATGCCGGTGATGTGATCGACCTGCGGCTGTTCCAGTTCACCCTCCTTGAGATCGGCAACTGGGTGCAGGCGGACCAGAGCACCGGACGGATCATCCACATCCCCAATGCGGTGATCTTCACACAGGCCCAGTCCAATTACAGCGCGGGATTCCAGTTCATCTGGAACGAGATCCCTGTGCTGGTGACCTTCGAAAGTAACTGGAGAAGCGCAAAAGAGATTTTGCAACGGATCGCCAATGACCATGCCGAATCGCTCTCCGCCGATGCGGAACGGAAAATTATCGAAGCGAGCAAAAAATATATGATCTTTTATCAGTATCTTACGCCCATCGTTTATACCTCTGTGCTGGACAGTGGCATACTGCTCACGATGAGGTATATATGTGATGCAAGAAAGCGGCGTTCCACGGAACACGAGATCTGGGAAGATGTCCTGGAGGTTTTTGCCAGACACAAAGACATCGAGTTCGCATATCCCACTCAGCGGTTCTATACAAGACCCGCTGAAAAAGATGATTCGCCTCTTTAGCTCAGTCGGTAGAGCAGCTCACTCGTAATGAGCAGGTCGGGGGTTCGAGTCCCCTGAGAGGCTC
>JAXGMU010000010.1:0-71733 GCA_040768485.1 Bacteroidales bacterium
CCAAGAAGACTTTTTTCAAATACCTATCTCAGACACACAATTTGAAACACTATCTACGATCTGGGAAGATTTTATTAGAAGTGTTTTAATTAAATCCTGTAGTTTACTTTTAACGATATGCAAGGATAAATTTTAGAACAATGCTCCAGAAACTCCGTAAACAGGGGTATATACAGTTGGATGAACACTGAAAAAACACCGGTAAATTGTTGCTTTCACGGCGCCCGGTATTATGACCCCCAGCTCTCCCGCTGGCACTGCCCCGATCCCCTTTCAGAATCCTCCACCCACCTGAGCCCATATACTTACGTTACCAATAACCCGGTGAACTATGTTGATCCCAATGGGATGCTTTATGCCAAACCTTCTGACTGGGAAAGGGAGCAGGCACGAGAGGGGGGTTACTATAACTGGGAGTTGGCCATGAAGGTGGCCGGAATGATGGGATCACAATTCAATACCACAGGACTTTATCATCCTACAGGTGGTTGGTATTATTCTGGTTCAGAGAGAGGGTATGTTAACATGTTTACCGGGGAAAGAATGTCCTATAACAACTTCAATCAAAAAATAATGCCATCCTTTACCTCTCCTGACCATACACTATATGGAGATGATGCAGTTATGGCAGGGTATGATCTTTTAGGATACAAAAGGGAATATTTTGGTTCTGATCATCTTGGTAGCCAAGAATGGGGAGTGTTAAGTCCTGTTGGAAAATATACGATTTACAAAAAGCCATTTTGGGAGGTGACTGGCAGTTACTATAATCATGAGTATTTTCTTTCGGGAGTTGAAGCATATGGTGATGCGGGTTTTGTTTTGAGGCTAATTACTAATAGATTAGATGATTCTGCTTTGATTCCAGCTGGATACTCATGGGAATTAAATAGTTCTGCTGAATTCTATGGCGCGGTGTCCTCATCCCCTATAGGAATTCTTTTAGTTTTAAGAGGACAGGATGCAGTTTCCATTCGGAATTTTAGATCAGCAGGACTAGGTGGAGGTTTGGCCGGTGCTAGTATTCAATTATTAAAAACGAGATATCACTATTTCGGTGATATAAATAACTTTAGTTTAGAAAATACTTTTTATGGTCGTTCATTTGACTTTGAATTCTCAGCCGGTCATCTCGGAATTATTGCAGGATCAAGTATCAGTATTATGTTTAATGCAACACATCACGGTGAATTTCTTATCGGAGTTGGTGTTTATGCTGGGCTAGGTACTCCTGGTATTTCTTTTTCAGGTACCTATCAAGGAACAGACAAATGGTAATTATGCTATGAATCGAAAAATTAATCGTTATTTCATTCCCATTCCGATATTACTTATTATTACCATTATTATTATTGACTATCGTCATCTTACTGCCTTACATAAAGAATACGACTTAATAGAGAGATCAGATAGTATATCGGGTATTGTTGAGGATATTAGAAGCTATAAAGGAACTAATTTCATATCAATTGATGGCCAAAAGATAACTATTGGAGCATCATCAAATGAAAACTACAAAATCCCAAATATTAATGATATTATGGATATAGGAGACTCTATTGTTAAAAATGCAAATTCCGAAACAATTCTGCTATACCATAAAAATAAGAGATACTATTTCATTCATGATGATGTCATAAATAGGAAAAAATAATTAAAATATTTAGATGATACTAAGTTGGTACTTTCACGGCGCCCGGTACTTTGACCCCCAGCTCTCCCGCTGGCACTGCTCCGACCCCCTCCCAGAATCCTCCACCTCACTCAGCCCCTATGCCTACGTTACCAATAACCCGGTGAACTTTGTCGATCCAAATGGGATGCTCTATGCCAAACCTTCTGACTGGGAAAGGGAGCAGGCAAAGGAGAGAGCACATTGTTCTGCGATCTGGTGGAAATTGGCCGGAATGATGGGTAGGCCGGAGTTTTATTCTGGGGCAGATGCATATTTTATGCAAGAAGATCCATCCGGAGGTTGGCGATATGATTGGAATTCTGGTACGTATTATAACGTATTTTCCTGTGGATCTGACATGACTGCCAATAATTTTAGTCAAACCATTCTGCCATTTTATACTTCAGCTGATCATACTCTATATGGTGAAGAGGCTCAATCTGCTTATTCAAACTTATTGGAAGTTTATGGATTAGCACCTTCAACTGCCCAAAATAATGTAAACAACAAAGGTGGAGGGACTTTAAAATCTACAACTTATTTTTACAGTTTTAACCAAGCTTATAAATTTATGTGGAAAAATAGTCATGATGAAAATGGGAAACCACTAGTAGAAACTTCAGCTTGGATAATTAGAAATGGGAATAATACTGACATAATTGTCCTCCCAAACTATAAAAACTTACAAAACCTTTCTTACAATGATTATTTAGTAGTAAAAAATAGGCAAGTTAATTACTATGGGGTGTGGTATAGCATTGTCGGACATATTCATACACATCCAACAGATGATACTACCTATATAGGGATTTCAGATTCAGATATATACATGGCAGAGTGGTTAGGCTCTCCAATTCAAATACTCTGGAATAATCGGATATGGGAAGTGTATAAAACTGGTAATCGAAAAGACTTAGGTGGTTGGGAATAAAATAATATAAAGAAATATGAAAAAACAAAGAATCATATACTTAATTATCATGTGTTTGTGTATTTCTTGTTCACCGGATAAACAAAAATCAATAAATAGTGAAGAGATGATAAAACTTGTAAAAATTAGTGATTCATTATTACTTGAGAATCTTAATCAGTATTATGAGAATAACTTAAAAGGTGCAGATTTTGAGTATGCCCTAATTTTAAACTATAAAATATTAAATAATACATCATCTTATGATATTTTCTATGAAGTTAACTTATCTCAACTTTTAAAAGATACTTTGAATTATTTTACCTACCTAGAAGATATTGTTATTTTCATACAAGTAGATAAAAATCCCTTTGTTGTTGAGTCCAAACAAAAAGTCGATTCCTTATTAAAGAGACTTTTTCAACAACAATATGACTATTATCAGAAATACGGTGAATTCCCTCCTCCTATTACTTACAGTTATGAGAAATGGAAGTATTTCGACAATAAATTAGTTGATAAGAAAATGCACTAATACTTCCATTCAGCTGAGTAAGTATCTCTTTATTAAGAACAATGATCCAGAAATTCTATATTCAGGGATATGTAAAGGATGATGAACACTGAAAAAACACCGGTAAATTGTTGCTTTCACGGTGCGGGGTATTATGACCCCCAGCTGGCCCTGTGGCACAGCCCCGACCCCCTCCCAGAATCCTCCACCCACCTGAGCCCTGGTGGAAAATAGCTGGCATGATGGGATCGCAGTTTGAGTTTTCTTCTGGTCGGCAGTATTCTGGCAATCCTGAGCGTGGAATTGAAGTGGGTTTCAATTTTGATTGGAGGACAAGAGTAACATATAAAGTGTATGAAGATCCTATGACAGCCTAACGGTACTGTAGAAAACAAACAGGTACGGGATGCACATCGGTCCCATCCGGCCGCAGCGAACCATTACCTTCTCATTATATTCAATTTTTAGACATTTCACTGCCAGTACTTTCAGAAGCCTGTATCTTCCGAGCGGTCAACAGCCTGGCATACTTTCTGAAATAGAATTTTTCGCTGAACGCGTGAAATCCGAAACTTTTCAGGATCGATTTCCAGTCCCTCTCGATAAAGTCAAAAGCATAGTCGCACTCTACAGTTTTAAAGACAAACCTGTGGTGCCCGGGCATGTCCTCCAGGCTGAATTCCGACCAGTCCAGAATGATCAGTTTTCCTCCCGGCTTCAGGTGATTGTGTGCGTTCCTGATCAGCTGTTCCCTCACATCCTGCGGAAATCCGTGGATCACAAAGCTGATAACCACTTTGTCGAATTTTTTCCCGAGGTTGAATGGGGTATCCACCCGCTGCCTGAGGAAACTGATCCGCTCATCTCCCGCATGCCTGGCCATGAACTGCTTTTGCATGACCGGCGACAGGTCGAGTCCTGTGATGCGGCCATCTTTCCCGATATATTCCGCCATCAGAGAAGCATTCTTTCCTGAACCGGTACCCATGTCAAGGATCCGGTCGCCCGCTCTGATATCCATATCTTTGACTGCCTGTCTGATAAACCTGTCATACTTCCCGAAAGAGATCGAATTCATGATCCGGTCGTAATGCCTGGCGATCATCGGACTCAGTTCTATTTTTGATTCGGCATAGAGCTTGTTTCCCATTTTCCCTTCGTTTAAATTGATTGTCAGTGCACAAAATTACGGTGGCCGGAAGGTGCGAACAGTGACTTATGTTACAGAGCGTGTTTTTCCTTTCTAAAACTGTATTTTTGACAGGGGCACCTGTTACAGAAAACAGAAGACAAACCGATGTTTACACACGCCATTGTACGCACTCCCTGTCCCGAAATGATCAGGGGGATCACCACGGCCTCCCTGGGGAAACCCGGTCATTCAGAGGCGCTTATGCAGCACAGGGCCTATATTGAGACGCTGGAATCCCTGGGACTGGAAGTGACGGTACTCGCACCCGACGGCAGGTTCCCGGATTCCACCTTCGTGGAGGATGTGGCACTGTGCACGCCACGGGTGGCCGTGATCACATCGCCGGGTGAGGTGACGCGCAGGGGTGAAGAGATAGAAATGGAAGGTGTGCTCGGATCTTTTTACGACCGGCTGGAAACCATCCGCCTGCCCGGTACGCTGGAGGCGGGTGATGTGATGATGACCGGAAGTCATTACTTTATCGGGATCTCGGGGCGCACCAACCGGGAGGGGGCCACACAATTGACCTCCATTCTTGAAAAGTACGGGATGTCCGCAGAAACAATTGAACTGGAAAGGTTGCTCCACCTGAAGACAGGGATATCTTACCTCGGGGACGATCTCCTTCTTGTATGCAGTGAGCTTGCAGATCACCCGGCATTCCGGAAATTCAGAAAGATCCTGGTCCCTCCCCATGAGGCATATGCGGCAAATTCCGTCTGGATCAACGGGACGGTCCTGGTTCCTTCAGGCTTTCCTCAAACCAGGGAGCGGATCGGACAAGCCGGACGGAAGACCCTTCCCCTGGACATTTCGGAATTTGCGAAACTGGAAGGGGGATTAAGCTGCCTTTCCCTGAGATTTTAAAGAGAAGAATCCATACGCTGTTATTAACCAAAAAAAGCTTAAAAAAGGTATAATAATAGATTAATATTTGCATCTTTCATTTCGGTACGAAGATCAAGGAAAAATGAAAAAGAAATCTATTACAGCGATTGAATTTGATTCACTGTTTAATCAGGGTAAGGATATTACTGAAAACCTCGATCTCAACAGTGCGAAAAGACACGGGCTGGAAACCAGGCGCGTGAGTGTGGATTTCCCTCAGTGGATGATCAACAGGCTGGATCAGGAAGCCGCCAGGCTTGGAGTTACCAGGCAATCTGTCATCAAGTTCTGGATATCCGAAAAGTTGAAGTCGGCATAAGTTTTTTATGTTCCAGAACTGCCAAATGTGCTTCAGCTCCCTCTGATAAGACACATCCGGCCATTCAAAGTTACAATTGCCTGCTTTTCTGCAATGAAAATGATATCTTGGTCAATAAAAAAAAATGGAGTACAGGTATCTTGGAAATTCCGGATTAAGAGTTTCAACGCTCACACTGGGTACAATGACCTTCGGCGGGAAGGAGCGTTTCTCCAAGGTGGGGAACATCGGTGTGAAGGAAGCGGGTGAGATCATTCACCTCTGCATTGACCACGGGATCAATTTGATCGACACGGCCAATGGATATTCCTTCGGGAGATCGGAAGAGATTATCGGGGAAGCCCTTGGAGGGAAGCGACCCGGCGATGTGCTGATCTCCACGAAAGCCAGGATGGCAGTCGGGGAAGGTCCCAATGAAAGCGGATTTTCGAAGTACCACCTGATCCGGGAATGCGAAAGAAGCCTGAAGCGGCTCAAAACCGACGTCATTGACATCTACTACATGCACGAATGGGATGGTGCCACCCCGCTTGAAGAGATGCTGGAGGCTTTGTCCCACCTGATGCAGCAGGGCAAGATCAGGTATGCGGGTTGTTCCAATTTCTCAGGGTGGCATATCATGAAAGCGCTGGGCATCAGCAGGGAACGCAACCTTCCGCGTTTCGTCACCCAGCAGATCCACTATACACTGGAAGCAAGGGATGCGGAATACGAACTGCTTCCCATCGCGGTGGACCAGGGGGTGGGTGTGCTGGCCTGGAGCCCCCTGGCGGGGGGATTGCTCTCGGGGAAATACACCCGGGACAAAAAACCGGAAGGGGTCACCCGGATGTCGGAGGGGTGGCCTGAGCCCCCCATCCGTGATGAAGAAAGGCTGTGGAACATTGTAGATGTGGTCAATGAGATTGCCGGAGTGCGGCAGGTGCCGGCTGCGCAGGTCTCCCTGGCCTGGGTGCTGTCCCGCCCCGGTGTGGCATCACTCGTGATCGGGGGGAGGAAAATTGAGCACATCAGGGATAATATCGGGGCCGCCGGCCTGAAACTTTCCGATGACGAACTGGACCGCCTGAACTATGTCAGCGACCCGCCGCTGATCTATCCATACTGGCACCAGGCAAGGTTTGCCACCAGCACCTTCACCGATGGCGACCGGGCCCTGTTCGGCGGCCGGTCATCCGATCAGTAGCATCAGCCCGGCCGCAACAAATATCTAGACAAGATTCGTATTTTCGACTTTCAGTCCGCAATATATTAACGATATGAGAAAATCACTGTTCACTTCAACTCTTTCCATTCTTTTCATATGTTTATCAGGTATGCTGTCTGCCCAGCTGAGGCTCCCCGCCATGGTGAGGGACAGCATGATCCTTCAGCGAAATACTGAACTGAAGATCCGGGGCTGGGCTGAAGCGGGTGAACAGGTAGAGGTCAGTTTCAAAGGGAACCTGTACCGGGCGGAAACGGGCAGGGACGGGAAATGGATGGTGGAGATACCGCCCATGGAAGCGGGAGGGCCCTATACCATGGAGATCTCCGCCAGCGGTTCCGGCATAACGCTTGAAAACATTCTGGTGGGGGATGTCTGGCTCTGTGCGGGACAGTCCAACATGGTCCACTACATGGCCCTGCACAGTGAACGGTATGCGGAAGAGATCGCGCAGGCCGATGATCCGCAAATCAGGCAGTTCCTGGTCCCCACCGCCACCAGCCTGGGTGGACCGGCGGAGGATCTTTCTGGCGGAAGCTGGAAATCAGCCAATCCGGAAGACATTTTGCGCTTTTCCGTGGTGGCCTATTTCTTTGCCAAAAACCTTCACGATGCCTGCGGCGTACCCATCGGCATTATCAATGCGAGCGTGGGAGGGACCCCCATCGAAGCCTGGACCAGCGCGGAGGGTCTGAAGGAATTTCCGGTGATGCAGCGCACCATCGAAATGAACAGCGATACGGCATATGTGAACCGGGTGAACCGTGCCGCATGGTCCGCGATGCGTGCAGGAAGACGGGAAAGGGGGCAGGACCGGGGAACGCCGGGGCATGACAGGGGAAGGTCGGGACAGGACATGGGATTGTCCGGGCCGGTGAACTGGTACGATCCTGCCTATGTTCCCGAGAACTGGCACCGGATCAATATCCCCGGATACTGGGAGGACCAGGGGGTCAGGGACCTGAACGGAGTGGTCTGGTACCGGAGGGAATTCGAGGTTCCGGCTTCCATGACCGGGATTCCCGCAAAGGTCGCGCTGGGAAGGATCGTGGATGCGGACCAGCTCTATATCAACGGGGAACAGGTGGGACGGACCACCTACCAGTATCCCCAGCGGCGGTATGAGGTACCTGCCGGTGTGCTGAAACCAGGCATGAATCTTTTCGTGATCCGGGTGACCAACCAGGCCGGAAAGGGAGGATTTGTCCCCGACAAACCCTATTACCTGTCAGCCGGAAGTGACACCATCGATCTGAAAGGCTACTGGAAGTACAGGGTGGGGGAGGTGTATCCCGGGCAGAGGAATTTCGCCATGGGAATATCCGCCCAGAACCAGCCTGCGGCGTTATACAATGCAATGATCGCACCCTTCACGGATTATGCGGTAAAAGGTTTTGTCTGGTACCAGGGAGAAAGCAATGCCGGCAGGCCGGAAGCATACAGGTCGCTGCAGCGCGCACAGATCAGGGACTGGAGAAACCTCTGGGGACAGGAGGATCTGCCCTTCCTGTATGCACAGCTCCCCAATTTTATGGAAGTGAATTACTCCCCCGAGGAAAGTGACTGGGCGATGCTGCGGGAAGCCCAGCTGGAAGCGATGGACCTGCCCGCAACCGGGATGGCGGTGACCATCGACCTGGGTGAATGGAACGATATCCATCCGGACAATAAGAAACCGGTGGGGGACCGCCTTGCGCTGTGGGCACGTAAAATTGCATACGGGGAGGAGGACCTGGTTCATTCCGGTCCCATCTGTCAATCATACCGGATTAAAGGCGACAAAATCATCCTCACCTTCGACCATGCGGGGGGCGGACTGGTCTCCGGAAACGGCGAACCCCTGGGCCACTTCGCCATTGCGGGTCCCGATAAGAATTTTGTCTGGGGGCATGCGATTATTGAAGGACCAGACAGGGTGGTGGTGTGGCACGAGGATATCCCCGATCCGGTCTATGTGCGCTATGCCTGGGCTGACAATCCGCGGTTCGCGAACCTTTATAACAAAGAGGGTCTGCCGGCCTCTCCGTTCAGGACGGACCACTGACCCCAATCAGCATGATCAGGGAAAAAGCCGCGAGAGCCAGACTGATCCACATGGGTATCCCGTAGGGCAGCCGCTCTTTTTCGGCAAACACCCAGCCCGAACTGTTGATGGCTGAATAGACAAGGGCACCCAGTGAGAGGAGCGAAACAGGAAGGCCCCATGATTCTCCCAACCAGAGCCCGGTTCCTCCTGCGATCAGGCCCAGAGAAGTCAGGTACTCTGCAGATATATGAGGCCAGAGCATATTTTCGCCCTCGCGCCATTTAAAGAATGATCCCTGGCCGGAGAATTTTCCGGTAATGATATCCCTGGTCCAGATCCCAACCAGTCCGAGAGCCGTGATCCACATGATCACCGGAATGACCCTCCCGATCAATTCCGAATGCAGGATGTTCATGGTCGTAAAATGTTTGAAATTTTCCTGTAGTGATACACATTGTAAGGTGGAGTCACAATAATAGAATATTTTATGATCCGTTGCAACAGCTTTTCAATGATGCCAATCGATTGTCAGGTGTATGATGATATTTTCATAACTTAAGGGCATTGCACTGGCATGATATTCTCCGTATGAGAAAAGACAGAAAAGTTCCAGAAGCGGTTATGCTGGGATTGATGGTAACGCTATTGTACCTGCCGTCCTGCACGAAAAAAAGTTATCTGGAATATGACAACGGCCTGGAGGTTCTTCACCTGGCGGGCAGCCCGGTCGAAAGGGGCCAGGCGCATGGTGCGCTGCTCAGGGAGGAGATCGGCAATTCTGTAGACCGGTGGAAAACCGAGGTGGAACAGGTTTTTCAGTGTGATCTGGATACAGCGATCGGAGAATTTTTTACGGCGACCACATATCTGGCATGCATCGGGGAATCCGATCCCGGACTGCTGCAGGAAGTGCATGGAATGTCCGTTGCCTCAGGAGTAGATTATAACAGGCTTCTGGCCTTTCAGATGAGCGAAGAAATGTTCGCAGTGCTCGGGGGGGAAGGCCCCGTCGCCTGTACGGCCATCGGTCAGAAGGGAACGGACACTGCCTCCACCCTGCTGGCCCAGAATATGGATCCGGAGCTTTTTTTGCACGGCCATCCGATATTGATGCATGTGGTTCCCGATGACGGCGGTCCCGAAAGGTATATCTTCACCGTGCCGGGATTGCTGGGTCTGGCCGGAATGAACGACCGGGGGATCGGGGTGACATGCACCTCGATGTCCATGCTGAACCATGACTCCGGCGGTCTCCCCGTTGTATCCGTGGTGCGCAACATGCTCAGCGGAAGGAACCTGGACGAGGTGATCACATTCCTGACAGAGACATCATTCGCGATTCCGCAGTGCTACACGATCGGAGGTCCCGGTGAGGTGCGTTGCTTTGAATGCAGCGCGAACATGGTAACCGAATTTTATCCTTTCACAACCCGGGAAATTGTGCTTCATACCAACCATGCCATTACCAACAGGGATTTCAACCAGGGATTTGTGAAGTTGCTGGCCAGGTATGGAAAAACTGTTGATGATCCGTACTTCTGTCCCCGTTATTTCCTGGCTTACGATCTGATTGAAGAGGCCGGGAGGGTCCTGGATGTTGGGCGGATGAAGGAGATACTCAGGAGTCGGGAACCTGAGATGGAACCCATCCTGAACCAGTATACCCTGGGGACCCTGGTCATGAAGCTTGATCACGATCCGGTGCTTTTTCTGGCGCTGGGGAATGAACCTGGTGCCGGATTCCACAGGATCACATTTTAAAAATCCCTCAATCATAAGCCTGCCATCATGATAACAATAAACAGGATCAATCAATTCCCGATCATTGCATTCCTGGCCCTCGGGACCATACTGTTTCATGCCTGTAAGGACAGGGAGATGAGACCTGGTGCATTACTTCTGGATGAGCAGGATCTTCGCAGTACATTTCCCTCGCTGGCTGTGGCATCAGAAGGACTCGATTCCAGAGTCGCGGAGATATGCAACGGAACGGATCATGTTCTTCCTGCCTTCCGCCTTCTGTATTCGGATGCGTTGCAGTATCCGGGATTCGCAGAACGACTCTGCAGGTCGCTTCTGAGGGATAGCCGTATGCCCGAAGCATTGATCCATCATACATTTGCTGTTCTGGGGGCACCGGCGGGAGGATGGGGACCACCACCTGCCGGGATCCCTGAGGGAGCGGCTGTATTGCCTGTCATGTCTCAGGTGGAAAGGTCCATGGAGGACCTTGACCGGGAACTTGGTTTCCATTTCTCCGGGGATGACATAAATGAGTGGAGAAAACTTCCTGTCAGTATTCGCGCAACGATCCTGGAAGCATTTACGGGAATGGTTGAGGCTGGGCATGTTCTGGCGCAATTTACAGCGCCCCTCCAGCACCTGATCCGTAAGGCCGGGTTTTCCGGCGAAGATTTTCCATGGGATGAGATTCTGAAACCCTGGAACCAGAAGCAGCTGGCTGAATTTGAAATGCTGGACCTGGTCGGGAAGGCTGATCTGAGGAAGTTGTCTTTCGCTTCCCGCATGATCGCCACGCATCTAAACAAGTTTTCATTGATCGATACCGGGGAAGTGGGAGAGGATTTCAGGTCCTGTATAATCGAAACCAGCATGGGCAGGCTGGGGATATTCGGCAAAGGAAGGGACACCATCCGGGGTTCTTTTTATCTGTCGGTTGACCTGGGGGGAGATGATCTGTATATGGGCCCGGATGACAGGAATAAAGGATTGAAACAGACATGTGCACTGCTGGCGGATCTGGGAGGGGATGATACCTATGATTGCAGCAACGGACTCCTGGCACATGCCTCAATGGGTATTGGCATGCTCATGGATTTTTCCGGCCATGATACATACATGTCCGGAAGGAAGGGAATGGTATCTGCCTGTTACGGAACAGCCTTGCTGTACGATTTTGAGGGCGATGATCACTATATCAGTGAAGGCAGATACTCCCAGGGGGCTGCGCATGTTGGGGTGGCCATCCTGGTCGACCTTGCCGGTGATGACCGTTATTGTGCGGGCGATTATTCTCAGGGATACGGCGGGACCCTGGGTTTGGGGCTTTTACTTGATGCAGCCGGGTGTGACCTGTACAACGTTCCGAAGGAGTGTGTGTCCTCTGATCATGAAGCATCTTTTATTCAGGGTGCCGCCCGCGGAAGGTGGGCGGAGGCAACGGACGGGCACAGTCAGGGGGGAGGGATCGGGATCCTGATTGACGGTGGGGGATCAGATGAATACCATGCGGGAAGTTTTTCGCAGGGAGCCGGGTATTTTATGGGAGGAGGAATCTTTTTCGACCTGCAGGGAGATGATACCTACCGGGCAACCTCCCACAGCCAGGGGTATGCGGCACACTACGCGCTGGGCATTTGTATTGATCAATCCGGGCACGACCGGTACAACACAGACACGGATCCACTTAAGATCACACAGATCATGGGTGGTGGCCGTGATCTTTCTTTTGGCTGTTTTGTAGATGGAGCGGGAGATGATCATTACCATTTCGGTAACAGGAGTGCCGGGATCGGGGACCTGAACGGGATCGGTTTATTCTGGGACCGGGATGGAAACGACAGCTACACCTGGCACAAAAACCATTTGAATCAGGGCAGTGCTTCCATGGGGCAGACCTTGGACCTGGCACCGGGCATGGAAAGCGGAATGCGTCTATTCTATGCTCCAGGAGGCGACAAGCTTGGGGTGTTCCGGGATGATCACGGAATGAGATTATCCACTGAAACATATCATATAAAATGATTCGCCTGTCAATCATTCTTATCATATGCCTTTTTACGATGAGGAATGCATCTGCCTGCAGTGCATTTTGCCTTCAATCTGATCATCATGCGGTACTCGCCAAGAATCTTGACTGGCCGGTGGATGACGGCCTGATCCTGATGAATTGCCCCGGGATTACCAAGAGTGCTTTTGGCACATCCGCAAAAAGGCTTACCTGGGTATCGCGCTATTATAGTATCACTTTCAACCAGTTCGGAAAAGAATTCCCCCTGGGTGGGATGAATGAAGCGGGTCTGGTGGTGGAGGAACTGAACATGCCGGCATATGATGCGGTAGTAGATTCATGCCGTTACGGGTTGAATGAATTCCAACTGGTACAGTACCTGCTTGACAATTGTGCCACGCTGGAAGAGGTTTCCGGGTATCTGGAGAAGATCCTGGTAACCCCTGCGCTGGTTTCGCTTCATTACCTGGTCATGGAGCGCAGCGGGGGGAGTCTGATACTGGAACCGGACCAGAATGGGATCACAGTTATTTCAACCGATCTGACTCCGCCTGTGTTGAGCAACAACCCGTATATGGAGTCCCTGAAATACCTCTCAAAATTCAGGGGATTTGGAGGAGACCTTCCGGTGGTGCACCGGGAAGGGTCCAACGAGCGCTTTGTCTCCATGGCCGGTATGCTGAACCGATCTTTCGATGGCAATCCGGTCTCCACTGCCTTTGCCATGCTGGATACTGTTTCACAGATGGATACTCGCTGGAGCATTGTTTACGATGTCAGTAACCTGACCGTATCACTGAAATTTCATAACTGCCGGCATGTTCGCACATTCCACCTGGAGGAGCTGATGGACCAGGTGCAATCTACAGATACATCTCCAGTGAGCGGACAATCGCCGGGAACAGAGGTCTCTGATTGCAGGGAAGATAGCAAGAATACTTTCAGATTGATTTCGTCCTGCGAAAATGCAGCCCTCATCAGGACCGTATTTGATCTATTGCATGAAGATCTCAACCTGGCAGGGAGACCAGACCTGGTGGAGAACTGGATCATATACAGCCAGCGATATATGGATTTGGGAAAAACGAAGAAATCTGAATGATCGTGCTATCTTTGGGGACAAAAGAGGTTTAATGCGTTCCCGAAGGTTCTTCCTGTTTATTCTGTTCATACTTCCTGCTCTTTCTGCACAGACACAACTCCTTGTCAACGAGGTCATGGCTTCCAATGCCGGATTTTACATGGAGGAAGATTTCTACAATTTTCCCGACTGGGTGGAGATCCGCAATGCCGGGTCCTCCTCTGTGAACCTGGAAAATTATTTCCTCTCGGACGATCCTGCGGGACTGGAAAAATGGAGAATGCCTGAGCGCTCCCTGGAGCCGGGGGGCTTTTTCGTGGTTTACTGCGACGGCGCGGGAGAGGGGGATCATGCCGATTTCGGGCTGAACACCGAAGGCGAGGCTGTGTATATTTTCGATGAAGCGGGAGCGGTGATCGATATGATGGTCTTCGGTCAGCAGTACCCGGATATCTCTTACGGACGCGACCCTGCCGATGCGGATCAATTGCTTTTCTGCGCCACACCCACCCCCGGAAGCGCCAACGCGGTGTCCGCGGCCACAAAGCCGGGTCCGGATGCGTCCTATTCCCTGCCCGCCGGAAGACTGGATGCAACCGCATCGCTGACCCTGGGGGGCGGACCCCTGAGGTATACCACGGACAACAGCGCACCCGACCGGTCCGCACCCCTCTACACAACTCCCATTTCCCTGAACAGGACCGTTACTGTTAAAAGCAGGACCTACCTGGAGGGATTTCTCCCGGGTTACATGGATGCGAACACCTACTTCGTGAATGAACACCCCTTCACCCTCCCCGTGGTTTCTCTTTCCCTGGAACCTGACCACCTGTTTGATCCCATGATCGGGATCCATGTGCGGGGGATCAACGGCACCGAGGGGTATTGCGGAGACAGGGCAAACTGGTACCAGGACTGGGAAAGGCCTGCTTTTTTTGAGTATTTCGATGAGACCGGCCGAAGGCAGATCGCCCAGCAGATCGGTGTGAAGATGGCCGGGGGCTGTACCCGGGGAAGGGACCAGAAAGCCATGGCGCTCCATGCCCGGGGAAAGTACGGGGACAACGATTTTGATTACCCGTTTTTTAAGGAAAAACCCGGTATCAACCGCTTCCCTTCCCTGTTGCTGCGTAATTCGGGGAACGACCAGGACCAGACCCTCCTCCGTGATGCATTCCTTCAGGCACTTGTGAAGCGGTCCATGGACATTGATTTCCAGTCCCACCAGCCGGCGACCGTTTACCTGAACGGAACCTACATGGGGATCTACAACCTGCGGGAAAAAACCAACGAGGATTACGTGGTGACCAACTACTTCATTGAGGAAGGTGATTTTGACATGCTGGAGAGGGACCGGGAGGTGATCGAGGGGACGGCTGCCGAATACACCGACCTGGTCAATTTCCTCAACACCCACGAGCTGGCCCAGGAAGCCCATTACCAGCTGGTGGCCTCCCGGATCGACCTGCAGGAGTACATCAACTGGATGACGGTCAACATCTACATTGCGAACAGGGATTGGCCCGGGAACAATCATAAATTCTGGAAAGCAAGGGAGGACGGGAGATGGCGCTGGCTGATGTTCGACCTGGATTACGGATTCGGTTTCCGGATGGATGAAGACGGTTTTACACATGATTCGTTCGGGTTCGCCACGGAACCCGGCGGACCCGACCACCCGAATCCCCCCTGGTCCACCCTCCTTTTCAGGAAATTGCTGCAGAACGGGGGATTTACGAAAAAATTCCTGAGTACTTACCTCACCCATGTATACAGCTCGTTCGAGCCGGCATGGTGCAACCATGTGCTGGACAGCCTCTCCGCGATCATTGAAACGGAGATTGCCTATAACCAGGCCAGGTGGGGACGAACGGTCGGCCAGTGGGAGGATTATCTGCAGCAGTTGAGGGAATATGCCGTGAACAGGCACGGGTTCATGCCCGCCTATGTAAAAAACTATTTCAACCTGCAGTCTCAGGAGGTCTCCGTGGTGGTCACCAACCCGGATCCGATTAAAGGAAAGGCGAAGGTGAATGAGGCCGTTATCCAGATGTATCCCCTGAACCTTCAGACCTACAGTGAACTGCCTCTTTCCGTTCAGGCTGTTCCGGGACCGGGATTCCGGTTCAGCCACTGGAGGGACAATTCCGACGGATCGGTGTACAGCCAGTCACCGGCGATCCTCAGCGAATCCAGCCCGGATCTGAGCATCGAGCCGGTGTTCGAAGCCCTTGAAGAGACCGGAGGAATATTCATCAACGAAGTAGCCGATGCAAACTCCCTTTTCCTGGATGAGGACGGGAAGAGATCCGGGTTTATCGAACTGTATAATTCATCAGGCAGCGATGTGCTCCTGTATTCTTTTTACCTGTCCGACAACCGGCAGAACCTCACCCGCTATGCGGTTCCCGACAGCACGCCACTCCCCGCAGGCGGATTCGTCACTTTTTATGCGGACGGGGACGCCCGCCAGGGACCGTTGCATACGGATTTTCAGCTGGACAGGGACGGGGAGCAGGTGTACCTTTCCCAGCAGGTGGGAAGAGAGATCGTGATCCTGGACTCGGTCCGGTTTGATTTCCTGGCGGATGACGCTTCTTACGGGCGTTATGAAGACGGTACGGGGACATGGCAGCACATGGCCGTTATCACCCCGGGAAGTCCCAATCAGCCGTTCGGTCTGGGGATCCCCGCACCTGTCCCCCGACGGGAACCTGTTTTCCGCATCTGGCCGAATCCAACGACCGGGGATCTTTTTGTGGCGGCCGGTGATCTCATGACGGATGCCGGGGAACAGGATGGTTCGGAAGCGGATGCGGCGCGGATCCGGGGAAGGTACATGGCCGACCTGGTGGACATCACCGGGCGGACCGCATATCCGCCCGTATGGCTGAACGGCCATACGAACCAGCTGAATATCGGGGCACTCGAGGGCGGACTCTACTTTGTCCGGATCTTCCGGGACGGTGTCCTGGTGCATACCGGGAGACTGGTCCTGGTGAAATAGCTTCCAGGCCTTGTCTAGTCGTCCAGGCACTGGAACACCAGCTGCCTGAATTTTCCCCTGCTGTCCTCCGAGATGCCCTGGGTTTGCTTGAAAATGATCCCGATGATTTGTTCCGTGGGATCTGCAAAGTACTGGGTGTTGAAATACCCGCCCCAGTTGAACGTTCCCGCGGTTCCCATTCCCCCTACAGCCTGTCCCCCGGGGGTGAGGATCTCGAACGCCAGCCCGAAATCCCTCGTGGATTCACCCGGAAGGTCCCAAAGCTCCCCGATGTGGTTGGTCAGGACCAGGTCCACCGTGGTCCGGCTCAGGATCCGGATGCCGTTGTATTCCCCGCCGTTCAGGTACATCTGGAGGAAGGTGGCATAGTCCTTCGCCGTGCTCGAGAGCCCCGCTCCCCCCGAGAAGAATGACCTGGCCCCTTTGACAGGATAATCGGGATCGTAAAATGTGACCGGGTATCTTTCCCATTTGCCATCCACACGGTGCTGAACGGGGACCAGCCGTTCGGCTTTCGCTTTCGGGAGGTAGAACCAGGTATCGTGCATTCCCAGCGGATCGAAGATCCGGGTCCGCAAAAACTCGTCAAATGGCATCCCGGAGACCACCTCGATGAAATACCCCATTACATCCAGCCCTTCGCTGTAGGTGCGGCCCTCGCCCGGGTGGTGATGAAGCGGGAGCTCCGCGAGTCTCTTCACGCTCTCCCCGATGGTGACAGGTTCGGTGGTGAACAGGTCCGTCACCCCGGCTTTCTGGTAAAGCATCTTCATGCGTTCATCTCCGTCGATCATGCCGTAACCAAGTCCGGAAGTGTGTGTGAGCAGGTGGCGGATGGTGATCTCCCGGTGAGCCGGTTCCCCGGTCCAGGTGGTGTCGCTGTAGCGGAAAGTCTTCAGGACCTGCGGATCCCTGAATTCGGGGATGAATTTGGAGATGGGATCGTCCAGCCGGAACAGGCCCTCTTCCCAGAGCATCATCACTGCCGTTGCGGTGATGGCCTTTGACTGGGAAGCGATCCTGAAAATATCGTCCCGTTTCAGTTCCCTGCCCGCTTCATTGTCGGCCATCCCGTATGCATTCCAGAAAACGATCTTTCCGTTCCTGGCCACCAGGGCGACTACCCCCGGGATGCTTCCGGTTTCAACCGCCTCCCTGCACATATGATCGATGCGGGCAAGCCGTTCCTCCGACATTCCAACGGTTCCGGGCTTCGCCTCGGCGAGGACCGGGGATTTCTTCATGGATTTTGTCTGGGCCTCCAGGCCGGCAGTGCAGAACAGAACCGCGGCCAGTAGAATGAATGAATAACGCTTCATTGGTGTTAAATAATTAATCTGTAAATTTTGGGTTATCTGAAAAGTGTTTAAGATACGAAAGATAAAGTGAAACACCAGATAAACTATGGCTGAAACAACCGGATATTTGAACCTGCACAGATCCGGAGAGCTGAAAAAAAGGGGGCAACAGCTTTGGAAGATCATGGAAAAGTGTGCACTCTGTCCCCGGATGTGCGGGACAAACAGACTGAGCGGTGAAAGGGGGAGGTGCGGAGCAAACGCACAGCTGGAGATATCCGCGCATCATCCGCATTTCGGTGAGGAACGTCCGCTTGTAGGAGTCGGGGGTTCCGGCACCATCTTCTTTTCACATTGCAGCCTCAGGTGTGTATTCTGTCAGAACTGGGATATCAGTCACGGTGGGGCAGGTACGGAATGCTCCATTGAGGACCTGGCCAATATGATGTTAGAGTTAATGTATATGAATTGTGTTAACATTAACATCGTCACCCCCACCCATTATTCCCCGCATATTGTACTGGCCCTGGACCTGGCTGCTTCGAGAGGTTTGCGGCTCCCGCTGGTCTATAATACCTGCGGATGGGAACGGGTGGAAATACTGAAAATACTGGACGGCGTTGTGGATATATATCTGCCCGATTTCAAATATTCGGATGGTGAAATGGCAGCAGCTTATTCCTCCGGTGCCCGCACCTATCCGGAGGTAACACAAAAGGCCCTGCTTGAAATGAACAGGCAGGTGGGGGTGGCAAAACCGGCGGCGGACGGACTGATGAAACGGGGACTGATGATCCGTCACCTGGTCATGCCCAACCGGGTGAGCGGGACCAAACAGGTGATCGAATGGATCTCGGCCAACCTGCCCGGAGGTACCTTCCTGAACCTGATGTCCCAGTACAGGCCCACGTACATGGCAGAGGCGTATCCGGAACTGTCCCGTTCCGTTAACCGCCGGGAATATGCGGAGGCCGTCAGACAGGCGGAAATGGCCGGACTAACGAACCTGGAAATACAGGGGCATTACGGGTGATCCCTGACTTACTGAGAAGGGACGATGATAACCTGAATCCTGCCTGTCATTTACTTATAGCGGTGAATGGTCAAAAAATGCCGGAACCACCGAGTTAATTTCGTAAATTTCAATTTGTACGGATCTATTGAGTTTCGCGATATACACACCACCCGACAATGAAAAAGATCTTCCCGTTTTTACTCGGTTTGTTCACCATGGCCACTGCTCCCTGCCAGGATCCGGGTCCGGTATTTCCCACAGTTAAAGATGCGCATCAGTCCCACAGGCGAATGATTTTTCCGGATGTTCTGAAGAAGGTCCGTGAAATGAATGATCTGACCATGTTGCCGCCGGGAAACTGGGAGAACCGCATGGGGGAGGGACTCTACTGGTGGGGAGAGGAGACCGGTTACGTGTTCGGTACAAACCTCCGTGATGAAACAGGCTACGGACAGAAATTCATCGTGGATGGTTCTTACCAGATCCATGGTGCATACTATTGGATCGGTTCTGCCACCGGGTCCAGCGGAAATGTCGCCTTCACAGTCTGGGACTGGGATGATGGCTCGGGAGCCCCGGGTAATGTTCTTGCCACGAAAACCATTCCCCTGGCGGAGATAGAACCCAGCAGGACATTCGAGCCTGATCCCGATTATGAGGATTCGGAAGGTAATCCCTGGCCGCAGCCGGGCGCTTTCTACGTGGAGTTTGACGAGCCGGTGACGGTTACCGGTGATTACCTGATCGGAGCCAACCTGACCGGGCTGGATGACTGGGTCAACGATGCTTACGGACTCGGGAATTATTCGTCGGATATCGGTGACGGAGGAGATTTTACCCTGGCATGGGTCTGCGGCAATGACGGATGGTATTCAACTGAAAGCATCGGTTATTCCCTGGATATTGCGATTTTCCCGATGATTGATGCCATGGCACTGAACATGCATCAGGTGACACTGGTCGCTGAACCACCTGAAGGGGGCTCGGTGGAAGGAGCGGGAATGTTCGCGGGGGGTATGGCGGTGACTGTTCTGGCTGCGCCGGATCTGCCGGATTACGGTTTCCGCCACTGGGAAGATGCGATGGGGAACAGGGTCTCCGGTCAGAAGAAATATGTTTTTATCATGCCCCCGGAGGATATTGCGCTCACAGCTGTTTTCGAATCAATTGTCTTCGCGGGAGGGACAGGAACAGAAGCCGACCCATGGCAGATTGCCACGGCCGAACAGCTCGACTGGGTGCGCCAGTTTACAGGCGGGGAATACGGTGATCAGCATTTCATCCAGACAGATAACATCGACCTGGATACTCCGCCATATAATGAAGATGAAGGCTGGATTCCCATTGGAAAATACATGGAAGAATATTTCTGCGGCTCATACGACGGAAATGGTCATACCATTGAGGGCCTTTATATTAATCGTCCCTTACATGATGACCAGGGATTATTCGGTTTTACATACCTGGCCGATATATCCAATCTGAGCCTTACAGGTGTCGATGTTATCGGTGACGAGTATGTAGGCGGACTGGTCGGGTTTTGTTATGAGTCAGAGATCAGGAACAGCTCCAGTGCAGGCAGTGTGAGCGGCCAGAGTTATATAGGGGGACTCATCGGTGGCCTGGTTGAAAGTGTCAACCTTGAATACTGTCATACCACCGGTGAAGTAAACGCTGAAGGCAACTGGGCGGGTGGCCTGGTTGGCCTGGTCATGGACAACAGTTCGATATCAGAATGCTTCTCGACTTCCAGTGTGCACACCGATGGATATTCTGCCGGGGGACTCACTGGAACAATTGAATATGACTGTGCCATAAGAAACTCCTATGCAACAGGGAGTGTCCATGGATCACAATGGATCGGAGGGATGACCGGATGGGTGGAACAGGGTACGATCACGAATTCCTATTCCCTCGGATCTGTTTCCAGCGAAACGGGTACCAATACCGGGGGACTCGTAGGGAATGGCACCGATATGGATGTAATCCATTCATACTGGAATACGGAAACCAGCGGAATGTCTGAAAGCGTGGTTGGTGAGGGAAAATCCACCACGGAGATGATCAGCGGGGCGACTTACGGTGACTGGGATTTTGCGGGTATCTGGAGCATTGTGGAAGGGGAAACCTATCCGTATCTGCAGTGGCAGGGCGGGCCCGGGACGCATAACTACCCGGAGGGCCTGTTTGAGCTTACGCTCCTTATCAGTCCCCAAGGTTGGGGCAGGGTTGAAGGAGAAGGCAGCAAAGTGGCAGGGGGACAGATACCCGTGTCGGCCGCTGCCAACTACGGGTATCAGTTTGTGAAATGGACCGGTGAAGGAGGCGGAACCATCAGTACCGATCCTGATTTCAGTTATACGATGCCTGCGGAAAATGTGACCCTCACTGCGAATTTTGAGGTTGATGCGGAAGCGGTGGGCTTTCGCACGATCACCGATATTGACGGTAACGAGTACCGGACCATCATCATCGGGGACCAGGAATGGATGGCCGAAAATCTACGTACCACAAAGTACAGAGATGGCAGCACCATTGCCGGCAAATCGGTCCAGCCCCACGTAGATGTGTACGGTATCAATTCAGAAGCAGAGATGGCAGCTGTTTACGGCAGGCTGTACGACTGGTATGCCGTGGATCATGCTGGTGGATTGTGCCCGGATGGCTGGCATGTGCCTTCCCACGACGAGTGGACACAACTCACCGATTTCCTGATCAACAATTATGCCGGCGTCGAATGGAACAACCTGGGGACCGTACTCCGGTCGTGCTGGCAGGAGGACTCGCCCCTGGGCGGGGACTGTGCAAGAAAGATGCATCCGCGATGGGATGGGGATGACTCCTATTACGGCACGGATGATTTCGGTTTTTCTGCACTTCCGGGCGGTTCGCGGAGCACGACCGACGGCTCCTTCGACGGCCTTGGTGAACAAGCCAGCTGGTGGACCTCAACAGAAACTTCCACACATGTCTGGGGCCGGGGCATCAGCAAAGACATGGGAGGCATGGGCACCATCTCGGCATACTTCAAGACACTGCGGTTCAGTGTCAGGTGTATGCGGGAGATATCCGGTTACACACTGACCCTGAGGGTTGATCCTGCCGGTGCCGGCAGTGTCCAGGGGGCCGGCGATTACGGGGGAGGTGACCTGGTAAGCCTGACCGCGACCGCAAATGAAGGGTACAGGTTCGTCAGATGGAAGGATCACCAGGAAAATGAGGTGAGCGATCAGCAGAGCTTTGGTTATACCATGCCCAACCACAATGAGATCCTGACCGCATATTTTGAAACGTCACCGGCCGGTATGCGGACCGGTGAAACGGACAGGATAAAGGTTTATCCCAATCCGGCCGTCGAAGAATTATGGATCGAATTGAATCACCCGGGGCATGAAGGAATGGTAATTGTATTGCAGAACCTCCATGGACAGACCGTGAAACAGGTGCCTGTCCTCGAAACCGGCGCACTGCGAATACGCATGGACACGCATGATCTGCCACCTGGTGTGTACCTGATTTCCGTCCCGGAAGAACATCTTTACCCTGTGATGAAGGTGATCATCGGGCACTGAAGCGTTTGATCCTGCAGAGCAAAAGACAGCTCAATTCCGCAGGGTAGCCGACAGCCGCTTCGGCTTCAACAACAGGTCCCGGGCATCCGTGATGGAGGTGCAGACCACCTGGCTGATATATCATTCCCTGATCATGAAATCCGGCGGAGAGATCAGCAGCCTGCCCGGTGATTATCCCTGGCACCTTTCGCGGAGGGCATCTATATCATCACGGTGCGTTCGCCGGAATATTTGGTGAACAGTAAGATCCTCAGGCAATAGGTCCGCCGTCAGCACGACCGGAATCCGTCCATGTCCTTGAAATCAACCTCGTATTGTTTTCCGTCCCGTAAGGTAACGGTGGCCCCCAGGGCTGAATGGGAGGGGGTCATTTCCATGATCTCCACATTCGAGACAGGCGCCAGCTCCTCCTCTGTCCAGTCCCTGTCATCCATCCGGTGCAGCAGCACGGTGATCATGAGCTCCATGGGAGGGTTTTTCTGAACCCGTTTCTTGCGGGCATAGATCACCGTGCTTTCGTCCGCTTCGGCATTCCTTCCCTCGTGCGTGAGGCTTTCCAGGGCGTCCCATCCGTGATAGGCGATCAGCGCCAGTCTCCTGCCCGGGATGGATGCGGTGATGACCCTCCTCTGGCCGTCTTCGAATTGTCTGATCCCGGCTTGCCGGCCATCGAGGTGGGGCAGCCCGAAATGACCGAGCGTCAGTTCGTATTCGAAAGCAAGCCGGGAACGGTCCACCCGGATCACGCCCCCCGGGATCACGATCTCAGCCAGGTCAATGATGTATCCCACCCCGTTGTTGGGGGGCTTGCGCATGATGGCCTGCCTGTAAATCACATCGTTCCGCACCCCGTTGTACAGCATGCTCTGTGAAGCTGTAAAGTGTGCATTCTTCCCGGATAGGTTCTGTTCGGCGATCCCGGTCAGGTAAAAATTGATGTCATCCCCCCGCACATCGCGCGGATCCAGGCTGCGGAAGCTGTATTCCATGGAAGTGCCCCCTTCCGGATTGTGGTCCTCCCAGGGGAAATGCGTGTTGTAGACCAGTTTTGAATAGTTGTGGTCGTCATAGTACACTTTTCCCGGGATGATCTCGGAGGTGCCTGTCTTTCCATGATTGACCAGCACCAGTCCGGGATTGTTCAGCACCTCCACATGGGAGTTTTCCCCGAGTTCCTTCCAAATGCCCTCATTCTCCCTGGCTGTCCAGAAGGGCGCATCCTCCGGCAGGGCAAGGGCGATGAATGGGATGAACATGATGAAGGGACTTGCTGCACAGCTGTAGTTCTGCAGTACATATTCCGTGTGCCTGTAAAAGCCCAGGCAGGGGACATCGTTGTGGAAAAATTCTTCCCTGGTCACGAACTGAAGGATCGATCCGGAACAGAGCCTCCTGGCCCACCCCGGGTCCACCGGCGACCCCTCCTTCAGCATGAAAGAGACCGTGAATCCCCCCGAGATCCATGTCCGGTAACAGATGCTCCTGGCCCACATGTTGATGTACCCGTCCCTGGCAAAGAAATTCACGTAGGTCTTCATCAGCTTCCGTGCCGATTCCTCGATCGCTTCCGAAATCTCAGGGAAATACGTGTCCCCGAATGTCCTGTTCCAGATGGTCCCGTAAACGATGAACAGGCTGATGGTGTAATAATTATAGGTTTGCTCCAGGTACCAGCCGTCGCCCGAGTGGTAGGAGGTGACCCAGAGCAGGTGGCTCTTCAGCAGTTCCATGTCCACTTCATACCCGTGTTTTTTAAGGAAAGAAAGCGTGACAATATTAAAGATCCGCCAGTTGTTCTGGGTGGTCCTGTGATGTCCCCATTTGGAGATGCATGCGGCCATTTCGTCTTTCTGTTCCTGCGTGTAGGTGGACCAGACGGTGTCCGGCATCAGGAGCAGGGTCTTGAAGAGTCCCCCGAATTCACAGGTGTACTGGTAGGTGGCATCGGGCAGTTCTTCGGGCAGGGGCAGCGAATTGGGGTGCCCGGGCGTGAATGTGTTGTAGATCTGCAGGCTGTAATAATCCCGCAACCTGATGTTGTTGATGGTTACTCCGGGATCCACATGGATCAGCGGTGCGGCCAGGGTAAAAGATCTTTCAAGGGCTTCAAACTCCGCCGAACGGTATCGCCAGTCAGGTGCACCGGGCTGCGGATAGGTCTTCCCGGGGACTTTCGGAAAAACGATGGGTGTCTCAAGCGAGTCCACATGTTTAAATGCCCTTCCCAGCACATATTTTGCGCAGTCGATGTAATGCTTTCTGGTCATTCCGGTAAACGGACTCAGATCGAAGTCCGGATCTTTTACTTCAAAGGCGTTTTTCATGATTAAATCTTGAAGAAGCGTTGGGCAAAGATAGATTTTTTATAATTTATTCACCTTTAGCGGGGGGAGCGGAACCCGGTTCATCTGGCAACAAATTTGGAAAAATGAAACAGCTTACTTACCTGATCCTGGTATGGTTGATCGCATCCTGCCAGCCGGACGGCGGACAGCCGGTCCGCGTGGAAGGCGACCTGAAACAGTGGCACAGGGTAACCCTGGTGCTGGAAGGGCCCGGGACCTCCGAGGCGGATGTGGAGAATCCTTTCCTGGATTTCCGGGTGGATGTGCTCTTTTCAAAAGGACAAAAATCTTACAGGATTCCCGGCTATTACGCGGCGGACGGGAATGCAGGTGAAAGCTCCGCCACGGCGGGAAATGTGTGGAAGGTGCATTTCAGGCCTGATGAAACGGGCACCTGGAATTACCGCGTGTCATTCAGGAAGGGAAAGGATATCTCTGTGCTGGATGAAGAAGACCCAGGTGAGGGAGCGGGACCTGACGGGGCGAAAGGTTCGCTAGTGATAGGGGAATCGGATAAGAATGAGCCTGATTTCCGGGCGAAGGGAAGGATTGTCAATGGCGGGAAGGGATATTTCATATTCCAGGGATCGGACGAGGTCTGGATCAAGAACGGGGCCGACAGCCCCGAAAATTTCCTGGCGTATGCAGATTTTGACCAGACATCCCGTTTCAGCCTGACCGAAGGGGTCAGGGAAGGGGAGGCGGATCCGAAAAAAAGTCTTCACCGGTATGATGCCCATACGGGGGACTGGAACGAGGGTGACCCGGGCTGGCAGGGAGGAAAAGGCAAAGGGATCATCGGTGCGGTGAACTACCTGGCGTCGCAGGGGGTGAATTCGGTCTACATGCTGACCATGAATATTATGGGAGACGGAAAAGATGTGTGGCCCTATACCGGGCATAACGAACGGTACCGGTTCGATTGCAGCAAGCTGGACCAGTGGGAGGTGGTATTCGACCATATGGAAAGGAAGGGGATCATGCTTCATTTCGTGCTCCAGGAAACCGAGAATGAATGCCTCCTGGATATGGGATATACCGATGTACAGCGACGGGTGTACCTGCGCGAGCTGGTGGCCCGTTTCGGTCACCACCTGGGGGTGACATGGAACCTGGGTGAGGAGAACGGACCGGCTTCCTGGACACCCATCGGGCAGACAGATGCACAGAGGAAGGCCATGGCTTCCTATCTGAAGCAGATCAATCCCTATCCATGCAATGTGGTGGTGCATACCCATTCGGACGACCGGCACCAGGATGAATACCTGGCTCCCCTGCTTGGATTCGAATACCTGGACGGTCCTTCCATGCAGGTGGGCAATCCTTCCCGGGTGCACGAGCGGATCAGCAAATGGGTGTACGAATCGGATGCGGCCCGTAAGAGGTGGATCGTGAACATGGATGAGATCGGTCCCCACTGGAAAGGGGTCATGCCCGATTCGTTTGATCCGGCCCACGATACTGTCCGCCGCCATTGCCTCTGGGGCGCACTCATGGCAGGCGGAGGGGGTGTTGAATGGTATTTCGGCTACCAGTACCCGCACAACGACCTGGACTGCGAAGACTTCCGCAGCCGGGAAGCCTGGTGGAAGCAGTCCACCCTGGCCACCGGGTTTATTGCCGGATTCCCGCTGGAGGAGATGGAATGCCGCGATGACCTGGTCGATGCTGAAGGGGCATATTACCTGGCAAAAGCGGGAGAGATGTATCTGGTGTACCTGCCCGCCGGATGGGATTCAACCCGCCTGGATATAAGGGTTCTGCAGGGAGATACCGCAGCTGACAATCTCAACGTTGCCTGGTTCGATCCCCGCAACGGCGGGGGACTGCAGGAAGGAAGTGTGGCCTCTATCTCCGGAGCCGGGATCCATGATCTTGGAATGCCTCCTTCATCCCCCGGGCAGGACTGGGTGGCGGTGGTGAAGAACTATCGTTAGGTAGATGACTTCAGGACTTAACGGATCCGTACGAAGTTAAATCCCGGTTAAAATCTATTTATTTAGAATTATCCTGAATACAGGGCCTACCTTTGTCCAGTACCAAACATCTGAACAAATGAATCACATGATGAAAAAGACGAGTTTGTTGGTGGCGGCCACGTTCATTTGCCTGGTGGCGCGGTCACAGGGTGAGATCCCGCTGCTGGGAACCGAAGCCCCTTCGTTTAAGGGTGTAACGACAAACGGGGACCTGGAATTCCCGGAGGATTTTGGAGATCACTGGAAGATCCTGCTGAGTCACCCGAAGGATTTCACACAGGTCTGCACTTCGGAGATCCTGGCCCTGGCTCAGATGCAGGAAGAGTTTGAGGATCTCGGTGTGAAACTGGCAGTCATTTCCACAGACGATCTGAGGTCCCACTTCGAGTGGAAACGCTTGTTGGAGGACATCCTTCTGGAAAACGGGAATCCGGTGACGATCGAGTTCCCTTTTATCGAGGATAACACCGGACGGATCTCGAACAAATACGGGATGCTGCATGCCTGGGAGATACCCACCCGGGATGTCAGGGGTGTGTTCATCATCAGTCCCGACAACATCATCCAGAGCGTTAATTTCTATCCCCTCAATATCGGAAGGAACATGGAGGAAATCAAGCGGGTGGTGATGGCCCTGCAGACCTCGGAAGAGGAACAGGTGTACATCCCTGCCAACTGGGAACCGGGAGATGATGTGATGATGCGATACATTCCTTATTCTGAACAGGAACTGGCCGAGAATCCGGATCTGAAGGAGCAGTATTATAAGGTCGGCGTGAATATGTGGTTTAAGAAGAGTGAAGCAACCGGATCGGAATAACCTTGTTGGATAATTTCCTGCCTGGCAAGAGATGAATGTGTATCTTGGGGATATATTTATTCACTTAAGAATTCATCCATGGTACGCTTCATGAACAAGTCAGGAAAGGGCATCATTCCTGCAATCATAACAGTCATCATACCGGTCATCCTGCCTGTCATCCTGCTGGCAGGTGCACCGCAGCAGCAGGCATATTCGCAGCGCAATGGCCGTACAAATGATTTAAGGGTAGTCCCGGTACATCAAAACGGGAAGATTGATCCTGTGATCAGGATTTCCGGCATGAGCGCGGACAGGGTCCCGAAATACGAAAAATTCGAAGTGCTCATCGATCTTGATCACGTGGAAATCGATAATCCATATGATCCGGAAAATATTGATGTATACGGCCTGTTCAAAGCTCCTTCAGGAAGGGAGATCAGGATCAACGGATTTTATGACGATTACCTGGGGGCCGGGCAGTGGAAGCTGCGGTTCTCTCCCGCTGAAACAGGAACATACTTCTACCAGCTATTCGTGGAGAATGGGGGAGGCAGGGGTGCTTCGGCCCGTGCACAGTTCGCGGCGGTGGAATCGGAGCACCACGGCTGGATCAGGCCCTCCGAAGTGAATCCGCACTATTTTGCACATGATGACGGGACCACTTACTACGGGGTGGGGGTCTACTCTCCCTGGAGGAACAACATGGAGCGGTTTGAGACATTTGCAGAGCACGATGCGAACCTGTTTGCCATCTGGGACATTACCTACGGCGGTTTCGTGAACGGCACCGGTCTGATCGAGGAAGAGCTGGGAAGGTACAACCAGCTGAAGTGCGGACGGATCGATTCGATGCTTTCCATTTTCGAGCAAAGCGGGATCCGGCTCATGTACGCCATCTGGCCGCACGACCTGTTTTCCGAGACCGTCTGGGCAGCGCAGTGGAAAATCAATCCTTACAGCCGGCTGGTGGATGTGGATGAGGTGTACAGCGACTCCCTGGTCTGGGAGTACCAGAAAAAAAAGTACCGGTACATGGTGGCCCGGTTTGCCCACAGCCGGAGCATGGGGATCTGGGAACTGATCAACGAAATGAACGGCACCGACGGATGGGCGCACGGAAGGCACCGGGAATGCTACGACTGGATCGGAAAATGCGAGCGGTGGTTCGAAGAGAACGATCCGTATAACCACCCGGTCACCGCATCATTCAGCGGAGGCTACGGGGAATACCGGGAAGAGCTGTACGAGCTGACAGACATTCCCAATATCCATATTTATCCGGCTCAGGGATGGCCGGCGGAATACCCGGACGACACCATGCGCAGCGCCATGTATAATTATGCATGGGCGAGCAGGCGCTTTTGGGACCGTTTTGAAAAGCCGGCCATCTTCGGGGAGGCCGGGGCGGGACTGGCTTACTATTCACCCCGTGAGAAGGCGTATCATATTTCCTATCACAACCAGATCTGGGCCTCTCTTGTCAACGGGCTGGCAGCCACTCCGGTGTGGTGGGATTATCCGGTGCTGACCGCCGGGGACTGGGACCAGCTGAAGGTGCTGGCAGGGTTCGTATCCCCGCTGGACCTGGCGAACCGGCCTTACCGACCACTTGAGGCCGTTGCTGACGGGACGGACCTTTATGTGATGGGCACCGACACAGATGCGTTCGGCTGGGGCGGGGTCTTCGGGAAGGAGAAGCCAGGCGGAAAGGAATTCCGGATCCGCGGGCTGGATGACCGCCAGTACACCGTATCCTGGGTGGATCCGTGGAGCGGAAAAACCCTGGGATCAACCCGGGTACCATCCCGCAACGGGGAACTGGCGATCACGGTACCACCCACCTATGATGCGCATCCCGATGTGGCATTCAGGATTGTCGAATTCGAATAACCAAATGGTCCGGGACCAGTCAGATAGTTCCTGTGGTTACCTTTTCTTCAGAAATTTGCCCAGGAAGGACATGCCGAGTTCCGAGACGTCGTCCATCACGTTCCCGTCATTGTCCCGGTCCAGGAGCTGACTGATCACGCCGTGAGATTGTGAGGCCTGCTTCTTTTCGGTTTTCAGGTACGAATTCAGCAGCCCGCTGATCGCGCTGCCGCTTCCCGAACTTTTCTTGCCCAGAAGCCCCATGACCAGGGGGGCGGCGATTTCAAGGATCTTACCGGCAGATTCCCCGCTGAGACCTGCATCCTTGCTGATGTATTTTTCCACGTTCTGGCGCTTATCTCCCAGCACATGCCTCAGGATCCCGGCACCGTTGGCCGATTCCGGATTGCTCAGGAAATCTCCCAGGTTATCCAGCAGGCTTCCGTCGTGATCTTTCCTGACCGCGTTCTGAAGCGCTGCCTTTCCTTCCCGGGTGCTGCTGTTCCTGGCCAAAGCGTTCATCAGGATGGGGATGGCGCTGGCGAGGGCGGATTGTGTCTGCTGGGGGGAAGCATTGGTTTTCTTGCTGATGGTCTGCAGTGAGTTATCGTCTAACCGCGATAACAATTCACTTAATGGATTTTCTTTTTTCATAGAGATAAATTTAATCAATTTATCGATCTAAATTCCGGAGGATGAGAAAAATCTGAAAATGATTCTGATGGCACACCGCCGGGTCAAAATGTCAGCCGTCCGCCTCCTGTTTGCTGGACAATTTGACGCGGACAACCCGCTGCAGCCGGCTGGCGCATATTTTGCATATGAATTCCCGGGGATCATTATGATGGCAGCTTGTTGCAGTTGCCCGGCAATTTCACGGGGTAATTCAATGTTGTAATGGAGTACAGGGATTATTATAAAACACTGGGCGTTTCCAGAAGCGCAAGCCAGGAAGAGATCAAGAAGGCTTACCGGCAGATGGCGGTGAAATATCACCCGGACAAGAACAAGGGTGATAAAAAGGCTGAAGAACGCTTCAAGGAGATCAGTGAGGCCTACGAAGTGCTGAAAGATCCCGGAAAGAGGAAAAAATATGACCGGCTGGGTGCGGACTGGGATAAATACCAGGATGCGGAGGCTCCCGGATCCGGATTTTCACGGGCATGGAGCGGACCTCGAGGCGGACGGACTTTTCATTTCGAAGGGGATCCGGGTGACTTGTTCGGGAATGCCGGAAGCGGGTTCTCTGATTTTTTCAATGCATTCTTTGCGGATATGGGGGACGGACAACCGGAATTTGACCGGAGGGGCGTTTTTTTCGAAAACGGGTCGACCGGATTCGGACATGGTCAGACCGGGTCCGGAACCCGCCGCCGGTCCGCCAGGGGAGAAGACCTGCGTGCGGAAATGGAGATCAGCCTTTCCGAGGCTTATCACGGGACATCGAGGATCCTGCAGGTGGATGGGGAGAAGCTCAGGGTTACCACCAAACCCGGTGCCTATGACGGCCAGGAACTGCGGATCAGGGGCAAAGGCGGAAGGGGGACGGGCGGTGCCTCTGCGGGTGATATCTACATCAGGATCAGGGTGCGGCCTGAACCCGGTTACCAGAGAGAGGGGAACGACCTCACGATGAAAGCCGATACAGACCTGTATACAGCCGTGCTGGGTGGAAAGATCGAGATCAATACGCTGGCGGGTCGGCTCAGTGTTCCGGTACCTGCCGGCACCCAGAACGGGAGCAGGCTCAGGCTCAGGGGGAAGGGGATGCCGTTTTACGGGAAGCCCGGACAGGCGGGGGATCTGTATGTACAAATCCATGTGCTCATTCCCAAGAACCTGGACCGGGAAGAACTCCGGCTGTTCAGGCAGCTGAAGGAACTGAGAAGCACATGAAAGGAACGAAAAAGCCCACCAGGGAATCTGGTTTTTTTTATACAGGGGGCGGTTTGCATTAAACTTTTCGGTATTTTTTCGGTCCAATTGTAATCTGGTTCTTTTTAATACCGAAAAAGACCGATTAAAGGAATTAATTCGCTGACATTGAACAAGAAAAGGATTATCAGGGTGATCACGATCATTGCCCTGACGCTGGTGGTGCTGGGGATCATCCTCTATCCCAAGTTCAATCATTTATTCAGATCAGGAGGCGGAGCAGAAGCCGCCGCGGCCCCTGGTCCCAGGGGGATGCGGGGCGGCGGACAGCCGCTGCTGGCCACCGGGTACCTGATTTCCCCGGCACAGATGAACGAATTGAGAAACACCACAGGATCCCTGGTACCCGATGAAGAGGTGGACCTTGCTTTCGAAACATCGGGCAAGGTGGTCGGGATCTTTTTTGAAGAGGGAACCCGGGTAAGGGAAGGGGAACTGCTCGCCAAGATCAACGACAAACCATTGCAGGCCCAGTTACTGAAGCTGCAGGCGCAGAGAAAGCTTGCCGAGGAGCGGGAATTCCGGCAGCGGCAGCTTCTCGAAAGGGATGCCATCAGCCAGGAGAGTTACGACCAGGTGTCCACCGAATTGCAGTCCCTCCAGGCGGATATTATGCTGGTCGAGGCCCGGATCGCCGAGACGGAACTGAGGGCTCCTTTCGACGGTACCGTGGGACTGCGCCTGATCAGCGAGGGGGCTTTTGCAACCACCCAGACAAAGATCGTCCGGCTCGTGAAGACCGTCCCGCTGAAGATCGAATTTTCCATTCCAGAACGTTATTCGGGCGAGGTTTCTCCGGGATTCCCCATTTCATTCGTGGTGGATGGCATCCAGAAGGCATTCACGGCAAAAGTATATGCCGTGGATCCCAAGGTGGATATGGAAACCCGCACCATTGTGGTGAGGGCACTGTATCCCAATAACAATGAGGAACTGAAGCCCGGGCGTTATGTCAGTGTCCGCCTCCTGCTTTCACAAATTGAGAATACAGTGGCGATCCCGTCGGAAGCGGTGATCCCCGAGATGGGAGGCGAAAAGGTGTTTGTCCTGAAAAACGGGAAAGCCAGGGAGGTGGCCGTGGAGATCGGTCTCCGCACCGAGTCCCATGTCCAGATCCTCGAAGGCCTCACATTTGGCGACACCCTGCTGACCACCGCCATCCTGCAGTTGCGCCAGGGAATCCCCGTACAACTTGATTCGCTGGTCATCAGCAGGCCACCCGTAAACGGTATGCCATGAGTCTGTCGTCTGTCAGCATCAAGCGTCCCGTCCTCGCCACAGTTTTTTCACTGGTGATCCTTCTTTTCGGGGGGATCGGACTCACATTCCTCGGGATCAGGGAGTTCCCCAGCGTGGATCCACCGTTGATCTCGGTCAATACTTCCTATCCGGGAGCCAACTCCGATATCATTGAAACACAGATCACCGAGCCCCTGGAACAGTCCATCAACGGGATCCCGGGGATCCGCACCCTGACCAGCCGCAGCAGCCAGGGACGCAGCAGTATTTCGGTCGAGTTCGAACTGAGTGTGGATATGGAAACCGCTGCGAATGATGTGCGTGACAAGGTGTCCCAGGCCCAGCGGTTTTTACCCCGCGACTGTGATCCCCCCACCGTCTCCAAGGCCGATGCCGATGCGAGTCCCATCATGATGATCGGGGTGCAGAGCAAAAGCAGGTCGCTTTTGGGAATTTCCGAGATCGCAGACCTTACTTTCAAGGAGCAGCTGCAGACCATTTCCGGGGTCAGTGCCATTTTCATCTGGGGTGAAAAACGGTATGCCATGCGGATCTGGCTCGATCCGGAAAAACTGGCCGGATACCAGATGACCCCGCTGGATGTGCGGAACGCCATCCTTCGCGAAAATGTGGAGCTTCCGGCAGGAAGTATCGAAGGAAACACCATTGAGCTGACCATCCGGGCGCTGGGACTGATGACCACCCCGCAGGAGTTCAACAATTTGATATTGAAGCAGACGGGCGACCAGATCGTCCGGGTCAGCGACATCGGCCGCGCGGAGCTTGGCCCGGAAGACCTGCGGGGGATCATGAAAGTCAACGGGATACCCACCATTGCCCTGGTGATCATTCCGCAGCCCGGGGCCAACCACATTGAGATCGTCGATGAGGTATATGAGCGGCTTGAATATATCAAGAAGGACCTGCCCGAAGATGTGACCTACATGGTGGGTTTTGACAATACAAAGTACATCCGTTCCTCCATCAGGGAGGTGGAGCAGACCATTTTCATAGCGTTCCTGCTGGTGGTGCTCATCATTTTCATATTCCTGCGCGACTGGCGCACCACGATGATCCCGATCATCGTGATCCCCGTCTCCCTGGTCGGGTCGTTTTTTGTAATGTACCTGTTCGGCTTTACCATCAATGTGCTCACCCTGCTGGCGGTGGTGCTATCCATCGGCCTGGTGGTCGATGATGCCATCGTCATGATGGAGAATATCTATGTGAAGATCGAACAGGGAATGACCCCGCTGGAGGCGGGGTTGAAAGGGGCCAATGAGATATTTTTTGCCATCCTGTCCACGACCATCACACTGGTGGCGGTGTTCATTCCCATCGTCTTCCTGGAGGGGATGACAGGAAGGCTGTTCAGGGAATTCAGCATCGTCATTGCCGGGGCGGTGGTCATCTCTTCTTTTGTGGCGCTCACCCTGACGCCCATGCTCTCAACCAAGATGCTGAAGACCAGGCACAAAAGGAGCAAAGCCTATCAATTCACAGAAAAATTCTTCGTCCGGCTGAACAGTGTTTATAAGAATTCACTGGACTCCTTCCTGCAAAAGAAGTACATCGCTCTGATCATCCTGGGTGCGGCGATCGTGCTCATCGTTGTTCTCTGGAAAGCCATTCCGGCCGAGATGGCTCCCCTGGAGGACCGCTCCCAGATGAATGTGAGCATCACCACCCAGGAAGGTTCCACATACGAATTCAACCTCAGCTATATAGAGGAAGTTTCCGCGATGATCGACAGCCTGGTCCCCGAGTATGACAAAATCATGGAGAGGGCCTGGTCCAGCGGCGGATTCGTGCGCATGACACTGGTGGAACCCGATGAGCGGGAACGTTCCCAGCAGGAGATCGCCAACCAGGTGACACAGGAACTTCGGAAAATGACCCGGGCAAGGGCCAACGTGATCCAGCAGTCCACCTTCGGCGGAAGGCGTGCCGGACTGCCCGTCCAGTATGTCCTGCAGGCGCCCAATATCGAGAAACTGCGCGAGGTGCTTCCGGAATTCATGAACGAGGTGAGTCAGAATCCGGTATTCGAGATGGCCGATGTGAACCTGAAGTTCACAAAGCCCGAGCTGCAGATCGTCATCAACAGGGACAAGGCCAATTTGCTGGGGGTCTCCACGCAGAATATCGGACAGACGCTGCAGCTGGCGCTGAGCGGACAGCGGTTCGGCTATTTCATCATGAACGGCAAGCAGTACCAGATCCTGGGAGAACTGGCCCGGGATGACCGGAACAAGCCGCTTGACCTGAAATCGCTTTATGTGAGGAACAACAGCGGGCAGATGGTCCAGCTGGACAATTTCGTTACCCTGCAGGAGTCCACCGCCCCGCCCCAGCTATACCGTTACAACCGTTTTGTGGCAGCCACCGTTTCTTCGGGACTGGCGGAAGGGAAAACCATCAGCCAGGGGATCGATGAAATGGACAAGATCGCAAAGAACGTGCTCGACGATACCTTCAGGACCGCCCTGGCGGGCGACTCCAAGGACTTCATGGAAAGCTCCTCCAGCCTGATGTTCGCGTTCCTGCTGGCCATCGTGCTGATCTTCCTGGTCCTTTCGGCCCAGTTCGAGAGTTTCAAGGATCCGGTGATCGTGATGATGACAGTCCCCCTGGCACTGACGGGTGCGCTGCTGTTCATGTGGTATTTCGATATCACCATGAACATTTTCAGCCAGATCGGGATCATCATGCTGATCGGACTGGTGTCCAAGAACGGGATCCTGATCGTGGAATTTGCCAACCAGCGGAAGGCGGCCGGACTGAGCAAAAATGAGGCCATCCGGTACGCTTCCGCAGCCAGGTTCAGGCCCATCCTGATGACCAACCTGTCCACCATCCTCGGTGTGATGCCGCTTGCACTCGGCTGGGGTGAAGGAGCGCAGAGCCGGGTTGCAATGGGGGTTGCGGTGGTAGGCGGACTCACCATTGCCACATTCCTGACCCTGTATGTTGTACCTGCTATATACCTCTGGATTTCAGATGAATCGAAAAAGATCAAGAATGGCGAGGAAACCCCTGCCGAGGCAGAAGCCGTGGTCGTTGAGCAGAATTAAATGGCTGGTTTTCCCGGTTTGTCTCCTGTGCATGACCGGAAGCATAGTTGCACAGGAGGTTTACGACCTGAGCCGGTGTATCCGGACCGGACTGGAGCAGAATTTCAGCCTGCAGGTGGTGCGCAACAGGGAAGATGTGGCAATCAACAATTATACCCCCGGGAATGCGGGGATGCTTCCGGATGTCACCACCACCAACCGCATCGGCGGCACGCTGAACAGCTCCACCCAGCATTACAGCGATGGAACCACAGGTGATCCGGGCTATGTTCACAACACATCCGGTTCGGCTGCCCTCAACCTTGGAATGACCATCTTCAGGGGATTCCAGGTCAGGAACACCTACCAGAAACTGGGAGAACAGGCTACCCTGCAGGGATTGAATACCCAGATGGAGATCGAGAACCTGGTGGCTGAGATCGTTTCAGAATACAATTATTACCTGGAGCAGCTGATCCAGTACGACAACCTGGCCTATGCGGTATCCCTCTCGCGCGAGCGCCTCCGGATCGATGAGGAGCGCTACCTGCTGGGATCTGCCTCCAGGATGCAGCTCCTGCAGTCCATTGTCTACCTGAATGCGGACAGCTCCCGGCTGGCCAGCCATAATGAAGTGCTCAAATCCTCGCAGATCAGGCTGAATGAACTGATGGCGTCCAGGGATCCGGGGGAGGAGTTCATCCTGAAAGACAGCATGATCACCCTGAATGTGGACCTCCGGTATGATTCCCTGCTCAACATGACACTGCAAAACAACACCAGCCTGCTGATCGCATCCAGCAACCGGGTCATCTCCGAGCTGGACTACAGGATCATCCAGTCCAGGGCTTATCCCTACCTCACCATGTCGTCCGGCTACGGGTACAACTACAATGGTTACGGGAACGGCACACTGGACAACCAGCAGGTTCACGGGATGAATTACGGACTGACCCTGGGCATGGATCTGTTCGACGGGTTCAACCGCAGGCGCGAAAAAACAAATGCCCGCATCGAGATCGAGAACAGCGAGATCCGGTACAGGGAAGTGGAACAGTCGGTCAGGGCCGACCTGCTGACGATCTACTATGCCTATCAGAACAACCTGAACCTGTTGAGGCTGGAGGAGCAGAACCTGGAGGTGGCCAGGGAAAACCTGGAGATTGCCGTGGAGCGCTACAAGCTGGGCGATCTGTCCGGGCTGGAGCTTCGGGAAGTGCAGAAAAGCCTCCTGGATGCCGAGGAACGGCTCATTTCAGTCAAGTACCAGGTCAAACTGGCCGAGATCTCACTGCTGCAGATCTCCGGCAGGATCATGGATTACCTGTAAACCAATTCCTTTATTTCAGGGCCTGGCACGAGGGACAGAAGTACACCGCCCCGCCCATGTAAGCCTCCTTCACGATCGTCTCTCCGCAGTTCGGGCACGGATCCTTCAGGGTGTTTTTCGACAGGATCGTTCTGTAGCCGCCGTTCTTGCCGAAAAGGTTCTTCTCGGTGTCCCGTCCTCCCAGATCGGTCATTTTTTGCAGGGTGACCTTCAGGCTGTGGAACAGTTCGTCCTTGTGAAAATCGGAAAGGGTGGTCATCTTGCGTTTCGGGTGAAGCCCCGCGTTGAACAGAATGTCCTGCAGCACCCCGTTGCCGAGTCCCGGGATCCGCTGTTCGGTGGCGAGCAAAGCCTTGAGGGAAAGATCCTTTGTCACACTCCTGAAGAGATTCTCGAAAAAAGTCTCGTCAAACCGGTCCTCCAGCGGTGAGGTGCCGTGCAGGCTCAGCTGGTAATAGGAGTTGTCCAGTTCCCCGCTGAAGGCGAAGATGGCGCCGTACATGGCCACGGAGCAAGCGATGAAGCTCCCGTCATCAAAAACTGCCAGCAGCTGGTGTTTTTCCGGCTTTTTCTCATAGGGAGCGAAATACCTCAGGTTCGTGCCTTCGCCGAAGGTCAGGCACACATCCCCGTCCAGGCGGATATCCACGAACATGCCGTGGCCCGCGGCGGACCGGACCTGCCTTCCGGTCAGCAGTTCCGGATAGAGCGCAGGATCGCCGTGATAAAACGCGAATTTATGGGGACTTGCAGCGGGGATCACCTGTGTGATCTTTTTGCCCGCCAGGATCCTCTCTGCCTGTGAGGCGAGGGTGGCCGATTCAGGGATTTCAATCATGTTTCTGTTTTATGATGCATATTATTCACGCACTCCGTATATGGAGCACGTTCTCCCGGCGGCTACCGGTACCTGACCCGGATGAACCGGGGATGGTATATGGTGGCGTCTTTCCGGATCTCCTCCCAGAAGTCGAGGGTGATGGTATTGTAGCTGACAAGCAATTCGCCTGGCCTCGACAGGTGGTAGTGTGCCTTTGCATTGTAGGTCAGCAGACCCTTTTCCACATACTCCGGACAGGTATAGACCTCGTTGATCTCCCCGAAAGGGCCCACCGGGCTTTCTCCCACCCGGATCCCGATCTTGTCCGACAGGCCCAGCACGGTAAAGGTGAGCAGGTACCGGCCGTCCCCCGTCGGACTGACGCTGAGCTCGTTGGAAACAGCTGTGGTAATGGGTGCTACCTTTTTGTGGTCCTGTACCCATTCCTTTCCGTCCCAGAACCTCCAGGCACCGAAATCTTCGATCTGCCCGGGCCGGGTCCTGGCGGCGATGAGGGACTTGGTACCGTCCATGATCCCGTAGATATACACGAATCCGTCGGGATCCGGGGCACAGGCTTTCCGCGTATTCACAAATACCCCGCTCCCGAAGTACACCCTCCCGTGTTCCGGGTGCACAAATCCGAACCCCGTGGGGATCTGCTCATGTTCTGAAATTCCTTCCGGGGTCGGTTCCCTGATCTTCAGGAGGACCACATCGGTCTGTTCGAAATCGAAAACATCCGGACCGGTTTTATGTACATGATATGCGAACAGGTAGAGGGCATTGTTTTTTTCAGGATTGATGAAGCCGTCCCCCAGCCAGAAATATTCCCCTTCTTCCGATATGTCATTGTCGGGGGTGAAATAAGACACAGGCTGGCCGTTTACATCTGTATTGTATTTAAAGGAGATGGCCTCTTTACCGGGCGACAGGCCGTTCATCCAGGCCGTGGAGTTGTTCACCATCACGTGCCCGGGAAGGGGCACCCCGTTTACCACCTCCCCGATGTAGGTATCGCTGAAGATGAACAGGGTCTTTTTGTCCGCTGCCAGCTGCTCCTCGCATCCGTCCAGGGGGATGGAGAAGATGCCGTCAGCGCCGAACCATCCCGAAGTGCGTTCCATCAACGCGGTCCATTCGGGTGCGGGTTCGGCGGTGAAAGTCAGTGTATCCTGCAAAGGGGGTGTCTCATATGTTCCGCTTGTTTCTGACGTTTCCCCGGAGCCGGATGAACGATCCGAAGTTTTTCCCCGGTGACAGCCCGAAAGCGCCAGCAGAATCAAGGCAGTAAGAAAGAATATATTTTTCATGGCATCTGGATTTGATCACCGTTAAATTCATTCACTGCCCGGTAGGCCGCGATGATGTTCCCGGGTGGGACCTCGGGCAGGATGTTGTGGATGGGGGCGAAGACAAAGCCCCCGCCGCGGGAAAAGATCTCGCACCTTTCAAGCACGTCCCTCCGGACTTCCTCCGGAGTGGCCCGCGGCAGAACGGTGTTGTTGTCCACCCCTCCCCCCCAGAAGGTGATCTCCCGGCCGAACTCCTGCTTCAGTTCCAGGGGATCCATCCCGTAACTGTTGGTCTGAACCGGATTGAGGATGTCGAAGCCCGCTTCGATCAGGTCCGGAATGTACTGCCGGACACTGCCGCACGAATGAAAGAAGATCTTCATGTCGCTGTGCTGCTTCACATAGTCGCAGAGTATTTTGTACCTGGGTTTGAACAGTGTCCTGAACGTATCCAGGTCCATGAACGGCCCGGTGGTCATTCCCAGGTCGTCCCCGAACCGGATCACATCCACCAGGTCTCCCACCGCCCGGATCTTTTTCTCCAGTCCCGCCAGGTGTATCTCCGTGAGTTTGTCCAGCAACCGGGAAAGGTTCTCCTGGTCGGCCAGCAGGTCCATCAGCAGGTTGTCCATCCTCCGCAGGAAAAAACCCAGCTCCAGGAGCTTGGCCCCTCCCGACATGACAATGGCCCGATCCGTGGAAGCACGCAGCTCCCGGGTGCGGCTGCGCAGGACATCATCCGGGATATTCACGTATTTCGTGTGTGAATGGGCGATCCAGTTGATGGATCTGAAAGCGTCCCCGATGTTTTCGAAGCTTTCAGGATAACCATCCTCCCAGGGGAACAACACCTGGTCGAAACAATTGCCCGTGGCGGCCATCCGGGACATGATCCTGCCTGCTGTGTCCTTTACGAAAAAGGAGCCATCCGGATCTTTTTCGGGCCTGAACCATCCGGGAAACTCCCCCGTGCTTCCGTCAGCCAGTGTGAACGGGTACCAGTCCATTTCCTCCGTGAAAAGCCGGTTCAGATCCACCGCATCCACCCTGAAGGAGTCCATGATCCTTTCGTCCACCATGGCCAGCTGCTGCACCACATCGAATACCCTGGCCGGGGTTTCCACTCCAAGCCGTTTCCTGAGCTTGTTATATGCCATGGCCGAGATCCCGGTCACCGTGGATGCCCCCAGGTCGATGGGGACCCTGTCCGGTTCCCGGTGTGCGATGCTTGCCAGTATTCTTTCCCTTGATATCATACCGTTCATCCAAAATTACAAATTCCCGCCACATAAGCAGACAAGTGCATCTCCATTGTGGTGTCCTGTGATGACGGAAGGAAGAATTTAACAGTTCGTTGTGAAACACCTTGTGATCGCCTGTTGTTACCACATCTATGTCAGATCATCATATCTGACAGCAAACCAAAAAAAAGATTAAATGAACTCAGAAAAAAGAACAGCAAGGATCACGGGGATCCTCTATTTGTTGATCATTATCCTGGCAGGATTCAGCCAGGGATATGTCCGCTCGGGCCTGATCGTTTCCGGTGATGCCCCTGCGACAGCGGCCAACATCCTGGCTTCGGAGGGATTGTTCCGCATCGGTTTTGCGACCGACCTGACCGCTTTCATGATGGATGCAGTGGTGGCCATTCTATTGTATGTGCTCCTCAGGCCGGTAAACAAAACCCTTTCACTGATTGCAGCTTCATTCAGGCTGCTGGCGCATCCGGCCATTGCCAGCCTCAACCTGCTGAATCATTTTGCCGCCATCCAGCTCCTGAACGGATCAGCAGCCATGGGAATTTTTGAGGCAGACCAGCTGCAATCACTGGCACTGTTCTTCCTTGACCTGCATCGCTCCGGCTACCTGATCGGAGGAACATTTTTCGGAGTGCATTTGCTGCTTCTGGGGTATCTTCTATTTAAATCTGACCTGTTCCCCGGGGTCCTGGGCATTTTGATCACACTGGCCGGCCTGGGATACCTGATTGAAAGCTTCGGGGATTTCCTGTTCCCGGGCAATGAGCAGGTTTTGGGCTGGATCGTGGGTGTTTCCGCCGCAGTGGGAGAGCTGTCACTGACCCTGTGGTTACTGATCAAAGGGGTGAGGACCCGGAAGGAATAATGCAATTATCATATAAATAGCTGCAGGTTAAATATGTTAATAAAAGACTCCTGCGTCTTTTATTAGGGTATCTTGCCGGGTCCATTATTAAACCATAACCCTTCCCATGAAAAATTCAGACAGTTTTCTGCCCGGAGCCCGATCATTCGCTGCCGGTACGGTTCTCTTTTTTGTCAGTGTCCTTGTATTGAGCGCCCAGGGACCCATCTCACCCACCGGCCTGATCGGCCAGAAGGAGATCATCCTGGTCTGGGACGAGGGTCATGACAGTACTGAAATCGTCATCCATCACCAGGTGGCCGGACTGATCACCGGTTACCAGGGCCAGCCCGACCTGAACCAGCGTTTTGAGTTCGGGGATAAAAAAACGGAGAGCGATGGTTCCTATGGCGACAGGCAGCTGGCTGTGGCCGCAGGTGATTTTAACGGGGACGGACTGAGCGAATACGTGGCAGCCTCCATGGCCGGGAACAACCAAATACGGCTGAGGATCCCCGAACTCGCGGACAGCACGCTGACCTACAGCGATTCCCGGACCCTCCTGGTGGGTTCGCGTGTGGACAATGAAGGTGATGTCCATGTGCTGGCCGGCAACTTCGATGACGATGGTGCCGAAGAATTCGTGCTGGCTTATAAAGACATGGATCACCTCCTGCATATTGAGTTGTATGATACGGGCGATGGACTGATGCCGGGACTTGTGGCTGAGGTTGCCGACGAAACCCTGGCCGGCAGAAACACCCATAACGGCTGGGGGATCCATGTGCATGACCTGAACAGGGACGGATTGGACGAAGTGATCACCGGATTCCGGCCGGAATCGCCGGGACAGGGTGTGTTCGTGAAGGTATACCAGCTCAATGGAAGCACCTTTGATCCGAAAGCAAGGGAGCTGATCGACAACAATGTCCTGACCGCCAATACAGAAACTGTAACCATGGCGGTGACGGCCGGCAGATTCGACCTGGAAGGCAACGATGACATTGCACTTGCCTGGGGCCGGATCGATTCCTGCGACGGGAGGGGGTGCGACGATACGTTCATTTATCCGCTTCAGATCGGGAATGATGAGGGCACGGCTGAAGTTGACGACCTGGAAGCCATCACATTCAGTTACGGCAACAGGGCGTTGACCAATCTTTCCTCGAATGAGGTCAGTCCCCTGAATCTCAAGTCGGGAGATCTGAATGGTGACGGTGTGGATGAGGTAGTGCTGGGCGGGAGCTTCGGAGCAGAAATTTTCACGGCCGACAGCACCTTTACACTGATCAGCAGGAACCGCACGGGCAACCATTCCGATGAACCCGGCTACGCGGTCGATTTTCTCAGGGTGGCGGATATCGATGGTCAGGCAGGGGATGAGGTGGTGATCATTAACCATTTCTTCAGCAATGAACCCGGAGGGGAACAATGGTTCACCCTGACCGTATACGGGTTCAGTGAGGAACTGAACAGGGATTCGGTCCTGGCACGCAGAAGCAATTTCGAATCCATATCACGCGGATCGGGCAGCAGGTACAAAAGGCATTACGCGCTGGCAGCGGGTGATTTCAACGGTGATAATTTCCGGATCGGGGAGGGAAAAAAATATGTGAAGACAGAGGTGGTCCAGCCGCTGGTGATCCTGAACGCCCCGCCCACCCATTTCGATATCATCGGTGGCGAGGTGTATGATATCAACTCCTGTTATAATGCAAACCTGGCAAACTGCGATCACACGGCGACGTACTACAGGTCAGACACAGAGACCAGGATGATCAACACCCAGGTGTACAGCAACTGGGGTGTCAGTGCAGGACTGAAGCTTGGGGCTTCTGCCTATGGGGTGGGTGTGGAGGCCCACATGAAGGCCACCTACGGGGAGAAATTCTCAAAGACACAGGCCGCTTCGAATACCGTTCGCATCAGCAGTGAAATATCGGCCAGCGGGGATGACCTGATCTACGCCACCGTATGTGACTATGAGGTCTGGGAGTATCCTGTCTATGCGGAGAACAATGCAGTGAAAGGCTATATTGTCGCCCTGGTGCCCACCCTCACAGAATACCGCTGGTTCCCCGGCAAAGAGCGCAGTGCCCAGGGCTATATCCCGAGGCATGAGGTCGGGAACATCCTGTCATATACCCCTTACAATGACCTGGACAATCCCGACCAGGCAGAGATCCTGAGGGGGTCCTACCTGAACGGGAGCACTGACCTGAATGAAAGTACGGATGCCACTTTCGCGGTGAATTTCAGCAACACCTTTTCGGAAGAGGAATCGCGCTCATTTGAGATCGGGCTGGAAGTGGGTGGCAAGATTGGCGGCTACGGGATCGAAGTGGAAGGTACCGCCAGTTATGAATATGGTTCCGTATCCACACATACCACAACTGTGGATGAGGAAGTTGATATCAGGGTCCATTTCGGACCCATCGACAGGGGACTGGGCGAAACGAATTTCAATGTAACCCCCTACGTGTACTGGGCCACCAACGGTGCCCTGGTGGTGGATTATGCGGCCAGGGCCATCCTGCCTTCACAGGGGGGGACGGCCACCTGGTGGAGCAGTACCTACGGGGCAGAGCAGGATCCTGCATTCATCCTTCCCTGGCGGCTGGATCCTGAAAAAGGGCTTGCCCTGCAGGACGAAGAACGGAGGCGGCAGACCAAATCCATCAACCTCCGTCCGGCCGAGCCATCCGAGGGTGATACGGTAACCATCTCGGCACTGGTGAACAACTACAGCCTGATCGAAACAGAAGGACCGGTCCCTGTGAGCTTCTACCTGGGTGATCCCGGGAACGGAGGGTTCCTCATCACCGGGCTGAATGGAGAAAGTGTGGTGACAACTCCCGGGAAGATCCCCGCCCAGGGTGCGCTGAAAGCCAGTTTGAATTGGAAGGTCCCCGGGGGATTACAGGCTTTCCCCCGCATCTATGCGGTGATCGATCCCGCGGACGACATGAATGAGATACACGAGGACAACAACATCGGATGGCGGGTGATCGGGAAGTCGGAATTCACGACCGGAGTGAAGGAGCGCCCGTCCATTGATCCTTCCGGTGACAGGAAGGCTATGACGCGAATCTATCCCAATCCCTTCAACGGATCATTTACCATCGCTTATGAGAACACCATTCCCGCAACCGTCACCCTTCAGGTGTACGATTCCAGGGGAAGCCTTGTTATCAGCAGGAGAGCGGAGCGCCGGTCAGCCGGTGTCCACACCATGGAGGTGAACAGCACGCATCTCCCCCCCGGAGTCTACTATTACCATTTCTCCAACGGAGATGTGACCGAAACCCGCAAAATCGTGAAACATTAGCAAGCTTCAATCCCCGCGCAAATTTTCGGCATTTTCCCGGGTTGGACGAAACATCCGGCATGTGCAAAAAAAAATGCATATCTTGCCTGCTGTTATCCCTAAGACCCAGAATCCAATGAAAAAAGTAATTTCAAATGTATCCGGCACGGCGGGGATCCTGCTTGTGCTGCTGGCTTTTTCTATTTCCTGTAAAACCTCAACGGAAGCAACGGGCGAACTGTCTGCGGACACGCTCAAACTTGCAGACCAGAAAATGATGGCTTACGTGGAAGAGGGCAAACTGCCCTGTGTTTCCACCCTGGTGATCAAGGACGGGGAAGTAGCCCACCGGTCCGTATTCGGTTATGCGAACATCGAGGAAGGAAGGCAGCTAGGCGAGGATGCGATTTTCCGGATCTATTCCATGTCCAAGCCCGTCACGGCTGCCGCACTGATGATCCTCTATGATGAAGGCAAATTTCAGCTGGATGATCCGGTGGAAAAGTACATCCCTGAATTCGAAGACACGAAAGTGTGGGTGGACGGGGAACTGGTCGATCAGCAGGAACCATTCACGGTCAGGCATCTGCTGACCCATACGGCCGGTTTCTGTTACGGCTGGGGACAATCCCACGTGGATTCCCTCTACCGCCTGGCAGCTAGCACAGGTTTCTCGGATTTCAATTCTCTGGCAGAAGCGATCAGGATCATTGCCGCCATCCCCCTGAAGCACCAGCCCGGAACCATTTGGGAATATTCCGTTTCCATTGACGTGGCAGGATACCTTGTGGAGGTCCTGTCGGGCATGCCTTTCGATGAATTTCTGCAGTCCAGGCTGTTTGGTCCGCTCGGCATGGACGACACGGGATTCGAGGTCCCTGAGAAAGACTTTCTGAGGCTGGCGATGATCTATACACCGGACCAGGAGACCGGGAAGCTTGTTCCTGTGGAAAGCATGACAAACGAGGTGAAGCAGGATGTGAAGGTTTTTTCCGGGGGAGGCGGATTGGTGTCCACCATCGATGATTACGGCAGGTTCGGTCAGATGCTTCTGAATGGCGGCGAGCTGGATGGTGTAAGGGTCCTGGAGGAATCCACCGTGAAGCTGATCATGAGCGACCAGCTGCCGGACGGAGTCATTTACCAGGAGGGGATCGGGTTCGGGCTCGGGGGGAAGGTGGTGCCTGAAACCGGTGAATACGGCTGGTCAGGCGCTGCATCCACCGATTTTCTGGCGGCTCCTAAAGAGAACATGGTGGTGCTCGCCTTCACGCAATACACTCCCTTCATGGGGGTTCCTTTTGCCGAAGAGTACCAGAAGTTCGTCAAAAGTGCATTGCCATCAGCACCCTGATCCCCGAGAAGTCCGGTGCCTCAGTAAGTATCTGATCCAGTGAGACCGGAAGCCAGTGTGTTAGCGCAATTCCAGTTCGAGTTGCTTATGGCCCGCTTTCCGGGAGTCGTATAGAATGGTCATATTTCCTTTTCCGGAGACCAGGAATTCGTATTCCACGTGTCCGAATCCCGGCACCTGGGCAAACTGGATCTCGGGTTTGTGCTCTTTGTACGAGACCAAGTCATTGTACCTGTCCCGGATTTCTCCTCCCGCCACCACCTTGATGTTTTTACCATCCACGGCAAGGATATCTTTGGGGTAGAGCCCGTTTTTCACCGTTTTGTATGAGATGGAAGGCATGGCCTTGCTGTTGGTCAGCCGGACCCGGATGCGGTGAAGGTCGCCGGAGATCTTTTTCTTCTCGAACACCTCCATCTCCACTTCGGGCGTCTGTTCAGCACTGAACAGGACCGCGCTCGCCACCCTGTGCACTTCATCCTGCAGCATGAACGGATGCGGAAGGCGGGAGCTCATCTTCACCCAGCCTCCGATTTCGATTTCCCCGTAGACGGGATGGTCGTAAGGCTCCCATTCCTTATAGAGCTCTCCGTGTGCCACGTGGTCGTTGAACTTCAGCATCTCCTTCTGCTGTCCGGTGCTTTCCCGGAAAAAGCCCCCTTCTTCCCCGCCCCGGTCCCTTATATCCGGGCCGTAGGTCTGGGACTCCCGCATGAACATTTCACCCACCAGGCTGTAGGATCCCAGCAGGTTATCGGTAAAGCTGGTGAAATCCCCGTATGTGGAATAGAGGTCCTGCCATACCACAAGGTACCGGTATCCAGGGATGATGGATTCGGATTGCTGTCCAAGGTAATCATACACGGCCAGGTCGCCGCGGTTGAACTCTCCCAGCGCTTTTGTACCCGGTCCCCTGAGGATCATTCCCCCGCTGTTATGGAACGCCCAGACCATGATGATGTTGGGCCGGTTGAGCAGGAATTCCCCGATCGCCCTGATGCCTGATCCGGAGAAAGGGTAATTTCCCGATCCGCTCTGGACATAACCGGGTGCCCAGTTGTATCCCCAGTTGCGGTTGGGATCCACATATCCTTCCGAGTCCTCGTTCACCTGTCCGTCACCGTCATTGTCGACCCCCTCCTGGCCCAGCAGGGTGTATTCCCCCTTTTCACCGGGTGCGACCCTGACCATCACCCTTGGATCTTCCGGATCCAGCCTGTACGCCCCGTTGGGGTCTTTCTTCCTCATCCGGCAGATGTTCCCGTCCCCGTCCAGGTCATCCGGAAAATCTTCATCGAACAGCCCGTCCCGGTCGTCATCCACCGGGATCCGCAATCCCCGGCTTGAACTGGGCGTATTGGGGTCCTCGAAAAAATGGTACCTGCCGTCCACGTTCACCGATGGAATGATATAAAACGCATTCTTATCCACCAGGGCGGTGATTTTTTCATTCTCGCCGTATTTCGTCAGCAGCATGTTGGCCAGGTACAGGCATACCTCGCCCGCCTGGATCTCGTTGCCGTGAATGTTCCCGTCCACGTATACACCCGGTTTATCCGGGTGGTCCCCTGTTTCCGGATTATTGATGGTGATGGCCCAGATCTCCCTGCCCTCTTCACTCTTTCCCACTACTTCAATCGCTGAAAGTTCCGGATAAGCCTCATGAAGCTTGTGAACAGCCTCCACCAGCTGCGCGTAATCGTAATACCGGTCGAACCGAAGGGGAATGATGATCTCCGGGTCTGAAGCATGGGCCGTTCCGGCTGCGAAGACCGGGTCAGCGGCGAAGGCCGGGCCGGCGGCTGCACTGAGTACGATGCTGCATGCCGTCGCATATGTAAATAACTTGATATTGTGAGGGATGTGTATCTTTTTCATGGCCATTATCCTCCAATGTTTACGGTTGTTTGATCGCTGCCTGCGGATTTGCTGGTGAGGCTTATCCGGATATCGGTTTTTTTATCTGCCCGGACCAACCAGGTCAGTTTTTTCCGGGAGTTGCCTTTCAGATCGCCCACCGGGGTTCGGGGGTACCCTGCCAAAAGCGTAAATCCTTTGCCTTCAAGTAGCACCACGGCGGGGGCGGGTTGCTGGTTCCTCCTTCCCATGGCAGTGGGGAAGGGAATGAGGGATGTATTCTCCACATATACCTCCATCTGGTAGACACCGGCTCCCTTTGGGGTGACCCTGGTCTCATATATCCCGAGGGAAGGGAGCCTCTCCGACAGCTGAAAGATCCAGGGAAGATGAAGGTCCAGGATCGAATCAGCGATGGAGCGGGGAGGAGTGGTTGCCGTAAAGGGGACGAATCCCCCGATCTCCACTTCTCCCAGCTGGGGATGTTTGAATTTTTGCCACTGGACGAATCCCTTTCCACCCAGTGCCTGGTCCGAATAATCCAGTATCGCTTTTTCCTTTGGGTTGGCTTCATCCTCTGGATTTGCGTCCTCCCCATCATGTCCTTTTTTGGGCATCTGTTTCACCATGGCTGCCAGCTGTGCCGGATCTGTCTGTCCGCCTTTTACGCCGGCCATGACTTCTTTGGCTGAAAATTGCTCCGGAACGCCTGCTTCTTCCATGAAAGCGGCGATTTTCTCTTCCCCCAGGGCGAGAAATTCTTCCGAAGTCATTTTTCCAAGCTGCTCCGGACTTAAACCACTACCTTCCTTTTCCTCCCGGGCAGGTTTGGGGACCGACCAGAGGTCCATGCTGAACACCGGCACCCCCAGGTGATAGTAGCACCAGAGCTCAAAGGAGCCATCTCTTGCCCTTTCCGGATCAAACCGTTCCTCTTTGACATTCTTTTCCTCCAGGTATTTTTTGTAGTCCTCGCTGAGCATGTTGTAGAAAGCCAGGTCCTCCTCCAGCGGGTTGACCGCCGCTCCCAGACCCAGAAAGCCCGCCACCATTGATTCGTCCACGGTTACCCCCTCTGGCAGCATGGGTTGGACCAGTTCAATGACCTCTTCCATGGTATAGGTTCTGCCTGGATCTGCCCCGAACATCTCCGCATATCTCTCAGGGATCTCGATCCGGTTCAGGTCCACCTCCCCCCTGCGCCCTCCCCTGGGCGGGGTATGGCAGAAACTGGTGGATCCGAACGCAAAGGTCATGGCAATTTCGGGATGGGCATAGGCAAATTCAAGAATGGCCCTGCCTTCGGGTGACGATCCCGGATAGAGTCCGCTTTCCGGATCAAATGCCCTGAAGAGGTGGGGGAAATTAACGTTCACATTGGTGCCCCCCGGACCGTCCTCGTTATATTTCCCGTCACCGTCCGCATCCAGGCCTTCATCAAATATCCTGTAGATCCCCTGTTCCCCTTTTGCGGGATTGGCTTTGCGCATGAGACGGGGCTCATCATTCACCTGGATCCACTCGCCTTCCGGGTGAACGATGCGCATTTTGGTGATGTACCCGTCCCCGTTCAGGTCATTGAATCCGTCCTCGTCTGTCGCCTCATCCAGGTCGTCGTTGTGCGGGTATGCATTGCGGGTGTTCTCGAAGAGCGGAGTGCGGAAATAGCTGTAAAGTGCATCCGGATTGCCCGCAGGAACAATATACCAGGTCCTGTTTGCATAGGTCCCGGGATCATCCAGGATCCTTTCTGCAAGACTCAGTGCTGCCAGGCTTGCCAGGGGCCGGTTCCCCTCCAGGTTCCCCACCACCAGGATACCGGGATTTGTTTTTTCTGCGGAGGAAATCTCCTTCCCTATTTCAAGGAGCAACACCTCATTATCGCCGGGTGAGGTGGCCAGCAGGTTCACCTCACTGACTCCCGGGTTCGATCGTTGCAATGTACGCAGGGACCGGTTGATCTGAGCTGGATCGGGATAAGCGTCCGGTTGGGCTCCGAGCGGTGTGAATCCGCCGATGAGCAGAATACTTAAAACGAGGAAGAGTGCCGGGAACCAGTTTCCGATAAAGTTTCTCATGGAGTTGAACTGTTTAGGAAAATAAGGATCCCTTAAAATAAGATTATTTCCAGGGAATCTTTCAGGAAATGACACAAAATCTGGATTGTCTTTCGCTTTAGGTTTGAGGAGCACGGTAAAGGTCCATGTGTACGGTACAGATGCAGGTGCACGATACAGTTCAGGTGCTCATGTACGGTTCACCATGCAAAATCCAGACTCTTTCATGTTAATACGTTGAAAAACATATATATATAACAACGAGTAATTTATTGGCACACAATTTGATCTATGTGAGGTGAAGAAAGGGTTCTTCAATAATAATTAAAACAATGAAAACACGAACAGCCATATCGATCCTCGCAGTTCTGACAGCCGGGATGACTTTCGTCGGGGCGCAGGACTGGCCTGAGGAATACCTGGGTCTTCCGGGAGACAATCTGAATCTCTATGCAGTCATGGACCTGTTCCAGGAATCCGAGACGCTTGAGGGCTTTGAAAGAAGCCTGAATGACAAGAATACGATGATCAACAACCTTGATCTGAACGGTGATCGCCTGATCGACTACATCACGGTCTCCGACTATGTGGACGGTGATGTCCATACAATTGTGCTGAGGGCGGTGCTGGACCGCAATGATTACCAGGATGTGGCTGTATTTATCGTGGAGCTTCTGCGGAATGGATCTGTGCGGATCCAGCTGATCGGTGACGAGGCTCTGTACGGGAAGAATTACATTGTGGAACCCATCTACGCCGAAACACCAAATCCCGGGTATACCGGAAAACCGGCGCACAGGGAAAACATCAACGTGGTCACCACCACCTACTATGACATTGCCGCATGGCCCCTGATCACCTATATCTATCTCCCGAATTACGTGGTATGGCGGTCATCCTGGTACTGGGGTTACTATCCTGTCTACTGGCATCCCTGGAACCCTTACTACTGGCACTACTACTACGGATACCATTACAGCTGGCACCATTATTACCACAAGCACTACCGCCACTGGAACCATTACCGCTATGCAGGGTACCATGATTTCTACCACAAAAGGGTAAGGGTGTATTCCCCGACGGTAGTTGTCAACATCAATAAAGGGAATTACAACAGGACCTATTCACGTCCTGATCTGAGGAGAGAAGGTGAAGCCCTCTACACAAGGGTGCGGGCTACCCGCTCCACGCCGGTCGAGACGCGCACCACCAGGACCGTCGGACGAAGCACCGATGCCACGGTGACGCGCAGTACAACTACGACCCGCGACACCAGGACAGCCGGCCGCAGCTCTGACGCCACGGTGACACGCAGTACGACAACAACCCGCAGCAATGCCACCAGGACTCTCGGCCGCAGCACGCCGGAAACGCGGACCACCCGGACCGAGACCCGGACCGCCACCCCGACGGTAAACACCCGGAGCGAGAGCCGGACCGTTGAGCGGACCGCCACCCCGGCCCCCCGCAGCACGCCGGAAACGAGGACCACCCGGACCGAGAGCAGACCAACAACTCCGACGGTGAACACCCGGACCGAGGCCCGGACCGCCACCCCGACGGTGACCAACCGGAACGCGACCAGGTCTTCCTCGCCGAGCACGCAATCCAGGACAGTCCGGCGTTAATCGGATAATTACGAAATACGTTCACCGGGGGCCTCCACTTTCAGGAGGCCTCCGGTCTTTTATTGTCTTCTGAACCGTGCGATGAGCTGACGAAAACCGGGGAGAAACACTGTATACTGTAAGGTAAAATAAATATTTACAAACTCATCAATTTGTATAAAAGTCAAAGATTTGTGACTTCATGAAATGACTGAAACGGGTACCCCCTGAAACCACTTCACTCCTCGTATGCTGCATCCATGGCGTCGCCATACACGGCGTCTCTGATTTCCAGAGGATTGATATCAATCCGGCCGGTCACCAACCTGGGCAGGTTATAGTTGGCCACCAGCCTGTCATACATGGAGGGGTCTTTTTGCGGCAGTGCAAAAGGAGTATGGGCATTCCCGTTTTCATCGAAGTAGGCAATATGGGGTCTAGACAGTACTCCGTCCATTCTCTTGCTGCTGAATACCAGCCAGCGGCCGTTGGAGGACCAGGAAGGATGGCTCTCGGCGTATTCGCTGTTCAGGCCGAGTTTCCTGTACTCATGCGTTTCCAGGTCCACGGAATAAAGGTCGCTGCACTGGTGAAAAATCGTGAAATAACCATAATTGCTCAGGGAGCAGACCAGGTATTTCCCGTCCGGGGAGACCGAGGGGTGAGAAATGCTCATACCGGTGGTATCCGCACTCAGCACCATTTCCGCTTCACCCCAGATATCGCCATCGGGATCGTAGGCGATCCGCATCAGACTGTACCTGGAATGCAGCAGGCTTTCTTCATCGCCCCTGACAGCCTCCGGAGCACAGATAAAATACAGGTATTTTCCGTCCGCCGACCAGGCGGGCATGTTTTCACGCTTTGAGGTGGAAACTTCGGGTGAGGTGGTTACTTTATTTTCAGAAACATCATATACAATCAGGTCAGAAGCCCTGTCAGCCACATCCACCACCTTGTTTAGACGGGTGGTCAGGTGGGGGCTGATCTTCCCGGTGGAAAAGGCAATATGCTTCCCGTCGGGATGCCAGGAGGGGTAGATTCCCGCGGACATGGTGCTTTCGGTGCTGGTATTCACCTTCATGAGGGTTCCCTGGTTCCAGATGAGGGTGCCCGGATTGATGATCCGGAAGTGGATCATCATGGTGGAGGGATCATTGTTCGCAAATGAATGGCAGTTCATGCAGCCGTGACCTGTGGAGGCATTCTCGATGAGCGGACTTTCCCTGAAACTGGTCAGGTCACGCTGGTAGATACCCATTTTCCGCCAGTTCAGGTACACAGCGTGGACGATCCGGTAGGCGATGAAAGGATCAATGGGATCGGTGGCGATCCGGTGGCTGATGCGCGGATACGCTGTCCATTTTCTGTCCCGGCGGGCCCATATCTGCACTGTCAGGGTGTCGCCTGCATGCTCTGAAAGGAGTTCTTTCCACCGGTTCATGGGAATCTTAATATGGGATGAGCGTTGCCGAATCTGGATCGCATCATTTTCACCCGACGAGATCTCTACCCTGAATTTTGAACCCGGTTCGCGGATGATGAAATTGAGGGGGGCAATGTTGGGCGGGATGGTAAGGTCATAATAAGCCGGGAAGATATCCGCCCCGGTGTCTGTTTGCATGGCGTTGTCCGGACCACCCCCACAGCCGGAGAGCAGCGCAAGTCCCGCGAGGATCAGCAACGGGTATCTGAGGCCCGGAGCACGGGTTTTCAGCAGGATGCTGATCCTCGGCAGGATGCTGATCCTCGGCAGGGTGCCGGCTTTTAATCGATGTCTCCTATATGGGCGCTTCTTCATACTCAGGATATACGATCTCAGGTTTAATGATCCGCGGGAAAACGAATTGGAGATAGTACATGTACGTATCCCCCATTTCCCAGTAAAGGACGTTCCTTGCCATATTTCTCTGGCCTTCATATTTCCGGAGTGTGGCCTTGAATTGCTCGAACCGGTTCCTGGTGGTGGGACGGATTTCGTATGTTTCTTCCTCCTCGACACCCTTCCTGTCGCCGTACATCAGGATCGCTTCTTCGAAGATTTCCACAGGTGCGGCAAAATACCTGTCCGCATCTTTGTACAGTTCCAGAAAACGCTCCGGCTGGGAATCCAGGAGATAGTAAAGCATCAGGTACTCATAAGCACGTCTGTTCTTTTCGTTGGCTTCCAGGAGTTCACATAATCTTTCTTCAATCAGGGGGCTCAGCTCTTTTCCGGCCGGGATACAGTGTCTTTTTTCCATGATCTCCGGCCGGGATCGTACAAGGGAGGTATCATTCACGTAAGGGCTGTACTCTCTGATAAATTTCCTGTTGGTAAGTCCCCTCTCCAGCATATGCAGGCACCTTTCTGCCGCCCTGTATTCGCCCGTGACCAGGTGTGTCTTCACCAGGAGGCGCAGTGCCCGGGGACTGTAAGGGTAATAGACCAGCGCGGTATGGGCCCAGTGCCTGGCTTCGCTGATGTACCCCAGGTCGTAGTAAAAATCAGCCGCAATGAAGGCCATTTCCAGTGAGAATTCCGCATCCGGGTACAATGCATCCGTTCCCGAGATCTGCAGGAAATTGAAGAAGTCTTCCATCAGGGTTCCCGCTTTCGCGATGGCCAGGTTGTGGTTCAGGTTGGCTGCAAAGCTGTATTCTTCAACCGAACTGGCCGCCCTCACAGCTCTGGTTGAATGGCCATGATAGCAGTGGTAATCGCTTGCCACAATGTTCCTGGCATCTGCCCGGAAGGAGGCAATGTGACCGAATACGGCCAGCGCGATGAGCACGATCCATGCCACGGGTGCACCCGCTGGTGCCGTAACCAACTCCGGGGAGGTTCCTTCCTGATTCTGACCGGGAACCCTCCTGGCATGGCCTGCCCCTGTTGTTTTCCGTAGGGACCTGCTCCGGACTGCATCCAGCACCGCCATGATACGCGCCATGACGAGCAGGAAGGGGACCGACAGCAGCCAGCCGTAAAATACCCAGTTGGGCTCATAGGCCATGAAATAGAGTTTCGGGGGGAAGAAAAAGAAGTAAGTCTGATCCGGAGGGATGGCAAACACCCTGTCTGCGGCGATCCACGGAACAAAGATGCTGAAAGCTGCGATGAAGGAGATCAGTGACAGGCTGATCCACCACCTGAATTTCAGGGAAATCAGCAACGCGATCAGTGAAAACAGCAACAGGTATCCGCTGCCGCACAGATAATAAACCGATGCGGCGCCGGCTGTGTAGATCAGCAACATGCCCGCTGGGGTATTGCCTTTGCGGGCGGCAAACAGCGAAAAGAGCAATACCATCAATACAGCCGTGATCACAGAAAAGGGCAGATTGTAATTGTTGGCCATGACTAGGGCCAGGGTCAGGGGGACAAGCGCCCAGATCCGGTTCAGCCTGGTCGGGTGGACCGTGTTCATCAACTCTAATGCGAGCCAGGCAACGGCCAGCGCAACGGCCATGAATACAACAGGGCCCAGGAACCAGCTGTAAAAGGACTGCATGACCAGATTGGCCAGCAGCTCAGAAAAACCGCCCGGGTGTTCAAAATAGCCGGCCAGGTAATCCGTGGCAAGGAGAAATGAGGGCTGGGAATGATGGGAATAGAATGCGGGACTTACGACAGTGGCCAGGTACAGGAATGCTAGGAGCAGGTACGCTCCCGGGATGATCCTGTCAATGATCCCTGGATATTTATTAACCATGCTGTAAGTTTTCCGCATTGCTTCCGGACATTCAAAAATAGAAAATGATTCAGAATTGCATATTATTTATTACTTTTCGATGAGGAAATACACCCATGAGGCAGGTGAGAGCGATAAGGATCGCCGCTTACACCGGATTCATTCTGATCCTGGTCTACCTTTTCTGGTATCTCAGGCAGGTGGATCTTTCGCTGTTTTATTACTGGCAGCAGTCAGTGCCACTTCCCTTCCGAAATTCCCTTGCAGTCCCGGGTGGTGTGGCCGCTTTTCTGGGGGACTGGTTCCTGGAGACGCTGACCGGTTCCCTGAAGGGAAGCATCTTTGTGGTCCTGATCGTGGGTGTTGTGTTTTTCTCCCTTCATGTGATCTTCAGGCGGATGAAGGATACTCCGCTGTTTTACATCCTGTTGCTGGCGGCCCTCATCCCCTTCATTATGCTTTTTGCCCGTTACAGGCTGCCGGCCGGACTAATCCTGAGCCTGGCCACAGGTTTCCTGCTGGCAGCGCTCCACAGCCTATACGATCCCCGTAACACCGGGATCGCCACGGCATACAATTTCCTTTTTGCCATTCTGGTGTACATGGTGGCGGGAGCGGCAGGACTGGTCATCCTGCTGCAGGCGGTGATCATCCGGGCGGTAGCTTCCAGAAAGTACAGGGCGCTTCTCACGGTCATCCCCGTGCTGGCAGTCCCATTGCTCCACCTCCTGTTCGATGGTTCGTTAACCCTGAAGCAGGCTTACCTGGGTTCATTTTTAATCTCGAAATACGATGAGCTTCCGGTGACGGTCTACTTCAGCCTCCTTTCACCGCTTCTGATCTTCCTGCTGTATGCGGGACTGGATGCCTGGCTGTCGCGCTTCACCAGGAAATGGATGTTCCCGGCATGCGGTGCCGGGATCCTTGTGGTCCTTTTCGTCCTGTTCTTTGCATCACGGTCAGCGATCAACGATCAGGAGCGGGAGGTTTTCCGCATTTACCAGGCTGCTTTCCGGAAGGACTGGCAGGAAGTGATCAGGCTCACCAGCGGGAGGCCTTATCTGAACCAGCTGGTGCAGTACGAAGTGAACAAGGCTCTGTACCACACCGGCCGGTTGCTGGATGATTTGTTCCTCTACCCCCAGAATTACGGAGAAAAAGCACTTTTCCTGGAAGGGAACGCTTCCAGCCGGATAGCCATTCATATGATCAGTTATTATTATGACATGGGCTTCGCCAGTGAAGCCAGGCACTGGGCCAACGAGGCGCATGTGGGTCTGATGCGGCATCCCGTTGTGCTGAAGAACCTGGCCATGACCTACCTTGCCATGGGCTATGACGAGGCGGCCCGGAAGTACCTGCGGATCCTTTCGGGTTCAGGTCTCCACAGGGATTGGTCCGATCGGGTGCTACAGATGATCGAAAACGGGACAGCCGGGGAGGATCCGGAAATCCGCTTCTTCAGGCGCAATGATCCTGAGACTGACTTTTTTGCGGAGACCGGTAATCCGACGAGGAAGCTGAAAGCCTTTTATCTGAACAATCCGGACAACCAGATGGCCTTTGAATTCCTGATCGCCAGCTATCTTTTGCAGCACAGGCTGGGTGATGTGATCAGTTATATACCGGTCTTCAGGGAACATGGCTATTCAAAACTCCCGAAGGCAGTGGAGGAAGCGATCCTGATCTATGTGACCAGGAGCCGGGATAACAGGGTTCCCATGGCCGGATACCGGATCACTCAGCAGGAATGGGAAGATTTTCAGGATTTCAGCCGCCTGGTTGCGAGCACCGCCGACAGGAATGAACGGATCAGCAAGGTCTCAAAATACGGAAATACCTACTGGTTTTACATTTTATTCACCAGCCCGTATGCATCGAAATAAGATCATATCCCGGCCCCTGATATTGCTCTGCTGCATGTCACTGGCAGCGGCCTGCGGACCCTCCCCCGGTGGACTTGAAAAAGCCGGCGAACCGCTGGAAATCTATCCCGATTATACCTCGGTGGTCATTCCTCCGAATATCGCCCCTTTGAATTTCCTCATTGAGAACCAGGGGACAGGCTTCATTGCTGTGCTTGAAAATGAGCAGGGGGACAGGAGCCGTATAAGAAGTAACAAGGGGATTATTCAGATTCCCCGGAGGGCCTGGAAGAGATTGCTTGAAAAGGGCAGGGGAGGGAGTCTGACGATCACGGTACTGAGGAAGGACCGCAGCAAAAGCTGGCAGGAATTCTCCCCGGTGCACAACCGGATTGCCGGTGACAAAATCGATCCGTATATCGCCTTCAGGAAGATACCGCCCGCGAACATTTACTGGAAAAACATGGGGATTTACCAGCGCTGCCTGGAAAGTTTCAGGGTGACCCCCATCATGGAGAACAGTCTGACGGAAGAGAATTGCATGAACTGCCATTCATTCAACGGATGCGATCCTTCACAAATGTTGTTCCACATGCGCGGGGTATACGGTGGAACGGTGATCAGGAACGGGGAAGAGACCCTGTTTGTAGACACCAAAAGCGACCATACCCGCAGTGCGGGAGTGTACCCTTCCTGGCACCCGAACGGAAAACTGATCGCTTTTTCCGCCAACATGGTCCGCCAGGGATTTCATGCCAGCATGGGAAAGATCGATTATGTGCATGACAGGTACTCCGACATCGTGCTGTACGACGTGGAGAACAATACCGTGACAAGGCCTGCCCAGCTGGCCACCGGGAAACTTGAAAATGTTCCGGCATGGTCGTCTGACGGCCGGAAGCTCTATTACACCTGCGCTGAGGAGGGGACCGACACGCTTCCTTATTACAGCAAGCAGTACAGCCTGATGAGCATTGGTTTCGATCCCGAGACCAGGATCTTCGGAACCCGGGATACCCTCATCAGCTGGAGGGATTTCGGCAAGAGCGTCACGTTTCCCAGGGAACGGCCCACCGGAGGGGTCATCGCATTCATCGGAGCGGATTACGGGTATTTTACCATATACAACAAAGAGGCCGATGTCTATTTTCTCCGCACGGATAACGGGCAGATCACCAGGCCGGATGTCAATTCGACGCTTACCGAGAGCTATCCCAGCTGGTCTTCCGGCGGATCGTGGCTCATGTTTGTGAGCAAGCGGGATGACGGCATCCACTCCCAGGTCTGGTTCAGCCATGTGGACGGGAACGGGGTGGCGGCAAAGCCTTTTGTACTACCCCAGAAGGATCCCGAGTTTTACCGGACGTACATGTACAATTACAACCGGCCCGAATTCATCAGGGGGAAGGTGGATCTAACCCCCAGGAAGGTCTTTGCCCTTGCAAGGGAAGGTGCGGACACCACCCGCTTCAACATGGCAGCGAGCATCAGCGCAGCCACCGGGGCCACAGCCCCGGCGGAAGAAAAGCAAAGTGTTTTCTATCACCACGACTGACAAAGGCCGAGCCCGGAGGATGACATAACGCTCCCGATGCGCAGCACTTGCCTCAGAAATACCGGCTGAAATAGGTGAACAGGAGGGCACCGACTGGTAGCTGTAGCAGATCTCGGGATTGTAAATGGTAGTGCTGGTATTGCCACCCGTGGTCCTGATATTTTTGGCCACATCCGATTCAAGCACTTTTCCAGTGGCCTGCCGCCAGAATTCCGTTTTCCTGGCTTTGTACATGGACACCAGTGCCGAGACGATCATTACCAGTCCGATCAGGCTGATGAACAGTGAAAACATGAAGGCTCCGTTGCTGAAAAATCCTTCCATGTACAAACTCCTGCAGGGTTACAATTTCTGGATCTTTCCGCGGTGGATCGAACCGTCTGATTCGATCCGGATGATATAGAAACCCGGGTCCAGCCTGCTCAGATCCACCTGGTTTTGCTGATGCACCTCCAGCACCTGTTCCCCGAGCATGTTGTACAGCCGGGCCGTGAATTGCCCCCGGCATTCGATATGCAGGATATCGGCGACCGGATTCGGGTAATACCGTACCGGAATCTCCTTCTGATCCATTAGCCCGGTGGATTCCTGCACGCTGATGTAACCGGTTTTTGTCTGGGTGTTCGACCCGGCTGCATTGGAGGTGGTCAGGGATACCTGGAATAAACCCGGATTCTGGTAGGTCACCAGCGGGTTCTGCTCGGAGGAGGTTCCAGGGGTGCCTCCCTCGAAGGTCCAGTTCCAGGCGGTGGGCTCGTTGATGGAGATATCAATGAACTGGACAACCAGCGGTGCGTTCCCGGATTTCACATCCACCGTGAAGTTGGTGACCGGTGCCAGTTCCAGGTCCCTCGTTCCATTCGCATAATATACCCCCCACACGGCGTCGGGAATGATGGGTACCGGGTTCCCCAGTCCCGTTATTTTATTTTCCGCCACTCCGATATATGCAACGAGATCTTCATAGTCCGGGTAATTGACCTGGTCCTGGTAATCGAACAGGATCCGGTCATCCGCTTTTGAAAATGAGGGAAATCCCAGCCGGGTATTCCCGGTGATCACATCCAGTTCGCCCGTCAGCAGGTCCGCTCCCAGGATGCCATAGATGTCCTCATATTCATCCAGGTAGTCGAAGGCAATGATGTTGGGCGAGTTTTTTGAAAACACCGGATTCCCCACACTCACATTCTCCGGCAGCGACCCGAAGAGCTTGGAGATGGAGCCGTCCCCGAAATCACCTGCCTGGTTGTCCCATACCCGGATAAAGCCGATGTCCCAGTAACTGATGGGATCCCCTTCGGCGGTGGTCAGTTCATTGTATGCATCGTACATCAGGTATTCACCCGAATGGTCGAACTCGATGGCATCGGCATACAGCACACCCCCCGTATTCGTCCCGGAATGACTGGTTGTGGGATTGTACAGCTGGAATTTCGCCCACTGTTCCGAGGTGAAATCATACACGTAGATGGCCGTATCCAAATACACACTGATGCACGCCATCCGGTTCCCGTCCCTGGAAACGGTTACATTGTCCCAGACCTCCTGGTCTGAGATGATCCATTCCTCCGGATTGGACGGATCCGTGTAGATACCCCTGATCTTCGAATCCCCGGATACGAAGACGGCCACGCTGCCGTCGTCGATCACGGACACTTTTCGTTTCAAGTCTGTTGTGGTCAGCGGATAAAAATCCGCTCCTGTCGCAGTGCACCTGTACAGCGTATTCGGGTCGTCGGGATTTGTGTCGTAGGAGAGGATGTATTCATCCCCGGTATTTTCCGGGTACTCCTGTTCGTATTCCACCTGCTCCTCATCAAAGATGCCCACCGCATCGAACGCCTTGCCGGCCTCTTCCACCTCTGAGGAGGATTCCCCGTACAGGTCCTTTGCAGCCTGCACCACGGCGATCCTGAAGTCGATAAACTGGGACTTGGTGGTCAGGTAATTGGCCAGGGCCCGGTAAAACACCTGTTCGGCCTTTTCCTTGCTGACCGCGGTGGCGAACCTGTAATAGGCATGGCTCCCGATGCTGTTGTTGATATGCACCCCGCCGTTGTCCTCGTCACCAATGTACATTTCCGACACATGCGCCGGCTGCCAGTAATGGTCATTCAGGCTGCTGCCTTCGTTATGGGGATCGGCCATGTTCCGCATGGTTCCTGAAGGAAAGTACTGTGTTCTCACCACATCCTCGCCGATGAGCCAGTCCTCCCTGTCCACCATGGCCCCGAAAATATCCGCATAGGTTTCGTTGATCGCTCCCGGCTGGTCCCTGTACTCCAGGTTGGCCGTATTCTCCACCACTCCGTGCCCCATTTCGTGGGCCACCACGTCCAGTCCCCCCGCCAGGTTGTACAGTGCCGTCCCGCCGTTTCCGAAATAGATTACGGGTGAACTCCAGAAGGCGTTATCCATACCGCTGCCAGCCTCATTGCTGAGGTTGACCACCCCGGTAATGGTCATACCCTGGTTGTTCAGGGAGTTCCTCCCGAAGGTGTTTTCAAGGTATTTGTATGTCTTCGTGGCCGCGTAATGCAACGATACCGCGGCCGGGTTGTTCCATGTATTGTCGTAGGAACTGACGATCGTAAAGTTGCCCGGGGAGATGCTGGCGTCAAATGTTCTGATGATCCCCTCTCCTTTTTCAGCATTGAACATGGATTCCGCCAGGTTGATCATGTAATAGGTCCCGTTTTCCAGGTACGTGTCGAATGTTCTCAGCACGCCATTCAGGTCATACCCAGTGGAAACCACCGGTCCGTCCGTTTTCGTATTGTTGTAAGAGGAGACCACCTGGCCGGAGACGGCCTCCACGAAATATTTCCAGGTTTCGATAAACCCGGACCTGATGTCGATCTCGTAACAAAGCAGAGCATTCCCGGATGCATCCTGGCAGATCACCAGGCGGGAGGAGGGGGTGTTGTTACCCAGGAAAGTCTTTTGTGCAGCGGTCAGCTCGCGCCACCTGTTATTCTTCCTCAGATCGGCAATGGCAAGACCGACAGCACGCCCTGCATCGAGCTGCGGGATCACATCAGGCATCTCCGTTGCATTGCATAGCCTTCCTGTGAAGATCTCCTTTTCCAGGTCCATGTGCAGTACCACCTCGGCACCATGGACCGGCACTCCCCGGTGCTGCTGGTAGGCCCTCACATGTGTGATTCCCAGGTCGTCTGTGTATACTTTGGTGATCATCAAATCATTGGCCGGATCTTCCAGAAGGGTCACCTCTTTCGTGACCGAGAAGAACTCCCGGAAGCGCTCCTCCGGGGCAAGTGCGGTGGCCGATTTCAGGTCGCCCCGGGTGCGTTCGATAAAGACCGGGCTCCCGGATTCCCTGGAACGGACCACACGCTTGATGGAGGGATCACAAAGGGCGACCGGTTTGCTGAACCGGGGTAATTGTCTGAATTTCATGCCGGATTCCGATGCCCCTGCCTGAGATGACCCTGCTTCATATGGACCGGCCTCAAAAGACGCGGTCCCGGCAGATTTAAGGGTACCTGAATGGCTGACCGTCCTGTAGCTGAAGGAGGGCCGGGGAGGTATCTCTGACTTTTTTTCCGGGGACTTGAATGAATGCTCCGGCTGGGCGTGAGCGGTACACACCGCCATCGAAATGACGGCACAGATGAACATCCGTTTCATTGTTTCTGTTTTGGAAGGGTGGTGACCAGGGTTTTATAAAAGTTTTTAACAGCGGTATTTTCAGAGGATTCGGTCCATGTGACCCTGTACACGGTGTCGGAAATGACCTCCAGGAAATAGGTCATGTTCCCCACCTCATCCAGTTCCATGGTTCCCAAATGCAGGCTGTCCAGTTCGCTTTTGATCTGTTTCATCAGGGGACGCTTCACCTTGTTTATCTCCTCAAGCTCCTCTTCGGTCTCTTTGTAAACGTGTCCGTCCCTCTCCAGGACATACTTCTCGGTAAGGTTCGCGAATCCTCCGCTTTTACCGAAGCAAATGGTATCAAAGGCCATGTGGTTCCCTGCAAGATTGCCCTTCGGGGCGCAGTGGCTGAACATCAGCACAAATGCCGTGACAGCCGCCGGAATGATAATGAAGGATAATTTCTTTGACATAACGGTTGGTTTCTGACATGGATGGTTCATTTTACGTACTGATCATTTCATTTTCCGAACACCTTGATCAGCTTTCCCGCCTGTACCTGATCGGTCAGTTCCAGGTTGTTGAGCAGGGCCAGTTTCTCCATCTGCTCCTGCTTGACGCCGTAGTTCCTGAATGCTTCGGCGAGGGTGCCCGTCCGCTGCACTTTTTTGATCTGGATCCTGTCCGGCATCCTGTTCAGTTTGGAAGCATCGGTGAGCCTGTTGAAGGTTGTCTCGTATTGCCTGAAGGTATCGCTGTATCTGTTGTAATCGGCTTCGGTGGTAACCCCGTGGAACACGAAGAAATTCCCGCTGTAATCGATGAAATGGGAATAAACGATGTTCGTCTGGGTTTGCCCTGTGGCCTGGTCCTGGTTCACCTGCTTGGAAAGGGTGCGGATGGCAGGCAGTCCGTTGACCGCGACCTGACTGCTCTCAATCAGCTGCAGCTCCAGGTTCTGCAGCGAGGTTCGCGCGGCTTCATCCAGGGACGAACCGGTGGCAAATGTGAAAAGCATCAGGGCGTCCCCGCTTTCCGGTGCCATGATCACCTGTGCGGGCTGGTTCTGCAGCTGCCAGCCGGCCGGGAAGGAGAAAGTGAATTTAAGCTCGGGATGATAGAAGGTGTTGCCTTCCACGTATCCCTGCCTGGGATCCTCGCCGTAAACGATCCCGTCGATCATCTGCAGGTAGCTGTCGGAATTCACCTTCCATGATTCGTTGTCCAGGTTCTGCTGCCACTTTTCCGCCTCGAGCTTCACATATATATACCGGTCAGCCGGACTTGGATGGGTGGAGAGGAAGGTGGGGACGCCTCCTTCGCCCTCCGGCATGCTCATTTTCTCCAGCACCTGGAAAAAATCCGCCATTTTGCCCGCATCATACCCGATCAGTGAGGAGTAGGCCACTCCCAGCGTATCGGCCTGGCGCTCATTCTCACGGCTGAATTTCAAAAAGAGCAGCTGCATGCCCTGCATGGCGTATTCGGCATAGGAAGCGAATTTTTCAGAGGCGATCATGCCACCGATCAGCAGCAGCTGTCCGATCGTCTGTTTGCTCTGCTGACTGGCCGAGTGGCGGGCGGTGATATGTCCCATCTCATGGCCCACCACACCCACCAGTTCAGCCTCGTTGTTGAACTGGGCCAGGATACCGCGGGTCAGGTAGATGTAACCGCCGGGGACGGCGAAGGCATTCACCACAGGGGAGTCCAGGATCTTCACATGGTATTTCAGACCGGGCCGGTGGGAGACTTTCCCCATCTCATCCGCCCTGGCCTGGATGAAACCGAGCAGCTGGTCATTCTGGTATTCTCCGAAGGTGGCGATCACCTGCGGGTCATATTCGGAGCCGAGCTGCACCTCCTGTTGCTCGGACATGAACATGAGCTGTTTTTTCCCGGTGACCGGGTTGACAGCGCAGGAGGCCGTCCCCAGAAAAATGGCGAGGGTCAGCGTAATTTTTCCCGTAATATCCAATCTTCTCATCTGAAATGGTTTAGTGGTTAGTTAAGCGGCCGCCTTCACCCGGCCTTTCATTCTGCTGGCATGTGGCATACCGCAATTCCAATTTACAAAGAAATCCCTTAATTCCTGCATGCGGCGGTTTTTATTATCTTCGTGATCAAACCATCGCCCATGAATGCCAGAAATACTCCCGTTAAACAGCGGCTGATGCTGCTCCTGATGCTGACGGCAGCCTGTTTCCCGGCTGTGTCGGGGCAGGGATTTTTGCATGCGGATGGAAAGCAGATCGTTGACGGGACGGGAGAGAACGTGATCCTGAGGGGTATCGGGACGGGGAACTGGATGCTGCAGGAAGGGTATATGATGGAGAGCGGCGACGTTGCCGGCACCCAGCACGAATTCAGGGAAAAGCTGATCAACACAATCGGCGAGGCACTCACCGACAGTTTCTATACAATCTGGCTGGCGAACCACTGCACCCGGACCGATATTGACTCCCTGGCCTCCTGGGGATTCAACAGCGTGCGGGTAGCCATGCATTATAAATGGTTCACCCTCCCCATCGAAGAGGAGCCCGTCAGCGGAGAGCACACCTGGCTCGAGAAGGGATTTGAAATGATTGATTCGTTGCTGGACTGGTGCGGTGACAATGAGATGTACCTGATCATGGACCTGCACGGGGCGCCCGGGGGACAGGGGACCAACGCCTCCATTTCGGATTATGACCCTTCCAAACCTTCCCTGTGGGAGAGCCAGGAGAACAAGGACAAGACGGTGGCACTCTGGACCAGGCTGGCGGAAAGGTACAGCGATGAGCCCTGGATAGGTGGATATGACCTGATCAATGAGACCAACTGGACCTTCCCGGAAGGGAACAACTCCCAGCTGAGGAACCTCTTTGTCCGGATCACGGATTCCATCCGGACGGTGGATCCGAACCACATGATCATCATCGAAGGGAACTGGTTCGCCAACGATTTTTCCGGACTGACCCCTCCGTGGGATGACAACATGGCCTACAGTTTTCACAAGTACTGGAGCTTCAACGATCCCGGCTCGCTGAACTGGGTGCTGGATCTGAGAAACAATTACAATGTGCCCATCTGGCTGGGTGAATCGGGAGAGAATTCCAATACCTGGTTCACCAACCTGATCAGCCTCTGCGAATCCCTGAACATCGGCTGGTCCTGGTGGCCTTTGAAAAAAGCGGGGATCAACAATCCGCTCCGGGTGGAAATCAACGACGACTACCTGCAGCTGATCGAAAACTGGAAAGGGAACGGTCCGTTTCTGTCAGCCGGGGAAGCCTTCCAGGCGGTACTTGCATTTGCGGACCGGCACCGGATCGAGAACTGCCATTTCCAGAAGGATGTGGTGGATGCCATGATCCGGCAGCCCCACACCACGGAAACGCTGCCCTTTGTCAGCCGCACGGTGCATGACACGGTGTTTGCGCCGGAATATGACCTGGGTCGCAACGGGTATGCATACTTCGACGTGGATACGGCCGATTACCACGGCGACATGGACGGCACCTACACCCAATGGAACAGCGGCTGGACATTCAGGAACGACGGGGTGGACCTGGAGCCCTGCGGGGATACACCACCGGGCAATGGATTTAATGTGGGGTGGACCGATGACGGCGAGTGGCTCCAGTACACGTTGGTGAATGATTCTGCCGCCGCCTACACCTTGGAACTACGCTCTGCATCCGCCGGGAACGGGTCACGCATCCACGTGGAGGTGAACGGGACGGATGCCTCAGGTCCCTTTGAACTGCCCGCCACCGGCGCATGGCAGCAATGGGTTTCCACCCGGATCGGGGAGATCATCCTGCCGGAAGGTACGGTCCGGGTGAGGATCGTCTTTGAAAGGGGCGGATCCAACCTGAACTGGTTCAGGTTCAGCGATCCGCAGGCGGTATCGCTGCTGCCCTTCAAAGCCCTTTCCGCGGTTACCTCCGTGCTGGAGAATAAGATTTACATCACCCTCAACAAGCAGGTGACCGCACCTGCATTACCGGAGGTGTCGGATTTTTCCCTGACGGGGGGCGGATCGGAAAAGGAGATGGAGAAGGCAGAGCTGAGCGGAGAGACAGGGCACGTGCTGGTGCTGACCTCCTCCGTTCCCCTCTTTTACAATGAATCGCTCCAGGTTGCCTATTCGGGAAGCGCTATCATGCACGCGGAGCAGCCGCTCACACCTTTCACCTCCCTGCCGGTGCAGAACAGGCTGGCCAGGCACTTCCAGGTACCGGCAAGGATCCAGGCCGAATATTTCTACGTGAACAGCGGGCTTCAACTGGAGACCTGCACGGATGCGGGAGGCGGACAGAATACAGGTTATGCGGACCGGGGCGATTATCTGGATTATGTGCTCTATGTGCCCGGGGCGGGGGACTACCTGATGGATTTCCGTATTGCCACCGAACGGTACAATGCGGGCCTGCAGATCCTGGAAAGGCAGGAAGACAGGTTCGAAGTGCTGGGGAATATGCTGTTTGAGCGGACCGGCGGATGGCAGAGCTGGACCACCCAGACAACTTCGGTCACCCTGAATGAGGGAAAGTATCTGGTCAGGTTGCTGGTGACGGGGGACGAGCACAACCTGAACTGGTTTGAATTCAGGCAGCCGGTATCCGGCCAAATGAATCCCGGATCCCGTCAGGAGGCGGGATCTTTCCTGATCTTTCCCAATCCGGCATCTGAGATGACCACGATCCTCTGCAACAAACCCCGTTTACAGCCGGCCATGATCCGGGTTTATGACAGCCTGGGACGCAATGTGTTCAGCGGCCAGCTGCACGGAGACAGGGCGACAGTGGATATTTCCGGATGGAAGCCAGGGGTATACCTGGTCCGGATGGAGGAGGGGGATGACCTGCGACTGGGGAAACTGGTGGTGCAGCCGGTGCATTAAACCGGAACGGGCGCATTAAAAGAGCGTATAGATAAAGGGGGCCAGTGCGCTGCCGCTGCTCAAAACGATCAGGATCCCGAAGATGAGCAGGATGACGATCAGCGGGATCAACCAGAGTTTCTTTCTCTCCCTGATATATTTCCATAGGTCTCGCAGGAATTCCATATCGTCCCGGTTATCCTTATTGCACCTGTGCCAGCAGCGCGGCCAGGATCCCGACGGATGCGTTGTCCGGATCCACAGTCTTCAGCCTCTCAAGTGATTCCGAGGCTTTCTGTATCTCCTCCTGGCCGATGCAAAGATAAGTGAATTCCTGGAGGAAATCAGGATCAAAGGCGAATTCATCGTATACACGGGAAAAATGATCAAGGGCTTCCCGGGGCCGGTCCAGCCGGACAGAGATCTCCCCTGCATACCTGCGGGCCACGTGGGAGTCATATCTGCGGAGAGAATTTTCCAGGATGGACAGGGCTCTTTCCGCGTCTCCCTCCTCCAGCACCTGCAGTGCGGCAGTGACCTGTTCCCGTGTCTGGTAAGGGACATAACGAAGGTATGTATATTTTTTCGGGGGGATCGCAAGGTACTGCCCTGCCTCGTATCTCCGGAGCTGTTCGGCGATTGCCCTGGCATCTTCTTCCCGGTTTCCGTAAACACATGCCGTGTAGAGTTTTCCCAGGGTCTTCAGGCGCTCGGTCTGATCCCCTGTCAATTCGAAAGCCTCCCGGAAACACCTCCTGGCATTCCCGTAATCCGCTTTAATCAGGAAGATCTCACCCATCCGGTAGCTGGCATAGAAAGAGCGTTCAAATTCCTGTGACCTTTTGAAATATTCCAGTGCCAGGGGAAGATCCCCGAGTTGCAGGAGACAGGAGGCAGCATCCCTGTAGTTCTCAGCCACGTAAGGATTTGTGCACAGCAACGCTTCGTATTCCCTGCAGGCGGCCGCATGATAGCCACTGGCTTCATACTGCCTTGCCAGGGAAAGCCTGGTCTTGTCCAGGAAAAGCGCCGGGTTCCTGAAGACCTCGAATGCGATGGAATCAGATGCCGTATGAGGACGGTAGTGCAACCGGTAATCAGGAAGATCCGCATCCGGAGGAACAAAGGGCCAGTATCTTTTCAGATTGGTCACCCGGTGATTCCCCAGCAGGCTGTCCAGTGCGGTGTATCCCCAGTTTATTTTGTAATAATCAGACGGATACACCATCTGATGCACCTCACCGAGCAATTGTGAAGCAACAATCTCCCTGAAAAATGCATCCGCCATCAGGAAGCTGCCGGCAATGTTCGGGTGCACATGTTCTGTCATCAGGTTGTCCCCGGTAATGCCCCCGGGAGATGCCTCCCGGAACCGGTCCGGCATGGGGACCGGATATATTCCTTGTGTCTGTGAAAGTTCCCGGATGATCCTGTTCACTTCGCCACTGGCCCTGAAACGGACTCCGTCAAGATCCTTCGCTTCCTCAAACAAGGTAAGTGCAGTGTCATATTCGCCTTTTGCATAAGCCTGGCGTGCCGTGGAAAATTTCTGCCAGGCCTCGTCTTCCTGTCCCGACGACAACGCGCTCAGGGGAGGGATATCCCGCAGGTTGCTGACCACCTCGCTGAGGAAAACAGGGATTTCCTTCCGGGTGTACCGTCTGACCAGCGCTTGCATATTCTGTTCGAACCGTTTCATGGCCAGCCGGTACCGGTCGCTTTCCAGGGGGATGGTCTGCCCGGCGGCCATCCGTTTCATCAGGGTGCCGTGCACCGCCTCCCTCCCGGCACCGCCTGTTTTGTCCATAACCGCGCCGATGATGTTCCGGAACAGCTGGTAGAACCGCAGGTCCATCAGGGCCAGGTGGGTCCGGGTAAGCAGCCGGCTTTTGCTCATGCTTTCGTTGGATGCCACCCCGAATGCCCCGTAGAACTCGTTGTGCCCGGCGTAGACCAGGACGGCGTCGGGTTCCTGCCGGATGATTTCCCCTGTATAATCCAGGAGGGTATGGCTGTTGATGGCCGTAATGGCGGTGTTGACCATCTCGATCTTCCGGTCAGGATATGCATCCTGCAGCCTTTTGTGCAGGATCCGTGAGAACATCAGGTTTTTTTCGTAGGGGAAGCCCACGACTGTGGAGCTGCCCATCACGAAGATGCGGAAGGTCCCTTCCGGTTTCCGCTTCAGGAAAATGTCGTTTGGGGGCGCATCATACTCGAGCCTCCGGAAATACTTCCTCCCCACTTCCGGGTTCAGGATCATGTATTGTTCATATCCTTCCCTGGGATTGGGGATGAAGAGCCCCGTGTCGCTGCCGTAGGAAAAGATCCTCAGGATCCCTTCGAGCAGCATCAGGATGACCAGCGGCAGGCTCAGGGTGATCATCCTGAACCAGGTCTTACGTGTGTCCGGGCCCTTTTTTGCCCCGGGAACGGTTCCTTTCATGAACGGGAGTGAAACTGGCATGGAAACATACACAATTTATCATTCACTGCCAAGCATTCATGCACATTGCCATTTTTTTCGGTTTTGTGTATCGAAATTTCCTGGCATTGCTATATTTTGACATAAAAATTTATATATTGGTAGGCAATCTGGCTCATGTTCAGATTGCATCTATGTCTAACTAAAAACTTAAGCTATGAGATTGAAGATTTTTACTTTTTTTCTCTGCGCAATCTTTGCTGCGGGGGTATCTGCCCAACCCACGCATGAGGTGAGAAAGGTTGACGTGGGCCCGGATGTGGACGGGGTGGTGGATGAGCTCTGGAATGATTGCGAAGCGATGCCCATCGACCAGAATTTTGATGTCGAACTTCCCACCATCGGGGCATCCGGAGAATCATACTGGAAGATGGTGTGGGTGGAAGGAGAGGGGATCTATGTGCTCCTCGTCGTCAATGATGACGTGTTCTATCCCCACTACGCAGTAACCCCTGTCGGGAATTCCTGGGAATACGACAAGCCCGAGATTTACTTCGACTGCAACTATGTCCTTGCAGATGGTGTCGGAGCCTCAGGGGAAGGACAGCCGGGCAACGGTCACCACCAGTGTGCCCCGCCCTTCGAGGATGGGAAGAACGACGGTACGCTACTGGATGCAGGTGTGGACGGAGAAGTGGACGCCGATGACCTGGGAGTGAAGTACGCCATGATGGTCAATGACCCGGATTATATTGCCGAGTACTTCTTCCCCATGGAGTATCTGACGGACAAGGATGGGGCCATCAATGACCTGAGCGGAGAAGTGGGGTTCGATGTGACCATCATCGACAGGGACCCGGGTGATGCTGCCCGCAAACGTGCAGTATGGGCCAATACGGGAAACGGTAGCTCTGCGAATGAGTCCTGGAACAACATGGACGGTTGCGGCATCCTCACCTTTCAGGGTGTCGGTGACAAGGTCTATGTGGAAAGTGTCAGCCTGACCGGAGGGGATATTACCAAGAACAACCTTCCGTTGCATATCCAGGCCGAGGTACTTCCGGAGGACGCCACCAACAAAAACCTGGCATGGTCGGTTGAAAATGTCACGGGAAGGGCAAAGATCACTAAAGAGGGGGTTCTTACGCCCATCATGGACGGGCTGGTCACGGTCAAGGCTGAAACAGTGGACGGCTCTTACCTGGATGCATCCATTGATGTGAACATCAGCGGTCAGATCGTCTCCATGCCCGAGATCAACCTGATCAGGAACGGATACTTTAATCAGGTGGATGAATTTGGCAATGCCCTGGAATGGGCCAACAGCCGACAGGTGTTTGATGGCGTGGCAACGATTGCAGCCCATGACTGGCAGACCAATGTCTGGGATACCAGGATGGACCAGCAGCGTTTCGGCTGCAACGCAACCGACCAGTACTATCTCACCTTCGTGGCATGGGGAGATGATTCCGACACATTGAATGTGGACTTTGAGGATCCTGCAAACGATTACAACAGGTACGGCACCTCCACCCACGAACTCTCCAACGGAGAATCGGACTGGACCGTGGTGACCGATGTGGTGCCCACCAAGTATGTATTCGATGTGGTCTTCTCCGAGAAGCTTGAGAACACCACCGAGCATTTCAATTTCTTCGCCGGACATCATGAGCCCACTTTGTACATCGACAGTGTCATCCTCTACAATGAGAACGACCTGGCCCTGCTTACCGATTACAAACCGGTGGAATCGATCGAAGTGAGTGCTGACGGCGATGCGGTGGTACCTGTGGGAGGGACGTTGCAGATGCTGGCGGATGTCCAGCCGGCGGATGCCGACTATACGGATGTATACTGGAGCGTGGAGCCCGGGACAGGGGATGCCACCATTGATGAGACCGGCCTGCTGACCGGCGATACCATCGGGACCGTAACCGTGATTGCCAGGGCATCGGACGACAGCGAGAAATACGACATGCTTGAGGTCACGGTGACCTGGCCGGAAGGCATTGAGCAACAGCACGCGAAATCCCTGAAGGTCTATCCCAATCCTGCTGTGAATCAGCTGACCGTCGAGCTTCCCACGGTGAATGCCGTGGTGGGCATATACAACAGCGTGGGGCAGAAAGTTGAAGAAGTGAACGTCAGCGGTACCAGGCACAGTTTTGACATCAGCAGCTATGCGCGGGGCATCTATTTTGTGAAAACCGGCGATACCGTCGCAAAGTTCATCAAATAGCGGCACTACGCGAAACAGATTGATCAAGGAAGGAGGCTGTATCAAAAGGTACGGCCTCTTTTTCGTTATACCGGTTCGTCACTTAA
>JAXGMU010000011.1:0-30879 GCA_040768485.1 Bacteroidales bacterium
ACCGGAGGAGATGAAAATAACAGGCACATCCATCGCATATAAGGAGGCATGATCCGAGGGACCGTACCCTTCGCTGGCATATTTCAGGTTAAAATCATATTCCCGGTTCAGCGAGTCGAGCAGGGCCCTGAATGCGGGAGAAGTGCCGACACCGCCGATCTGGAGCTGCCGCTCCGCATTCAGACGTCCCACCATGTCCAGGTTGATCATGGCCTGTATCGCCGGGAGCTCGACAGGGGCGTGCTCGGTGAAATATTTTGATCCTACCAGTCCCATCTCCTCCGCGCCGAAGGTGATGAAAAGCATGCTCCGGGAAGGGGATTCCGCAACAAGGTACTCTGAGATCTCCAGCACCCCGGTCACTCCCGAGGCATTGTCGTCCGCCCCGTAATGCACCGCCAGGGTATCCGGCCGGCGGGAAGATGTACCCGGACCGCCCATGCCCAGGTGGTCGTGGTGGGCTCCCACCAGGACATACTCCGAGCGGAGCAGTGGATCAGCCCCTCTCAGGCCGGCGATCACGTTGGCGGTCCCCACCGTGACAGGCTCCAGGTCGGTTTTCATGCTGATCTCCGTTCCCGTGGCGAATGTGAGGGGCTGCCGGGCCGCTTCGAACCCGGATTCCAGCTGTGCCACCGGACCAATCCCCGCGGCCGCGAGGAAGCGGTCGGCTGCCGGACGGCGCATATGAATGACCGGCACCCGGAGCGGATGTTGTTTTCCGCTGAGTTCCACAAGCGGATCTTCCGGATCATCACCGGGTCCGGAGACGAGGATGATCCCTGCCGCACCCAGGTCCGATGCCAGCAGTGCCTTTCCCCGGTCCTCCGCATAATTCATGTACGGGGAGGTCGCTTCCCGGCTCCCGGGGGCTCCTCGCAGGAGCATCACCACTTTGCCGGAGACTTCCACCGATGCGTAATCGTTCCATTGAAGGGTGTCTTCGTCGATCCGGAAACCGTATCCTGCAAAGATGACCTCGCCTGTTGCCGAACCATCGGCACTGAAAGGGAACGGACGGAAATCTGTACCGGGATCCAGTATGATCCCGCTGAAAGAGAGGCTGTTGCCGGGTCCCTCGCTCAGATCGGTCACAATGTCAAACCGCTGCAGCCCATCCTTTTCATGAAGGATCAGTCCGGCCCTTTTCAGTTCCCCGGAAATGTACCGGGTAAGTGTTTCATCCTCCTCCGTCCCCGGATAACGTCCTTTCAGATCATCGGATGCCAGCATGGCAAGGTGGTTTTCAACCTCTTCCAGGGTGATCTCCTTTTCAAATCGGGGAGCACACGCGGAAATCAACAGCGCAAACCACAGGAAAATGAGGGCATGTCTCATGATAAATGTCTCTGATGATGAATGTACCGATTCTGTTCGAAATGATTTTAAAAATGCGAAAGATAAGACTTAATTTATTCTTATAAAAGACTGACCGGAGCCGGGCTTCCTCAGGCAGTTTTCCTGTACCTGAGGACTGCTAATACAGTGAAGAGCATGGCGATCACCATCAGAGAATACATTTCCCTGCTCAGGTCCCTGAATGCAGATCCTTTCAGCATGACCATCCTGTTGATCCTCATCAGGTAGACGACCGGATTTGCCAGATCGATCTTCTGAGCCCACACCGGCATGCTTTCAATGGGTGTGAATATTCCGCTCATCAGTATAAAAATGATCAGGAAAAAGAATGCCACAAACATGAACTGTTGCTGTGTGCCCGAGAAGGAGGATATGAACAAAGCCAGCCCGAGTGCGGCAACCATGAAAATTGCAGCGCCGAGAAACATCAGCAGAAGGCTGCCTTCAAAGGGAATGTGGAAGGTAACCCTGCCGATGGCCAGTCCGATGGCAAGATCAACAAGACCGATGATCAGGAACGGGATCATTTTTGCGATAATGAACTGGTATTTCCTGACCGGGGTGACATTGATCTGTTCGATGGTTCCCATTTCTTTTTCCTTTACCAGGTTGAGGCCGGCCAGCAGGAAAGCGATTGCCACGACCAGGATGCCGAGGATCCCCGGGAGCATGAAGTAATTATAATTGAGTGTTTCGTTGTACCAGTACCGGTTCGTGATTTGGATCTGTGACACTGCAACGGATCCAGCTTTGTCGGCAATGATATTCCTGTTATAGTCGCGGAGGATCCCGTTGAGATATGCCCATGACAATTGTGCGGTCATCGCATTGATCGCATTCACGGAAACCATGACCCTGGCAGGCTTTCCCATCCCAAGATCTTTTCCGAATCCTGAAGGGATTTGCAGAATGAGGTCGCATTTGTCCTTGTGCAGCAGATCATTCGCTTCATTCTCCGAGGAGGCCAGAACCGGGATTTTAAAGAATGTCGATCCTTCAAGCTGTCCGAGCAAACCCCGTGATTCTGAGGTCATATCTTTATCAACCACACATATTTCGGAAGATTTCATTTCCAATGTTACGGCAGGCACCAGGATCAGCATCTGGACAATGGGGACTGCAAAAATCGCCTTTCCGATGAACCTGTCCCGGAAGATCTGCAAGAATTCCTTTCGTATGAGATATAGAATGGTCCTCACTGCAATCTTGTTTTAAAGCTCCTGATGGCCGCTGTCAGGAACAAAAAGGTCATCCCGGCCAGGATCAGGGTTTCCTTCCAAACGAAGCCGGATCCGGTCCCTTTGATCATGATGTTCTTGATGACCACAATGAAGTATCTGGGAGGCAATATGGCGCTGATCCAGTCATAGATTTTCGGCATGTTCTCGATTGGAAAGATAAATCCCGAAAGCAGAACCGTCGGCAGCATCAGTCCCAGAAGCGATGCAAAAATTGCCTGCTGCATGGTTTTCGAAACAGATGAGATCAGGATACCCAGTGAAAGGCTCAACAGGATATACAGCATGCTCTCTGCCAGCAGGAGAAAGAAGCTTCCTTTTACGGGCAGTTTAAAAATAAGCCACGAAAGCAGGATAATGAGATTCACATTAATGAAGGAAAGGATGAAGTAGGGAGTCACCTTGCCAAGGATGATCTGGGCTGGTTTCAATGGCGAAACCAGCAGTACTTCCATGGTCCCGAATTCCTTTTCCCGTGTGAGTGTAATGGATGTCATCAGTGCACAGACCAGGATCATGATCATGGTGATTACACCGGGGACAAACATGTACTGGCTCTGAAGCGCCGGATTGTAGAACATCCTCACCTCGGGTCTGATCACAGGCGCCCCCGCCACCATCTTCCCTGCGTACTGCTGGTTAAAGTCTGAAATGATCGCTGTGATATAATTCACCACAAGCGTTGCCGTATTGGGTTCGGAACCGTCGGCGATGATGCTGACATTCGCTTCCCCGAGGCTGATCAGATCACGTCCGAAATGCTCCCCGAAGATGACGACGGCCTTCGCTTTTCCCTTTTTCAGGATCCTGTCAATATCGCCGTAGCGTGACAGGTCATCGGTCCTGCTGAAAAACCCCGATGAACAGATCCTGTCAGACAGATCGGTTGTTATATCATCTTTTGAAAGATCAAGGAAGGCAATGTCTGCATTTTTAAGATCCGTACTGACCACATATCCGAATATGACAATCATTGCCGCCGGCAGGCCGAACAGGATGATCAGTGTCCGGAAATCCCTGAAAATATGCAGGAACTCTTTTCTTACGAATCCCAGGAACCTCTTCATGATCTTAATTTTTTCCGGGTCTCGCAATTTTCACGAAAACCTCTTCCACCGACTTTGCATTGTACTGTTTCTTCAGCGCTGCCGGTCTGTCCAGTGCCACGATCCTGCCATCACTCATGATCGAGATCCGGTCGCAATATTCCGCTTCATCCATATAGTGTGTCGTCACAAATACCGTAATGCCTTTTTCTGCAGTCTCATAGATCATTTCCCAGAACTGCCGGCGTGTGATCGGATCCACTCCGCCGGTGGGTTCGTCCAGGAAAACGATCCTGGGTTCGTGAAAAACAGCGACCGAAAATGCCAGCTTCTGTTTCAGACCCAGAGGCAGATCAGATATGAACCTGTCCCCGAATTCACGAAATTTCAACCTGTCGAGAAGCACTTCCGTTTTTTGCCTTATCAGCGCCTTTCTCATCCCGTATATACCGCCATAAAGCATGATGTTCTCTTTCACGGTCAGATCATTGTACAGGGAGAATTTCTGACACATGTAACCGATCTGTTTCTTGATTTCTTCAGGCTGATCCTTTGCATTGTACCCGGCGACGATCACTTCACCCGAGGTGGGTTCTGACAGACCGGACAAAATCCTGATTGCCGTCGTCTTACCTGCGCCATTCGCACCCAGAAAACCAAAAATCTCCCCCTCATACACCTCGAAGCTGAGATGATCATTGGCAACAAAGCTTCCGAACTTTTTCACCAGATCATGAACCGATATGACTGTTCTCCCTGTCATATTTCAATCTCCGGCTTTGGGTCTGATGCCATTGTGCCCGTCTCCAGCAACTCGAGGAACCTGTCTTCAATTCCCGCCTCTGATTCACTGATCTCCACATGGCCGACTCCCATCCTCTCCAGATATTCATATAATGATTCATCAAATTCATCATTCATGAAGGTGACATGGACCGAATCGCCGAACGGATAGGCGGTGATCGTAGCGGGATGCTTTCTCAACGCATTGATCAGTTTGTATTTTTCAGGTGCCTTCACGCTGAAAAGCTTCCTGCTGAAGCCTTCCCTGATCTTCCGGGGCTGGTCGACGGACAGGATTCTGCCGCTCTGGATGAGTGCCACCCTGTCGCATTTCATGGCTTCATCCATATAAGGAGTTGACACAATGATGGTTATATTATGTGCCTTTAATTTTCCCAGCATTTCCCAGAACTCTGTCCGGGAGACGGCATCAACTCCTGTCGTCGGCTCATCCAGGACAAGCAATCTCGGTCTGTGGATAAGCGCACATGATAATGCCAGCTTCTGCTTCATCCCACCCGAAAGCCTGCCTGCCAGTCTCTTCCTGAATGGTTCGATATGTGCATAGATACCGGAAATGAGATCGTAGTTCTCTTTCACGGACGTTCCAAAAACAGTGGCATAGAAATGAAGGTTTTCCTCCACCGACAGATCCTGGTAAAGACTGAAGCGTCCCGGCATATATCCGATATTTTTACGCAGCTCTTTGTACCCGGTCCTGCAGTCAAGCCCAAGCACTTCCATTACCCCTTGGTCAGGCAGCAGAAGGGTGGTGATGATCCTGAACAGGGTTGTCTTGCCTGCCCCGTCAGGCCCTATGAATCCGAATAATTCACTTTCGTGGACCTCGAATGAGATATCCTTCAGCGCCTCGGTCGCTCCGAATCTTTTGCCAATGCCCGACGATGAAATTGCTTTCTGCATGTCTGTTTCAGAAGATTGCTTCACCCGGCATACCCGACTTCAGGGTGCCGTCATTCTCCACATGAATTGTCACCGCATACACAAGCGTGACACGTTCTTCCTTTGTCTGTATGATCTTGGGTGTGAACTCAGCCTTGCCCGAAATATGGCTGATTTTCCCCGGGAATGAATGATAATCCTTCTTCCCGTCGTCAACCCTGACCGTGCATTCCGCACCGACCTTCACATCCGGCAGTTGTGCCCCGCTGATATATACCCTCAGCCTCATCAGGGAAAGGTCGGCAATTTTGACCAGCGGCTTCCCGGCTCCGGCCATCTCTCCTGCTTCGGCATATTTTTCGATGATCGTTCCGTGAAGCGGGCTGATAACCCTGCACCGCGCAAGCTGCTCGTTAAGTGTGGCTTTTTTCGATTCATACACAGACAGTTCGGCAGCGACAGAGGCCTTCTGTGCGTGATTGGCCTCAATCTGTTTCTGCAGGACCGCCACCTGTCCGGTCAGGTCATCATATTGTTTCTCCGTGGCGGCATCATCTTGCAGCATCCGCTCAATTCTGGTAATATTCACCTTGAGGTTTTCAATCTGCTGCATGAGAATGTCATTCTGCGCATTCATCGAATTGATCCGCATCCGGACTCCCTTCATGCCTGCATCGATCTCAGCTTTCTGCAGGTGGAATAGCGTGGTGTCAATCAGGGCGATTTCAGCATTCTCCCCGATGACAGTTCCTTCTTCCACCGGGAATTCCAGGATCCGGCCGTTCGTCTCGGCGGAAACGATTACTTCGGTGGCCTCAAAATTCCCGTAAGCATCGGCCTGGCCTGTATTGTTCCTGCAGGCGGTCAGGATGATTGCCGGGATGAGCAACAATAGGTCGGTTTTCATAATGGACTGATATGGATTGCATTTATTCAATTTCATTTCCGCTGATGTTCAGATACTCGATCTGTGCCATCACAAGATGGATCTGATGGACCTCATGATTGATCAGTGCCTCTCTTTCGGCAGTCATTTCATTCATATATTCTGTTGCGGTGATCGCACCGTTCCCGTATTGCGATTCGGCGGCTGATGTGATCCGCTTTCTGATTGCGATCAGCTCCGCATCCGATTCAAGAAGGGACCTCAGGTTCGATATTTCAGCACTTTTTGCTTCCAGGAGCCTTTGCAGATCATCGGTCATTTCGTCTTTCCGGCTGTCAACGATACTTTGCTGCATTCTGATCACCTGTTTTTCATTCCTTGCCCTGTTCCAGTCAAAGATGTTCCACCTGACACTGGCTCCCAGCAGGTAATAGGGTGCAAATTCATCCTTGAAGAAATTATTACCCGGAGGATTCCCGTAACCAAGCGTGGCAAATACCCCGGCCCTGGGCATCCTCCTGCTCCGGATCACATGCAGGCTTGCATCAAGCTGTTCTTTCCTGAGATCAAACATCTGCAGCTCGGGGCGCATGATTTCTCCGGAAAGCTCTTCCCCCGGCGAAGGAAGAACAAATTCTGCGGATGCATCGATCTCGGAACCTGTAAGGCTTGAGAGGATCTTCAGCAGCGATTCACTCCTGGTCTCGTTTTCGCTTATCTGCTGTTCCAGCTTTATTTTTTCAGAAGCAAGCACATCCAGGTCTGATTTGAGGATCATACCGCTGGCAAGTGCCGAATTCATGGAGGCCATGCGCTTTGTGACCAAATGGAGATAATTCTGCAGGAGTGCCTTCTGCTTTTCAAGCAATATACGACTGAAGTAATAGCCGTTGATCTGTCCGCGAAGCGAATACAGATCTGTTTCGATCTGCTTCTCATTGATTTTCCTGCCGACCTGTTCGAGAGCCCTGGCCCCCTTTGTTGCACCTCCGTCATAAATGACCTGGCTGATATCCACCGTAATTTTATACTGCTCGCGGGGGAGGGGATCGATCAGATCCGGGAGCCCCGGAATCGGCACATCACCGAGCACATCCGCCAGGTCCACCACCGAGGAGTTGTAGATAAAATTGCCGCCGGCATCAAGCGTCGGAAGCCAGCCCTTTGAAAGGTTCTCTTCCTTCACTTCCGATATCTGTGAATAGGTCTCTTTTTCCATGGAGATCGGCGTGGCGGTCATTGCCATCTCATAGCATTCTTTGAGCGTCAGTACCTTTTGTGCATTGATTCCGGACACACAGGGAACAATGATGATGAACAGGAATAAAATTCTCTTTTTCATAAGGATTGATCTATTTTTCAGTGCTGCTTTTTTTAGGCTTATGATCTGTTTCCCGCTGCTTCAGCATATTGATCACAAAATCCGCCGCATATTCTTTCCGTTCCTCAATATACGGGTCAAACGCGTATCCCATCTTTTCCATAAAACTGGTGATCACAGGTTTCGCCATAAACGGAAAAACACTCAATGCTGCGATGGAGGTCATCAACTGCGGGATCATTTCCCTGGTGATATTGTATTTGATAAAATCCTCCTTGTGCTGGGCCTCCAGCTGGATCCAGAATTTATTAATGTCTACGCGCTGAATGATCTTCCTGACCCTCGACGGGTTTCTGTACATTTCATTCATGAAAAAGGTGGGTATTCTCGGATTCTTCTGAAGGAACGTGATATGCTCCCTGAAAAAAAACCTGATCTTTTCTTCCATGGTGAGGGTTTCATCAAACAACGGCGCGAACTTTTTAAAGAGCTGCCCGGTCAGGGCATCAAAAACCGCATTGAACAGGCGGTCCTTTGTCCGGTAGTAATAGTGGAGAAGCGCCTTGTTGATCCCTGCATGATCGGCAATATCCTGCATCCTGGCACCGTCCATGCCTTTCTCGATGAAAACCTCAGTGGCTGCCTCAAATATCTTCTGTTCAGTTTGTTTGTTATTTTTTACCATGATGGCTGACTGTATGGTTTAACCAATAAAATTAATTTTATGGATTAACTGTTTGGTCAAATATAGAATACAATTCTTGCATATCCAAATATTTAAGGGGTTTTTTCATTGCCCGGAAGTGGGGCTGGCCGGACCTGTGAAAACTACCTGATCAGTTTCTGAAACATTCTGGAGGTTGACCCTGAATCCCAGTTCATTGCCCCCTTTTTACTGAGGACGATCCTTTCGTCCCGGGAAACGATGAAGGTGGTGGGGATGGCCCGGTGCGCAAACACATCGGGGATGGGACCGGTCTGGAAATATACAGGAAGTTCATACCCGTGCTTTTCAAAAAAGGCGGTTACCTTTGCCGGATCCTCCCCGGTGACCAGCACGAAGGCCACCTCTTCCCCGAACCTGTCATACGCCTTCTGGATCTCGGGCAGTTCGGCCACGCAAGGCGGACACCAGGTGGCCCAGAAATTCAGAAAAATTACCTGTCCCCTGAAAACATCCATCGGAACGGCTTCACCGCGAACATCCCTCACCGTCCACCGGAAGTCCGTTTCCTGCAGCGGCACCCCGGAGGATGAACCGGGCATGGAAGGGGTCCTCACAAGCAGCACGATCCGGTTCACCGCGGTGGCGATCACCTTCCTTGGCCCGGGCAGGATCAGCAGCACCAGCAGCAGCCAGAAGAGCACATCCCCGGCTTTTTTCCAGCCTGTCCGGTTCTGTTTCCATTGCAGGAACCTGTCCTTTAAGGTGGCCATTTTCAGAGATTTTCATGCAAAGTTAATTTTTCCGTTATATTTGTGTGATCAAAGCGCGGGGAATGTTAAAAAAGCTGAGGACCTTCTTCAAGGAAGAGATCTGGTCACCCGATCTTACTTCCAAGTCGCGCCGGCGGACTTTCCTGATCAGGCAGTCCAGGATCTATATCCTTGCTTTCAAAGGTTTCTTCGAGGACCGCGCGGCACTCAGGGCGGCCGCCCTGACCTACTTCACAGTGTTATCCATCGTTCCCATCTTTGCCATTGCGTTTGCCATTGCCAGGAATTTCGGTTTCGAGGACCGGATGCATGACGTTATCAGCAAGAACATGCAGGGACAGGAGGAGATCATGAACTGGGTGACCAACCTGGTGGACGGCTTTCTCGAAAAAGCGAAAGGGGGGATCCTGGCCGGGGTGGGAGGTGTGATCCTGTTCTGGTCGGTGATCCAGGTACTGAACAACATCGAGGCCTCCTTCAACGACATCTGGCAGATCAGGAAGTCCCGCAGTTTTGCCAGGAAATTCTCGGACTACCTGGCCATTATGATCCTCGGTCCCTTCGCCATCGGATTGTCGGGCAGCTTCATGGTCAAGATCCAGTCGGCCGCTGCCGAAATCGAGCTGTTCCAGCCCCTGATCGTCTTCCTGATCAAATCGGTGCCCTATCTGTCCATCTGGCTTCTTTTCACCATCGTCTACATCGTGATGCCCAACACGAAGGTCAAGTTCAAGTACGGACTGATCGCAGGGGTGTTCGCAGGCACCGTGGCAATGATCTTCCAGGCGCTTTACCAGGACCTGCAGATCGGGGTGTTCAAGTTCAACACCCTCTATGGTAGTATCGCCGCACTTCCCCTGTTCCTGCTGTGGCTTCAGATCACCTGGCTGATCGTGCTGATGGGGGCGGAAATCGCTTTTGCCTACCAGAACATCGAAAATTATGAATTCGAAGAAGATGCGCTGAACCTGAGCGATCACAACAAGAAGATCCTGACCCTGCTGATCGCCCGCCAGGTGATCAAGAATTTTGAAGACGGCACGGAGCCATGGAGTGCCGAGAAACTAAGCCACGAACTGGGTATTCCCATCCGGCTGGTGAACGACCTGGTGTATGACATGGTCAATGCCGGGATCCTGTCCGAACTGGCGTCGGACAAACCCAGGGAGCGTTCCTACCAGCCCTCGGTGGACATCAACAAGATCACCGTGGAATACATCTACACCAAGCTGGGCCTGACAGGGGGAGACCAGCTCTATGTGACTGAGTCGGATGCCCTGAGCAGGATCACAAAGGTCCATGAGCACATCATGCATTCCATCAGGGAATCCCCTGCAAATGTGCTGCTTAAGGATATCTGACAGGCACTCGCGCAAAAAACCCCCGGATCTTATTTGTTGTTATTCAATAATTCAGTAATATTGCACACACGCATCAAAGAAATGGATTACATCACATTGCAAAGGGTCCGTCATCACCACCACCATCACCATGTGACTGGTTAGGACCCCGTGCAGTTCAATGTAACCCCGATTTATTGGCCAGGTTTGCAGATACTGCAGACCTTTTTTTTTATATCCCTTACAGATGAACAGATTGAGAATTGCCATTCAGAAATCAGGGAGACTGAGCGAAAAATCCCTGGAGCTTCTCAGGGAAGCCGGGATCTCCCTGACAAACGGTTCCCGGAAACTCCTCTCCGTGGCACAGGAGTTTCCCGTGGAGGTGATCTACCTGCGGGACGATGACATTCCGCAGTATGTGGAGGACGGTGTCACCGATATCGGCATCGTGGGAGAGAATGAATTTGTGGAGCGGAACTGCCGGGTAGATCTGGTGGAAAGGCTGGGATTTGCGCGGTGCAGGCTTTCCCTGGCCATCCCCAGATCAGCCGCTTACCAGGGCCTGGAAGATCTGGAGAACAAACGCATTGCCACCTCCTACCCGCTGATCCTGAATAATTTCCTTCACGAACGCGGAATAAAAGCGGAGGTCCATGTGATCAACGGATCCGTTGAGATCGCCCCTTCCATCGGCCTGGCGGATGCCATCTTCGATATCGTCAGTTCGGGAAGCACGCTCATCAGCAACGGACTGAAAGAGGTGGAAACGGTCATGAGATCCGAAGCGGTGATCATAGCAAACCGAAACCTGGGGGAGGAGCAGCAGGGCCTGCTGCAGGATCTGAGGTTCCGGATCCGGAGCGTGCTGGCCGCTTCCAACAACAAGTACATCCTTCTGAATGCACCCAATGACCGGCTGGAAGAGATCATCCGGGTGATTCCCGGAATGAAGAGTCCCACCGTGATGCCCCTGGCTGAAGCGGGATGGAGTTCGGTGCACTCGGTGCTCAGCGAAAAGGAGTTCTGGGCCGTCATCGACCGTCTCCGGGAGCTGGGTGCACAGGGAATCCTGGTGATCCCCATCGAGAAAATGATCGTTTAAGTCAGTCCCGAATCTAACACAAACCAGAGATGATGAACGTAATCAATTATCCGGAACGCACACAATGGAATGAATTGCTTCAGCGTCCGGTCATGGATTCCACCATTTTGGAGGAGCAGATCCGCAGGATCATCTCCGATGTGGCCGGCGGGGGAGATAAGGCGCTGATGGATTATACCCGGACCTTTGACGGGGTGGAACTCCCATCCATCGAGGTGGGCAGGGAGGAGATCCAGGAGGCTGCCGGTGCGGTGAGCGGAGCGCTTAAGCATGCCATTGAAGAGGCACAGTGGAATATCCAGACCTTCCATAAGAAACAGATCACCCGCTCGGAGATCATCGTGACCACGGCCGGTGTCAGGTGCTGGCAGAAGTCGGTTCCCATCGACAGGGTGGGACTCTACATACCCGGCGGAACGGCACCCCTGCTTTCCACCGCGCTGATGCTCGGAATCCCGGCGAAACTGGCAGGATGCCCGGAGGTGGTGATGTGCACCCCCCCCGGCACCTCGGGGAAGATAAATCCGGCGATCAGCTACATTGCAGGACTGCTGGGGATCGACAGGGTTTTCAGGGTTGGAGGCGCGCAGGCCATTGCAGCCATGGCTTACGGGACGGAGACCATTCCCGCCGTGAACAAGATCTTCGGACCCGGAAACCAGTATGTGACCATGGCAAAACAGATCGTCAGCCGTGACAGGGTGGCCATAGACCTGCCGGCTGGTCCCTCCGAACTGGCGGTGGTGGCGGACGATTCCTCCAATCCGGCTTTTGTGGCCTCCGACCTGTTATCACAGGCGGAGCACGGGACAGACAGCCAGGTCCTGCTGCTGACCGATTCCAGGGAGTTGATCCGGCAGGTCCGCGAACAGATCGAACGGCAGCTGGAATCCCTTCCAAGAAAGGAGATCGCGACCGGATCCCTGGCCCACAGCAAGATCATCCTGCTGCGCGACCAGCAGGAGATCATGGAGCTGGTGAACCTGTATGCCCCTGAACATCTGATCATTGCCACGAAGAATTTCCGCGACCTGGCTGAAAAGGTTGTGAATGCAGGGTCGGTGTTTCTGGGAAATTACACTCCGGAAAGTGCCGGTGACTACGCTTCGGGCACGAACCACACCCTGCCCACCAACGGATGGGCCCATGCTTTCAGCGGAGTGAACATGGACAGCTTTATCAAGAAGATCACCTTCCAGGAGATCAGCAGGTATGGCCTGCACAACATCGGGGATGCGGTAATGACCCTGGCCGAGGCCGAACAGTTACAGGCGCACAGCAATTCGGTGGCCATCCGCCTGAATACGGAAGAGGATGAGTAATCGGTTCGATATCGGGAAACTGGTCCGGGAAAATATCCGGCAACTGGTGCCCTATGCATCGGCCAGGGATGAATTTTCCGGCACCGCCTCCGTCTTCCTGGATGCCAATGAAAATCCCTTCAATGCACCCCTGAACAGGTATCCCGATCCGAAACAGCAGCACCTGAAAGAGGAGATTGCCCGTCTGAAAGGAATGGATCCCGCGTGCCTCTTCCTGGGTAACGGAAGCGATGAGGGCATCGACCTGCTGATCAGGGTGCTCTGTGAACCGGGCCGGGATCATCTCATCACGGTCGATCCCACCTACGGTATGTACGGGGTCTGTGCCGCGGTCAACGGAGTGGATCGCAGGAGCGTCCTGCTGCGTGAGGATTTCACCCTGGATCCTGAGGCGGTCATCGGGAAGGCGGAGAGCCGGACCCGGATCATCTTCCTCTGTTCCCCGAACAACCCGACCTCCAATTCGCTGGACCGCCGGGCCATGCTCCGCATTGTTGATGCGGCGGATTGTGTGGTGGTGGTGGATGAGGCCTATGTCGATTTCAGCGGGGAGCCGGGGCTGCTTTCCATGGTGCCGGAAAAAAGGAACCTGGTGGTGCTGCAGACTTTTTCCAAGGCCTGGGGCATGGCGGGGGTCCGCCTGGGAATGCTCTTCGCCGATCCTGAACTGATCGGGTACCTGACCGCGGTAAAATATCCTTATAATGTGAGTGCCCTCGCCCTGGAACAGGTGCAGCGGAGCCTTCGGGAGCCGGCAGCCATGAAAGGGTGGGTTGACCGGATCCTCCGGCAGCGGGAGCTCCTTGCCGATGCCCTGGCATCCCTGCCGTTCGTGAGACGGGTGTATCCTTCGGATGCCAATTTCCTGCTGGTCAGAATGGAAGATCCCCGCCGAGTGTACAGGTACCTGAAGGGTCAGGGGATCATCGTCCGTGACCGTTCCTCGGTACCCCTCTGTGAGGGTTGTCTGCGGATCACCGTCGGAACGGAGAACGAGAACAGACTGCTGATGAACGCGTTAAAAAAATTTGCATGAACAAGCTCAAAAAAGTCATTTTCCTGGACCGGGACGGGACACTCATCCGGGAGCCGTCCGGGGATCAGCAGGTGGATTCCCTGGAGAAACTGGAATTTATGCCGGGGGTGTTCCGGAACCTTTACATGCTCAGGCATTATACAGACCATGAGCTGGTGGTGGTCTCCAACCAGGACGGACTGGGGACGGATGCCTTCCCGGAGGAAACATTCCGGCCTCCCCACGAAAAGTTCCTCACCGCATTCAGGAACGAGGGGGTGGAATTTGATGAGGTCCTGATCGATCCCTCCCTGCCCGGAAATCCTTCTCCGGGCAGGAAACCGGCCACCGGCATGCTGTTGAAATACATGGAGGGAGTATATGACCTGGCATCGTCCTATGTGATCGGCGACAGGCTCACCGATATGGAACTCGCCGCAAACCTGGGGGCCCGGGGGATCCTGTACGGAACCGGTGAGATAAAGGATCAGCTGGAGAAGAAAGGATTATCCTCCCGGACAGTGCTTGTGAGCGATGACTGGGACCAGATCTACCGGTACATCAGGGCTTCCATGCGCCGCAGTGTGGTGGAGCGGGTGACGGCCGAAACCCGGGTGCGGGTGGAGCTTTCACTGGACGGGGAGGGGAAAACGGATGTATCGACGGGACTCGGATTCTTTGACCACATGCTGGAACAGCTGGGACGCCACGGGGGGATCGACCTGATGGTGGAAACCACCGGGGACCTGCATGTGGATGAACACCATACGGTGGAGGATACCGCCATCGCACTCGGCCGGGCATTTTCGGAGGCGCTGGGCGACAAGCGGGGAATAGGCCGTTACGGCTTTGTCCTCCCCATGGATGACGCACTGGCACAGGTGGCCCTTGATCTGGGCGGAAGACCCTGGCTGGAGTGGGAGGTCCGTTTCCGCAGGGAAGTGGTCGGGGATGTCCCCACGGAACTGTTTTCCCATTTCTTCAGGAGTTTCTCCGATGCTGCCATGTGCAACCTGCACATCCGGGCTTCTGGAAACAATGCACACCACAAGATCGAGGCGATTTTCAAAGGGTTTGCCAGGGCGCTCCGGCAGGCGGTCACCCTGGATCCGGGGGACAACCGGCTGCCCTCCACCAAAGGAATGCTGTAACAGATGAATGTAGCCATCATCAAATACAATGCAGGAAACATCAGATCGGTGGATTTCGCCCTGAGGCGGCTTGGCGTCACAGCCCGGATCACGGACGATTTTGATGTGATCAGGAAGGCCGACAGGGTGATCTTTCCCGGGGTCGGCGAGGCGTCTACCACCATGAAGTACCTGAAGGAAAAAGCAATGGACACGCTGATCGCTTCCCTGGAACAGCCCGTGCTGGGTATCTGCCTGGGTATGCAGCTGATGTGCCGGTGGTCGGAGGAGAACGACACCCCCTGCATCGGGATCTTCGATGAGCCGGTCACCCGTTTTCCACCGGGGCTGAAGGTGCCCCACATGGGCTGGAACAGCCTGCAAAGGGTACGCGGACAGCTGTTTGAGGGGGAACTACAGGGGGCATATGTCTACTTTGTCCATTCCTATTATGTACCCGTCTGTGAATACACGGTCGCGGAAACGCATTACATGGTCCCCTTCAGCGCGGCCATCCGGAAAGGGAACTTTTACGCCACACAGTTCCACCCGGAGAAAAGCGGTGACCCGGGCCAGCGGATCCTTTCAAATTTTCTGGATGTATGATGGAAATCATTCCGGCAATCGATATCATCGGGGGGAAATGTGTCAGGCTCACCCAGGGGGAGTTTCACCGGAAGCGGGAGTACGGCGATCCGCTGGAGATGGCCAGGATGCTTGAGGACCAGGGATTCAGAAGGCTTCACCTGGTGGACCTGGACGGGGCCAGGCAGAAGCGGGTGGTCAACCACCGGATCCTGGAGCAGATCGCCCGTCAGACCACCCTGGTCATCGATGTGGGAGGAGGTTTGCGGAGCGATGAGGATGTGCGCATCGTGTTTGAGTCGGGTGCCAACATGATCACCGGCGGCAGCGTGGCTGTGAAGGATCCTTCGCTGTTCCTGGGCTGGATGGAAAGGTACGGTCCGGACAGGGTGATCCTGGGGGCCGATTTCAGGCAGGGGAAGATCGCCGTATCCGGCTGGAGCGAGGAAACGGACCTGGACCTGATGGCGTTCCTTTCAGCTTATATGGATCAGGGCGTCAGGAAGGCCATCTGCACCGATATCTCCAGGGATGGCATGCTGGAGGGACCGGCCACCGGTACCTATGCAGGGATCAAGAAAAAAATGGGGTCCCTATTCCTGGTGGCAAGCGGGGGGATCGCCCGGTTGGAAGATCTGGAAGAACTGGAGGAAGCGGGAGCTGACGGGGTGATCATAGGAAAAGCCCTGTATGAGAACAGGATCACCCCGGATTCACTGAAAAAGTATCTCATCAACAGAGGGAAATCATGCTAGCAAAACGGATCATCCCCTGCCTGGATATCAGGGACGGAAAAACCGTGAAAGGGATCCGGTTCGAGAATGTGGTGGATGTGGGGGATCCCGTCGAACTGGGAGCCAGGTACGCGGTGGACGGGGCCGATGAACTGGTTTACCTGGACATCACCGCCACCCATGAAGGAAGAAAACTGTTCGCCGACCTTGTGGAACGCATCGCCGCACACCTGAACATTCCCTTTACTGTGGGAGGCGGCATCCGCGACGTTGGGGATGCCGGGGTGTTGCTGTCGGCCGGTGCCGACAAGGTGTCCGTCAATTCATCCGCCGTCAGCGATCCGGGCCTGATCGACCGCATTGCCGGGGAATTCGGAACCCAGTTCGTGGTGGTGGCCATCGATGCCAGGAATGAGAGGGGAGGCTGGACCGTGTATGTGAACGGCGGGAGGATCCCGACGGAAAAGGAACTTTTTTCCTGGGCCAGGGAAGCACAGGAGAGGGGGGCCGGGGAGATCCTGTTCACCTCCATGAACCACGACGGGACGAAAAACGGGTTCGCATGCGATGCCCTGCGGGAACTTTCCTCCGTGCTTACCATTCCGGTGATCGCCTCCGGAGGGGCGGGCGAAATGAAGCATTTTCTGGATGTGTTCCGTGACGGGCATGCGGATGCCGCCCTTGCCGCGAGCATATTCCATTACAACGAGATCCCGGTACCCGTATTAAAGGAATACTTGAGGAAAAATAATATAATAGTCAGATAACATGGATTTTGAAAAAATGAACGGACTGGTCCCTGCGATCATCCAGGATGCAGCGACCCGGCGGGTGCTCATGCTCGGATTCATGAACCGGGAAGCCCTTGACAGGACCAGGGAAGAAGGGAAGGTGACCTTCTACAGCCGCACCCGGAAGAAGCTATGGACCAAGGGCGAGGAGAGCGGTCATTTTCTTCATGTGTCGGAGATCCTGGAGGATTGTGACCGGGATACGTTGCTGGTGAAGGTCCACCCGGAGGGACCGGTATGCCACACAGGCAGCGATACCTGCTTCGATGAGCGGAACGCGGGGGACCAAACTTTCCTGAGCGAGTTGCAGGATTTGATCAACCACAGGAAACAGGAACTTCCCGAAGGATCCTACACCACCAGTCTCTTCAAAGCCGGGATCGGCCACATGGCGCGGAAAGTGGGGGAGGAAGCCATCGAGCTGGTCATCGAATCGGCCGATGGACGCGGGGAACGGTTCCTGAGTGAAGCGGCCGATCTGGTGTACCACCTGCTGGTGCTCCTCGCAGCCAGGGGATACGGGATCGGCGATGTGGAAAAAGTACTGCGTGAAAGACATGCAGGATAAATGCTGCCGGGGAGGATAACAGGGGGATGCCAGGGGGAATTCGGGGAATGCCCCTATCTGTTCATGATCGCTTCGATCTCCGCAATTTCCCTGGGCGCGTACCTGGAAAGGTTCACGTTCCCCGAGGCGGTGATCAGGATGTCGTCCTCGATCCGCACCCCGATGTTCCTGTAGCGTGCATAGACGGGCCCGACCTGCTGGGCAAAAGCGGCCAGACCGGCACTGTCGGCCTCACTGCCGAATATCTCATACAGCTGTTCCAGTCCCTCTTCCCTGAAATACAGCCCCGGCTCAATGGTCAGCACCATCCCCGGCTCCAGCACCCTGCTCACCAGGGAATCACCGGGTGTGTGCTGCATGAAATGGCTGAAGCTCCCGCCCATTTCTCCCACATCGTGCACGTCCATCCCCAGGAAATGTGAAGAAGGGTAGAGGATGTAAAATTTGATCTGCCATGGGGACCGGGGATCGGTGATCAGTCCCAGTTCAGAAAGTCCTTCCACGAGGACCTCCCTGGCGGCCATGTGTCCGTCCATGAACATGTTCCCGGGTTTCATCTGTTCAATGGCCGCGCGCTGGGCATCCAGCACCAGCTGGTAAATGGTTTTCTGGGGCTCGCTGAACTTTCCGCTGACCGGTATGGTGCGGCTGATATCGGCCGTGTAAAAGCCATATTCTGCCCCGATATCCAGCAGCAGCAGGTCCCCTTCCTCCATTTTTCTCGTGTTGTGCTCGTAATGCAGGATGGTGCTGTTGGGTCCGGATCCCACGATGGAGGCAAATCCGGGCATCGCCGCTCCGAATCGCCTGAATGTGCCTTCGATGATGGCTTCCATCTCAAACTCGTATTTCCCGGGGGCGCAGTTTTCCATCACGGACAGGAGCGCTTTGGCGGTGATATTGCATGCTTTCTGCAGTCGCTGCACTTCCGGGGATCCCTTGATCACACGCATCTCATCCACCAGTTCCCCCAGGTGGGTGATTTGCAGGGGACCGTCCCATCCGGCCAGTTCCCGGAGCCGTTGCAGGAGCAGGGGATCCGACCGGTCCATGTACAGCGTCTGTCCCGAAGAAAAGATCCCTGACAGCCGGTTCGCGAATTCACTGCTTTCCATGATGCGATCAGACCTGTACAGAGCCTCTGTTTCCTCCTTTGAGGCGGGCTGCCCTTCATAGATCAGGGACCTGATGGTGGGGGAACGGAGCACCAGGGTATACCGGTCAGGCTCCGAATTGCTCAGGATGGCGTAGCAGTCCCGCGCCTCCATCCCCGTGAGGTAATAGAAATAGTTGTTGGGACGGAATTCATGCCGGTTATCACTTGCCGGATCCGTCGAGCAGAGAATGATGGTTCCTTCCCCGAGCCCGGCAAGGAGCCTTTCGCGCCGGTCCCGGAAGACCTCCTGGTAGACGGGATCGGACTGCAGATCGGACAGATCCGCCTCCAGGGGAATGTTCCGGTAACCTGTGCCGGATTCGCTGCAGCCGGCGGTCAGCACAAACAGCATCAGAACCCGGAGAAATCTGTATATCCTCATCCTGATCTGAAAGGATTTGTCAGCTGACCGATTCGACTGTTTTGCGGATGATCCCGGCGCTCTCGATGATCTGTTCCTCGGTGATCACCAGGGGAGGGGCAAACCGGATGATGTCCTGGTGTGTGGGTTTGGCCAGCAGACCGTTCTCTTTCAGTGCCAGGCAGACATCCCATGCGGTTTTGCCGCGGGTGGGCCTGATGACCATCGCATTGAGCAGTCCTTTTCCCCGGACCAGTTCCACCATGGGGGAGCGGATCTCTTTCAGCCTGGTCCGGAAGATTTCACCCAGGGCAGCTGCATTTCCGGCCAGGTTCTCCTCCCTGATCACCTCCAGGGCTGCAATGGCCACCCTGGCCGCGATGGGATTCCCGCCGTAGGTCGAACCATGCTCACCCGGGCGGATGCACAGCATGATGTCATCGTCGGCCAGTACCGCCGATATGGGATACACACCCCCCGAGAGCGCTTTTCCCAGGATCAGGATGTCAGGCCGGACGCCCTCGTGCTCGCAGGCCAGCATTTTTCCGGTCCTGGCAAGCCCGGTTTGCACCTCATCGGCGATGAACAGAACGTTCTTTTCTTTGCATAGCTCATAGGCCCTGGCGATGTATCCTTCATCCGGTACAAACACGCCTGCTTCACCCTGGATGGGTTCCACCAGGAATCCGGCCACATGCGGATCTTCCAGCGCCTCTGCCAGGGCCTCCGTGTCATTGTAGGGGATCTTTACGAAACCGGGTGTATAGGGACCGTACCCTTTGTAAGAGTCCGGATCGGTGGACATGGAGATGATGGTGATCGTGCGGCCGTGAAAATTTCCCTCGCACACGATGATCTTTGCCTGGTTTTCAGGGATCCCCTTCTTCTCGTAGGCCCACTTCCGGCAGAGCTTCAGCGCGGTCTCGTCCCCCTCGGCACCCGAGTTCATGGGCAGCACCTTGTCGTAGCCGAAGGTTCTGGTCATGTACTCGTCAAACTCCCCCAGCACGCTGTTGTAGAAAGCCCTGGAGGTGAGCGTCAGTTTTCCGGCCTGGGATGTCAGGGCTTCAATGATCCTGGGATGGCAGTGCCCCTGGTTCAGCGCCGAATAGGCCGACAGAAAATCGTAGTAACGTTTGCCTTCCACATCCCACACAAATACCCCCTGTCCCCTGTCAAGTACAACTGGCAGGGGATGGTAGTTATGGGCGCCGTATTTTTCTTCTCTCCGGATGTAATCCTGTGTTTTCATCTGTGGTGTAATCTTGTGAATAATGACCTGTTGTTTGAAGCCATAAACTTACACAAAACTTCTGAATGTGGAAGGATCAGAACTGCATGGAGATTCTCACGTTGAAGCGCCGTCCGGTCAGATAGTTTGGAACACCGAAACGGCCCGGGATCCCTTCCTGGTCGGATACGGTCCTGATCCACAGATAGGATGCCTCATTTTTGATCCCGAGCAGGTTGAAAATCTCACCGCTGATCCAGATGCTCTTGAATAACCGCAGCGGATTCCTCTCCCCGATATTATCCGTTTCCCTTTTGACCACCTTCGAGAAACCGATGTCCACCCGCCTGTAGGGCCTCATCCGGATGTCGGTGTAATACTGTTCCTCGTTGGGACTGCTCAGTGGCAGGCCGGTCCCGTAAAATGCATTCAGGTGCACCTTGTAATCGGGATTGTTCGGGAAGTAATCCTGGAAGTAGAGTCCGAATGTGAACAGCTGGTCGGTGGGACGGGGAAACTTCCCCGCCTCGGTGAACACATACCCCTCTCCGTCGAAGATATAGGCCACATCCCCTTCCACATCCTCCCGGGTCTGCAGCAGCGACAGGGTCATCCAGGATTCGGCTCCGTGCACGAACTCCCCGTTCAGCTTGAAGTCGATCCCCCTGGCAAACCCCCGGGAGATGTTCTCACCGGCATACCGGATGCGCACATTCTCAATCTTATAGGGGATCAGGTCATCCAGCCATTTGTAGAAAGCCTCTCCGGTCAGTTTGAATGGCCTGTCCCACATGGAAAAGATATAGTCACCGCCCACCAGCAGGTGGATCGACCGCTGCGGCAGGATGTTCTCGTTGATGCTCCCGTCGGGCCGTCGCATCTCCTTGTAGAAAGGAGGCTGGAAGTAGTATCCGGCAGAGAGGTGGAACATCATGTCCCGCTCCCAGAAGGGCTGGGTGCTGATGGTGACCCGGGGACTCACCATCAGGGTCCTGTTGAAATCCCACAGCGTGCCCCGGATCCCGGTGGTGATGAAATAATCGGCCTTTTTGCTGTTGATCTCAAGGGTGTTCTGGATGAAGGCACTCATCTGGCCATAGGCGATCTGCTGCTCGGAGCTCCTGAAACGGCTCATCTCGATCCGGTCCTCCAGGTCGGGGAGCACATACCCCGACGAATCGACCAGTTCCCACTCCCTGATCCGGTCGAAGAAATCCTGGTATCTGGCGTTCAGTCCCCACTGCAACCGGTTACGCCCGGTCTGGTAACTGCCCAGGTGAGATGCCGTGACCACAATGGCATCCAGATAGTTACGGGCATGGGACAGCATGGAGCCCACCCCCACATTCAGGATGCTGTCGCCGAAGGTCTCCGACTGGATGGTGTTGTCGAGCTCATTGATCCAGTATTGTCCCAGAATGTCGAAGGTCTCCCTTTCCGAGGTCCTGAAAGCCGATCCGATGAACTTCAGGGAGGTATTCCGGGTCGGACGGTAGTGGACACTGAGCGCCCCGAGGTAGGTGTCGAACTGGTCCACCTCCTGTCCTTCATAGTATATCTTCAGATTCAGGGGCAGGTCCTTGGTCCCGAATTCCACATCCGTTTCGCTTGGGATGAACCGGTACTTGTTGGATGAATAGTTGCCCAGGAAGGAGACTTCCAGCCTGCGGGTCAGCCGCCAGGAGAGGAGGGTTTGAAAATCGGAGAACTGCGGCTTGTAATCCCCCTTTGTCTGCAGGGTGTTCAGCAGGTAGGATGTGGTTTTATAGCGGTACCCGGCCAGGTAGGTGAACCGCTGATCCCGGGAGCTGCCCTCCAGGTGGACCGATGCGCCGAGCAGGCTCAGCGAGGCAGATCCCGCAAACTTTTTGGGTTTCCTGTAGGTGATATCCAGCGCCGAGGACATCTTGTCCCCGTACCGTGCATCGTACCCTCCTGCGGAGAATTTTACGGAAGAGACCAGGTCGGAATTGATGAAGCTCAGTCCCTCCTGCTCTCCCGAACGGACCAGGAAAGGCCGGTATATTTCAATATCATTCACATACACCAGGTTTTCGTCAAAATTACCGCCCCTGACCGAATACTGGGAACTGAGTTCATTGCTGGAACTGACACCCGCCTGGGACTTGATGATCGCCTCCACCTTGCCGGTGGTGGTGGGCATGTAATTCAACTCTTCGATGTTGATCCTCCTGAAGGTGCTGGCCCTTTCCTGCCTGGCGGTAACGGACACTTCATCCAGCGATTTCACGTCCCTTCTGAGAACGATGCGGCGCTTGTCCGTTTGGCCCGCCTGCAGGCGGACGGAGAATTGTTCTGTGCGGTATCCCACACAGGAGACCACCAGCGTGAACGAACGGTTGGAAGGGATCCGGATCTCAAAGGTTCCGTCTTCCCCGGTCATGGTGCCCTCCTGTCTCCCCAGCAGGGTCACGTTGGCCAGCTCAATGGCCTGGTCCAGGCTGTCGGTGATGATCCCGCGGACCAGCCCGGATTCCTGTGCGAGCAGTCCCCGGGTGACAAACAGCAGAAGGATGGACCAGTGGAAGAGCCGAATCATGCCTGAGGTTTCCCGAATATAGTATTAACTGCGTAAATCGGATGAAAATTGTGCCGGATGATCAATCGTCCTGCCTGAAATCGCCGTTGCGCAGGGATTCAAAGAACCTGGCCCAGCGCATGGGATCAAAGATGGTGTAATAGGGATACTGTCCGGCCGTATACAGTTGATTGTATTGTTGTTTCATCACTTCCCTGAAGTTGACGTTGGGGGTGGTCCCCTGTTCGTTCACCTTGATCTGGGTCTTGATCAGGGCGATGTTGTGATAGGCATTCTGTGCGTCATCGTCCGGAAGTTCCAGGGCCAGGAAAGCTTCCTTGAACTCCTGGTAGGTCTTCCAGGGATAGATCCGCACCTCTGCCAGCTTAAAGGTGTCGCTGACCATGAAAATGTCTGCCGGATACTGCTGTCCGCCCACCGAATCGGGGATCACATGCAGGGTGGCCTTGTGGCCCATGTGACTGAACAGAATGGTGTCGTTGGGCTTGACCACGAAGGAAAACATCCCGCGGTGGTCGGAGGTGGTTCCCCTTCTTTCGTTCAGGATGATGATGTTCACATGGGGCAGGGGCTGATGCTGCAGGTCCCTGACAATCCCTGAAAACTGCAGCAGGTTTTCATCCTGGCTCTGTCTTCGCTGCCCGGCAAGCTGGCCGGGGAGAAGAAGCCAGATCGCCAGGCCCAGCAGGCAGGGGAATGCCGAATATCTGATCCGTGAAAACATCCCCCAAAAATAGGCAAAAAAACAGGCCAAACGGTGCCTCATGCTCCATTTATGGGTTAAATTTGTCTTTTCTTAACAATTGACAACCGGACATGGTCTTTCAAAAAACCATCACACTGCCGCCGATGCCGAGGGGTTTTCACCTGATCACCCGCCATGTGACCGATGCCCTGGATGCCCTCCCCGAAACGGGGATCCTGCATGTCTTTATTCAGCATACGTCGGCAGGTATCACCATCAACGAAAATGCGGATCCTACCGTCAGGGATGATTTTGAATCTTTCATGAATCACCTGGTTCCGGAAAACCATCCCCTCTACTCCCATGTGTTCGAAGGACCGGACGACATGCCCGCGCATTTGAAGGCATCGATCATCGGACACGCCGTGACTGTTCCCATCTCGGGCGGAAGGCTCAGGCTGGGCACATGGCAGGGGATCTACCTGTGTGAATTCAGGAACCACGGGGGAGCCCGGAGGCTGGTGGTTACGGTGACCGGCTGACCATGTTTTACAATAGCTGAAGGCCGCCTTTTTTTATCTATTTTTGAGCAACAACCAACCGAGTTGCCCATGTCGAAGCTTGTATTGCTGGGGGATGAGGCCATTGCACAGGGAGCCCTTGATGCGGGGATATCAGGGGTTTACGCCTACCCGGGCACACCCTCCACCGAGATCACCGAATATATCCAGCGATCGGAACCGGTCCGGCGGGGAGAGGTGCGCGCCGACTGGACCGCCAATGAAAAAACAGCCCTGGAAGCCGCCCTGGGAATGTCCTATGCGGGGAAGAGGACCATGGCCTGCATGAAACATGTGGGGCTCAATGTGGCTGCCGATCCGTTCATGAATGCCGCCGTGACAGGGATCAACGGAGGGGTGCTGGTCGTGGCAGCCGACGATCCTTCAATGCATTCTTCCCAGAACGAACAGGATTCCCGGTTCTACGGGAAATTTGCCGGTATTCCGGTGCTGGAACCTTCAGGCCAGCAGGAGGCCTATGAGCTGACCCGGTACGGATTTGACCTGTCTGAAAAATTCCGCCTCCCGGTGATGATCCGGATCCCCACCAGGCTTGCCCATTCACGATCGGCGGTGGAAAGATCCCCGGTCAGGAAACAGAACAGCTTGGCCATGCCGTCAGATCCCGGTCAGTTTGTACTTTTGCCTGCCCTGGCAAGAAAAAAATACAGGCTCCTGCTCTCGGTCCGGGAAAAACTGGAAGAGGAGGCAGCAACTTCCGGCGTGAACCGCCTGGAGCAGGGGAAAGAAAAAAAGCGGGGTGTCATCGCCTGTGGACTGGCCTACAATTATTACCGGGAGGTGGCTGAAAAACACCGGCTGGATGAACCTGTGCTGAAAATCTCCCAGTACCCGGTTGCCCCTGAAATGATCAGAGATTTTGTAGGGATGGTGGAGGAGGTCGTCGTACTGGAGGAAGGATATCCCCTGGTGGAAGAATCGCTCCGGGGGGTTCTGGAATCGGGATATGTGATCCGGGGCAGAATGGACGGCACACTGCCCCGTGACGGGGAACTGAATCCTGCCATCGTGGCCGGAGCGCTGGATCTCCGCAGGGGAAAGTTGGAAACCTTACCGGATGTGGTGAAAAACAGGCCCCCTGCCTTATGCAAGGGATGCGGTCATGCCGACATGTTCCTGGCGCTGAATGAGGCGCTGGCCGAATATGGTCGCGGCAGGGTTTTTTCGGATATCGGCTGCTACACCCTGGGTGCACTTCCTCCCTTCAATGCCATCAATTCCTGTGTGGATATGGGGGCATCGGTAACCATGGCCAAGGGGGCGTCGGATGCCGGGTTGCATCCTTCGGTGGCGGTCATCGGAGATTCCACATTCACCCATTCGGGGATGACCGGACTGCTGGATGCGGTGGTGGACGGATCTCCCGTGACGGTGATCATTTCGGATAATTCGGCCACAGGAATGACGGGGGGACAGAAGTCCCATGCCACCGGACGGCTGGAGGAGATCTGCGGGGGACTGGGTGTGGAAAGGGAGCACATCAGGGTGGTGATCCCGCTGAGGAAGAACCATGATGCAAACGTGAAGGTCCTGAAGGAGGAACTGGCCTATGAGGGGGTTTCGGTGATCATCTCGGACCGGGAGTGTATACAGACAATTAAAAAAAAGGTCAGGAAAGGTTAGTGGTTAGGAAATTAGTTAGGAAATTGCCGGATCTAAAAAAGATGAAAAAGGATATTATACTGGCGGGAGTGGGGGGACAGGGGATCCTGTCCATTGCAGCGGTGATCGGGATCGCCGCGGTGGAATCGGGACTGCACCTGAAACAGGCCGAGGTACACGGAATGAGTCAGCGCGGTGGCGCGGTGGAGTCCCACCTGCGCATTTCGGACCGGCCCGTTCACTCCGACCTGATCCCCGAAGGAGAATGTGACATGATCCTCTCCGTGGAACCCATGGAAGCCTTGCGTCACCTTTCGTTCCTTTCGCCGGAAGGCTGGGTGGTTACCAGCAGCAATCCGTTTAAAAACATCCCGGACTATCCCGCCGAAGAGGTGCTTATCGCGCAGATCAGGAAGATCGGGAACCACATCCTGATCGATGCGGAGCAAATTGCCGCCGAACAGGGTTCCCGGAAGGCTTCCAACATGGTGATGCTGGGTGCCGCCTCGGCACACCTGGATGTGCTCCCTGAAAACCTGGAGGGTGCCATGAGGACCCTTTTCGAAAGGAAAGGGGAGGAGGTGGTCGGAATGAACATAGCAGCATTCCGGGCAGGCCGGGAAGCAGCCGGCAGGGGATAAACATTTCTGCAGGGAGGTTGTTAAAAAGTAAAAGTCAGCCATATGTTCAGCCAGAAAGATCTTCAGCAGATCCAGCGCAGGGGGATCCCCATTGATGAAATCAACCGGCAGATCAAGTGTTTCAAATCGGGATTCCCGCCCGCTGATATCACCATGCCCGCCACACCGGGGAAGGGCATGATGTGCCTGACAGACGGCGATGAGCAGCATTATCTGGATGTCTTCCGGCAGAACGCCCCCGATTTCATGATCATGCGTTTCATTCCCGCTTCCGGCGCAGCCACCCGCATGTTCAAATCCCTCTATGCCGCCCTGGAGAACCTGGAACATTTATCCCCCGCCGATCAGGAGAATTGGGTCAACGGGGAGCCCGGGATCAGGCAGTTTTTCGACCAGCTGCCGGCATATCCCTTCTACGAGGACCTCGAGGCCGGAGCCAGGTCAACTCCGGCGGAGCTCCTGAAGCAGATCCTGGATAAACCCGGGCTGGGTTACGGGAACAAGCCCAAGGGATTGCTGAAATTCCACAAATACAGCAAGCGGGAACGGAGAACCTCCTTTGAGGAACATGTGAGGGAGGCGGCAATGTACTGTGCAAGCAGGAAAGACAAGCTCTCACTGCATCTGACCGTATCGCCCGATCACCTGGAAGGATTCCGGGCCGAAGCCGCAGAGATCGTGCCGATGATCGAAAAGGAAACAGGACTTCTGGTGGATGTGGATTTTTCTTTCCAGAAGCCCGAGACGGACACCCTTGCGGTGAACCTTGAAAACGAACCTTTCAGGAATGAGGACGGTTCGCTGCTTTTCAGGCCCGGGGGACACGGTGCATTGATCCGCAACCTGGATGCGCTGGATTCGGATATCATATTTATCAGCAACATCGACAATGTGGCACCCGACCGGCTGAAAGGAATCCGGGTCAGATACAAGCAGGTCCTCGGGGGGATCCTTCTGGAGGTTCGTTCGAAAATATTCTATTACATGCGTCAGCTGACCGGTGATGAACGGGTGCAAAAAACAAAACTGGACAGCATGGTGGCTTTCCTCAGGGACCGCATCGGGGTTTCGGTTCCCGATCAGCTGGACAGCTGGGATGCGGCCGAGCTCAAACAATGGCTGATCAGGACACTGGACCGTCCGGTCAGGGTCTGCGGCATGGTCAGAAATGAAGGCGAACCGGGAGGCGGACCTTTCTATGTGCGGTCCGAATCAGGGGAGATCAGCCTGCAGATCGTGGAGGCATCGCAGATCGACCTGGACGATCCGGAAAAAGCGGCCATCCTGAAACAGTCCACCCATTTCAATCCGGTGGACCTGGTCTGCAGCACCCGCGATTTCAGGGGGGAGAAATACCAGCTGACCCGTTTCGTGGATCCTTCCACCGGTTTCATCTCAGAAAAGTCCCTGGGCGGGAAACCGCTGAAAGCGTTGGAGAGACCGGGATTGTGGAACGGGGCCATGGCCCGCTGGCTCACACTGTTCGTTGAGGTCCCCGTGGAAACCTTCTCACCGGTGAAGACAGTATTCGACCTGATGCGCGAGGAACACCTGCCCTGAGAGTGCGCAATCCAAGGCGCAGGATTTCCGGACCCGGACGGGGATCAATCAACCATGTACCCGGACTGATGGAACAGGGACCACCCCTGCAACCAGTTTCTTGAGCCGAATGCGCCTTTATAGGTAACCGCCTCGAACCAGGGATTCTCATAGGGAGCCAGGTCGCTGAATACAGTGGCGGGCGGGAGGAGGGAGTAACCTTCCGAAACGGCGAGTCCAGGGTCCTCATACCTGTTGCCCCAGGAAGCGAGCGAATCTGCCAGTTCTGCATTCACTGCTCTCAGATCCCCGACGGATTCGGAATAGCAGAAAAACAGCGGCTCCGGACCGGAAACCGGATACAGGATGTTGTTTTCAAGCGACAGGTCACCCGATCTGAAAAGGGAATATGAATCGCCCGGATCGCCGGTATAATGCATGGAGATCCCTTCTCCCGGGTTCAAAAAAATACTGTTCCGGATGTGTCCCCCGCCATGGCTCAGGAAATGGATCACCGGTTTCACTTCAGATTCCATCTTTCCTGTCAGGGTCGTATTGTAAACCAGGGGATATGCACCGGGCAGGGCAACCAGCGGTTCAATGCCGCCGCTGATCTCCATGCACTGATCCGAATCCGCACTGTTCACCGCCAGCCAGAACTGTCCCTTCCCGTGATAGCCCTGGTCCATGTCATATGCATCGTCCCCGCAGAAAGCGACCAGGAGGTTGGAACAATTCACCGCTCCGCCAAAAAACTCCACCCCGTCATCGGCATTTGAGATCACCTCCACATGGTCGATGATGGTCTGGCGGCCCACACCCCCCAGGGTCAGTCCGTTGATCTCGTTCCCCTCCCCGATGTTCGTTCCCCCGTGCCGGATGGACACGTAACGCAGGATCCCCGAATTGTCATCGTCATCCACTCCGCCGTAGACCCCCCTGGGTTCGCTGACGGGGATTCCCTCGATCAGGTCTTCGCCCGTTCCGGTGTTGATCCTTGCATGGCCCAGGATGATCAGTCCGCCCCAGAGCCCCCTGGCTTCAACAGGCACGCTTCCCTGCAAATCATCCCCCTGGGCAGTAAAGATGATGGGCCGGTCCGGGTCCCCCTCGGCGATGATGGTCCCGCCCCTGGCCACGATCAGTGCACTGGAATGGCTTCCCTGTCCCGTCCGTCCCCTGATCACGGTACCCGGCTCGATGGTAAGGACCTGTCCGTCATTCACAAATACGAAACCCTCGAGCAGGTATTCCCTGTCACTGGTCCATGTGGTGGTCCCGGTACCTCCTCCCATGTCGCTGACTGTTTCCACCAGTTCAACGGCATAATGGCTTTTTCTGCAGGCGGTCACCCCCCACACCAGGCAGAGCATCCAGAGGGCATGTACGAATAATCGGCTGAAAAACATCCGCTTTTCTTCAGAAAACAAGTTCAACATTCAGATAGAGGAAAGGCCGCACCAACCCGTTTTCCGCATATTCCATCCAGTCCTGGTAATTCAGGGAGAGATGGACCATTTCCATGGGAGTGAACTGGACTCCGCCAACAATGGCGCTGCCGTCATCCGCCAGGTTCCAGGGAATGTCATCTTCGGGCAGGATATTCGAGAATACCTGGTCATACCGGGCAAAAAACTCCCACCGGTCCGAGAGGGCAAAGGTGGCATAGGCGGAGTAGCCGCAGCGGTTGTGGTCCCTGTTGAACCTGTAGTTCCTCTGGAGGATCCCTTCGCAGGCAATCCGGAACCTTTTAAACCTGTACCCCGCAAAACCCGCAAAGCACATCTGGGGGTCCTCCCTTGTGTGGACAGTGTAATACATCCTGATCGTAAAATCCGGCAAAGGCTCCAGGGTCATCCCCACACCTGTCTTATACACATTATCGAACTGCAGGTTCTGGTATCCCTCCCCGTTGCTGATGACCAGATCGGCAGAAATGGAGCGGGTCAGCCGGTACCGGATCCCGGCGCCCAGATCGGCACTGGGACCGAACCTGTACTGATCCATGTAAGACTTGTAGAGATAACGGTATCCCCAGAATTTTTCCTGGGTCTTGAACTGCAGCATGTCAAACAGCCCGAACCAGGACTGCAGTCTCCCGTTCGTGTAAGATACATATGCATTTTTAAAATAGGTGTACCTTCTGATCAGGCTGTATTCGGAGACATCGTCCGGGCTGCCGATATCCAGCTTCACTTCCCCGGAAAAGTGTTCATCCAGCTGCCTGCTGTAGCCGAAATAGGCCCTTCTCACTTCAAAAGCAGTGGTCGGATCATGCCGGTCGAGGCTCCAGCTAAAATTTGCATAGATCCTGGCAAAGACCTCCCCTTTGTCCGGCGCTCCGGTCTCTGCCTTGGTCCGGTCCTTCCCGGTTGCCTCCGGTTCAGTGGTTGTCTTCGCGGCAGCGCTTATCGTCAGGAAGAGAGATAATAAGAGGGCAACGGATTTCATTGCGGCTGTCATGTTTACGTGTAACAATGTAAAAAAAAAACCGAACATCCGGGAAGGTGTGTTCATGATCGTTGAAGTTATCGGGAGACCAGCCCTGAGTTACATGAATTTCATATAAACTTAATGTGGATTTAATACATGAAACACCGGCAGGCGTTAAATATGTGGAATAATTCATTTTATTGATGTAAATTGATTGTCAAAGTCAACCGAAATGAACTGGAGCAGTTACAGAATTCTGATCGTGGATGACGAAAAGGACGTGCTGGAATTTCTGGGTTATAACCTTAAAAATGAGGGTTTCAGGATCTATACTGCAACCAATGGAAAGGAGGCGGTCCGGCTGGCCAGGGAAATACGTCCGCACCTTGTGTTCATGGATGTGATGATGCCGGAAATGGACGGAATCGCCGCCTGTGAAGAAATCAGGAGAATGGAGGAGTTGAAACATACGCTGGTGGCGTGTCTTACGGCCAGGGGGGAGGAGTATTCGGCGATTGCCGGGTTGG
>JAXGMU010000011.1:30889-71164 GCA_040768485.1 Bacteroidales bacterium
CAGGGCGCCCTCGACTACATCACCAAACCCGTGAAGCCCAGGGTACTGATCAGCCGGGCAAAAGCACTTTTGAAACGGATGAAGGCAGAAGCCGGAGACCCTGATACAGACCATGAAAACCGGATTGTTGCCGGTGAACTGGTCATTGACAGGGAACGTTACCTGGTCATCATAGACAAAAATGAGATCTCACTTCCCAAAAAGGAGTTCGAACTGCTTTCACTGCTCATTTCCAGGCCTGAGAAGGTGTTTACCAGGGAAGAGATTTTTGACAGGGTATGGGGTACAAATGTGGTGGTGGGGGACCGCACCATCGATGTCCATATCCGAAAACTCAGGGAAAAGCTTGGGGATGAATGCATCAGGACCGTGAAGGGAATCGGATACAAATTTATACTGCCGTTGTGACTTTCCCGGAAATGTGATCAGGGGATCGTCACCTCTTCAATCGAAGGCATTTTCTTTTTCTTCTCCAGGGAATCGATAAGGTTCAGATGTGCCTTTACCAGCTGAACCAGGTGTAACAGTAAATTTTTGCTTTCGGTCAGCATCTCAATATAGGTCATACTGATCTTCACACCCTTTTTGGCCTTTTTCAGGATCTTGATCCTGTTCTTAATGATCTCATTGATCATCTCAATGAGCTCGTCCCGCTGCTTGGTGAGATCGTCCAGATCATCAAATTTCTTTTTCTGCAGGAGGTTGACTGCGAGATTGAAGAATTCGCTGGTCTTGTTGTTGAATTCCCGGAAGGAGTCGGACTGCTCTTTGTCCAGCGGATGGTTGTTGTCCACATGATGAAAAGCCGGCATTACAATGTGCATCAGGGAGTTGCTCGCTTCTCTCAGATAATTGACCGCCTGAACATAATACTGTCCGCTTTCGATCTCGGTTTCTTCAAACTTTCGCAGTTTCGCAGGAATGTCCTTCTTGAGTTCCTTCACATCCTCAGCAAGCTTCCTGGATTCTTTTTTTACCTTTTTCAATTCTTTGCGTTTCTCCTTGAATAAACTGACATAGGTGAGGTACAGGAGTTTTGACATCCGGAGCACCGATTTTTTTACTTCTTCGTCGAAGGCCTTCAGAATATCGTTCGATGCCGTGAAGACCTCTTTTTCAGCTTTTTCAGCTTTCTCCGTCCTTCTTTTGTGCAGGACATGTGTCCGGAAAATAATGAATACGGAGATCACGATCAACGCCAGAACGACCGGCAGTTTTCCGATGAATAGGAGTGATCCGATCAGAAAGGAAGCACAGAACGCGGTGAAGGCGGTAAAGAACCATCCGCCAACCACGGTCAGCACCCCGGTGATTCGATAAACAGCACTTTCCCTTCCCCAGGCTCCGTCGGCCAGGGATGTGCCCATGGCGACCATGAAGGTCACGTACGTGGTCGAAAGGGGAAGCTTTAGCGAGGTGCCGAAAGCGATCAGGATGCTGGCCACCACGAGGTTTACAGAAGCCCTGACCAGGTCAAATGCCACTTTGCCCTTCCTGGGATCTTCCCCCGGGACTTCCCTGAACCTTGAAGCTACAAATCCTGAGATTGGAGAAGGTGTTACCCTGCTGACCCCGTGACTGGCTTCCACGGATCTTCTGACAATAAATCTTGCAAGGGATGAGGAAGCAAACCGCTCGGTACCTTCCCCCTGGCGGCTCAGGTCAATGGTCGTTGCCGTGACCGATTTGGCTTTTTTCGAAAATCGCAGCGTAAGCACCATGATGATCCCGGCGCCGATCAGGAAATAGACCGGTGTGCTGACCGGTTCGATCAGTGAATCCATCATGAAACTCCCGGGCTCGGCTCCTCCTGAAGCTATAAAATCCCTGTATGATTCGAAACCGGCCAGAGGAACTCCAATGAAATTGACCAGATCGTTCCCCGCAAACGCCATGGCCAGTGCGAAAGTTCCAAGTAATACAGTGATTTTCAATATGTTAACTCTGGTAAAGGTGGTGAGCAGCTGAAAGACCACGGAGAGGCCCACAAAACTTGCCAGCAGCATGGTCGTTGTATGGGCCCTGATAAATTCGAGCGCTTCGTCCGTCACCAGTGTGGATCCTTTTGCTCCTTTGATCACCAGGAAATAGAGGATGGCCGTCGTTGCGAATCCGCCCCACAGTCCTGACCAGAACCGGTATGTCTTTTTTAGGTTGAAAGAAAATGCGAGTCTGACCAGCCACTGGACGATCATCCCGATGGTAAAGGCGATGACCACCGAAAGGAAGATCCCTGCGATGATGATGAGCGCTCTTTCCGTGTTGATGTAATCCCCCAGAGTGCCATTCGCCCCGTCCATTCCCGCGATTTTAAAAACGGAGACTGCCACGGCTGCACCGAGCAGTTCGAATACGATGGATACGGTGGTGGAGGTGGGCAATCCCACGGTGTTGAAAAAATCCAGCAGGAGAATATCCGTAAACATGACTGCAAGGAAGATGATCATGATATCGGAGAAGGCAAACTGGTCCGGATTAAACACCCCTTTTCGTGCAACCTCCATCATTCCGTTGGAAAATATGGCCCCGATCAATACCCCCAGCGCCGCAACCACAAGTATGGTCCTGAAGGATGCAGCCCTGGAACCGATGGCTGAATTGAGAAAATTGACGGCATCGTTGCTGACTCCGACGACCAGATCCGAAATGGCCAGGGCAAATAGAACAACAACGATCAGGATATAATAGGTCTCCATCAGATGAGTTTGTTATCCGGTATCAAAATTATCCACTTCTGCCGGACGGAACATTAATTCTACGTTAAGTTAATGTAAACGGGAGATTACCAATGCAACATCACAGGGAACCTTATCTTTGCATCTGAAATATACATACACGCTTCATCGGATGACAAATGACACAAAGGATCCGGCGCAGGACCGCATAGAAAAGACATTACAGATCTCCCTGGTGCAGCCACTCCTGGTCTGGGAGGATGTCAGGGCCAATCTGGAGATGCTGGAGAACATGCTGACAGGGGTACCGGAGGAAACGGACCTGATATTGCTGCCCGAGACCTTTTCAACCGGATTTACCATGCAGGCGGACCTGTTTGCCGAGGAGGAGGGAGAGGGACCGGCACAAGTTTGGATGCAGGAGATTGCCGCGAAAAAAAATGCCACACTGGCCGGGAGCTTGATCATTCGCGCGGGTGAGAGGATCTATAACCGGTTGTACTGGGTTTCGCCGGCAGGGGTGGAAGGGCATTATGACAAACGGCACCTTTTCAGGATGGGCAGGGAGGATCAACACTTTTACCCGGGCGGAGCCAGGAAGATCTTTACCTGCTTTGCATTCCGCATCATGCCCCAGATCTGCTACGACATCAGGTTCCCGGTGTTCAGCAGGAATCGCGGAGATTATGACATCCTGTTCTACGCAGCCAACTGGCCCGCCCCCAGGCATGCGGTGTGGGAAACACTGCTCAGGGCACGTGCCATTGAAAACCAGGCCTTTGTATTAGGGGTGAACCGGGTGGGCCGGGATGGTGAGGGGATCGACCACCTGGGAGGGACCTGCGCGGTGGATCCTGCTGGCAATGTGACAAGAATGCCGGACAAGCTGCCCGGTATTCTGAATATTTCCGTTGACCTGGAAGAGATCAGGGAATTCAGGAGGAAGTTCACCGCATGGAAGGATGCGGACTCCTTTACGCTTGAGCTTTAGCAGTGGCCGTCGCAGTGTTCACCGTCCCCGCAGGATGAGCAGTCCCCGTCGTGGGAATGGTGGACGTGGCCGTGGGCAAGCTCCTCCTCGCTGGCACTGCGGATCCCTGTGACCTGGCCCCTGAAATGAAGGTCGGTCCCCGCCATGGGATGGTTGAAGTCCATTTTCACGGCTTCCTTTTCGATGCCGATCACTTTCCCGTTCAGACGCCTGCCTTCAGCATCCATCATGGGCACCGTATTGCCCACTTTCATCAGCTCCTCATCGATCCTGCCGTCGATCTCAAACACGGTCTTCGGAACGTGCACAATGGCGTTCTCCATGACAGGTCCGTATGCATCTTCCGATTTAAGCAGAAATTCAAAGGTGTCCCCGCTGGACAATCCGTCCAGGTTCTCTTCGAATTTCGGCAGGAGTCCCCCGCTTCCAAAAAGAAATGTCAGTGGATTTTCCTCTGTCAGGGTCTCCACAACCTCCCCCTTTCCGGATCCCGCCCGGAGTTCGTACACGATGGATACAACATTGTCTTTCTCAACTTTCATGATCGCATTGGATGTTTGTGAGGTGCAAAGAAAGCAATTATTGTGGTCAGAAAAAAACCGGGTGCAATCATCGCACCCGACCGGGAGGGAATTATTCCGGCGCTGTCTTAACCTCCGGCCCGGTCTCACCTGCCCGGGGTGAACTTCCGGTTTCGGCAGGGAACACATCCCCGGATTCCTGTTCCGGGAGGACCACCTCAAGGGGCACCTCTTCCGGCCGGTCAGCTTTTTTGTACCTGATCAGTGAGAAGGCCATCATGAGGCTTGTGGCCAGAATGACCAGCAGGAGGACCCCCGTGTTGAAGGCTTCCACCGCCAGTGTCTCCGGAATGGAATAGAATAGCAGGATGGTGATCAGGCCCCGCGGTGCCATCCACACCTCGGGCTGGAAATTGTTCCGGATGAACAACCTGAAATAGGCGTACCTGGTTCCGAAGAGGATCGCCAGGATGGCTATGCTGACGAGCCATACCCTGAAATTGGCCAGACTTGCAAGCGCGATGGTGAAACCGAAGATCACGAAAAAGAAGGTGCGGACCACGAAGGAGGATTCCAGCGTGATCATCTTGAAATTGCTGAAGATGGCCGACAGATGCTTTTCGTCCAGGTATTTCCTGGTTTTGCCGGGAAAGAAGATGTGCCTGTTGGAGAGGATCAGTCCGAATACCAGAATGATCAAAAGACTGGAAAGGTGAAAGGCTTTGCTGAGGGCGTAAAGGAGGATCAAAACCGAAATCAGGAGGAAAAGCTTCAGCTCGGTTTTGATCTTCTGGAACAGGAAGATCAGGAAGTAGCTGGTAACCAGTGACACGATCACCGTCAGCGTCAGGTTCAGCAGGATGGAAAGGCTCATCTGTCCGAATCCCTCCGCCTTCATGCTGCTGATCAGGAAATAGAAAAGCATGATGCCCAGGATATCGGAGAAGGTGCTTTCGTAAATCATGAATTCCCGCTTTTCCCGGTCCAGGTTCTCCACGCTGGGAATGATGATGGCCGAGCTCATGATGCTCAGCGGAACCGCGTAAAGCAGTCCCGTGGTCAGGTCTGCATGGATGTAAAGCATCATGATGCCCGCGATCAGCAGGGCACAGACCACCAGGTTGACCAGTGCTGCGAAAAAAGCCCGGGAGATGAGCTTCCGTTTCTCTCCGGTCAGTTCCAGATCCAGCGAAGCTTCCAGAACGATCATGATCAGTCCGATGATCCCCAGGATCTCCAGGATGGGGGTGAGGTCGGGAGAGTGGATTCCCGTCAGGAGCACGATCCCGTGAAGTGCCATTCCCAGTCCGATCAGCAGGAGCACGCTTGGAACGCTGAACCGGCGCGCCAGCAGGTTGAACAGATAGGAGACGATCACGATCAGCGAACCGACGATCACAAGGCTGTTGGATGAGATGTGTTCCATCAGAGGTAGAGATTAAAAGCAAATCTTAGAATGGGATTGGAGTAGGGAGACCTGTTCGATTCGTTCAAATCCCACAGGATCATGAAAGAAATGGAATTCATTGCTCCCACCCGCTGAGCAAGACCGCCCCCCACCAGGAACCCTTGGTAGATGAACCTGCCTTCGCCGGGATAGTTCGGTGCATAGAAATAGGCTTTTTCCAGGCTGATTGCTTCATATTCCGCATGCAGGAAGAGCTCGCTGAACAGATTGACGGGCAGGAACCGTTCGGCATCCGTGATCACAGAGAACCGGGCGAACCCTTTTGCTCCGAAAAGATGCGTGCGGTAGGCATAGGGGAGGAAGGGGGTTTCCTTCTGGGACTGGTAGATGTAGTGCGGTCCAATACCTGCCGACAGGCGGTGTGTGATGTGGTAGGCCACCAGGGGTGCAACCTCGACGTAGGACCTGGTTCCAAAGGACAGCCATACTTCCGGGACCAGGTAGAATTTCCCTTTCCTGTCAGGTGTCTCCGGCTGTGCCGACATGCGTGCAATTCCGCAGCAAGCAGCCAGAATGAAAACAAACAACTTCCTCCACATCTTGCGATCCTGAATCCCGGCGAGCGCATTCCCCGTAGTTCTGCTGCGGGGTTAGCGAGCAAATAAATATAAAATACCTTAACGGGATCGATGATTCCTCGAAGCTTGCTTCGAGGAGAATCAATCCCTGCAATTATATGGAATTTATGCCATATTGATGACAAAAGCGATTATTTTTACGCATAAAACCAGGCAGGCGATGGTGATACTCATTACAGGTGCCGGCAGGGGGATCGGAGCGGCACTGGCAAGGCAGATGACCCATTCGGGACATACGGTGCTGGCGGTCTCCAGGAACCGGACTGCACTTCAGAACCTGGCGGATGAATGCAACAGCACAGCGGGGGGCACCCTCTGTCACCCGGTCCCCTTTGATTTGACCGAACTGGAAGAGCTGGAAAAGGATTTTGTCTCGGTGATCAGGAACCATACAGAAACAGTCGATGCGGTGATCAACAATGCAGGCAGGATGATCCACAAACCCTTCCGCCGGTTTACCCTGCGGGAGGCACGTAGCCTGTTCGAAACCAATTTTTTTGCCCCGGCCTGTCTGGTCCGGATCCTCCTTCCCATGATGGAAGGCTCCCGGCTGAAGCACGTGGTGAACATCACCAGCATGGGTGGTTTCCAGGGCAGTGCGAAATTCGGGGGACTTTCCTTTTACAGTGCGTCCAAGGCTGCGCTGGGAAACCTCACCGAATGCCTGGCCGAAGAGCTCGGGGAGGAGGGATTCCGGGTGAATGCCCTTGCGCTGGGTTCAGTGCAAACAGAAATGCTGGCCGAGGCTTTCCCCGGTTACAAAGCCCCCCTGGATCCGGGTCAGATGGCAGCGTTCATTGAGTGGTTCACGCTCGAGGGTGCCGTGTATTTCAACGGGAAAATCCTACCTGTTTCGGTCTCCACCCCGTGAGTTTTCCGGGCTATGGCCTGGCGCAAAGGGTGCCTGCGGATCAGGACCGGGAAAAAGATCTGCCTAACCGAGCCGTTCCATGTCAATCCCCTTGACCATGTTTTCCTCACTGTATTCCCTGGCCGGGACGGATCCCTCAAGCACCAGGGAGCCGTTCATGACAAGGGCCTGCATTTCATCTTCCCCGGGATAGATGAAGACCGGGGCGATAAAGTCCACCTGCTTTCTGACGCCGGCGGTGAGATCTTCATTGTAAGCGATGCCCCCCGTGATCAGGATCGCGTCCACATCGCCTCCCAGCACTGCCGCCATGGCGCCGATCTCTTTGCTGATCTGGTAAGCCATCGCATCCTGGAGGAGCTTTTCTTTCCGTTTTCCCTCCCTGGCCGCTTTTTCCATTACGGCGGCATCCTTATGCCCCAGGTAAGCGTAAAGGCCTCCCTTTCCGGCGATCATCTCCTTCACCTGCTGGAGGGATTCGGCCTCCTCGAAACAGAACCTTGCCAGGTCGCCCGTGGGCAGTGTCCCCGATCGTTCCGGAGCAAACGGTCCCTCCCCGTTGAGGGCATTGTTCACATCAATCACCCTTCCCCGGCGATGTGCCCCCACGGAGATGCCGCTTCCAAGGTGCGCCACGATCAGGTTCAGCTCCTCATATTTCTCGCCCCGGGAACGGGCATGGGTGCGTGCGGTGGCTTTCTGGTTCAGTGCGTGAAAGATTGAGATCCGCCGGAAGGCCGGATGCCCGCTGATCCTGGCCACATCCTGCAGTTCATCCACCACCACCGGATCACAGATGTAGGCTTTCGCATTGGGAAATTCCCTGATCAGTTCCGCGCCGATCAGTCCTCCAAGATTGCTCGCGTGTTCTCCGGTAATCCCTTCCCTGAGGTCCCTGATCATGTCCTCATTTACTTCGTACACCCCCGATTCGATGGGGCGGACCAGACCGCCACGGCCGATGATCATTCCCACCCGATCGAAGGGAATCTGGTTTTTCCTGACTTCCTTCATCACCAGTTCCTTCCGGTAATCCAACTGGTCCACGATCCTGCTGAAACGCAGCAGGTCATCGCAATCATGGCGGATCACCGTCAGGAACACGAACCTCTCCTCACGATACGCGGCGATCTTGGTGGAAGTTGCTCCCGGATTGACAGCCAGAATATAATTTGCATCCATTTTAAGCAGCTTTTTAGCCCGATCAGGCGACTCAGTGATTGTGTGCGGCCGAGACAGCCGCAAGAAGAATTGAATCGAATTTTGCCTGCTCGGAATCGGATCTGGAGGTGAGCACGATGGGGGCCGATGCACCGACGATCATGGAGGCCACTTTGGCTTTCGCAAAGAAAACAAGGGTTTTATACAGCACATTGCCCACCTCTATATCGGGCATCAGCAGAAGATCGGTATCCCCGGCCACCTCGCTTCTGATCTCCTTGTGCCTTGCACTTTCGGAGGAGATCGCATTATCAAAGGCAAGCGGCCCGTCCACGATGCAGTTCTTGATCTGCTCCCTCTGGTTCATCTTTGACAGCAGGGCTGCATCGAGGGTTGCGCTCATGTTGGTCTGCACTTTCTCCACCGCGCCCAGGACGGCCACCTTGGGTTTTTCGATTCCCAGCTGGTTCATCACTCTTACCGCATTGTTCAGGATGGCAATCTTCTCTGTCAGATTGGGCGCAATGTTCATGGCCACGTCGGTGACCGCGATCAGCTTGTGATAGGTTTCTACCTCAAAATAGGCAAAATGGGAGAGGAGCTGACCCGTTCGGAGCCCGTATTCCTTGTTCAAAACGCAGCTGAGCAGATCGGAGGTGCCGACCTTCCCTTTCATGAGCACATCCGCCCTTCCGTCGTGGACCATTTTGACCGCGATGGTGACCGCCTCCAGGGGACTGGATGCCTTGATGAATTCATATTTCCCGATATCCAGGTCCAGGATCTCTGCCATGCCGCAGGTTTTTTCCTTGTCCCCGACCAGTATGGGCCGGATGATATTTTGTTCGGAGGCATGGACGACCGCGTTCAGCGAGTGGGCATCCTCCGAGGCAGCAAGCACGAGCTTCCTGGGTTTATGGGTGTGGTCGAGCTGGTCACTGAGCTGCCGGAGTTCTGTCAAGATCATGTCCTGCTGTTTAGTTGAGGCACTTTTTGATGATTTTAAAGGTGTCTGTGGCAATAACCAGTTCTTCGTTGGTTTTCACCACCAGGGCGGTCACTTTCGAATCGGGTTTGGAAATGATCTTGTCCTCTCCCTTCACACCGTGGTTGGCGACCTCATCGAAGTGCAGGCCCAGGTAATCCATGTTCTGACAGATCATCCTTCTGATATTGAAATCATTTTCACCGATCCCCCCGGTAAAAATCAGGCAATCGATGCCGTTCATGATGGCCGTGTAGGCACCGATGAATTTCTTGACCCGGTAGGCGTACATGGTCAGCGCCAGGTTTGCCCTTTCATCTCCTTCGTAATAGGCCAGTTCCAGGTCACGCATATCCGAGGAGATCTCGGAAATCCCGATGATCCCGCTGCGCTTGTTGATCAGGTTGCTGATCCCTTTCAGACTCAGGTGCTCCTTATCGGCCAGGTAAAGCAGCACCCCGGGGTCGATATCTCCCGACCGGGTTCCCATGATCAATCCGTCCACGGGGGTGAATCCCATGGAGGTGTCCTGCGATTTCCCGTACTCGACGGCGGTCACCGATGCCCCGTTGCCCAGGTGGCACGATACGACCTTCAGTTTCCGGGTGTCCCGTCCCAGGATCTCACTGGCCCGGTGGACCACGTATTTATGACTGGTCCCGTGGTAACCGTACTTCCGGATCCCGTATGTTTCATAATACTCCCTCGGAATGGCATACATGTATGCATGGGGAGGCATCGACTGGTGAAAGGAGGTATCGAACACGGCCACCTGCGGGATCCCGGGAAGCAGATTCTCCACCGACATGATCCCTTTCAGGTTGGCCGGATTGTGAAGGGGTGCCAGCTCGATACAGGCTTCCACATCCTTGATCACCTCCTCGGTGATCAGGACACTCTCCTTGTATTTTTCACCTCCCTGGACCACCCGGTGCCCCACTGCGGTGATGTCCTCGATCTTTTTGATCACGCCGTGTTCTTTGTGGGTGATCGCTTCGATGATCAGGTTGATCCCCACCGTGTGGTCCATCACCGGGGTGACATGCTTGTAGTTTTCCTTTCCCTCCGGTTTGTGGTGGATCACCGCATCGGTGAAGCCGATCCGCTCCACGATGCCCTTGGCGATGACCTTCGCTGTCCGGCCCATGTTGAAGAGCTGGTACTTGATGGAGGAGCTTCCGCAGTTTAGTACGAGTATGATCATGAGTTTCAGTCTCTAAAGGTATTTGTTACAAATCAGTTCTGCTTCTTCATTCCGGCTGCCTGGTTGGCGGTGATGGCCGCCAGATTGACGATATCGCTCACCGAGCACCCGCGTGAAAGGTCATTGATGGGTGCCGCCATCCCCTGGAGCACGGGTCCGATCGCTTCGGCTTTTGCCAGCCGCTGCACCAGTTTGTATGCGATGTTCCCAGAGTTCAGGTCCGGGAAGATGAGCACATTGGCATCTCCCTGAATGGGACTGTCCGGAGCCTTGCTTTTTGCAATGGATGAAATAAGTGCTGCATCTGCCTGAAAATCACCATCAATAACCAACGTGGGATCCATTTCCCTGGCAATCCTAGTGGCATTGACCACCTTGTCCACCATGGGATGGTCCGCACTGCCCTTGGTGGAAAAACTCAGCATGGCGATCCGCGGTTCGAATCCCAGGATGGAACGGGTCGTTTTGGCGGTGGCCACCGCGATTTCGGCCAGCTGCTTTTCGTCCGGATCCGGGTGGACCGCGCCGTCTGCGAAGATAATGACCCCGTCTTCCCCGAAGGAGGGATCCGGGTGGATCATGATGAACGCACCCGAGACGATGCTGATCCCCGGCATGGTCTTTACGATCTGGAAAGCGGGACGGAGCACGTCACCGGTGGCGTTCCTGGCTCCCGCAACCTCTCCGTCCGCATCCCCTGCCTTGATCATCAGCACCCCCAGGTACAATGGGTCCAGGACGAGCCGGGCGGCCAGTTTCATGGTCATCCCCTTTTCCTTTCTCACCTGGTAGAGCAATTCGGTATATTCCTGTTTCCTGGGATGATCCTTCGGGTTGATGATCGTCGCCTTTTCCAGGTTCTTCAGCCCGTATTGCAGCGCCTTTTTTTCAACCTCCGCGGGATCTGCGATCATGGTTACCTGACACAGATTTTCCCTGATAATGGCATCTGCCGCCATCACCGTTCGCTGTTCATCTCCTTCGGGAAACACGATACGCTGGCAGTCCAGCTGCGCCTGCCGCCTGATTTTTTCTATTAAATCCATTGATTATCAGTAATTTATTTAATACATTGCTGCAGTTAAAGGTAGTTAAAAAATTGCAGTGAATTGTTCGGGAAAGGTACATTTCTCTATATTCTAAAGCATCTTTTCGACGGGGGAAAGACCATCCATACGGAGGGGGACAACTGTGGAAAACGCGCTGTTTTTCATTTCACGGACTTTTCTATATTTGTTGGTTTATTGGTGATCCCCCCACCTGATCCGTGAAGGATCATCCAATCAGGATTGCAGAAACCGCGACGCACATGCTACATTCTGAGACTATTGAAAAGAAACATGAAGATAAAGTGCCTGCAGCGCATTTTGATGAATTGAGGGCCAGGCTGGACGGGGAGCTGTATACGGACATGGTCCGTCTGATCCTTTATTCCACCGATGCTTCAGACTACAGGGAAATGCCCCTGGCAGTCGCCTATCCCCGTCATGAGGATGACATCAGGGAGCTGGTCCGTTTTGCTGCACGGGAGCGGGTCACCCTGATCCCCAGAACCGCGGGGACCTCCCTGGCCGGACAGGTGGTCGGGAACGGGATCGTGGTGGATGTATCCCGCCACATGACCGGTATCCTCGAGGTGAACGGGAAGGAACGGTGGGCCAGGGTACAGCCCGGGGTGATCCTGGACGAACTGAACCTGGCCCTGAAGCCCACCGGGCTCTTCTATTGCCCGGAAACTTCCACATCAAACCGTTGCATGATCGGCGGCATGATCGGGAACAACGGTTGCGGGCTTCATTCACTGATATACGGGGCTGCCCGTGACCATACCATTTCGGTGAGGGCCGTGCTGAGTGATGCATCGGTGGCGGAATTTGGTCCCCTGGATGCACGGGGACTGAAGGAAAAGCTTGAATCCGGGGGACTGGAAGGTCACATTTACAGGTCGCTGCATGAAATACTTTCCAATGCTTCCAACCAGCGATCCATCCGGGAAGAGTTCCCGGATCCGGGTGTGGTCCGCAGGAATACGGGATACGCACTGGATGAACTGCTCAACAGTGTCCCTATCACCGGAAAGAAGGCCAGGCATGATGATTTCAATCTGTCCCGGCTGATCGCAGGATCGGAGGGAACGCTGCTCTTCATGACCGAGGCGAAGGTGAACCTGATCCCGCTCCCGCCAGCCTGCAAGGCCCTGGTTCCCGTCCACTGCAATTCTGTCATGGAAGCCATCAGGGGGAACCTGATCGCCCTGAAATACAAACCGGCTGCGGTTGAGCTGATGGACAACACGATCCTGGAATGTGCCAAGCAGAACCTTTCCCAGAGAAAGAACCGTTTCTTTCTCAAGGGTGATCCGGGAGCCATTCTGATCGTTGAGTTCATGGAACTGGAGGAATCCACGCTGAACGACAAGATCGTCTCCATGGAGAAGGAGATGAGGGAGGAGGGCCTGGGTTACCATTTCCCGGTGGTGCGGGGAAGTGACATTCCGAGGGTCTGGGCGTTGAGGAAAGCCGGACTGGGTGTGCTTTCCAATCTCCCCGGTGAGGGGAGGCCCGTATCTGTGATCGAGGATACGAGCGTGAACGTGGAAGTGCTGGAGGATTATATTACCGAGTTCAATCAGCTGCTCGACCGGTACGGTCTGAAGTGTGTCTACCATGCCCATATCTCCGTGGGCGAGCTTCATCTGAGGCCCATCCTGAACCTGAAGGATCCGGCCCATGTGCAGCTGTTCCATGACCTTGCGCTGGAGACGGCCAGGCTGGTGAAGAAATACAGGGGCTCGCTGAGCGGAGAACACGGGGACGGACGCCTGAGGGGCGAATTCCTCAGGCTGATGGCGGGAGACAGGAACTACGGTTTGTTCCGGCAGGTGAAGGACATCTTCGATCCGGACCGCCTCTTCAACGCCGCCAAGATCATTGATACCCCGCCCATGAATACTTTCCTCCGGTACGGACCGGACCATGTCTCGCCGGATTACACCACCTATTTCAACTACACCAGGGAGGGCGGGTTCATGAAACTCATCGAGAAGTGTAACGGATCGGGCGACTGCAGGAAAACGGAGGTGACCGGGGGCACCATGTGTCCCAGCTACATGGCCACCCGGGATGAATACAACACCACGCGTGCCAGGGCCAATGTACTGCGGGAGCTTCTCACGAGGCCGTTTAAAAAAGATCCGTTCAGTCAGAAGGAGATCTACGACGTCCTGGACCTGTGCCTCTCCTGCAAAGCCTGCAAGGCGGAGTGCCCTTCCAGTGTGGATATGGCAAAGCTGAAGGCCGAATTCATGCAGCACTGGTACGATCATCATCCCGTGCCCATGCGCACCAGGCTCATCGCGGAAATATCCAGGATCAACAGACTGGGAATGCTCTTTCCGCAATTTTTCAATTTTGTGGCAACTAATCCGTTCACCTCGGGACTGCTCAAGCAGGTGCTCGGTTTTGCCACAGACAGGAGCATTCCCACCCTGGGGAAAACCAGTCTGCGGAAGTGGGTGAAAAGGCACCTGGAGGCGCTGAACAGCAGTCTTCCGGGAGATGCTCCCGAGGTGATCCTTTATGTGGATGAATTTACCAATTACAACGATACCCATCTGGGGATCACGACCATCAGGCTCCTGAACCGGATCGGGATCAGAACGGTGATCCTCCCGCATCCTGTCAGTGCGCGGACCTACATCTCGAAGGGACTGCTGAAAAAGGCTGCAAAGATCGCCCGTAAAAATGTCGCGCTCCTGTCGGACCATGTATCGGAATCACGGCCGCTCATCGGCATCGAACCTTCGGCCATCCTGGGTTTCAGGGATGAGTTTCCCGATCTGGTGGGACCGGATCTCGAAGCGAAAGCAGCTGCACTGGCTGCGCACAGTTACACCGTGGAGGAATTTCTGGTCACTGCCTATGAAGCAGGCCGGTTCGACCGGTCCCTGTTCCGGAAACGCGATGTCAGGCTGAAGCTGCACGGACATTGCCAGCAAAAGGCCATGGCCAGCACAGCGCCGACCATCATTCTGCTTTCCATTCCGGAGGGCCATGTCGTGGAGGAGATCCCCTCCGGTTGCTGCGGAATGGCCGGTTCATTCGGTTACGAAAAGGAACACTATGACCTGTCCATGAAAGTGGGTGAACTGGTGCTGTTTCCAGCCATCCGGAATGCAAAGGAAGAGACGCTGATCGTGGCGCCCGGGACCAGCTGCAGGCACCAGATCAAGGACGGCACCGCCCGAAGAGCGCTCCATCCGGTGGAAGTGCTCTACCAGGCGCTTGTCTGAAATAACGGACAACACTATCTGAACCGAAATACGCATGCTGAAGAAATTACCGCTCTGGGCCAAAATTTTCCTGGGAATGGGACTGGGAGTGCTGTGGGGACTCATCGCAGTCTGGGTGGGCTGGGAAGCATTCACCGTTGACTGGATCGAGCCCTGGGGCACCATCTTCCTCAGGCTGCTGAAGCTGATCGCAGTCCCGCTCATCTTCGTCTCCCTGGTAAAGGGCATCTCGAGCCTGACCGACGTTACAAAACTCTCCAGGATCGGATTGAAAACCATTGTGATCTACGTCATCACCACGGTGTTTGCCGCCACGGTCGGACTGACCCTGGTCAATCTGATGAAACCGGGAAGTGTTTTCCCGGAAGAGAAACAGGAAGAGTACAGGCAGAAATTCGGGGGACAGATCGAGCTGAGGCAGGAGTCCGCCCGGGAAATTGAAGAACACTCTCCGTTGCAGTTTTTCGTGGATATGGTCCCCGACAACATCTTTCTCGCGGCGGGGGATAATTCGAAAATGCTTCAGATCATCTTCTTTGCCATCCTGTTCAGCATCGCCCTGGTCCTTGTTCCGGGGAAGGGGACGGAGACGGTCAAAAGCTTTTTCGACGGACTGAACGATGTCATCCTGAAGATGGTGGATCTGATCATGCGGTTCGCACCCATCGGGGTGTTTGCCCTGATGGCGGCACTGGTGGTGGACTTCTCAGGAGATGTGGGGATCTTCAAGGCCCTGGGAATGTATATGGTGGCGGTGGTAACCGGACTAATATTCCTGATACTGGTTTTCTACCCGGTGGTGATCAGGATCTTCGGGGGAATCAGGGTCCCGGATTTCCTGAGGGGGATCCTTCCCGCACAACTGGTCGCGTTCACCACAAGTTCAAGCGCCGCCACCCTTCCGGTCACACTGAAGCAGGTCATCACCGAACTGAAGGTTTCCAGGAGCATCGCCAATTTCGTGCTCCCCATCGGGGTGACCATCAACATGGATGGAACCAGCTGCTATCAGGCCATTGCGGCGGTTTTTATTGCCCAGGTTTTCGGGATTGAACTGACCCTGGTCCAGCAGCTCACCATTGTACTCACCGCCACCCTGGCCTCCATCGGGACCCCCGGGATCCCCAGCGGGAGCATCGTGATGCTGATCATCGTCCTCCATTCCGTCGGACTTCCCGTGGAGGGACTGGCCCTGATCATTGGTGTGGACCGGCCGCTGGACATGCTCCGCACGGTGGTGAATATCACCGGAGATTCCACCGTTTCCTCCCTTGTGGCCCGCTCAGAGAATGAGCTGGGCTACCACGACGATCCTGAGGAATCAGATTAAGACCTTTATAAATCTATACGGATCCCTGATCATTTCCATCCAGTCAGGGTGCCAAGCTTTTGATGTTCAATCGGATTACCCGCTATTTACAGAATTTTAAGCCCTGCAGAAGGGGATATCTGATCGTGTGCCTTAGATTGGACCGGAAATATTGTAGCAAAAAAGAGATTATATCACTCGATCGCATTGTCCGAGTTAAAGTCTGATCGCGTTGGGCAAAAGGGCAGGGCAGTGTCTCTTTTCACGGCATTGATCTCAAAAAAACCAAAGCAATAACAGATCAAATCATCTGTCGAAAATATTGACAAATGTAAATTTATATCTATAAGTTACAAATGTAATCGAACATTTTTCACATAATAATTCACATATAACTACAAAAATAGACACAAGGACTGATTACAAATGTCTACAGGAAAACAGGTTGTATCAAATCGTAAGTTGACAACATTATAGTACTATAAACCAGTTTATTATAGCATTTTTTTTATATTTAAGTTTAAATAAACCAGGAAAAATTGCCTGAAATCAGCTTTCAAACTGAAAGATATGTGACATATAATATTAATATTCAGTATTTTATTCGATATATTTAAATTATTAATTCAGATATCATCGTTTTTCACGTTTTTTCAGCTTTTTTTAGCGATTCTGCAGGGGTGATCGCGCTTCAGGAGGTTAAAATATACCTGTTGTACACAGTATTTCAACGTCTTTAAATTATAATTAAAATTGATTATACAGGTTTCGAATGCATTCCTTTTTCAACTGAATGCCGTTTTGAATATCAGGCAGTGAAATAACGTTCTTTTGTTATAAAAGCAGTAGGGTTACAAATGTAAATTACTTTAGTTTACATAAGGCAACAAACAGTTTATTACATTTGTAAATAAATATCAGATATGAAGGATCGCCTGATGCAGCTGTTGGACCTGGAGCAGCTGACACCGTCAAAATTTGCGGATATGATCGGGGTGCAGCGAAGCAGCATCTCGCATGTACTTTCGGGCAGGAACAAGCCCAGTTTTGATTTTCTGCAGAAAACTCTGAAAGCTTTTCCGGGGCTGAGTGCTGAATGGCTGGTCATGGGGACGGGAAAGATGTATGCGCATATGGGTCAGCCCATCAGGACAAGTTTGTTCGACGAACATTCAGAATGGACGGGAGCGGAAGAAGAAAGTGCAGGCGGGGAATTTGTGGATCAGAAAGATGAGAGGCCCGGATCCCGGTCACCCGCAGAACAGGAACCTGCGGCGAGGGAGAATCAGAATTACCGGTCAACCGAAGATGTTTCCGGGGATGAGCGCGGAAAGCCAGAAGAAAGTGACAAAGTCAAAACCCGGGCGGAAACGGGAAAGCAGGTGGTCCGGGTGATGGTGTTTTACGGGGACGATACCTTCAAATCCTTTGAACCTTCACAGTAGAATTCTGCCTATATTTGCAGCAAAAAACCGGATGTACCGATTGCTCGTCAGACCCCTGCTTTTCCTCATCCCTCCCGAGACCATTCACCACCTTCTGGTTTCGGTTTTGAAATTTGTTTTCAGGATCCCTGGTTTCCGGTGGATCATCGGGAAGATTTACGTAGTGGAACATGAAAAGCTGGAGACCGGTTTCCTGGGGATGATTTTCCGGAACCCGGTGGGACTCGCTGCCGGATTCGATAAGAATGCCGAGGTTTTCAATGAGCTCTATTCGTTTGGATTCTCATTCATCGAGGTGGGAACGATCACCCCCAAGGGTCAGCCCGGAAATCCCCGGCCCCGGAGTTTCCGTATCCCTGCGGACAAAGGACTGATCAACAGAATGGGTTTCAATAACAGGGGAGCGGATGCAGCGGCGTCCAATTTGGGCCGGGAAAGGCCCAAAGAGCTCATTTTAGGAGCGAACATGGGTAAAAACACATTGACCCCCAACCAGCAGGCTGCGGCCGATTATGAGGCTGTATACAGGGCCGTGCATGACCATGTGGATTATTTTGTGGTCAACGTGAGCTGTCCCAATATTTCGGATCTGCATGTGCTGCAGGACCAGGAGCATCTTGAATCCATCCTGGGACGGATCCAGGAGGTACGAGGCGAAATGGGTTCCTCCAAACCAATCCTGCTTAAAATCTCACCCGATCTGAACGACCGGCAGCTGGACGAGACCATCGAGGTGGTTTCCAGGCTGGGACTGGACGGGATCGTGGCCACCAATACCACCCTCAGACGCGACGGACTCAGGACCGGCCCGGAAAAAATCCGGTCCATCGGGGAAGGGGGCATGAGCGGTGCGCCGATCACAGAAAGAAGCCTGGAAATTGTCCGGTACATTGTCCGGAAAACCGGCGGCCGGATTCCCGTCATCGGCGTGGGCGGGATCATGGGCGTGCAGGATGCCCTGAACATGCTGGATGCCGGAGCTGCCCTTATCCAGATTTACACGGGTTTTATCTATGAAGGTCCCGGCCTGGTGAAAAAAATAAACAGGGCGGTACTCAGGAAACGGCTCGGGGAGGGACAAAATCCGGATCAGTAGCGGATCCGGGCAGGGTGCATCGCCGGCCAGCGGATCATCCGCTCGACCGCCTGGTTCGCAGGGACCGGAAGGGTCCTGAAGGCATCCTCCGAAACCGCTGCTTTTTTTGCGGCCACTTCCACCCCCGTGATTTCCTCCAGTGCCGCTCCCAGCAGGGGATCATACGGACTGCCGAAAGGCTTGGCATACAGCAGGCTTTCCCTGACCATGATGTCCGGGACCAGTCCGTCCACAAAACCGGTAAATCCTTCGGCATTGGAATATTGCAGGATGATGGGCTGCATGGCCCAGCTGTGTCGTTTGGGATCCTCAAAATCCTCAATGGTGGTAGACCCGTAGCACTTGCCATAGGTGGTGTCGCCGATGTGAACCACTTCGGTGTATGGATAAAGCCCTGTGATAAGAGACTCACTGGCAGAGGCGGTCACGTCCGTGGTCAGGAAAAAAACCCGTGACAGGTTCATGTTCAGGTCGCTGTGCGGAAAACGAATGAGCAGCTGAGGGGACTCCTCGCCGTCCGGCTTCCCGTCATCATCCAGATCATATTCCTTCCAGAAATCATTGTAGAGATCATTCCAGCTGAGCCGTACAAAAACCTCTTTTCCGTTCATTGCCGAATAGGGAGCGAGTGTTCCGGCGATATATGCCGACAGATCCAGGCTTCCACCGGGATTGTAGCGCAGGTCCATGACCACATCCGTCACCCCTGCCGTTTTGAATTCTTCGAAAACACCGTTCAGCTCTTCCAGCCATTCCCCTGTCTCTCCTGATGTGAACTGGGTGTAGACAAAATACCCAACTTTTTTACCCTCATATTCAATCACTTCCCTGTATACCACCGGATTCTGATTGAGTTTGATGGCGGTCAGGGTGATGCTCCTTCCGTCGGGAACGAACCAGGATCCGTCCCATGTGGCAAAATCGAAAGTGGCGGTGGTCTGGTTATACAGGTCATAATAATTGTCCACCGTCAGTGAATGGCCGTCGATGGCATGGATGATATCCCCCCGTTTGATCCCAGCATCCGCTGCCGGAGATCCCGGAGTTACATATTCGACGATGCTGATCACGCGGGTGTCGGATATCCTTCCCGGCCGGGCCGACATTCCCGTTGTCTTCTGGATCCCGTCGAACATTTCCTTAAGGGCGGCGTAATCGTCCACGATCCACGAATCCCTGTCCTCCTCGTAGAGCAGGTCATAAAAAAAATTTTTGGGATCGGGCTGGAGATCCGGATCCAAATCCGGAAGATACTTCTCCCAGAGGTACACCTCGTTCATCCCTTCCCAGATCCAGTTATTGATCATCCGGATCTCTTCGGAGATAACAGGATCCTCTTCGTCGCCCGGACATGAAGTGAGGAGGAACAATCCCCCGAGAAGGATCAGCAGAAATATGGCGCTTCGTTTCATGGCTTCCAAAATTAAGAATATCCGGCTGAAATGATGCATCGGTTCAGCGACATCTTTAAATAACAACAGAGAGAACGGTTCTTTTAGTATAGACCCGTGAACAATGGTGATGGTTGTTCCGTTCTTAAATTAAACCAGGTTCAATCATAACTGTCCATGATGTCTGTCCCACTGGAAATCGCTCTCTTCCTGGCCCTCTTTTCAGTCATGAAGTGCTCGCGCGGAAAAGATCCCGCCGAGTCCGGCAGGTATATGGTGGTGATGAGCCGGGAGGATACCATTCCCGGAACGCATCCTGCCTTTCATGAAAGGGTTGAGGAACGGGAGCGTCTGGTGAGGGAGGGCATCGAGAACTATCCTTACCAGCCTGTGCGTGATGAGCGGGTGCTGGAGGCCATGCGGCGGGTCCCCAGGCATGCCTTTGTGCCGGAGGAATATCAGCGGCAGGCCTACCAGAACAGTCCCCTGGTGATCGGTTACAACCAGACCATATCCCAGCCTTTCATCGTTGCCCACATGACCCATCTGCTGGAGCTTGAACCGGATCACAAAGTCCTGGAGATCGGGACCGGCAGCGGATACCAGGCCGCAGTACTCGCCGAGCTATGCAGTGAAGTTTACACCATCGAGATCATCCCGCCACTCGGAAACAGGGCAGCACAACTGCTTGAAGAACTGGGTTATGAGAACGTCCGGGTCCGAATCGGGGACGGGTACGAAGGATGGCCGGAACATGCTCCCTTTGACAGGATCATCGTCACCTGTGCCCCGGATGACATTCCCAGACCCCTGGTGGAGCAGCTCAGACCGGGGGGGAGGATCGTGATCCCGGTGGGAGAGGTGTACCGGACCCAGTACCTGGTGGTGGTCACCAAGGACGAGGAAGGCCGGATCAGGCAGCACCGCCAGTACCCGGTCCGGTTCGTACCCATGACCGGGAAAGCCTCACACTGACATCCTGCACCAAAGCTTCATAACGTATTCACCGTCCGGGTCAATGGTATACGATACTCAGTGCAACATAACGGAATCCATCGGTGCTCCTGAACTGGCCATGGGGATTGATCCCCCGGTAATATCTCACAAAAAAGCCAATATTCCTGCCACTGCCCTCCACAAGGTATTTCCAGCCCAGGTAGAAGTTGAAATTCCAGGTCCTCTTTTCAGGAAAAGCAGGTTCATAGCTGAATTTCAACCGGTTGCTAACCTCAGCCGAGATGACCTGCATCCACCTTTCAGAACAGAGAACACCCTCGGTCCGCTGCAGGTTCAGCTGCAGGTAGTAGGCGTAGTTCTTTACACTGGCAGGAACCTCCAGGCCTTTCGTTTCAAGGCTGTCCGTCGCGTAATAACCCCTGTCATGGTTCCACAGCCTTTGAAATCCGGCTTTCGCGGAAAGCAGGTTTGTCTCCAGGTTCCCCGGTTCGTTGATCACCGCGGCAATCTCCCATGCCTCGTAGGAAACGTTGATCCTTTTGAAACCCGGAATTTCCTGGAACCCGTGAAGGGAAAACTCGTCCCCCAGATGCGTGCTTTCGTGGAAGACGGGGACCAGGCTCAGACCGATGTTCCTGATGTACAGGTGGTCCAGGTACTTCAGGATCCCGGCTTGCAATCCGAAAAAATAGTCCGTGTTGATCACCGGAGCCGTTGTTTCCTCGAACATATCGATCAGAAGCACATTCCCGATGAATCCTCCCGTGAAAAAGCCAATGTGCTTTCGTTCATTTATCAGCGAATAGACCGGCAGTCTCGTACCCAGGTGAATTTCCATCAGGGGTCTGCCTGAAATATCTCCGACATAGTAGTTCTGATCCAGCTTGTTCAGGAATGCCAGCTCACCTTTGAAGGCGGGACTCCTCATTTCCGCCAGGAATGGCTTCATCATTCCCGATTCCCTGAAGAGGCGGTGGTCCGCCTCCTGTCCGGAAACAGAAGCCAGCACCGGGATCAGCAGAAGAATCGACAGTGTCATTTTTTTCATCTGTTAGGTCTCTATATTCTCCTGATAAATATAGGATTATAATGAAATGATTTTTGTACTTTTATTAAGACTCGCCAAAATTCGGAACCATGAGGAAAACAATACAGTTACAGACACTCGGTTTGATCATGCTGTTGATTTTGAACGGCTGTCAGCAGAGCCGGAGCATGGACAACAATCTCCGGACCGTTGGAAAAAACAACAATAAAACCGTCCGCCTGGGCAGGGGGGACCCCACAGGACTGGCATTCATGCGGGTAAACGAACCCAACGAAGCCGCTTTTTCCATCCTGGTACCCAGGGGCTGGCAGGCCGACGGAGGCATTTTTCGGCTCAACGCGGTCACCGCAAGGGGACCGTTGAACGCGATGGAAGCCAAATGCAATCTGGAATATAAAAGTGATCCGCAGGGAACGGTCTACTTCCGGATTCTCCCGGATATTGTGTACGGACATACCCATATCGGAGGGGGATTCTTTCCCATCGGGCATAACTACCAGGGGGCCATTATTCGTCCCATCGTGGATGCCCCCACGCTGGTGAGAAGTATCTTCACGGAGCTTCATCCGGGTGCAGGCGATACGAAAATATTACAGATCAACCGGTTGCCTGGAGAAATTGAATCCCTGGACAGGGCATCGGCATTTACCAACCAGCTGCTCATCCAGATCGGACTTCAGGGTGCACTGAACCAGAATGATGCTGCTGGAGCGGTTTTTGAGTATACCGAAGGGGGCACCAGGTACAGGGAAGTGGTGATGACAGGGCTTGTCAACATGCCCTCGGCACTGACCTGGAAAAACACCCGTGCACTCGCGTTTCGCGCACCTGCTGATCAGTTTGAGCAGTGGAGGCCCGTGATGGATGTGATGCGTTTTTCCATCCGCTTCAATTATCAGTGGATCCTGAAGGAAGCGGAGGGCCAGCAGGAACGGGCTAAAATCGTTCAGAAGGTGTATGATGAGATCAGGCGCATAGACCAGGAGATCCTTCAGAAGACCACCATTAACCGGGAAGAGATCATGAATGACAATTTCCTTGTGCTGACAGGCCAGGAAGAGTATGTGAATCCACATACGAACGAGATCGAAACGGGTACGGATGCATACAGGTATCGCTGGGAAACCCCGGGAGGCGACGTGTATTACACGAACAGCGAAGATGAAAATCCGAACCTCTTTTTCAACAATACCGACTACAAGCGATCGCCTGTCAGAAAACGAAGGAATGAATGATTTCGGGAGGGCACCATGGAAAAAATCCCCGGCCATTGCTGACCGGGGATGTTCACTTTGCAGTGATCCAGCTGGGGCTCGAACCCAGGACCCCCTCCTTAAAAGGGAGGTGCTCTACCTGCTGAGCTACTGAATCATCCTTTCATTGCTTCCTTTTTCAGAAAGCGGTTGCAAAGATAGGAACAATAATATTTTCTGCAAACTGTTTCTTCCTGTAAATTCCTGAGTTTTTTTCAAAATTCCTGTAATGATTTCCATGCCGGTTCGTCTTGGGTGTAGAGAGTGAAATAACGGATTGAATTATTAACCAAATCAGGAAATCATGAAAAGAGTGTTATTATTGCTGGTAATCGCGGCCCTTCCGGCTCTGTTGACGGCACAGAACAGTGCGGTCGAAAAGCTCTTCAACAAGTACAAGGGTAAGGAAGGCGTCACCACGGTGCAGATCAGTCCGGAGCTGTTCCAGATCGCCCATGCGATGGATATCGAGGAAGTTGAAGACCACAAGGTACCCCTGGATAAGATCTCAGGAGTGAAGATCCTCACCATCGAGGATGAAGGCCTCTGGAAGGATGTGAATTTCTACGATGAGATCAGAAATGATCTGGATGTGAGTAACTTTGCGGAACTGATGACTGTGGATGACGGGGGTGAGACCGTGCGCATGTGGCTGAAAGCCGACAACGACCTGGTCAGCGAATTCCTGCTGATCGTGGGGGGTGACGACAATGTGCTGATATATATTACCGGAAGCTTCAGCATGAGCGACCTGGAGGGACTGGCTGGATCATTCGGTGATGATATTGATATTGACCTGTAGTTTTCATTAATTTACAAGTTCTTTAATTAATGGACCAGATCCTTTATGAAGTCCTCAGATTTCAAGTTGCTTGTAATGCCTTACAGTTCCCGGTTGTTCAGAATGGCTTATCGCTTGATGAACAGCCGGGAAGAGGCAGAGGACATTGTACAGGAGGTGTACATGAAACTCTGGGGAATGCGCAATGAGCTGCCCGGGTATGATAACCTAGAGGCACTCAGTGTAAGGATCACCAGGAACCTGTGCCTGGACCAGCTGCGCCGGAGGAAAGTGAGCCAGACTGCCCTCAAGCGGGAACGGGCGGGAACCGAGAATGACATGGATGATCCTGAAAACAGGCTGGAGAAGGAAGAACAGAAGGAGGTGATTCACGCGCTCATCGCATCTTTACCCGAACCCCAGAGGTCTCTTGTCCACCTCAGGCACCTGGAAGGAAAGGATTACGAGGAAATCTCACAAATGGTCAACATGAATGTAAACGCCATCAGGGTGAGTATCTCGAGGGCGAGGAAACAAATGCGCGAAATACTGGAAAAAAAATATTCATCATGGAAAGCATAGCAGTACTGCGTAAGATGCTGGAAAGGTTCTACCGGGGAGAGACAAGCCTGGAGGAGGAGAAAAGGCTTGCGGAGTATTTCTCGGCGAACCAGGTCCCTGAAGAATTCATGCCCGACCGTGAGTTATTCCGGGCATTCGGGTCTGCGGATGAGACGGTGCCTGTGCCGGAGGACCTTGATCACAAGATCACGGCCTCCATTGATCAGGCAGAAAGAAAAGCGGTCAGGTCCCGGAGGATCTCCCTGTTTTCCCTTTCCGGTCTTGCCGCAGGACTGCTGATCATGGTTGCCGTTTATCTCTTTTTTATCAGGCAGGATGATTCACATTCAATGATCGCCGCCAATGAATGGTCGGATACCTATGAAGATCCGGCGGTAGCTTATGAGGAGGCCAGAAGGACATTGATGTATGTCTCCTCGAAACTGAATGACGGTACCCAAGAACTGAGGCATATCCAGCAGGTCCAGAAAACCACCGAACCACTTCAGGAACTGTCAAAGATCAACAAAGGAACCAAAGAACTGAGCCTTCTGGGACAGCTTCAGCGGGTGAGAGAAATTGAAAGGCAATAATAAAATAACTTAATCATATCAATCATGAGAAGGATCATTATCGGCGGGGTGCTGTTCCTGTGCACCCTTACTGCATTCGGTCAGAAATCAGCTGTGGACAGGGTATTCGACAAATATGCCGGACAGGAAGGCTATACCACCGTGTATATTTCGAGCTATATGTTCAACCTGATGAGCAAACTGGATAGCGATGACCCCGAATACAATGAGTTTAAAAAGGCCACCTCCGGGATCAGTTCCATCAAGATCCTGACCCAGGAAGGGAAAGGTGCGGTATCATTTGCGAAGGAGCTCCTTAACATGCTGCCCAGGAATGAATACAAGGAGATGATGGTTGTGAAGGAGGAAGGGCAGGATATCCTGTTCCTGGCAAAAGAAGAAGGGGAACGGATCAGCGAGTTTCTGCTGATCGTGAGCGGAAGCGGGGAGGATGTGCTGATCGCCATTCAGGGAGACATTGACCTGGAGAGCATCTCCAAACTTGCGTCGGGACTGGATATGCCCGGTCTGGAGAACCTGGAAGACCTGGAAGAGTGAGTCAGTAGTAGAGCATTTTCTCTACCTGGTTGTTCCTGAGCCAGTTTTTGAGGATCTGGCGGACATCCCTGTTATCAAGAGAAGGACGAATGCTTTCCAGCATCTCTTCAATCCTCAGGTATGCATGATTCACCGATATGTACCCGTATCCCAGGTACATGCCTTTCTCAATGCGGACCAGACTTCTATCCTCCGGTTCCCTTCCTCTGTCGATGATGAGTACATTCCCCCGGTCCAGTTTCAGACTATCGAGCAGTGCTTCCGCACGTTTGTTGTATACCGCCACCGGTTCTTTCCGGATGCATGCCCCGTTGCACTGCCTGATACTGTAATGGAAGCACGCTCCATCGGTCTGGTACAGTCCGCTCAGTTTCTGACAGAGCCAGTTCTTTTCCACCATCCGGGTCAGTGCCTCCCTGGCCTCTTTCTTATTCTGGTAACAGGTGACAGGATCATCGGCCGTTTCTGAGATTTTCTGGATCCGGAAGGTGGTGTAACCATGTTCATCCTTCCCGGTATACAGTCCCCAGTAATACAGCGACCTTTTCTGGGCCCTGTTGTATAAGGGCTTCAGTTCCTTGATCTCCCTGGATTCCTTTAAGAGTGCAATGAGTTCACTGCCGGTCAGTTCGAACGAGACGGAATGGATCCGCTGCTTCATCTCCAGTGCGCGCCTGCTTGTGGTATTCCCCAGGTGGGAAAGCACCCGCTGCCTGATGTTCATGCTCTTGCCGATGTAGAGCAGCTGTTTCTTTTCGTCGTAGAAGTAATAGGTCCCGCATGCTTCCGGGAGACTTTCAATGTCCCCGACCGTGATGTTGTCGTTCAGATTCCTGTACCTCCCGGTCTTTCCGTGATCCAGATCCAGAACATCCGCTCCTTCCTGCTGACCTCGGATCAGTTCAAACAGCTTCACGGTGGCCAACGCATCCCCGGCAGCCCGGTGCCGGTCAGTGACCTCGATCCCCAGGTCCCTGCATATCCTGCCCAGGCTGTATGATTTGCGGCCTGGGAATGCCTTTCTTCCCAGCCGGACCGTACACAACGTTTTCCTATTGTAATCAAATCCGAGCCGCTTGAATTCACTGCGGATGAAAGCATAATCGAACTGTACGTTATGACCTACGATGATGTGGTTCTCGGTCCGTTCAACGAGTTCCCGTGCAATCTCATAGAACCTTGGCGCATCAGCAACCATATCGTTGGTAATGCCGGTCAGGCCCGTAATAAAATAGGGGATGGGTTTTTCAGGATTGATCAGGGTACACCATTCATCGACCACCCCTTCGCCGTCGTGGAAGAAGATGGCTATCTCTGTGATTTTCTCTGTGGCCGGATTCCCTCCCGTGGTCTCAATGTCAAGAATGGCATACATTGTTAATCATGCTACTCCTCTGCGCTCTCTTTCTCCTCTTTCTTGACACTCTTTTTTGATTCGCTGGTTTTGGTTTTTGATCTGGATGCAGAACCGGCAGGTTTTGCCGTGGGTTTCTTTACTTCCGGGGCCTCCTTTACCTCCTGGGTCTCCTTTACCTCCTGGGCCTCCTTTACCTCCTGGGCCTCCTTTACCTCGGCGGCTTCTTCTGGCCCGGCTGCTGGTACTTTCACCTCTTGAGCCGATTTTGCCTGTTCGGTGGTTTTCCGTGGTGGTTTCTTTTCTGCTCCCGAAACGGTAGGTTCCTCCTGGTTATTGCGGGTTTTTTTTGTGGATGTGACCATGCCTGCCCGCTTCTTTTTCCGGGGTCTCAAAATCCCATAACTGCCGCTGAAAAGCTTTCCTCTCCTTGTTTTTTGATCACCTTTTCCCATGCTGATTCACGTTATGGTTGGAAGGGTGAATATAAGCAAAATAAAGGAGGACGGCAAGACTATTCCTCTGCCGGAATAAAACTCATGGAAACGGAGTTTACACAGTGTCTGGTATCCTTGGGAGTGAATCCTTCTCCCAGGAAGACGTGTCCCAGGTGTCCGCCGCAGTTTGCACACAGGATCTCTGTCCTCCTCCCGTCGGCATCGGGCACCCTTTTCACCGCGCCTTCGATCTCATCGTCAAAGCTGGGCCAGCCGCAATGGCTGTCGAATTTGTCCTCCGACCTGTACAGGGGGGCATTGCACTGTTTGCAGACATAAACGCCTTTCTCCTTGTGATCCACATATTTACCTGTCCACGGTCTTTCCGTGCCCTTTCTCAGGATCACGAGTTCCTCCATGGCATTCAGCCTGTTATAATTTTCAGGATTCATGATTGTCTTTTTGATTGGTTTATCCGGGCTTTCCTGTGCCATAGCCGTCATTGAAGCCGACAGAATCCATATGAAGATCAGTATTCTCATCTGTTGTTATATAACAAAAAAGCGCTTCAGGGGTTCATTTCCATACCCCCGGGATCTCTGCCTTGCAGAAATCGCAATGGCCTTCGGAGATGTGGAGCTGATCAATGCGGTAGCCCGAGCGGTCCACCAGTACTTTATGACAGACAGGACAGTGTGTATCCGTGGCACCGCTGCCCGGCACATTCCCTATATAGACATTTTTCAGCCCTTCACTGTCTGCGATCTTTTTTGCCGATTCAAGGGTATTTAACGGTGTATAGGGAAGCCGTTGCAGCTTGTACTGTGGGTGAAACCTGCTGAAATGCAGGGGAGTTGATTCAAATCCGTTCTCTGCCAGCCACCCGCACATCCTGCTGATCATCTCCATGTCATCGGTCCAGGAGGGAACCACCAGGTTGGTGATTTCCAGCCAGACCCCTTCGTCCTTTAAGGTTTTCAGGCTGTTCAGCACGGGTTCCAGCTTTCCGGCCGTGAGTTTCACATAAATGGCATCATCCATCGCCTTCAGGTCGATGTTGGCCGCATCAATGTATTTGCACAGATTGACCAGCGGTTCCCGGTTGACATACCCGTTGGAAACGATCACATTCCTGATCCCGGCCTCACGGGCCAGTTTCCCCGTATCGATCAGGTATTCATAGAAAGAGGTCGGTTCGGAGTAGGTATAGGCAATGCTGGAACAAGCATACTTTTTCGCCTGCTCGATGACCTGTTCTGGCATCAGGTCATAATTTTTGGTTTCCTCCGGGGATACCTGGGAAATGGTCCAGTTCTGGCAGTTCAGGCAGGCAAGGTTGCATCCGGCCGTGGCGATGGAAAATGCACTGGATCCGGGCAGAAAATGATACAAAGGTTTTTTCTCGATGGGGTCCACATGGATGGAACAGGGATTCCCGTATGCAATGGTATAGAGTTTCCCGTTGTAGACCTTGCGGTTGCGGCAATCGCTCAGTTCTCCCTCACCAAGGGTACATTCATTGGGGCAGATCTGGCAGCGGATCCCCCTGGGTGTTTCACTCTGGTACATGGCTTCCCGGCTCCACTTCCATGGCTTGTCAGGGGCCGCATTTGCCATCCCCGGAGGAGCGATAAACGCTCCCGCCATGCCGCAGATACCGGTTTTGATGAAAGTTCTTTTGTCCATGTTCTCGCTCTCCTTAATCAATTAACGTTTTTGCCTGCGGGTGAGTATGTAGAGTCCCGTTATAACATTCATACCGCACAGGAGGACCAGGGTGTTGGATACCCCGAGCAGCGGCAGGATAAAAACCGGGGGAATAAAGGTTCCCAGCGCTGCTCCGGCCAGATCGGCACTGTACAGTTTACCGATCCCCGAAGATCCCTCCCGTTCTGAAAGGGCCAGCGAGAGTCCGTATACAGAGCCCACAACCACCCCGGGGAGAAAATTCAGCAGTCCGATCACCACCTGACCCGTGAACCGGTGTGTAAAAAGCTGCTCGGTTTTCAGCAGGATCACCCCTGCCGCCGCAAGGACGGCCATGATCCAGAGAAGGGCCGTGTAGGCCGGGGTGGAAGGTTGGTGCCAGATATGTTTCCAGGTGATCGTGCCTGCCACGAGTCCCCCCATAAAAATGGTGATCATCAACGGGGCGACCAAGTAGGCAAACCCATACAGCGACTGCATTACCATGATCAGGATGATCTGGATGCCCGCCCCTGTGAACCCGGCCACATACATTCCAGTTTTCAGCCTGGGATACAGGAAAAGAAGCAGGATGAACAGGAGAACGGACAGGATGCCGGCGGCGCCCAGTTTTCCTCCCGTCCTTGATATCCAGCCCGAAATATTCATGTAGAACAGACGGGGCCAGAGATCCCGGTTGATGGTTCCCTCCTCTGAAGAGAACCGTTCCATCAACTGGTCGCGATCAAAAGCCAGCCGTCCAGCATCCAGGTAGTCGGGATTTACATAAGTGGTGGGTACTCGATTTCTTTCAAGCAGTGCAGGAAAATCCAGGGAAAGCGTATCGCGCGATGCAAGGAAATAGGTAGCATATCCGGGGACCACCATCACCTGTGGAAATACCAGTGAAAGGGTGTGGAAGGCAGATGCCAGCACCTGGCTGCCCTCCACGTTCACATAACTGCCTCCGGTGGAAAGGTGCATGCCGAAAACACCCCCCGGAGAGAGACGGGATCTGACGAGCTGGTAAAACTCCAGGGTGTAATACCGGTTCCACCCGAGGGTAAGGGGATCGCCCACATCGGCAATGATCACATCGTACTGATCTTTCCCGGTCCGCATGAGCCAGCTCCTTCCATCCATTTCTATGAACCTGAATGCATCTGAGCCGGGCGGAGAGAGGTGCTTCTTTCCCAGCCGGTGGATCCAGGGATTGATCTCGCAGTAATCGAACACCTCCGGATCATATTTGGCCACTTCGGAGGCGGTCCCGGAAAAGCCTCCGCCGATGAGCAGAAACGAGTCAGGATCGGGGTGCTGCAGGGCCGGGTAGTGGACAGTTTCCTCAGCCCTTGCCAGGTCGTATGACTGAAGGACCGGAAACCGGTCCAGGTAACCGGTCACCTGTCCCTCCTTCCGGGTAAATGACAGGTTTCCGAAAGGCGTATCCTTTGATTCGACGAGCGCTTCTCCTTTGTATCTGAGCCCTTCCAGTCCGAACCTGACCCGGGGGACCATCATCATGCCGCAAACAAGGATCCCTGCAAGAAGCAGAACCCCTTTTTCAGCCATCCGCTGCGGATATCCAAACAGCACAACAACCATGATGCCTGTAAAGAGAGACAGGAAAGCAAGAACCTGGATATTGTCCAGGAAAAAAACCAGCAACAGTCCGAATACACCTCCCCCCGCCAGGGACCCGAGCGAATCCAGCATGTAAAAACCGGCATCCACCTTTTGTTTTCTGATGGACCTGGAGAGGTAGGAAAAAAGAAACCCTGAACCCAGTGTAAAGGGGATGGTCAGAAGCACCATGTGGCACAGGGAGGTGAACATTCCGGGCTCATAACCCGGGAGAAGGACCAGCCGCGTGATGATGATCAACAGCAGATAAATGACCATGGGGATGACGCTGAGGATGACGATCCCCCTGAAGATAAGCGTTTCCCTGATCCTTTTGCGGTATGCGGAACCGGCCCATGCGCCGAGGGAGGTGAGGATCATCCAGATGGCGATGAAGATGCCGATGATCAGTTCGTTCCCATGGTAGGTCTTCACAAATTCCCTGAGCAGCACAAGCTGGGAGACCATGCTGATGAAACCAAGCAAGATGAAGAGGAAGGTCACCTGCCTTTTTTCCATCTCCAGGTGGGGAGCCAGGGGAGCCGGCCGGATCGCAGTTTTCCTGGCCCGGAAGATATTCAGGTAATAAGAGATGTTCCACAGGAGATGAAAGAAAGCCACAAAAGCCAGTCCGATCCCGGTATCCACATGCCACTGCATGGCACTGTCGATCCACCGGATGTTCCACCTGTAATTCACTTTCAGGGCCAGGAAAAGTCCCAGCAGCGCGGTGGAAAAGAAGAACAGGAGCAGGAGGGAATTCCAGAATCTCCTGTGGCCGGTTCCTTTCAGCAGCTTCATCCTTACTGCCAGCAGGCTCAGCAGGTAAAAAACGGTGAGCAAAATGCCGATGGATATGAGATGATAGGGTCCCTGGTTCATTGGATCTGTTCCTCCCCGAATACCACAGCCTCGTAAACATACAAATCCGCCTCTTTCCAGCCTTCCCATCCGATCCCCGCCTTCTCCCGGGCGCAGTGTCCGAAAAATTCCTCCGCATTCCAGCCTGTTTCCGAGGCGACCTGGGGAAGGTAGGTGCCTGACCGTCCGTTCCTGGTCATGTAGATCCCGTGTTTCCCCAGCTCAAACTCGTCGATGCCGTCGATCTTCCGCAGGGGGGACAGCACTGAGATCTGGATGTGGATGTATTCAAGCTCGGATGGTTCGACCGGAGCGAAGCGGTGGTCCCGGGTGGCCGAGGCGACTGTCATTTCCTGTACGAGCAAATAGAGGGGTACCGAGGAAAAAAAGTTGCCGATGCAACCCCTGAGCCGCCCACCTGCATACAGGCTTACGAATGCACCCGCGGTCTGCTTCAGGGATCCGGGAAGCTGCGACGGATCCACCGCCGGGATTTCCTTCTGATTTATATATGATTCAAGCGTGTTTCGGGCAATTTCAACAAGCAGCCGCTTTTCTTCATCCCCTAAATAGAAGACCTGCCCGGTCTCCTGCAGGCGGTGACCGGCAATTGCCCAGTATCCGACCACCCGGCTTTTGTCCCCGATCCCGGCATCTCCGGAATTGCGGTAAAGGACCGGGGTCATCCGGATGTCACTGCTCCGTTGCGACATGTATAGCAGGGTGAGAATGGCGTTCCAGCTGCAGCAGGGGGTGACCAGGTTCGGGATGGACTCGCTGCTGTTCTTTCGAATGGTATTATAAAAACCTTCGGGATCATTTTTCAGGATCGGTTCGGCCGTCAGCTCGTCAATGTACGTTGCGTCCCCGTAGGATGGGTAATGGGAAAAATCGGAACTGACGATGAAAAGGTTATCATCATTGAAATAGGGCAGCAGGGCGAGGGCCAGTTCCCGGGCAACGGACAGGGAGGAGGAGCCGATCACGATGGGCACCAGGGGAGGAGGCTTTTCAAAGTGATACTGGATGAACGGAACCTGTATTTCGATGCTGTGTTCCCTGTCGTGTGCCCTTTCATAGTAAAAAATATGCCTGTTCCCTTGGATCAGCTCCGTGGCGATTTCCCTGTTCACCCTGGCTTCCCCGAGGGGCGTCAGATAATTGCCGACGGAATAAACCGAAACACCTTCGAACTGTTCCCTGTGCGAGGATGCGATGATAAAGATGTTCTTGTAGGAAGCATCCCGGGGGATGCTATTGTAACCTGCAGCGGCCACCACTCCCGAATAAACGTAACCGGCATGGGGCACAATCAGCTGCCGGACCTTTCCTTCCAGATGGGTTGCAGGTGCCTCCTCGAACAGTTGTTTCAATGTGGCGAGCAGCTTCTCTTTTTCAGCAGGGTAAAAAGAGCCGGCCACTGCAGGTTGTCTGTTTACCGCCCGGGGCAGGTCCTGAGCAGCCATGTACATGGAAAAGCATGAAACAGTGATCAGGACCGCTGCTGAGATCTGGAGTTTCTTGTAGAGGGTCATCAATGGTTGCCGGTTTTAAGGTCCTGCTTCAAAATTAGGGAAAAGTTAACGAATCCCCCAGCGGAGCGCAACCATAATTGATTCTCATCGAAGCTTGCTTCGAGGAATCATCGATTAATGAATTAAGCGCATCTTTCATATATTTGCCCTAAATCACATCTGCAATGAATGAACGCAAACACCAGGCATGGAATTTCTGGTCTGCTTTCGTCTTCCTGGGATTGGCCGTGCTGGTGGGATTCCTGCTGGAGAAGCAGGGAATAAAGATACGGGAGATGACTTTCCGGGAAGCCGTGGTGGTCCTCCTGGCATCCTTCCGGGTGACACGCATCCTGGTTTTCGAAAAGATCTTTAAATATGCCAGGGATCTGGTCAGGGCCAAACAGGATTATTACCTGGTGGGCACCATCAGTTCCATCATCACATGTCCCTGGTGCATGGGTGTGTGGACCACCCTGATGGTCATCGCCTTATACTACCTGGTGCCCTTCGGTGATCTGCTCACCTATGTGTTCGCGCTTGCCGGGATCGTCTCCCTGATCATTCTGCTGTCAAACCTGCTGCACATGTGGACCGAGAGCAGGCAGCGGATCCACCAGCGGGAGAAAATAACCACCGGGTTCCACCGCTCAAAAGAGGACAGTTGATCCTGCTTACCTGCTGTTGCTGTATTTAACGATCAGCCTGTCATGCAGGTCATTGTACATGCGGAGCACCTCTTCCATGCAAGTAGCGGTATATCCGGTCAGGTACGCCAATGCCTTTTCAGGTTTTTCCTGGTACAGAGCAAGGGCTTCCGCGTCAATCTTTTCACGTTCTGCAAACAGCTTTTCCTCATAGGGATCCCTGACCTCCCACACATCCCTGATGGCTTCCTGCCATTTCAGGTACAGCAGGTTGTCCACGAAATCAATGGCCCAGCAGGCAGACTGTCTGTCGTAGGTGGTGGGATCGTAATTCCTGTAACATTCGGCGATTTCCTGTACACCCGCGTATATGGGCACATAGGGACTGGTATAGGCATTGTCCAGGAAAATCCAGTAGATCCCTCCGATGGGATCGGGGAGCCATCCGCGCAGCTGGGCGATCATCCCGTAATATCCCATGGGCCTGGCCACGTTGCGGCGGTTGTTGATATCCAGCAACTCCCGCATGTCCCTGGTGGGAAAAGGGGTTGCCAGCGGGCTCTTCTTCATCCCCCCATTGCCGTCAGGCACGTACCAGTCATAATCTTCTGTCTTGTCGTAGATGGTTCCCTCAAAGGTGGACCGCTGAAATGCCATCACGTCCCTGACAGAGAGTTTCTTTTCCGGGCGGACTGAGGTGGGGTAGATGGAGAGGGGTTCCACATACTGTATATACTGGTTGTACCCCATCATGTGACCATCTTCCAGGCTCCTCCGGGGCCAGTCCCGGTAACCAGGCGCCCAGGTGCTGTAGAACAGCCACAGTCTGCTGGTGGCCCATTCCCTGGGCAGGGGTGCGTACACATCCTGCCAGATGAAGGGCTCGCTTCCGCTGGGATTATACCAGCCTTTATCGACGGCAAATTGCATATAGTTCGGAGATACCATGAAGTTCTCGGTGTCGGCCGGATTCACCTCCTTGATGACAGCCCAGTTGGCCACCACCAGGGCATGGTCGTCAGGTACCCGCTGTGCCACCCAGATGGCTCCCGGTTCACCGCTTCCGGATTCCCAGCCGGGTCCCACGCTGAAGACCTCAAAAATCCAGATCTCTTTTGTATCTCCGATCACCAGGGTTTCCGATTCACCCTGGCAGGAGGGAAGGAAGCCGTATTCGCTCATGAGGCTTCCGATGAATGCCGTGGCCTCCCGGGCCGAGGTGTAGCGCTGAAGGGCAAAGGCCTGCGCCTGTTCCACCGTGATGATCTGTTTGCATTCGTCCATGTCGATCCTCAGTTCTTCGCGCTGGCTGGTGGTGCTCTCGGCAATGGCGAGCTGGTGCTCGTTCATATGGGGATAGGCAGAGTGGAAATAGGAAAAAGTACGTCTCACCTGCGGAATATACCCGATCACTTCCCCGAAATCGTCCAGGGGCCTGTGAATATCCTGTATTCCCCAGTGGACGGGGGCCATTTCGCCTTCACCGAAGGTGCGCCCGTGGACCACCCTGATCCGGTTGTCGGCACCGCAATCGGTATGGGATATGATCACCGATCCGTCAGCCGATGCCTTCTTGCCCACGGCAACGATCGTGCATGCCTGGATGCGTACCGCTCCGGCTGAGAGCAGAAAAAGAGACAGCAATGCGCATGCCGGGAAATAATGGAAGATATTTTTCATCACAGTTATTTGTTATAAATTTGACCCAATATAGAAAACTAATCCAGATTAACCACCTGCCTGAAAAAGATAGCCCGTTGAAAACAGAGCTATCATGTTGAGAAACTATCTGTCGGTCGCACTGCGCAACATCTGGCGAAACAAAGGGTCCGCTCTGATCAATATACTCGGCCTGGCCATCGGGATTACCAGTTCGATCATCATCCTGTTGTTCGTGCTGGATGAAGTGAGCTACGACCGCCACAACGAGCATTTCAGGAATATATACAGGATCTGCATCAGTGGCAAGATCCAGGGAAACGAAATGGAAGCGGCCCTCTCAAACGCCCCCATGGGAGCAGCCCTGAAGAGTGAATTCCCCGAGGTGGAAGAATTTACCAGGTTATTCACATTTGACGGGGATCCCATCGTCAGGTATGAGGACAGGGTATTCGTGGAAGAGAATTTCTATTATGCCGATTCCACCTTTTTCAACGTGTTCACGGCGCCGGTCATCCGGGGAGATCCCGACAGGTTGCTGAACCGTCCCAATACCCTGGTGCTCACAGAAGAGACCGCGAGGAAATATTTCGGGGATGAGGACCCGGTGGGCAAACTGCTGAAGGTGGGGCAGGAGGAAGAGAATTTCGAAGTGACCGGCGTGGTCAGGGGATTTCCCCCGAACTCCCATTTCAGTTTCAACATCCTGGGCTCCATGAGCACCATATTCATTGCCGACCTGGACCAGTGGCTGGGGAACAACAATTACACGTACGTGGTGCTCAGGGAGGATTTCGATCCGGAACGTCTGGAGGCCAAGTTCCCTGCCCTGATTGAAAAGCACATGGGTCCCCAGCTGGAGCAGTTGCTGGGCATGACCATGGAAGAGTTCCTGGGCGGAGGCAACCGGTACGGGTATTTTTTACAGCCTCTGAAAAAGATCCACCTGGAATCCGACCTGCAGTTTGAGATCAATCCTGGCGGCAGCAAGACCTCTGTGATCATTTTTTCGATCATTGCTGTCTTCCTGATCATCATCGCATCCATCAACTTTATGAACCTGGCCACAGCAAGCGCTGCCAGAAGGGCAAGGGAAGTAGGGATCCGGAAAGTGGCAGGGGCAGGCAAGCCCCTTTTGATCTGGCAATTTCTGGCGGAATCATTCCTCACCACCATTCTGGCACTGGTGCTGGCCATCGCTCTGGTGGAACTGTTTCTTCCTTCGTTTAATACCCTTACCGGGAAGGACCTGATCTTCAGTTTCCTGGATCGCCCGGTTTTTCTGCTTGGTCTGCTTCTGATCGGTGTTTTTGTCGGGTTTGCCTCGGGCAGTTACCCCGCCTTCTTCCTGTCCTCCTTCAAACCGGTGGATGTATTGAAGAGCGGCGCGATGAGGGGCATCAGGGGGGCCTACCTGCGGCGCATCCTGGTTACTTTCCAGTTCATCATTACCATCGCACTGTTCATATGTACCTTTGTAGTGAATCGCCAGATGAATTTCATCCAGAACAAGGATCTGGGATTCAACAAGGAAAACCTGGTGGTCATTGACAGGGCCTATGTTCTTGAGAATCAAATGGAAGCTTTCATTCAGGAGCTGCTGAAGAATCCTGCGGTGCAGCGGGTCAGCGGTTCAAGCACGGTACCAGGGGAACTGATCGGCGACAACGCTTATATCCCCGAAGGAGCTTCCAGGGATCAGACTTATGCCATCAATAACATGTGGGCGGACTGGTACTTCGGGGAGACTTACGAACTGGAGATCGTTGAGGGCAGGTGGTTCAACCGTGACAATCCAACGGACTCTTCCGCACTGATCCTGAACCAGGCAGCGGTGCGCGCGCTCGGATTCCAGGATCCGCTGAACAGGAGGCTGATCACTTCCCTGGGTGAAGGTTCAGGTGAGCCCTGTCAGGTCATCGGTGTAGTGAAGGATTTTCACTTCCAGTCTTTGCACCAGGATATCAGACCGCTGGTCATCAGGTTTACGGCATTCACACCTTACCTGCTTTCTGTCAGGATCAGCGAAACCGCTCCTGCAGCCACGCTATCCTACATTGAGGATACCTGGAATGCATTTGTGAAACAGCAGCCCATCCAGATGAGCTTTCTGGAGGATGACCTGGCCACACTCTACCGGAACGAGGAAAAAACAGCAGCTGTGTTCAGCATATTCGCCGTGCTGGCCATCTTTATCGCATCCCTGGGACTGCTGGGACTGGCATCCTTATCGGCAGTCCAGAGAACAAAGGAGGTGGGGATCCGAAAAGCCATGGGCGCCTCCATCGGGAATGTGCTGTTCACCCTGTCGAAAGAATACGGCTGGCTGATCCTGTATGCCACGGTGGTGGCCTGGCCGCTGGGCTATTTCCTGATGAAGAACTGGCTTCAGAATTTTCCGGACCGGATCCACCTCGATCCGCTGATCTTTCTGTCAAGCACCCTTCTTGCATTTTTAATTGCCGCTGTCACGGTGATCCTCAGGGTTTACCAGACCGCATCCGCAAATCCGGTCCAATCATTGCGGTACGAATAGGTCCCCTGTTTTCAGTATCCTGTCCGGTTCCTGGCACGGGGGTGGTCAGGGGTTTCCCCGGAGGAAAGTTTGCCCTCGATGGCAGATTTCCGGAAATGCCTGCTCGCATCGTAAAAGGCATTTGAAAGATCCACATCAGAAATCAGGATGCCCGGTTTATCCTGCTCCAGCCTGTCCTCTATCAGGCCGTCCGGTGTGATGAAGTGACACGGCCAGCTATGAGGCGCAGAAGAATTTGTCAGAGACATGTACAGGTGATTGGTGGCAGCCCTGGCCTGGGCTGTGACCGGCATGATCCTGGGATGGATCCCACCCGGTTTTTGCCTTGCATTATAAAAAGACTGGAAGATAACATCGACCCCGAGCTTTGTATATTCCCTGTAAAGCTCGGGGAACCTGATGTCAAAACAGATCAGGAGGCCGCATCTGATTCCTTTGAGTTCAAAACGTACGAAATGATCCCCGGCGGAAAAAAAATCCAGATCCTCTCTGGTACAAAAACGCTTGTCGTACCTTTCAATGATGCTGCCGGAAGAATCGACCAGATAGAGGCTGTTAAAGGGTTTGAATCCTTCGTCTACCCGGTGGATTGATCCCAGTAATACCCATAAATCCAGACTGTCCGCAAGGTCCAAAATGGAATCGGTGTTCCGGTACAGTGTTTCCCAGTCATATCCATCCATCGTCTTCAAGTCCACTCCCGGGTATCCGGTCAGCGCACATTCGGGAAAATGTACAATGTTGGCTCCCCGGGCACTGGCTTCTCTCATCTGGTCCATGATCCAGTTCGCATTCTCTTTAACATCCCCTGAAACCGGGAACTGACATGATGCAATCCTCAGAACCCCTGATATTTTAACTGAATCTGGATCATGCGGGAACAGGGGAAATCCGTTTACCGGGATCATCCCCGTTACCAGCAGCAAAAAAAGATAATATTTGAAGGCGCTCTTTATCATCGGTTGTGCCGGGTACTCCTGTTCCGATAATCAATTTATTATTTATATTTGTTAGGCAAACATACTGAAACTAAACAACACCTGATTTAAATACAAAAGAAATGGCAGAAAAGAAGACCACTAAAAAGATCACGAGGGTAGAAGGGGGCGAGACCCCGGCTTCCTCTGGACAGCAGTCATCATCCTACACGGTCAGTGACGAGAACAGGAAAAAGTCACGAACCTTCCGCATCATCGCGGTCGTCTCCTGGATCGTGGCGATCGGTTTTGAGATCTGGGCCATCCTCACCCTGAGGGAAGCGACGGTCAACACCACATTGCTGATTGTCCAGATCGTGGCGGCCCTGATCTTTGCCGTGATCGGTTCCTGGCTCTGGAAAAAGGCCAACAGGCTTGATCCAGCTTCCGAGAAGGACCAGGTGAAGTTCTTCATCCAGAATCAGCTCGGACTGATCATCAGCATCATTGCATTTCTTCCGCTGGTGATCCTCATCTTCACGAACAAGAACCTGACGGGCAAGCAGAAAGGCCTGGTGGGCAGCATCGCGGTGGTGGCGCTGGTGGTGGCCGGACTGCTGGGGGTGGATTTCAACCCTGTCTCCCAGGAGGACATCATTCAGCAAACGCAGGAAGTGGAAGCCCTGACCGGTGCAAACCATGTGTACTGGACCAAGTACGGGAAGAGCTACCACCTGTACCCCGACTGTTCCTATATCAACACCGACCGGACAGATGAAATTTTCGAAGGCACAGTGGCACAGGCAAGGGAACTGAAGAGCATCACCGATATTTGCGACCGCTGCGCAGGGAGGGCAGAAAAGGAGCTGGTGCCTGAAGTGGCAGAATGACCGGCCCCTGAAGCACAGACCGGGTGAGAAGGTGGATGCCGTCGCCCGGCTTTACAACAGAGAATCAGATACCGGATGATCCCGTCCACCTGGTGACAGGTACGCCAGTATTACCTGAAAACCAGTGATGAAGGATGAAATATCTGACGAAACACTTGATTATTATCCCTGAGAAATCGTAATTTTAGTTAGGTAGATTCAAATCTCCTATTAAAGTCTTTTATAATGCCATTTCAGGGATCATATAACCATGAAAACTTTCGTCAGTCATGTATCGGTGTGCATCACTGTATGTGCACTATTCCTGGTATACAGCTGCAAGGAAGAACCCACTCCGGAGCCAGGTCCGGAGCCGTCTGAAAACATTGATATCCTGGAAGGCCAGGCGCTTGTTTTGGACGAATTATCAAAGAACCTTTCATCGAACACTCTTGA
>JAXGMU010000012.1:0-28641 GCA_040768485.1 Bacteroidales bacterium
GCAGATCGCCCGTGGAAATATGCACCAGGCTGTACTTCCCGATGATCCTCTCCGACTGGGTGCCTTTTCCGGAGCCGGGGGGACCGAACAGTATCAAATTAAGCATGATCCATTGGTTCTTTTGAGTGCTTTCAAAAGTAATAAAGATTTACGGCATTAGTCCACCACCTGGTAGATTTCCCTTAAATTTCTGCCATACTCATTATAGTCCAGGCCATATCCCACCACGAAATCATTTGGGATCTCCATGCCCACGTAATCCAGCCTGATTTTCCTGACGGTGGCTTCGGGTTTGTGCAAAAAGGTGGCCACCCTTACCTCTGCCGGCTGGTAACCCGACAGCTGCATGAGGATCGTTTCAAGTGTGATCCCGGTATCCACAATATCCTCCAGCACCACCACCACGCGGTCGCGCAGCTCGCGGTTGATCCCGATCAGCTGTTTGACCGTCCCTGTGGATCCTGTGCCGCTGTAGGAAGCCAGTTTCAGAAAGGTGATCTGACAGGGGAAATCCAGTTTCCTGAACAAATCCGAAGCAAACATGAATGCGCCGTTCAGAATCCCCATGAAGATTGGATCCCGCCCCGCAAGGTCCCTTTTCAGTTCCCCGGCGATCCGGGTGACTTCCTTTTCGATTTCAGCTTCGCTGATATATAAACTGAATTGCCTGTCATCGACCCTGACCAGCTGCTGTGCCATGAGAAATATTTTGCATTAAAATAATCAATGATCCACAAGAATAAAAATAATTGTATTTTCATAACTGATAATTGAACCTTCAGAACATTAAGCCTATGAATCCGAAAGTCAGCATCATCATGGGAAGCACATCGGATCTGCCGGTGATGGAACAGGCAGCACAGCTGCTGGACGAATTCGAGATCCCTTTTGAGATGAACGCCCTGTCGGCCCACAGGACCCCCGGGCAGGCCATGGATTTCGCAAAAAATGCGGCGGACCGGGGCATCCGGGTCATCATTGCCGGTGCAGGAGGTGCGGCTCACCTGCCGGGTGTGGTTGCCGCACTCACACCGCTCCCGGTGATCGGGGTCCCCATCAAGGCGTCCATCTCCATTGACGGATGGGATTCGATCCTCAGCATCCTGCAGATGCCTCCCGGAATTCCGGTGGCAACGGTGGGACTTGACGGGGCAAGGAATGCCGGGATCCTGGCCGCACAGATCCTAGCCACGGGAGATCCGCTCCTCATGGAGAGGGTGATGCAGTTCAAGCAAAACCTGGCCGGTAAGATCGTGAAAGCCAATGAGGATCTGAAAAAGGTCAAATTCAAATACAAAACAAACTGATCAGAAGATGAATCCACCCTGCAGGTGGAAGATAAGGAGACCGGGCGTTCTGATCCCGGTCTTTTTTTTGTCCTGCCTGAGCGCCGGAGGACAGTTCCATGGGGGTGAAGCCATCGTGGCAGCCACCGGGAACAGTTACACTTCACGGATTGGTTTTTCAGCTGCATCGATGAACCAGGCCGGCCTGGGATGGGTCCGGAGGACATCGGTTTCCATGCACCACCAGATGCCTTTTGTGACGGGAGAAGTATCCGTTTCTTCGCTGGCTGTCCAGTTCCCTGTTTCCAGGGGTGCTTTCGGGGTCAGTTTCTCAGGATACGGTATCGGGGGACTCCGGTACAGCACCGCATGGATCGCCTACGGAACGGAACTTCATCCGGATGTGAGTGCGGGCGCCGGAATCCATTTCCGGGCTGCAAGCATCCCCGGAGAGGTCTTTTACCGGCTGGGGGCAGGCTGCGCCCTGGGGATCCAGTTCAGGATCGGCGACGAGGTGATGGCCGGGGCACATGTGATGCTGCCTGCATGCTGGAGCAGCGGGCAGGGGAGGCGGGGGACCGGCGACATGACGATCGCCGCCGGAATTTCCAGAACCTTCTTCCAATCTGCCACCCTGCATGCGGAAGTGCACATCCGTTCCGGCGAAACCATCCGGGTAGGCGCCGGACTGGAAGCAATGATCGCCGAATGTGTTCGGCTCTGCGCGGGCTTCCGTCATTACCCCCTCAGCCTGGCATGCGGCGCGGAGGTCCGCCTCCGGTCATGGACCATACAAATCGCCGGTGAATACATCCTTGATACCGGAAACACCCCCTATGCTACGGTGGCCTACACATTTTAAGTCAGGACCCGTGCAGGCCGTCCTGCTGCTCTCCCTGGCACTGGCAGGTTATCCGCAGGCACCGGAGGATTTCGAGGACCTGGCCGGGGACCGGTCCGCCCTGGAAAAGGTCCCGGATCTTCCTGTAACAATGCTGGAAGAACGTACCGACAGGCTGAATGCACCGCTGAACCTGAACAGGGCTACGGAAAAACAGCTTCTCGAATCCCCGCTGCTCACTCCCTACCAGGTCCATCACCTGCTGAAATACAGGGAAGCGTATGGGGACCTGTATTCCCTGTATGAATTATACCCCCTTCCGGGTTTCAGCCCTTCCTTCGTCAGGGAAATTGCCGGTTACTGCACGGTGGATCCCGGGATCGCCGCATTGCCCGGTCCGCCAAAGGTCCCGCAGAACATGTTCATGTGCAACCTGGGGAGGGTGTTTCCCCTTCCCGCCGGGTATACCTCCGGAAATGAGACGGACGGGAAACCAGTCTACGCCTCCGGTCCGCTGAAATTCAATTTCCGGTTAAGGGGCCGCGTCTCACCGAAAATCTCATTCGGGCTCGCCTGCGACAAGGATCCCGGTGAACCATTTTTCCGGCAGATGCGCCCGGATTTTGTCTCCGGCTACGTTCAGTACAGGGGTCAAAATTTGCTTCGGGATTTGGTACTTGGTACTTACAAACTGAATCAGGGACTGGGACTGGTAAACGGCTCTGGATTCCTGCATCAGCTTTCTGGCTTCCGCTTAAACAAAGGCTCCATGTCCGCACCCAGGCCCTACGCCTCCCTGAACGAGGACCGCTTCCACCAGGGGATCGCGGTCCGGCTGAACCTGCGGCGAACGGACCTCCTCCTCTGGACATCCTACAGGCACCTGGATCTTTCCTTCTCCGGAGTGTCACAGGGATACACGGCGGCCGACTGGCTGGATCTTCAGCGCACAGGCGGGTTGCACCGGACCCCCGCAGAAATCAGCGGGAAGTCACTGGCTTTCCATCGCCATTCCGGCATCCAGCTGACGCATCAGATCGGAAACCTGACAGTCGGTACCATGGCAGGGCTCCAGACTGCGGGGTTGACCGGAAAAGGATCGGACAGCCTCCGGATCAGGGTCCTTCCCTCACAGCATACGGTGTTGAGCGTTCACTGGCACTGGGTCCATCCGGTGCTTGAAACGTTCGGCGAAGCGGCGATCAGCGACCTGGATGCACTGGCCCTGCTGGCGGGCCTGCGGGTCCGGTTCAGCGATTTTTTGCGGGGACTTCTCCTTCTCCACCGTTACGAAACCGGATTCAGGGGGATCCTTCCCTCCTCTTACGGATCCACAAGCCATATACGCAACGAAAGCGGGGTTTCGCTGCACCTGGATGCGGAACCGGGCAGGCTCCTCAGGACCGCTTTTACATGGGGACTGTACTTCTATCCGGCCCCGCGTTACCTCACCGATGTCCCCTCCTTATCATTTAAAAGCAGGTGGACCCTGGAGAGTACGGACAGGGCCAGGATCCGGTGGAAGTTCCAGACAGACTGCAAAATCTGGCAGCGTACCCCGTCCACCGGTTCGGCCGGGCCCCGTCCCCTTGTCACAGCCCGGAGGAACAAGGCGAGCCTCCGGCTCCGTTACGACCCGTTCCCGGCCCTGCAATGGCAACCCAGGATCATCGTCTCTTTTCTGTCCGAAGAAGACAGACACTCCACCGGTTACGCAGCCTGCCAGCAGGTGCGCGTGCAGGTCACATCCGGGCTGTATTTCACCCTGAGGTTCCTGGTTTTTCAGGTGAGAAAATGGGAGAACAGGATCTACCTTTACGAACCCGGGCTCTACTATGATTTCAGCTTCCCGGCATGTTACGGGGAGGGCCGTAAGATCAATTTGGTCATTTCGCTGAGAGCCGGAAAAAAGCTGACAGTTTCAGGTTCATTTTCGCTCATTTCCTATACCGGCAGGGATGAGATCGGGACCGGGAATGAGCGGACAGAGGGGCCGCACAAATGGGACACAGGCATCCAGCTTCGGCTGAGATTCTAATCCAGCTTGATATCCATGATATTGATCTGCAGGTTCACCGTACCCCTGAATTCGTTTTCCATGATCTGGTAACAGATATCGAAGGGGATCCCGTTGCTGATCTTCTGGAATATTTTTCCCTGGTGAAATGCAATGGCAGGAAATACCTTGAAGGGATTCTCCTCCTGGATCAGGGTGAGCTTCAGGTGCTCTCCGTTGGTTCCCACGGTCCTGCCGTAACCGTTGTCCACCACATTCTCGGAAAGGAAAACGGGATTCATGTTCTCGGGTCCGAAGGGCTTGAATTTCTTCAGCGTCTCGAAGAACCCTTCATTGATCTCCTTCAGCTGCAGTTCCGTGTCGATCTCCACCACGGGGATCAGTTGTTCAGGGGTGATGTTTTCGCTGACGATCTCATCAAAGCGCTCGGTGAACTGGGGGACATCCTTGACCTTCATGGTCAGTCCCGCCGCGTATTTGTGCCCTCCGAAATTGATCAGGAGGTCGCTGCAGGACTCGATGGCCTGGTACAGGTCAAATCCGTTTACAGACCGTGCTGAACCGGTTGCCAGTCCGTTACTCCGGGTGAGGATCACGGTGGGCTTGTAAAAGTATTCCAGCAGGCGCGAAGCCACAATCCCGATCACACCCTTGTGCCAGGCCGGATTGTACAGAACGGTGGAATTGCGTTCCTGCATCCGGGGATCGGAGCGGATCATCTCAATGGCCTGCCTGGTGATCTCCGAATCAATGTTCCGCCGGTCCAGGTTGTAACTGTTGATCTTTTTGCTGATGATTTCTGCTTCCTCGGGTTGATCGCTGACAAGCAGGTCCACGGCTTTCCTGCCCGATTCCATCCTCCCGGCCGCGTTGATCCTCGGACCGATCTTAAAAACGATGTCCTCGACATCGATCTCCTTGCACCGTATCCCGGCCACCTCCCGGATGGCTTTCAATCCCGTGGACGGGTCTTCATTCAGCTTTTTCAATCCGTAGAATGCCAGGATCCGGTTCTCACCTGTAATGGGGACAATATCCGATGCGATGCTCACCACCGCCAGGTCCAGGTATTCATTGATCATCCCCGCGGGCAGTCCGGTTTCCATGCAGTAAGCCTGGATCAGCTTCAATCCGACTCCGCAACCGGAAAGCTCCTTGTAGGGGTACGAACACCCTTCCTGCTTCGGGTCCAGCACCGCAACAGCCGCAGGGATCACATCCCCTGGATTGTGGTGGTCGCAGATGATGAAATCGATGCCCTTCATCTTTGCATAATCGATCTTCTCCACAGCCTTTATCCCGCAATCCAACGCAATGATCAGCGTACAGCCCAGCTCTGCCGCATGGTCGATCCCTTTCAGCGAAATCCCGTATCCCTCATGGTAACGGTCCGGGATGTAATAACCCACTTCCCTGAAACGGTTCCTGAAAAAAGAGTATATCAACGATACGGCGGTCGTGCCATCCACGTCATAATCGCCGTATACCATCACCTTCTCCCCTGCCTGCTCCGCTTCGAGGATACGCTTTACGGCAAGGTCCATGTCCTTCATCAGGTAGGGGTCGTGAAGGTTGGAAAGGTCGGGATGAAAGAATTCCAGCGCCTCTTCCCGGTTGGTGATTCCGCGCTGGACCAGAAGCCGCGCCAGCGATTTTTCAATCTCCAGGTCACGCGACAGGGAGTTGATTGTGTCTTCATTTCCCGGTGCTTTTATGACCCAGTTCTTGTTCATGGAAAGAAAGAAATTACGGCAGGGGAACTTTCAAATCCCAGCACAAAATTAACATAATCATTCGGGATTCGGTCAGGAAACAGGGTTAATTTGACGGGGGACTCCCCCGGACAACCGAACCCACTTTTTCTTACCTTTGTGCCCAAAATAACAGGTACTGCAATGCATCATCCCGAAATCAGCGAACAGGAGCAAATCAGAAGAGAAGCACTGGACGAGCTCAGACGCCTGGGTTATGATCCCTATCCGCCGGAAACATTCCCCGTCAGCCACAGGGCATCGGAAGTGTTGTCCCTTTTTGAGAATGGACAGGAGCAATTGGAAGATATTGCCCTGGCAGGGAGGATCATGAGCCGCAGGATCATGGGCAGTGCTTCATTTGCCGAAATTCAGGACTCCTCGGGAAGGATCCAGGTGTACCTCCGCCGGGATGATCTCTGTCCGGGAGAGGACAAGACCCTGTACAACACCGTTTTTAAAAAGCTGATGGATATCGGCGACATCATCGGAGTCAGGGGCTTTGTCTTCAGGACACAGGTGGGTGAGATCTCCCTTCACGTGAAGGAACTTACCCTGCTGAGCAAGGCCCTCAGGCCCCTGCCCGTGGTCAAGGAAAAGGACGGGAAGGTGTATGATGCGGTGACAGATCACGAATACCGGTACCGGCAGCGGTACGTGGACCTGATTGTGAATCCCGGTACCCGGGAACTGTTCAGGCAAAGGACAGGGATCTACAATTCCCTTCGTGAACTTTTCAACAGCAGGGGATACCTGGAGGTGGAAACGCCCGTTCTTCAGCCCATTCCGGGAGGTGCTGCCGCCAGGCCATTCATCACCCACCACAACACCCTGGATATGGATCTGTACCTGCGGATCGCCAATGAGCTTTATCTGAAAAGGCTGATCGTGGGAGGATACGAGGGGGTGTACGAGTTTTCGAAGGATTTCAGGAACGAGGGAATGGACCGCTCCCACAATCCGGAATTCACGGTGATGGAGATCTATGTGGCTTACAAGGATTACCTGTGGATGATGGATTTTACCGAGGAGATGATCGAGAAGGTGGCCATGGACCTGCACGGAACCACGAAGATCAGGTTCGGGGACAGGGAAATCGATTTTAAACGTCCTTTCCGCCGGGTGACCATGACCGGAGCCATCAAAGAAGCCACCGGGATCGATATTTCCGGAATGGACGAGGATACCCTCCGGAAGGTGGCCGGACAGATCGGGGTGGAGGCGGACGAGACCATGGGCAAGGGAAAGATCATCGATGCCATATTCGGCGACAAAGCCGAACCCGGCATGATCCAGCCCACATTTGTGATGGACTACCCGGTGGAAATGTCGCCCCTCTGCAAGAAGCACCGTGAGGATCCCGCACTCACAGAACGGTTCGAACTGATCGTCAACGGCAGTGAACTCTGCAATGCATATACGGAGCTGAACGATCCCATTGACCAGCTGGAGCGCTTCAAGGAGCAGCTGAAGCTTTCCGAGAAAGGGGACGACGAGGCCATGTTCATCGATATGGACTTCGTGCGCGCCCTGGAATACGGGATGCCCCCCACATCCGGAATGGGACTGGGGATGGACCGGCTGGTAATGCTGATGACCGACCGCTCCAGTATCCAGGAGGTGCTGTTCTTCCCGCAGATGCGTCTGGAGGACGCATCTGCTAGTCAAAAGTCAAACCGTAGCGAAGCGGAGCTCGCGATGGCGAAGCCGAGCAAAGTCGAAAGTCGAAAGGAGGATTTTATCAGACTGGGGATCCCGGAGGAGTGGGTGGAGCCACTGATGGCACTTGGGTACACCACCATCGAAAAACTTAAAACCGTGGAGAAGCCTGGGAAACTCCACCAGGAGATGATGGGTTACCGCAAGAAGAACAAGCTTGAGATCGGGACGGCTACGCTGGAGCAGGTATCCGCATGGATCCGTCACTAGGTCCTTTCACCTCGTTTTCACCTTACCAAACATAATATCTCGGCCAATTAATCATCCGAATGCAATGAAACCGTTGTTCACCATTGGAATGCTGGTTTTGTCCAACCTGTTCATGACCGTTGCCTGGTACGGGCACCTCAAATTCGCTGAATGGAAATGGTTCAGCAAACTCGGGCTGGTGGCCGTGATCCTCATCAGCTGGGGCCTTGCACTTTTTGAATATTTTTTCCAGGTACCTGCCAACAGGTTCGGGTTCAAGGGGAACGGCGGTCCGTTCAGCCTTGTTGAACTGAAGGTGATCCAGGAGGCGATCACACTGGTCGTCTTTACCCTTTTTACCCTGGTCGCCTTCAGGAACGAGACCATCAGGATGAACCACATTATCGGATTCTGTTTCCTGATCCTGGCTGTATATTTCGTATTCAAGAAGTAAGGTTACCATATCGTGGAACTTTCTCTTCCAATATATTCAGGTGGGATTGATGGTTGTTTCCGGATAATTGTCTTAAATCTGGTATCTTTATAAGCCGGACACAGCAATAAAGAAGAACCATTTGAGCATTACTACAGAAAATATCCTCTTAATCGGCTCCCTCCTGCTTTTCATAAGCATTATTCTGGGCAAACCATCCTATAAATTCGGTGTCCCTACCTTATTGCTGTTCCTGGTAATCGGTATTCTGGCGGGTTCGGAAGGGATTGTGGGAATACATTTTGACGATCCGGCAACTGCCCAGTTTATTGGTATTGTCTCTTTGAATTTTATTTTGTTCTCCGGCGGACTCGACACAAATTGGAAAGCTGTCAAACCTGTCCTGTGGATGGGGATTTCATTATCCACACTGGGTGTTCTGCTTACAGCGTTGGCGCTAGGGACTTTCGTGTGGCTGGTAACCGACTTCACAATTTACGAAAGTTTCCTGCTGGGCTCCATCGTATCATCGACAGATGCCGCGGCGGTCTTTTCCATCCTCCGGCTTAAAAGCCTCGCCCTGAAATCTAATCTACGGCCAACGCTTGAGCTGGAGAGTGGAAGTAATGACCCGATGGCCTATGTGCTGACCATTGCCTTTCTGTCACTTGTCATCAATCAGGACAAGGGATTCTGGTCAGTTATTCCGCTTTTCCTCCAGCAAATGACTGTCGGAGGCATTGCGGGATTTGTCTTCGGGAGGCTCAGCAAGGTCATCATCAACAGAATTCAATTTGATTTCGAGGGACTCTACCCGGTGCTTGTAATTGCTCTCATGTTCATTACATTCTCGACCACGAATTTTCTCGGTGGCAACGGTTTTCTGGCCATATACATATGTGCGGTTTATCTGGGAAATCAGGATTTCATCCACAAGAAAACTGTTTTAAAAGTGTTTGACGGAGTGGCCTGGCTGATGCAGATCGTCCTTTTTCTGACCCTCGGACTGCTGGTTTTCCCGAGCCATATTGTGCCGGTAATCGGCATCGGGATACTGATTTCATTTTTCCTCATGCTTGTGGCGAGGCCGCTGGGTGTTTTTATTTCACTTCTGCCTTTCAGAATGCGAAACAGGCGCAGGCTGTATATCTCCTGGGTCGGATTGCGGGGCGCTGTTCCCATTGTCTTTGCCACATACCCCCTGCTGGCCGGAATTGATAAGGCGGACATGATTTTCAACATTGTGTTTTTCGTCTCGGTCACTTCGGTGCTGATACAGGGAACCACGCTTGTCAGGGTAGCAAGGTGGCTTCATGTCGCACTCCCTGAAAAACTTAAGCCACTGTCGCCGGTTGAAGCCTTCACATCTGAATATCCCAGGACATCCATGAAAGAAGTCTTGATCCAATCCGGTTTCCATGCAGCAGGGAAGAAAATCATTGAACTGGGATTACCTAAAAACGCACTCATTGCCATGATAAAACGGGATGAGAATTATCTGATCCCCGATGGTTCAACAGTCATTCAGCCGAATGATAAAATCGTCATCCTCTCCAATTCCGATGAAGAGCTCGATCTATTTTTGGAATCAATCAAAAAAGCATGAGGTTGCCAGGCTGAATTGACTTCGCCGAATCTATATCGTATCTTATACGATGGATTTTAAGTATGGCAGTTCAATTGTTGGAGAAATCAGCCAATGAGAACATCTGCGGCTTTGTTCCTCATTCTTGCACCGGTATTTGCATCCTTCAGCCAGCAGGAAAACCCTGACTATGCGGGTGATCCCGATCCGCTCAGGGTGATCAGGATCACCGATGAGATCAAGCTGGACGGCATTCCCGAGGAGGAGATCTGGCAATCCATAGAGCCCCTGCCCATGGTCATGTTCACCCCCGATTTCGGGGAAGAACCGACAGATCCATCCGTGGTCAGGATCGCTTACGATGATGAATACTTCTATGTTTCCGCCCTGCTGTATTGCCAGGACCCGGCTGATATCAGGGCGGTAAGCAAGAAAAGGGATTACAGCTCGGCTTCCTCTGATTTTTTCGGATTCATCATGGATACATTTAACGACAGGGAGAACGCTGTGTCGTTCCACACCAATCCAAACGGACTTCGCACAGACGGAACGGTGAAGAACGATGCGGTGGATCCAAAAGAAGATCTCAGCTTCAGCTGGAACACTTTCTGGGACGTTAGCACAGCGCAGACTGAGGAAGGCTGGTCAGCGGAATTCCGGATCCCCTTTTCCAGCCTCAGGTTCCAGACCAAGGAAGGTATAACGGTCATGGGTTTATTTATCATGAGATATAGTGCGGCCAAATATGAATGCTCCACATGGCCCGTCAGTTCAACCGAATTTCCCGCTCCTTACTGGAAGCCTTCCCTCTGCGCACAGGTTGAATTTGAAGGGCTCGAACCAAGGAGTCCGGTCTATATTGCTCCCTATGCCACCGCAGGCATCGGACAGGTCAACGAGCTTAATGAAACCGGCACCGGATACAGCATACGGTCAACGCCCAAATTTGATGCCGGTCTGGACGTAAAATACAGCCTGACACCCAACCTGACAGCCGATCTGACCATCAATACGGATTTTGCCCAGGTGGAAGCCGACGACCAGAAAATCAACCTCACCCGTTATTCCCTCTATTTCCCGGAGAAAAGGATCTTTTTCCTGGAAAAAGCCGATGTGTTTGACTTCTCCTTCCTGGGAGGAAATAATCTTTTCTACAGCCGGCGCATCGGCCTTCATGAAGGAAACCCCGTGAGGATTTACGGCGGTCTGCGCATGACGGGCAGGGTGGGAAAATGGGACGTCGGGATCCTGGATATGCAAACGGCTCCTTACGAAGAAAATCCGGGTGAGAATTTCGGGGTTTTGCGTACGAAAAGAAAGGTTTTCAATGAATATTCTTACCTGGGGGGAATGGTGACCAGCAGGATCGGGACCAATGGCAAATATAATGTAGCCTATGGCCTTGACGGACTGATCAGGGTAACCGGGGACGAATACCTGACCCTGAAATGGGCCCAGACGTATGAGACCGATTCAGTTAACCGCCTGATGGATATGGCCCCATCGCGGTTCCTGATCCAGTGGCAGCGCCGCAGAATGGTCGGGTTAGCTTATGACGTGCTGTATACATGGTCAGGGAGAGGTTTTAATCCGGGTGCGGGTTTTGAAGTAAAGGAGAATTACCACGGACCCAGGATCATTCTCACGTACGGATGGTTGCCGGGAAGTGACCGGGCACTGCGCCAGCACAGCATTTCGCTTACGGGCTACAACTTCATAAACACCCTTACAAACGTGCACGAAACCACCATCGGAATGCTGCAATGGACCTTTGAGGCGAAAAAAGGATTTTCCGGCAACATCGCTGCGAACTGGTACCTTGAGAACATCCGGGAGGACCTGGTCCTGGGGAATGACCAGGCAACCGTACCGCCCGGCAGATATTCATTCGCTTATCTGAGTGCCAGTTACTATACTGCCTACATGAACGCATTTTCGGCAATTTTTCTCACCGAGGCAGGGATGTTTTACGACGGATGGAAATTTACGATTGATGCAAATCCAATGCTGAAGATCGGGTCCGGATTCGATCTGGGACTCACCTACCGGTTTGACCATGTTGACTTTTCAGCCAGGCCGGCCGGCTTCACAAATCACATCGCCGGCTTCAGGGGAGTGATGACCCTGACAACGAAAATTTCACTGTCGGCTTTTGTGCAATACAACACTTCCATCAATAAAGTGGTTTCCAATGTGCGGTTCAGGTATAATCCGCGGGAAGGAAATGATTTCTATATCGTGTATGACGATACCCAGAACACCAGCCTGACCAGGGAATTCCCTGCCCTGCCCCATACCGACCACAGGACTGTTCTGCTGAAATACACACATACCTTCAGGTGGTGAAGGCCGGTAATCTCCGTGCAGAGGAACAGGGGAAAGCCGTGGTTTTAGAAATGTTCATAAAAAGAAGCAATCCCGTCCGGAATCTTTTAAACTTTTCATTAAAATTAACATCTAATGTGAAACGATCTCACGTTTCTGAAATCGCCATGGAATCAGTTACAATGAGTCATCATTTCAGTTACAGAATTCTTCCGGATCAAAGACTGACCATCAGCCGCTATGCGGGAGAAATTTCTGAAAATGAAGTTATTGCAGCGAAGGAAGCGATCAAGCAGGACAACAACTTCAATATCAGATATCACACGCTGGATGATTTTTCCGATGCAACCTTTCACATTACAAAGGAAAGCTACATGCGTGTATTCAACTGGCTTCGTGATCATTACTCATGGAAAAGGCATTCCGCCATCCTGACCAGCACACCGGAGCAGGTGGTAAACATCACCCTGTTCAACTACTTACAGAATGGAGAACTTCCCATGAAGATCAAGATCTTCAGTACCCTGGAAGCTGCCCTGCTCTGGATGAACCTGCCTCCTTCGGAAACCCTTTTCATCAGGAGGGTACTAAAGGAACTGAAAACCGGTCAACTGATCTTATAATCCCGGAAACCACCCCCGGGCAGGGTACCTGCCTGTATTATTCTGCCTCTTTCTCTGCCGCCCTGGTCAGCTTCAGATCAAATGACTGTCCCATCTGCGTGAAAGTACCTTCCACGGTGTTTTCTGCTTTCAGGTTTCCCTTATACAGGACATCCAGATCTGTCATCTTGATGGTCAGCTCATCGTCTTCGAATTCAGTGGAAGTCACAGGGATCCCGAAAGCACCCTGGTCGGGACTGTCCATGGTGGATGTGTATCCGTCGTCCGTGGCGGTGATGTGAAAATCCACCCTGAGCTGTCCGCCCGGGATTACGAGGACCCCGTTCCAGGTGCCGGTGATGTCCTGGCCGAACATGTACAGGCCTGTCAGGAGCAGGATCACTGTCGTAAAGATCATTCTTTTCATACGCATGTTTTTAGCGTATCAAAAGTAAATAAAAACAGGATCTGCTCCCAATAAATCAGATCTAATATCCGGGGAAAGCACAGCCGGTGTCCAGGTCCTTTTTTAACCCGTAAACTCGTTCCCCACCTTGCGGGCACGTTCCGGTTTGTCCAGGTCGATCCCGATGGCCAGACCGATCTCCACCAAAAGGTTCCAGCCGGCACATAGAAACACATAGGGATTCATCTCCCCGGCCGGGGAAGTACGGATGGTGGTGAAAGGGGTATCCCTGTCGGCGATGGCAACCACCTTCAGACCCACTCCTTTGACAAGCACCTCCTGGAATTTCTCGATCTCCTCCTCGATGGGGTCCACCACAAACACGATATCCTCTTTGTCCATCACCTCCTCAATCCCGTGGACGGCATAGGTTCCTTCAAGGAAATCCGATTTCTTGCGTGTGATCTCATTGGTCTTCAGTGTGAGTTCTTCAGCCACCCCGTCATTGTAACCGGCAAAATAAATGGTCGGCGCTTTTGCAGCTATCTGGACAATCTCCCGGTCGATTTCCATGGTCAGTGCCTGGTCGAGCAATGCAGGAAGTTTTGCGAGTTTGCCCGATTGATCGATTCCCTGCAGGTTCCAGAGAATGGATTCATAGAACAGTGTCTGCTCGATCACGCTCTTGGTGGCAGCAACCGCCTGCTCCCAGCCGCAGTTGAGCACAAAGGTTTTCCTGCACTCTTTTTCCAGGATGGTATCATTGTTGGCGGTAAGCGCGTATCGTTTCTCATTGCCCGAGGCTGCCAGTTTTTTTGCGAGCAGGACCACCTCCTTGGTCCGTCCCGAGTTTGAGGCACAGAAAACGGCGAACCGCGACAGGTCATACTGCGCGGACTGGCGGGAACCATCGGTGGAAACCGAGAGGTCCATTCCCCGGGTGAGTGCCTTACGAATGGCGTTTTTTGCCGGGAAGATCCGGCTGGAACCTTCTCCCGTCAGGAAAAGTCTTCCGGCGGACCTTATTTCTGCAGCCACATCACGGGTCTGATCGGGATTGAATTTTTTCACCACTCCTGGAGTATCCATCATTTCCTGCACCAGGGCATACTTAGAGTACTTGTCTTGTTTCAGATTCATCTGGTTTACTTTTTATATTTAACCTCGTTTTCTGATTTTTTCCACCATCTCCCTGAATTCCGCTGTTTCTCTCCTCACCTGTACAATAAAACTGTTCTCGTCGATGGTCCCGATGGCAGCGGTCATTTCATCCATATTCCTGAAGGTGGCCTGCCGGAACGGATTTTCGTAATCTTTGTTCCGGGTTTGATACACCTGTTCATTCACATTTTCCTGGATACTCACCGCCCTGTCAAGGGCAGCCATCCAGTCGGATACTGTGAGTTGATCCGTACCGTAGATTTCGCAAAGGGTGGCGTACGCGTGTTTTTGCTTCTCCAGGGGATAATCGTCCCACAGCGCATCATACCTTTTGTGGATCTCTTTCCACGATTTCAATTTACCCTTCCCGATATCCGATCGAAGCTGGTCCAAATCCCTTTCCTTCATGATCTGTCCCCCCAGGTTCACCCAGTTTTTCTCCCTCTCTCCGGCCAGTTTCCTGGACATGCTCGAAAAAGTAGCCCTGGGGTTCGTCCTCATATACTCCAGCAGGTTCTTCATGGCATAATAGTGAAGCATCTCTTCATATGCATGATATCCCCTGTAAGGCTTAAGGATCAATGTCTTTCTTTTTGTATTTTCCATTCTTTCACCCAGCACCTCCAGTCCGTTGATCACCTCTTCGTTTCCGGACAGGAGCTCCTTTCCCAGACCGGCAAGTTCATTCTCGCCCATTTTCTCATCAGGTTTACCGCCGTTTCTGAGACTGGCTCTGGCAGTCCATATTTCTAGCAGCCTTCGTGCGTGGATGATCTCCTCGATGGTATCGGGAGCGAAGGTCTCAAATTCCACATGCTGCAGTTTGTTCTCCCGGTTGTCCCGGCTCAGGAATTTCCAGGAATTGCGGATCAGCGCGTACATGTTGTACATCCACCAGAATGCGGGCATCACTTCCAGCCTGTATTTGGAGACGTTGTTGTTCAGCAGGGCAAACGGAAGCGGGATATCCAGCTCCGCAGGATAATCTCCCTTGGAAAGCAGTACAAATGATGCAAACCGGCTGGAATGCTTCAGACTTGTGCACAATCCCGGCCAGAATCCCCTCCCGGCCTGGATTTCATTGTCGTTGGCCCGGCTGTTGTGGTTGGATCCGATGGTGGCACCGGCTGCGATGTTGCTCTGTCCCATGACCACCGAGGCGACGAGAAATGAATTATTATGGTGCTGTTCGTGTGCGGGGAAGATCAGGTTGTTCAACACCTCACAGCAGGAGATTGTGGAATTGTCTCCCAGAAATGAGTTGATCAGCCTGGCTCCGTATTTCAGGTTGGAGTGATCGCCCAGGATAAATTTCACTGCCTTGCATCCGTAGAAGATGTGACAGCCATATCCGATGATCCCGTTGACCAGCTCCACTCCCTCCCCGATCTGCGTGGGTTCTTTATCTGACGAATTGATAGTCAGATTCTTCAGTTTGTTTGCCCCCTTGATGTAACAGTGTGCTCCGATCTTCACATCTTTCAGGATCAATGAATTCTTTACCACACAGTTATTCCCGGTGGTTCCATAATATCCCCGCCGGTGATCCATTCCCGCCTGGGTGATCTCCTTTAATTTTGCCTGCAAAGATTTGTCGTCCACATATTTGGCCCATAGATACGCATCCGCGGGGATCATCCCGTCGAAGGGAAGAACCTGCCTGCAGCCTGTTTCATTCATCAGATCGATCCATGTGCGCACCTTTTCAGGTTCGCCTTCTTTGAGGATCCCGTTACCGAACTTGGCATGGTCGGTGGTATGCATCTCCTGGATGTTGAAGAGGATATTCCGGTCACCGATGATGTAATGTGCCAGGTAATGCACATTGTGAATGGCTACATCATCTCCGATATCGCAGGAGATGATCAGGCTGTTGCTGATGCCGCAGGGCATTCTCAGGTCGTGATGCTGAATGATCACATTCCTCAGCCTGCCGATCCTTACAAGCCCGAAAAATTTCGTGTTCTGTATGAGTCTCGGGTCAAACTGATCGGTAACCAGCAGATCATCCCAGTTATCCGCCGTATTGTCGTTTTTGACAAGCCTTTCAATTTCTTCGGATCGCAGATTTCTCCAGCCTGATTCCGGCGGAGTGATCTGTTTGTTCCTCTGGTAATACTCATCTTTTCCGCCTGGCAGGTATTCCAACGGGATGAAATTCCTGCCCATGTTCTCCTTCGGCACGATCAATACTTCATTCATATTTCAGTCATATTGGTAAATTGGCTTCCTCGGTCAGAAATCGCCAATTATTAAAAATAAGAAAATAATCCCTGCATTTTACGCCCTGATGCGGCCGTTTGTTACATTGATTGTATTTTTACTGAAATTATCTCAGGGAAGAATGGCTGTAAAAATCAAGATTATCCGTTCCATCGATTATCTGAGTGTATCGGACGACGGAACTGTGGACTTTGAAGAAAGCATGACCAATCTGGTGGAACTGGCAAAGCCGAAGGTCCCCCCGGCGAACTACGACCTGCTCCTTGATTTCAGGCGTACACAATGGATCCTGTCCACCGCTGAAATCTTCCGTCTCGTTCAGTCAATTTTCAAAGACAGTGAAACCTTCAGTGACAGAATCGCAATGCTCGTGTTGCCCGGCGTTAATTTCGACAAGGATGAATTTAAGGAGCTCTGCGGTCAGCAAAAGGGAGTGAATATAGGTACATTCACCAACTACGAAGATGCAGTGCACTGGCTCTACAACGAGTAGTGCCTTTATCTGTAAGGGGATCCCGGGAATTGATCCTGCCCCGGGTCAGGAAAGAGAACACCCTGCTGAATCTTATGGGATGCCTCTTTTATCAGAGAACCGGGCAGGTCTTATTGTCCGCTGCTGCTTATTCAACCAGGACTGTGTCCTGTAGTTCTCTGGCTTTCAGTGCTTTATTAAGGCTCCATGTACTGTCAATGCTGTAAGCCTTCATATAGCTCTCGTAGGCATTGCCATAATCTTCGATCTTCATGTAGTAATCCCCTTTTGAATCATAAGGATTGGGCAGGTCAGGCTCCATTTCTATGTATTTGTCAAGTACGGATCTGGCATTATCGAATTGTTCCATTTCCATGTATGCATACCCCAGTGAATTATAGATGCCTGCAGAATCCTCGGTTATCTCGAGCGTTTTTATCAATGTCTCCACAACCCCCTCATAATCATCGTTCATCATTTGTGCAAATGCCAATTGGCTGTATGCTGTCGGATCTTCGGGGTACAGTTCCACCAGCTGGTTGCCCAGGCCTGTTATGTCTGCATCCTGATCCTCCATCAGTTTTTTAAGCATCTCTCTCATAATTTCTTCTCCGTCACTCAATGCAGCTTCAGATGCCACAGCTTGCCTGGCGTACTTGTTGAATTCCGCATCATTTCCAAAATAAAAATTCATGGTGGCCAGGTCGTAAGCAGCCATAAAAAAATCAGGATCTTCCTCCAGGGCTTGATTCAGTAGACCCATTGCCTCCGGGATATATACATCCTTCATCGCATCAGAAGCTTCTCTGTATAATTCAAGGGCCTTTTCAGATTTAGTGGTGACTGGAATTTCGGCTTCCTTCTTTGCACAGGAAGAGAAAAGGCACAGCGCTACTGTAAGCCATAACAGGCTGTACATGTTGGTTCTTTTCATAGTGATAAGTTTAAGGCTTTTAAAGCCAGTTAGTTGACCAAAGTTATGGCATTTGTAGACACAGATCAAGAGCGGGTGCCCAAAACAGGCACCTGCAAACAGCAGTGATTTGCCATACTGAACAACCAGGAAAAAAGCAGATCCGCGATCCCGGATCAGCCCCCGTTAAAGCATGTCATAGATCAGGGTGGCCGAACGGGTGCCCCTCTGGGAGGATGATGCGGAATCGATCTTCAGTACCTTTCCTCCTTCGGCCAGGGACCAGGTTTCCTTCCTGCTCATGGTGAAGGTGTCTCCCTGCCGCTGGAATTCTGTTTCAGTCTCAATGACCAGGGAATTCTGATCAGCCGACCAGGTAGCTTTGTAGGTGGATTTGCCGAATTCACGTTCCTCCACATTTTCTTTACCGTCCAGGGTGATGGTCTCGGTGGTGGTGCGCATCTGACCGTCCCTTCCTGCCCGGGTGCGTTCGATGGTGATGGTCTTCCCGTCCTGTGTGACTGTCATCTCCTCGGCCGCGAAGAACCTGCCTTCGCCCATGGCGCTTTCCGTTTCATTGAATTTCCATTTTCCGCTGAAATCCGGATTTTTCGCTTCAAGAGAGCCGGCCGAGGCCAACAGGAATGAACAGATCACTCCCAGTCTGAACAATTGAAATGAATGTTTTTGTTTCATGGCAGTTTGGTTTTGGGATTGGAATGGATTCTGCTCATATGACGATCTGGAATGAAGAAGGTTTAATCAGATATTTTTCACTATTTTCAGGTATTTTCGTATACGTGTCCGTATCCAATCTGACAGTGATGCACAATGCAGGGTTTCATGTGAGATTTTGCCTGGCAATCCTTGCCTTTAGCATACCTGCGTCCCTGCTTTGCCAGGTGAAAATTTTTTCCTCCGACAGCATGAACCTGGGAGACTGGTACGACGGCCAGCGGAAAATCGTCCGGACTCCCGATCCATACATCGTTATCGAATCCGGTGACAAAATATTCCTTTCCCGGGATCTCGGGGAAGCGAAAGAAATCCTCCGGGGCGGCAAAGCAAGCCTGGCCGTGGATCCTCTTTCCAATGTGTTCTTGGTGTATGTCGACCATGGCATCCGCATTGCCTTTGAAACCGAACCGGGCATCTGGTCGACCGGCAGACTGATCTCGGACACTGCCGAATCGGTTTCATTCCCGGTGGCGGATTGCGACGGGTCGGGTAATATTCATGTGATTTATGGGATCACAGATACCACGGTGCGGGGCGACCGCTTCCTGTCAGCCCTGAAATATGTAAAACTGGATCAGGATTCAGTCATATATGCCTCGGTCATCTACAAAACGGATCGCTGGACACATCCGGATACACTTGTGAATTATCACCTTGCCACCCATCTGACCTGTGCCGATGAAGCGGTCTTTGTCGCCTATCAGCTGTCCAGCGACTCAATTTATCTCTGTTTTTCAGCCGACGGGGGAGCAGTATGGCGGGAGGGTGTTTCCTTTCCGGGGACCCGCCCTACCCTCTCCATCGGTCCCGGTTACTATTACCCGGATATTATTGAAAGCGAAACGTTTCCTGTGGTCCTTTTCATAGACCTGGAGGGCAATCTGGCAAACGGCCTGGCCTACTATTCCATGGGCCATTTTGACTGGATGGGTACCCGGATCATCAATCCCGGTCCGGTGGAAGCCGCATCTGTGGACGATGTTATTTCGCCTGCCCGTTACAACCTGATATTCCGTAAAGAGGGGGTCCTTTTTCACGCCTATACAGAATTCTTCGGCGTTTGCCAGGTATTGGATACGGTCTCTGACCGGGCACTGGCATCTTCCATCGCATATAAACAATTCAACCAGGAAAAGGTGGACATCGTGTGGGTTGAGCAAAATAGCGGGATCCATGAATTGTATTACCGGTGGTTCAGCAAAGTTCCATCGGGCATTTCCGGGCGTCCGGGGCCGGGTGGATTATCCCTTGCTGCCGATCCCAATCCGTTTGAAAGCAATGTGCGGCTGATCATCCGCGCCCCCGGCTATCACCGGGCGGTGGACCTGCGCATCTATGATCTGCATGGCAGGGAGGTCAAACGGTTTGAGGTTATCGATCACACGGATCAGTCTGAGATTCACTGGGACGGATCTTCAGGGGACGGAGCTTCCCTGAAAGACGGATTGTACCTGATCAGGATCACCTCCGGAAATCTTTCTGCGGTAAAGAGAATCGTCCGAACCGGATCCTAGGACCCGGTCTGTTCCGGCAGCGTTGAAATGATATCCCTCAGGAAATCGTTCAGGCTGAAATTGGTCAGGCTGTATCCCATGCGCACCACCACCAGCTTCCTGGACGGGATAATGTAGACCCGCTGTCCCAGGAAACCATCTGCAAAGTAAACCTCCTCCCTGATATCCTTCAGGATATTGAGCGGATCCGGTTCTTTGAGCCAGAAGGTGGCTGCATAGGTCCCTTCGGAGGCGGGGGCCGGGGTTCGCATGTACTCCACCCATTCAGGCGAGACAACCGTGTCCCCCTCAAAGATCCCTTTGTTCAGCAGGAGAAGCCCGAACCGGGCCCAGTCCCTCGTGGTTCCGTAACAGTAGGAAGAAGCCACGAAGAGCCCGCTGGCATCGGTCTCGATCACCGTATTCAGCATCCCGATCCTGTGCAGCAACCTGGAGTAGGGGTACCGGAGGTATGTTTCATCATTTTCCAGCGTTTTGCGGATTATGCCGGAAAGCAGGTTAATATCCCCGGACGAATAATTCCAGAACGTACCAGGTTCATGTGCTGCCTCGCAGTTGACCACAAAAGAAAACATATCACTGCTCCGCATGAGCATCAGGGTGGCTTCCGAAATGGTGAAGTAATTCTCCACCCACTCGAGACCGCTGCTCATGTGAAGGATATGCTCCACGGTAATGTTCTTTCGGACATCGTTAGACCATTCGGGGATCCCGGTGGGTTCATCAACCTTCATTTTCCCCTCATCCACCAGGATGCCTATGAGTGTCCCGGCAATGCTTTTGGTCATGGACCATCCATGGAACATGGTATGAAGGTCATATCCGTCTTTATACTTTTCAGCGATCAGCTGGTTGTCGTAGACCACCGCCACTCCCAGGGTTTTTTTCAGCGGATCGGTACCGTCGGGATCAAACGCATTCTGAATGACCGAATCGAGTTTCACATAATCCACGCCCTCCGGTTTTTCATCGGGCAGCATGTTTCCTTTCGGCCAGGGGAGGGTGTCCTGGCTGTAACCAGGATCGGGGATGTTGAACGAAGCTGCTTTCAGTTCTTCTTCCGGCTGATCCAGCACCAGTACCGCCCCCAGTCCCTCCCTGTACACCGCTTTCCGTTTTGCCAGTCCCAGGACCCTGGAAGTAACTGTTTTTTTATCATAATCAATCCTGCACCTGGCAAGGCTGATGGGAAAAAATGAAAGATCCTCCTCATATACCCTGTCGGGATCCTTGTCGGCCAAAAACACACTGGAACACATTCCCTTTGCCGCATAGGCCGTGATGATGGGTGCACGTGGCCATGCATACCAGACCACAAATACCAGCAAAGCGACCAGCAGAATCCAGAGAACGCGTTTGATCTGCTTCTTCATAACGCTCGGGGTTTTCAAATTAGATTCAGGAAACGACGCAAAGGTATTGTTTTTGTCGTATAAACCCCGGGCCGGTAATTCGAATTACATGGAGACCTGCTAAAGCGGATTGGCAACGACCGTCGTATTTATACTCAGCCTGATGGTGATGGACACCCCCTTCTGGGTGCAGTAACCGTCCCCGCTGATGGTAAAGGCCTTTTGCTTCTCCAGGATTCTCTTCACAGTGTTATATTTTTCAGTACCGATATCACCCAGGGTAATTTTCGTTCCAACAACAATGTCCCAATCATTTTCAAGCTCCCAGGTAGCTTTATCTTCTGTATCATAAATACTGAAGGTAGTCCCTTTTGAGAACACAACATCATCCTTATTTACGTCCTTGACAGTGGCCAGGATGCTGTCTACGTTTATTTCCCGGATATTCTCCCCGTACTCCACAATATCGTCATAATCTTCAATCTTGACTTCAACTGTCGAATGGAATTCATGAAATTCGGCAGATTTGAGCTCGGATTCAGGGATCTCGATTTCCAGATCTCCTTTGAATGTGGTGTCAAAATCAATGTCAAAGAGTCCCTTGACCTTTTCGCAAGAGGAAATGCTGACAACCAGGGCCAGCAGTAATCCAATTTTCATTAAATTTTTCATAACCATAGCATTTTATTAATGGTAATAGCTGAATTCAATGTTATATATTCTCCAGAGCGGATCGGGAACACAGCTGGTTTCCCCGTAGATCTCCAGGTACAGAATGATCTCCCTCCCGTATATGTTCATATATGTGGGCGAATCGGATGGATACCATGATACTTCTGCCGTGAAATTGTTCCCGTCGCCGCCCCAGCTGATACCTCCCATATTTTCCTGCCGGCGGTTTGCGATCCAGACCCGGTGGGACGGAAGTCTTCCCACGAGATTGCATCCACCGATCACAAAGGAGTTAATATATAGCATGGCTTTTTCGGCATCAGCCGGTACGGTGAACGGCTCCCTCAACTCCAGTTTTTCTCCCTTTTCAAGCACATAGAAACCTTCAGAAGTATTTCCCTGGTAATCCCAGTCGTCGATTTCAGACATAAATGAATCTTCAATGATCATTCTTTTAATCTTGATCCTGGCATCGTACGATACCTGCTCTTCCCTGACGGAATAACTGCTGATGAGCGAGTCGTTCAGAAAAACACGTTCCGGCCCCGGGTTCCTGACCAGGAATTCCCTGGTGCCTTTGGGTACCTTTTCTATTTCGTAGTACCCCCTGTTGTCGGTATACCCTTCCAGCCGGCTTTCGCTGTGGTCCGGATTCAGCATCACTACCTTCAGCCCCTCAAAAACAAGGTTGTCAATCGTTTTCACAAACCCCGAGATCGTTTGTGTTTCGGTGGGACTCGTCAGGTAAATATGAAAAGTTGATTTCGGATTATCCACATATACGGAGGACTCATACCTGTCGAATCCTTCTCTGGTGGCCACCACCTGTTCATTTCCCTCCTTCAGGTACTGGATCATGTAATATCCTTCCTCATCGGAAAAGGCAGAGAATTTGCCGATCTGCACCTCCACACCCGGAACAGGGATGGTCGTACCTTCAAAATAAGTATAACCGGCCATGATCAGTCCCTCGCTGACCTGGATTGTCCTGGTCCGGGTCACCAGCTCTTTCCCGTCAGAAACTGTCAGGGTAATGTGCTCGTAACTCAACGGCTCGGCCCGGGTGGAGAGTTCCCAACTGGTGGAGGCCTGCGAAGGCTCTGCAATGAGGCCTCCTTCTGATTCCCAGAAGAATTCCAGTGGATCGCCGTCCCTGTCATGTACAACGGCTGAAACCAGGATATCTGAACCGGGGGTGAAGTTTTCAGGAGGATCAAGGATGATGGATTCAATGACGGGCGGACTGTTCCTAAGCTCGCCAATACAGGAGACCAGGAATACCGGCAGTACAATCGCTATATGTGAAATCCATCTCATCGCTGAAGCGTTCCTGTATGATCACTGAACTATTTATTCAAATTACCCATGCAATATACAGGTTTATAACCAATTGAAACATTATTTTTTAATGTTTGTAATTTCTTTTTGATGAAAATCATATTCCATGAAACGAAGCATGCGCATATCCTGTTGGCTCATTCGTCCCTCTCTATTTGAACTTGACAAATAGTTGGCTTATATTTATCAATTAATACCCTGAATTTAACCTGAATGCCGGGCATTCCAATAAGACTATCCCGGTTCTGGAAGGAACTTAGGCAGCGCAGGGTCATCCGTGTATTGGCAGGGCTTCCCCTTGCACTTATTTTGGCAGGCGCCTTATCAGGAATACCCACTCCGGCTGACGTCTGACAAGGGTATTTCTACAGTGCTCCCCTGGAGTTGTCCCCAAAAGGTCAGATTTCCGACCGGGATTACCTGAAGACCTAGAAAAAGATGATAAAGTTGTGCAGTAGCTAAATGATACTCTCGCGCAGCGCTTCGATCCTGACCGTCAGCTCCTCCAGCTGCCCGGCGGTCATGGTTTCACCCACCTGTTCGTAGACGCCCTTAATATCATTCAATCCCTTGAAGATATCCGCTGCTTCCTCTGTATCCTTCACCTGTCCGAGCAGGGACACAATCGTGTTCAGGGAGGATTTCTGATTGGCAAGTATCTTCAGGAATTCGGTATTGTCCCTGGATGTGCCTGCAATATTTGCAGTGATGTAGATCCCTTCAATCCAGCTGCCGCTGACCACCAGCCGCGCCAGGATATCCTGGCTGTTCTCCACAAGATAATCCCATGTGTCATAAAAGGATCCGGTGACAATGGATATGAGGGAATCCCTGTTATTCAGGTTGTTTTCGATTCTTTCGGCATAATTCATATTGAATGAGGTGGTGATGCCCAGTTCATCGCTCAGGGTTCTGGATGCCTCCAGGAACTGCATGGTGGCCTGGTTCATCATATACGTGGAAGCGTAACAGAGGTCCGTTGCATAGATCCCGAGATTCAATGCTTTCTCCTTCTGGGTAATGTAGTTCCCTGCCATTTCCGGAGCATTTGAAAGGGTCAGTATGTAAGGAGCGCCTGCATCGCGGATCAGTTCTGTAATTTCAAAGGAGGTGGGGACCGGATAGCCGATCATCTCTTCAATGGTCACTTCCTGCTTGCCGGTATCCCCGGTAACATCCGTTGTCTCTTCTTGTTTTTTACTGGACGTGTTGCACGCCGTAAATATCAGAAACATGCCTGCGATGATTCCGGACAGGATGCTGAAAGAAAGATTCGATGATATTTTTTTCATTTTTACGGGTATATGATTTAGTCTATTTCACTCAATATCTTATGATCATCCAAAGATCGTAAAATTTATAAAAATCCGGCAATAATTAAAAAATAATATGAACCACCGGGCAGGGGTCTTACAGCTCATTCCGCGAGGCGCCGTGATAAAATATATTCCGTTAAAGTCCTTGACTTTAAGCAATTGAAACGCTAACTTAGCTGACTGAACCAATCCCCACATTCCCCATGAAAAAAATCATTCCTTTGTTATTCCTGCTGGCCATCCTGGCCATGGGATGCCCGCAGCAGGAACCTGAAGTACAACAGGTTGAAATCGGGTTTTTTACCCCCTATTATTTATTTCCCGAGGTACTGAAAGGAAAAGTGAAAGAGGTCGTTGAAATTAATTACCTGGCAGTCGAACAGGACGGAGCTTATGTGAAAGGTGAGCGCTTAACGGTTGCTGCAAGGGATTCGATCACCTGGACCAATGACATCAGGGTGATATTCGATGAAAATGGCAATTTGCTGCAGTGCGACCTGATCGATGAGAACGACGAACTGATCGACCGGACGAAACTTACCGTTCAGGATGATCAGATTATCCGGGGAGAATATTTCAGGGATGATACCCTTCGCAGTTATGCGAAAATGACTTACAATGAGGCCGGTCAACTTACCGGGATTGAACAGTTCAGGATGCCCGTGGACACATTGATGTGGAGCGTGCTTCTTACCTCTGATGAAAACGGGAATTACCTGGAGTGGCAATTCCTGAATCCAAAAAACGAACCCACCGGAAAATATATTTTCACGGTGAACCAGGATGGAAGGAGGACCGGCTATCAATATTATAACGCAGAAGGAGAAAAGACATTCGAGCAGGAATATACCTACAACGAAAAGGGTTGGCTCGAGAAACAGGTGATGAGGAATGATGAAGGTGAAGAGTATGTCTCTGAATATCGCTATGAATATGATGATATGGGCAACTGGGTGAAGGTGACAGGGACCTCGGATCTGAATGAGCCCATCATTTCTGAACGGACGATCACGTATTTCAGGGAGTAAGATTTTCCGGGCTTGATGTCTGTCTTTCGACGGATCATGAAAGTCCGGCTGGATTCATTTCGTGACCGCTGGAGCGGGTTATTCACAGTGATCTGAAAAGATATCAGGGGGCAGGTTTTGTTTATGTTCGGGTGAATTTCTACTTTTATTTGCTCATAAACAGAACCAGATGAAGAAAAATCATATCATCCTGGGCGTTGCCCTGATCACATTATTCAGCTGTATCCGGATCGAGGAGGAGCCGATCCTGACCATCAATCCCACGGCGGATATCTCGGCGCACATCAAGAACCAGAAAGTCTTTGCCACCGTACAGATCAACGTGAACCCGCAGATCCTCACCGTGGGGAACATCCCGCTCTATTATGAATACGAGGGGGAACTGGCCATCTACAATACGCGTACCGGGACCATCATCGATGTAAATGCCTTTACAGGAGGCGGGCTTTCCCAGGTCTATACCGTATCGGCCGATACCGCATCCCACGAGCGGTTTGTGGTCATTGCTTCAGGTGTGATCAATGCATTCGCGGACATCGGGGATGACGCGGATCCGGCAAATGACAAGATCCTCACCACCGGCGGATTTTACAGAGAACAGCAGATCATCCCGGCCGAGATCCTGCCCCTGGTGAATGAATAACCTGGTAATTCAGGATGCCATGTCAAGGAGTTTCATATACAGAAGCGTATTTGCAGGAATGATCCTGGCTGCTGTGTCTGTGTTTGCACCGGCACAGCAGGTGCCATCCAAGCCCCTGTCAAATCCTGTGTACACTCCCATCCTGCTGAACCCTGCCTATGCCGGAAGCAAGGATTTCACCCAGTTCAGCCTGACCAGCAGGGTGTTGAAATCGCCCGACAGCCAGGTGCTCAGTTTTCACAGCCGGCTCACCAGGTCAACCGGTGGTTTCACCAGGTTCGGACTGGGTGCGTATGCCTTCAGGGACCAGCTTCCGGAATCGTGGAATACCGGGATCGCCGTTGCCGGTTCTTACCACATCCCGCTCGACAGGGCAAATGTACACCTGTTGTCGGCCGGTGCCGCCCTGAAAGCGATCATGAACATTCCCGGTAATGCTGCCGAGGCAGTTGCGGATTCCCTTTCCAATTCCCTCAATCCCAATATGGACCTGGGGGTCTATTATTACGGACCCACTGCATTTGCCGGGATTTCAACCACATCACTGCTCGGGAGCTGGAGGAACGACGGGCTCACCGACGGATCCGAAGCGTATGTGCCCCGGGAATATCATTTTTACGGTGGGTATAAATTCGTTCTGAGCAGGAAAAGCGCCGTGGTGCTCGAACCTTCGCTGCTGATCTCAGTGAACGATTCGACCGTTTCGGAGCTCCACCGGCACATGTTTCCTTACCTGAAACTCTATCTGCAGAATTTTTACATCGGGTCCTATTTCAAATCCGTGGACCAGGTTTCCCTGTTCTTCCAGTACCAGTTCCCGCGATTTTTCACAGGCGTATTCCTGGAGTTTCCCAGGGTGGGATTCCTGAACGATGAGAACATTATCTTTGAGATTCAGCTGGGGGTGAATCTCGGGCAGGACAAACAGACTTTCCTGCAATACAGACACTGGTAAATACGGTTCGGCATGAATGCAGTCAGATACAAAATGCTTTCCGGTTATCTCCTCATCATGTGCTCCCTCATGTGTATTCCTGAGACCGGGGGAATGGTCCCGCCGGATTCCGGGAACGATTCCACCCGGCTGGATCAATCTCTCCGGAAGGATACGGTCCATCTGGAGATCCACGGACCGTCGAACGATGTGGCTTTTTATATGAACGGGCTCATCTTCCTTTCAAACTCGAAATATCACAGGAAGATGATCCCCGACCATGTGACCTTCGGACAGGCGCAGACATATTTCGTGCCCCTGGAGCACCTTTCGCTGGAAAGCAGCAGGCCCCTTTTCGGGAACGATCCGTTCCCTTACACCCCTGGCGGTATGTCTTTCACCAGGGATTACAACATAGTCTATTTTACCAGGAACATCGAACTGTCAGGCAGAAGGACGGTGGAAAAGATCTATGAAATGGCGATGGACGGTCCGGGGGAATCAGAGCCGCAGCCACTGCCCTTCTGCAGTGACCCTGCCCGCTACATGCACCCCGCCGTATCGGGCGACGGATCCGTGATGATCTTCGCATCCGACCGGATGCCTTCCAGCGGGGGACTGGACCTGTTCCTGACCGAAAAAACAGCCGGAGGATGGTCAACCCCGGTCAACATGGGACGGAAGATCAATACATCGGGACATGAATGGTTCCCTTTCCTGGACCACCGGAAGAACCTCTATTTTTCTTCCACGGGTCACGGGGGTTTCGGCGGCTATGACGTATTTCTTTGTCCATTCGACGGGACCGGCTGGGGAGAACCCGTGAACCTTTCCGGTTTTATCAACAGCCAGAAAGATGAGATTGCTTTTTCCATTCATCCGAATAAAAAGCTTGCGGTCTACTCCACTTCATTCGGATCCGACCGTTCACAATCCCAAATCTATCTGATCTCCATCAAGCCGGTATCCGGTCTCACCTCCGGCACGGAAAACGGGGAACAGGAAGACCTGGCGCTGCTTTTTGCCGGTTTGGCTGAACCGGGTGCTGCAACTGCATTCCTAGCAGAAAGGGAGGAGCACACCGCGGAGCCGGTGACGGAACCACCGGCGGATCAAGTAAGGGATACCGGAGAAACCACCATGGCGGAAGAAACAGCTGCCAGGGAAGAAACAACTGCCCGGG